>NZ_JAERRA010000001.1:1200000-1800000 GCF_016735685.1 Piscinibacter lacus
CTGCTGCGGCGCGCCCCGGCGGCCGGCCTGCCGCTGCTGCTGGGCCTGGCTGCCCTGCTGGCTGCAAGCTGCGCGCTGGAATGGTCGCGCTTCTACCGGTTCGAGGCGGCCCTGCCCGGCGCCCAGGGCGGCGGGGTGCTGGGCATGATGCTGGGCCAGGGCAGCCTGACCGCCTTCGGCCATGCCGCTTCCGGCGCACTGGGCATTGCCGCGCTGCTGGCCGCGCTGCCGCTGGCCCTGGGCTTTTCCTGGCTGCGGCTGGCCGAGGCCCTGGGCGCCGGCCTCGATCGCCTGCGCGAGCAGCGCCGCCACCGTGTCGAGCGGGCCGAGGATGCCCGCCTGGGCGAGCAGGCCCTGCGCGAGCGCGAAGTCGAACTGGCCCTAGACCGCGAGCCCCAGATCGCCCATCCCCCGGTCGTGATCGACCCGCCGCCGCCCGAGATCAAGCCCTCGCGCCGCGTGCAGCAGGAGATGCAGCCGCCGCTGTTCCGCGAGCCCGGCGACAGCAAGCTGCCGCAGGTCCATCTGCTCGATGCCGCGCCGGGCGCGCAGACCACCGTCACGCCCGAGACGCTGGAGATGACCAGCCGGCTGATCGAGAAGAAGCTCAAGGACTTCGGCGTCGAGGTGCGCGTGGTGGCCGCCTCGCCCGGCCCGGTCATCACCCGCTACGAGATCGAGCCGGCCACCGGCGTGAAGGGCGCGCAGGTCGTCAACCTGGCCAAGGACCTGGCTCGCTCGCTGAGCCTGGTGTCGATCCGCGTGGTCGAGACCATTCCCGGCAAGACCACCATGGCCCTGGAGCTGCCCAACGCCCGGCGCCAGACCATCCGCTTGGCCGAGATCCTCGGCTCCAAGGCCTACAACGACGCGGCCTCCATGCTGACCATGGGCCTGGGCAAGGACATCGTCGGCGGCCCGGTGGTGGCCGACCTGGCCAAGATGCCGCACTGCCTGGTGGCCGGCACCACCGGCTCGGGCAAGTCGGTCGGCATCAACGCCATGATCCTCAGCCTGCTCTACAAGGCCGAGGCGCGCGATGTGCGGCTGATCCTGATCGACCCGAAGATGCTGGAGATGAGCGTCTACGAGGCCATCCCTCACCTGCTCTGCCCCGTCGTCACCGACATGAAGCAGGCGGCCAATGCGCTGAACTGGGGGGTGGGCGAGATGGAGCGGCGCTACAAGCTGCTCAGCAAGCTGGGCGTGCGCAACCTCGCCGGCTACAACAAGAAGCTCGACGAGGCCCGCGAGCGCGGCGAGTTGCTGCCCAATCCCTTCAGCCTGACGCCCGAGGCGCCCGAGCCGCTGGATCGCCTGCCGCACATCGTCATCGTCATCGACGAGCTGGCCGACCTGATGATGGTGGTGGGCAAGAAGATCGAGGAACTGATCGCCCGCCTCGCGCAGAAGGCGCGCGCCGCCGGCATCCACCTGATCCTAGCCACCCAGCGGCCCAGCGTGGACGTGATCACCGGCCTCATCAAGGCCAACATCCCGACCCGCATCGCCTTCCAGGTCAGCAGCAAGATCGACAGCCGCACCATCCTCGACCAGATGGGCGCCGAGGCCCTGCTCGGCATGGGCGACATGCTCTACATGCCCAGCGGCACCGGCCTGCCGGTGCGGGTGCACGGCGCCTTCGTCAGCGACGAGGAGGTGCACCGCGTGGTCGACTACCTCAAGAGCCAGGGCGAGCCCAACTACATCGAGGGCATCCTTGAAGGCGGCACGCTCGACGGCGAGGACGGCAACGACAGCAATGCCACCGGCCTGGGCGCCAGCGGCGAGGGCGAGTCCGACCCGATGTACGACCAGGCCGTCGCCATCGTGCTGCAGAACCGCAAGGCCTCCATCTCGCTGGTGCAGCGCCATCTGCGCATTGGCTACAACCGCGCGGCCCGATTGCTGGAACAGATGGAGAAGTCCGGACTCGTATCGGCCATGTCCACCAACGGCAACCGCGACCTGATCGTGCCGCGTCGCGACGAATCCGCATGAAGACCCTTCGCCCCACCGCCTCGTCCGTCCCCCGCCGCTGGCTGATCGCCGGCGCCTGCGGCCTGCTGCTGGCCGCGGCCCTGCCGGCCCGTGCCGATGCCCTGGGCACGCTGCAGGCCTTCGTCGACGAGGTCAAGACCGGCCGCGCCAGCTTCACCCAGACCGTCAGCTCGCCCGACGGCAGCAAGGTCAAGCGCAGCAGCGGCCGCTTCGAGTTCATGCGGCCCGACCGCTTCCGCTTCGCCTACGACGCGCCCTTCGAGCAGCTCATCGTCGGCGACGGCCAGCAGGTCTGGCTGCACGATGTCGATCTCGAACAGGTCACTGTGCGACCGATGAACCAGGCCCTGGGCGCCACCCCGGCGGCCCTGCTGGCCGGCGGCAAGGTCGACAAGGACTTCAAGCTTGAAGCCCTGCCCGATGCCGAGGGCCAGCAATGGCTGCGCGCGACACCGCGCATCGGCGACAGCGGCATCCAGAGCCTGAAGATCGCCTTCCGCGACAAGGCGCTGAGCGAGGTCGAGATCCTCGACGCCTTCGGCCAGCGCTCGCGCATCGTCTTCAGCGCCGTGGAGAGCAATCCGGTGCTGGCGGCCGATCGCTTCCGCTTCACGCCGCCCAAGGGCGCGGACGTGCTGCGGCCCTGAGGCCGTCGGCCCGCCGCAGCGCCCGCACCGCGCCGCCCCGCCCTGCCGAACGTGGCTGCCCGCCCCGACCCTGCCGCGCCGCTGGCCGAGCGCCTGCGGCCGCGCCACCTCGACGAGGTCATCGGCCAGCCGCAATTGCTCGGCCCCGGCCAGCCGCTGCGCATGGCCTTCGAGACCGGGCGCCTGCATTCCATGATCCTCTGGGGTCCGCCCGGCACCGGCAAGACCACGCTGGCGCGCCTGACGGCCGAGGCCTTCGGCGCGCGCTTCATCGCCATCTCGGCCGTGCTCGGCGGCGTGAAGGACATCCGCGAGGCGGTCGACCTGGCCCAGGCCGCCCGCGGCGCCGCGCCGGCCGCGGCCCCCGACCTGCTCAGCGCCGCCGCCGCGCCGGCCGCGCCCGCAGCCCGCTGCATCGTCTTCGTCGACGAGGTGCACCGCTTCAACAAGGCCCAGCAGGACGCCTTCCTGCCGCATGTGGAAAGCGGGCTCTTCACCTTCATCGGCGCGACCACCGAGAACCCCAGCTTCGAGGTCAATGCCGCGCTGCTCTCGCGCGCCACCGTGCATGTGCTGCAACCGCTGGGCGAGGCCGACCAGGCCGTGCTGCTCGAACGCGGCCGCGCCCTGCTGGACGCGCCGCCCCTCGCGGACGAGGCCCAGGCGCGCCTGATCGGCTATGCCGACGGCGATGCCCGCCGCCTGCTCAACACCTACGAGAACGTGGTGGCCATGCTGCCGCAGGGCACGGCCAGCATCGATGCGGCCCTGCTGGAAAAGCTGCTCGGCGCGCAACTGCGTCGCTACGACAAGGGCGGCGACGCCTTCTACGACAGCATCTCCGCCCTGCACAAGAGCGTGCGCGGCTCCAGCCCCGATGCCGCGCTCTACTGGATGGTGCGCATGCTCGACGGCGGTGCCGACGGCCGCTACATCGGCCGCCGCCTGATCCGCATGGCCGCCGAGGACATCGGCCTGGCCGACCCGCGCGCCCTGCGCCTGTGCCTGGATGCGGTCGAGACCTATGAGCGCCTGGGCTCGCCCGAGGGCGAGCTGGCCCTGGCCGAGGCGGTGATCTACCTGGCCGTCGCGCCCAAGAGCAATGCCGTCTACACCGCCTACAAGGCGGCGCGCCGCCTGGTCGCGCAGGACGGCAGCCGGCCGGTGCCGCTGCACCTGCGCAATGCGCCCACCCAGCTCATGAAGCAGCTCGACCACGGCAAGGATTACCGCTACGCCCACGACGAGGCCGGGGCCTATGCCGCGGGCGAGCGCTACTTTCCCGAGGGCCTGCCCGAGCCGCGCTTCTACGAACCCGTGCCGCGCGGCCTGGAGCTCAAGATCGGCGAGAAGCTCGCGCAACTGCGCCAGCTTGATGCCGAGGCCCGCGGTCGCAAGGGCTGAGCCCGGCGCCCCCCGCGCGGCGGGTCTTCCCTGCCGGGCCGGTGCGGGGGCCGCCGCTACACTCGCGCCGCCCTGAGCAAGGCCCCGGGGGCGGGCCGGCGGGCTTCTTGCTCTGCACCGTCCCGGCCACCGGCGGCGCCGACCCGCCCGCAGCGCGATCCCCACCACGCGATGGACATCTTCCTCCAGCAGATCATCAACGGCCTGGTCCTCGGCAGCATCTATGCGCTGGTGGCCCTGGGCTACACCATGGTCTACGGGATCATCAACCTGATCAACTTCGCCCATGGCGAGGTGCTGATGGTCGGCGCCATGGTGAGCTGGACGGTCATCACCCTGATCGGTCCCGGCACCCTGCCCGGGGTGCTGCTGCTGCTGATCGCGCTGGCCGTGGCCATGGGCGTGTGCATGGTGCTGAACGTGGCGATCGAGCGCCTGGCCTACCGGCCGCTGCGCGATGCGCCGCGGCTCGCACCGCTGATCACCGCCATGGGCGTCAGCCTGCTGCTGCAGACGCTGGCGATGATCCTGTGGAAGCCCGGCTACAAGCCCTATCCGACGCTGCTGCCCAACCAGGTCTTCCACGTCGGCGGGGCGGTCATCACCTTCACGCAGGTGGCGATCCTCGGCGTCACCGCGCTCACCCTGGCCGGCCTGATGCTGCTGATCCACCGCAGCCGCCTGGGCCGCGCGATGCGCGCCACGGCCGAGAACCCGCGCGTGGCCGCGCTGATGGGCGTGCGGCCCGACACGGTGATTGCCGCCACCTTCGCCATCGGCGCCGCCCTGGCGGCGCTGGCCGGTGTGATGGTGGCCAGCAACTACGGCTCGGTCCAGCATGCGATGGGCTTCCTGCCCGGGCTCAAGGCCTTCACCGCCGCCGTCTTCGGCGGCATCGGCAACCTGCCGGGGGCCATGGTCGGCGGCCTGCTGCTGGGCCTGATCGAGTCGCTCGGCGCAGGCTACATCGGCCCGCTGACCGGCGGCGTGCTGGGCAGCCACTACCAGGACATCTTCGCCTTCATCGTGCTGATCCTGGTGCTGACGCTGCGGCCGCAGGGCCTGCTCGGCGAGCGCGTGGCCGACCGTGCCTGAGGCCCCGGCCATGATGCCCCTCACCGCCTGGGCCAGCCGCCTGCTGCCCGCCGATCCGGCCCGGCGCCGGCTCGCCGTCTTCCTGGGCAGCGCGCTGCTGCTGCTGGTGCTGCCGCTGGTCGCGCAGGGCTTCGGCAATGCCTGGGTGCGCATCCTCGACACGGCCCTGCTCTATGTGCTGCTGGCCCTGGGCCTGAACATCGTGGTGGGCTATGCCGGCCTGCTCGACCTGGGCTATGTGGCCTTCTACGCGGTCGGCGCCTACATGTTCGCGCTGCTCGCCAGCCCGCACCTCTTCGAGACCTTCCCCGCCATCGCCGCGCTGCTGCCCAACGGCCTGCACACGCCCATCTGGCTGGTGCTGCCGCTGGGGGCCGCGCTGGCTGCGCTGGCCGGGGTGATGCTGGGGGCGCCGGTGTTGCGGCTGCGTGGCGATTACCTGGCCATCGTCACCCTGGGCTTCGGCGAAATCATCCGCGTGTTCATGAACAACCTGGACGCGCCGCTCAACCTGACCAACGGGCCCAAGGGCCTGTCGGGCATCGACCCGCTGCGCGTCTTCGGCCTCAACCTCGGTCGGCCGCTGGAGCTGGGCGGCTACACCCTGTCCTCGGTCACGCTGTACTACTACCTCTTCCTGCTGATGGCGGTGCTGAGCGTGATCGTCTGCGTGCGGCTCGAGAAGAGCCGCATCGGCCGCGCCTGGATGGCCATGCGCGAGGACGAGATCGCCGCCAAGGCCATGGGCCTGAATGTGCGCAACCTCAAGCTGCTGGCCTTTGGCATGGGCGCCACCTTCGGCGGCGTGGCGGGCGTGCTGTTCGCGGCCTTCCAGGGCTTCGTGTCGCCGGAATCCTTCTCGCTGCACGAATCGGTGCTGATCGTGGCGATGGTGGTGCTGGGCGGACTCGGCCACCTGCCGGGCGTGGTCGTCGGCGCCGTGCTGCTGGCCGCGCTGCCCGAGGTGCTGCGCTATGTGGCCGGCCCGCTCCAGGCCCTGACCGGCGGCCGGCTGGATGCGGCCATCCTGCGCCAGTTGATGGTGGCCCTGGCGATGATCGGCATCATGCTGCTGCGCCCGCGCGGCCTGTGGCCGGCGCCCGAGCATGGCCAGCCGGCCCCGCCCCGGCCCGATCCCGCGGCGCTGCCCCCGGTCGCCGCGAAGCCCGGGAGCCCGCCATGAACCCGGCTGCGGCGGCCGCCGCCCCCCTGCTCGACGTGCAGGGCGCCAGCAAGCGCTTCGGCGGCCTGCAGGCGCTCAGCGAGGTCGGCCTGCGCGTGCGGCGTGGCAGCGTGCACGGCCTGATCGGCCCCAATGGCGCCGGCAAGACGACCTTCTTCAACCTGATCACCGGCCTCTATGCGCCCGATGCCGGCCGCTTCGTGCTCGACGGCCGGGCCTACAAGCCGACGGCGGTGCACGAGGTCGCGCGTGCCGGCATCGCCCGCACCTTCCAGAACATCCGCCTCTTCGCCGAGATGAGCGCGCTGGAGAACGTGATGGTCGGCCGCCATGCGCGCAGCCATTCGGGCCTGCTCGGTGCCATCCTGCGCACGCCGGCCTTCCGCCGCGAAGAGGCCGCCATCGCCCAGCGTGCCGGCGAGCTGCTCGACTACGTCGGCCTGGCCGCCTATGCCGAGGCGCGCGCGCGCACCCTGAGCTACGGCGACCAGCGCCGGCTGGAGATCGCCCGCGCCCTGGCCACCGAGCCCAAGCTGCTGGCCCTGGACGAGCCGGCCGCCGGCATGAATGCCACCGAGAAGCTCACCCTGCGCGCCCTGATCGACCGCATCCGCCAGGACGGCTGCACCGTGCTGCTGATCGAGCACGATGTGAAGCTGGTCATGGGCCTGTGCGATGCCGTGACGGTGCTGGACCACGGCAAGGTCATTGCCGACGGCCGGCCGGCCGAGGTGCAGCGCGATCCGCGCGTGATCGAGGCCTACCTCGGCGCCGGCCACACGGCCATGCCCACCGCCGCATGAAGCTCATGCCCTGCACGAGGCCCACGCGATGAGCCTGCCGCCCGAGCCCATGCTCGAAGTCGAGGACCTGCGCGTCGCCTATGGCGGCATCCAGGCCGTCAAGGGCCTGAGCCTGCATGTGCAGCGCGGCGAGCTGGTCTGCCTGATCGGCGCCAATGGCGCCGGCAAGACGACCACGCTCAAGGCCCTGACCGGCCTGCTCGCGCCGCAGGCCGGCCGCATCCGCTTCAAGGGCCGCGACCTGGCCGGGCAGGGCGCCTGGGACCGCGTGCGCGCCGGCCTGGTGATGGTGCCCGAGGGCCGCGGCACCTTCACCCGCATGAGCATCGACGAGAACCTGCGCATGGGCGCCTACCTGCGCCGCGACGCAGCCGGCGTGGAGGCCGACCTGGCCGAGGTCTTCGCCCGTTTCCCGCGCCTGCAGGAACGCCGCCAGCAACTGGCCGGCACGCTCTCGGGCGGCGAGCAGCAGATGCTGGCCATGGGCCGGGCCCTGCTGGCCCGGCCCGAGCTGCTGCTGCTCGACGAGCCCTCGATGGGCCTGGCGCCGATCATGGTCGACCGCATCTTCGAAGTGATCGCCGACATCCATGCCCGCGGCACCACCGTGCTGCTGGTCGAGCAGAACGCCAGCCGCGCGCTGGCCCTGGCCGACCGCGGCTATGTGATGGAGTCCGGCGAGCTGGGCATGCACGGCCCCGCCGCCGAACTGCTGGCCGATCCGCGCGTGCAGGCCGCCTACCTCGGCGCCTGAGGCAGGCCCCCGCCGGCCCGCCGGGCCGGCGCGTCACACGCTCAGGCCTTGTCGGCCTCGCTGGTGAAGCTGTCGGCGAAGAAGGCGTCGTCGGGCAGGCGGCATTGCAAGATGAAGTCGCGCTGCGCGGCGCTCACCATCACCGGCGCGCCGCAGGCATAGACCTCGTGGCCGGAGAGGTCCGGCAGGTCGGCCATCACCGCCTCGTGGACGAAGCCGGTGCGGCCGGTCCAGCCGGGCTCGGCCTCGCTCAGCACCGGCACGTAGTGCAGGTTCGGCAGGGCGGCTGCGGCCTCGCGGGCCCAGTCGTCGCGGTAGAGGTCGGCCGCGCGGCGACCGCCCCAGTACAGCACCGCCGGGCGGTCGATGCCCTTGGCGCGCATGTGCTGCACGATGGCCTGGATCGGCGCGAAGCCGGTGCCCGAGGCCAGCAGCACGATGGGCTTGCTGCCCTCGCGCAGGTAGAAGCTGCCGAAGGGGCCTTCCATGCGCAGGATGTCCTTCTCCTTCATCGCGCCGAAGACATGGTCGGTGAACTTGCCGCCGGGCATGTGGCGGATGTGCAGCTCCAGGCCGGCATCGGCCGCCGCGCCCTCGGCCGCCGGGGCATTCGCCATCGAGTAGCTGCGCCGCGCGCCGTCGCGCAGGATGAACTCGACGTACTGGCCCGGGTGGTACTGGAAGCGGCTGGTCGCCGGCAGTTGCAGGTGCAGGATGGCGACATCGGCCGTGGGCTTCTCCAGCGCGCGCACGCGCACCGGCACCTTCTGCACCGGGAACTCGCCGGCGCCGGGCACGCTGCGCGCCTCGACGAGCAGGTCGCACTGCGGCGTGGCGCAGCAGCTCAGCATCCAGCCGGCTTCTTCTTCCTCCACCGTCAGGGCCTTGAGCTGGTGGGCGCCGTGGATCACCCGGCCTTCGAGCAGCCGGCTCTTGCAGGAGCCGCAGGCGCCGTCGCGGCAGCCATAGGGCAGGCCCACGCCCTCGCGGATGGCCGCGGCGAGCACGGGCTCGTCGCGGGCGACCTGGAACTGGCGGCCGCTGGGTTGCAGCGTGACGGTGAAGCTCATCTCGTTATCCTCGAACCCTGTCGATTTCGACCGGGCGCGATTGTGCCCCTGCGGGTCCGGGCCGCCCGGGCAGGCGGCCGATTGCCTTGCCGCCGCCGGGTCCGCCCGGCCGCCGCCGGGTTCCGACCCCGTGCGCCCGGCCCCGAACGACGAGCGCATCCCGCGCCCGTCCCCAAGCCGTCCTGCCCATCCGACCAGCCATGCCCACGCCGCCGCCTTCCCGTCCTGCCGTGTTCCGCCGCAGCCGCGTCCTCATCGTGGGCTGTGGCGATGTCGGCCTGCGCGTGGCCCGCCTGCTCGCCGGGCGGCTGCGGGTGATCGCGCTGAGCTCGCAGCCCGCGCGCCGGCCCGCCCTGCGTGCGGCCGGCCTGCGCCCGCTGCTGGGCAATCTGGACGATCCGGCCAGCCTCGGCCGCCTGGCCGGCCTGGCGCCGCGCCTGCTGCACCTGGCCCCGCCGCCCGGCCAGGGCGAGGACGACCCGCGCACCGCCGCGCTGCTGCGCGCCCTGGGCCGCCGCGGCGGCGTGCACACGGCGGTCTACGGCAGCACGACCGGGGTCTATGGCGATGCCGGCGGCGCCTTCTTCGACGAAACCCGCCCGCTGCGCCCGGCCTCCGACCGTGCGCGCCGCCGCGTCGCTGCCGAGCAGCGCCTGAGCGACTGGAGCCGCCAGCAGGGCGTGGCCCTGGCGCGGCTGCGCATTCCCGGCATCTATGCGCTCGACCGCGAAGGTGGCGACCCGCGCGAACGCGTGGCCCGCGGCAGCCCGGTGCTGCAAGCGCAGGACGATGTCCACACCAACCACATCCATGCCGACGACCTGGCCCGCGCCTGCCTGCGCGCGCTCTTCCTCGGCCGCAAGCCGCGCGCCCTGCACATCAGCGACGACGGCCAGTTGCCGATGGGCGAGCATTTCGATGCCGTGGCCGACCGCTGCGGCCTGCCGCGCCCGCCGCGCCTGAGCCGGGCCGAGGCACAGCTTCGGCTGTCGCCGATGACGATGAGCTTCCTGTCGGAATCGCGCCGGCTCGACAACGGCCGCATGAAGCGCGAGCTGCGCCTGAAGCTGCGCTACCCCACCGTGCTGGACGCCCTGCCGCCTGCCACCGGCGGCTGAGTCCGCGGCCGAGCCGGCTGCGGCGCCGGTCTCAGCGCCGGCCGAAGGGCGGCCTGCCACCCCAGTAGCGCAGCATCAGGAAGCCGCCCAGCATGCCGCCCAGGTGGGCGAAGTGGGCGATGCCGCTGCCGCCGCTGAAGCCCAGCAGCAGTTCCAGGCCGCCGAAGATCATCACGTAGTGCTTGGCCTTGATCGGCATCGGCGGGATCAGCATCATGATCTGCCGGTTCGGGAACAGCATGCCGAAGGCCAGCAGCAGGCCGAACAGGCCGCCCGAGGCGCCGACCGTCGGCACCGGCGAGCCGATCGCCGCCGTCCAGAGCTGCTGCACCACGGCCGCCGCCAGCACGCTGGCGATCAGGAAGTGCACATAGCGCCGGCCGCCCCACAGGCGCTCCAGCTCGCTGCCGAAGCTCCACAGGCCCAGCATGTTGAACAGCAGGTGGCCCGGGCTGCCGTGCATGAAGGCATAGCTGATCGGCTGCCAGGGCTGGAAGTTGCCCGTGGCCATGGGCCACAGCGCCAGCAGCCCCTCGAACCAGGGCGGCAGCAAGAGGGTGGCGCAGTAGAAGCCGACGCAGGCCAGGATCAGCGCCTTGGTGATCGGGGGCATCGGGGGCATGGTCTCGCGGGCCGGTCGGCCGGGCGGGCCGTGCCCTTGGGGCGCGGCGGGTGAAGGAAAGCCTTTCGCTGACCCGGCCCCACGAATCGGGTGACAAGGCCAGCCGGCGGGCGGGCAGGGAGCATTGTCACCTGCCGGGCCCGTCGGGCTGGCCTCGCGCAGCAGCCCGCTTATCGGCTTTGCGTCGCTGCCGGCTCCTTGCTGCGCTCACTCGTTGCGACGCGTTCGGTTCCGGCTGCGGCGGGCTGGGGCGCAGAGGGGTTCGCGGCCTGCGCGGTCGTCTCCTTGCTGCGGGGCACGCCGACGTAGATGAGCATGTCGCCCTTGCTCAGAAAGCCATCCGAGTGCAGATAAGCGCCACCAGGCTGAGGGCCGGGCTTGCCCGTGACGGCGGGCGGGGCGGCCACCGCAGCTTGGCCCGCCAGGGCCAGGGTGCAGGCAGCGAAGAGGGCAAGACGGCGGATCGACGGGATGGACATGAACAGCTCCTGGTTGAGTCCGGCAGCAAGGGTGCTGCCGTGCGAAGCACTGTTTCGATCGTGGGTGAACCCCAGACGCCGCAGCGCATGAAGCCTGGGTGAACGGAGGGTGAAGCGCTGAAGGACTCGCAAAAAGACCGTGCCCGGATGCAAAGCCTGTCGATCCGGTCAATCATTGCTAATGTGTGTGCGAATCATTCTCGTTTGTATAAATTCAGTGCTGAGGCAGGCCATGCCCTGCCGCTCTGCTTACCGCGTCCCTTGCGCCACGCCATGCCCGTCAACCGCCTCGGTCCCATCGTCCCGCACAGTCTCAGCCGCCCGATAGGCCTCCTCGCCTGGCTGACCTTGATGCCGCAAACCCTGCAGGCCCAGCCCAGCACCCCATCGCCGGCTGAGCGCGGGCAAGTTGAGCTGCCCGCCGTCACGATCGCCGCCCCGCCGCTTGAACGCCCGCGCGCGCCCGGGAGCTTGTCGGTGCTTGAGCGCGAGGATTTCGATGCCAGCCAACCATTCACTGTCAACGAGATGCTGCGCAAGCTCCCGGGCGTCCATGTACGCGACGAGGAGGGCTTCGGCCTGCGGCCCAACATCGGCGTTCGCGGCTTGAACCCGACCCGATCGACCAAGATCACGCTTTTGGAAGACGGCATTCCATTGGCTTACGCCCCCTACGGCGACAACGCCAGCTACTACTTTCCGCCGGTCGAGCGCTTCGCTTCCATCGAGTTGCTCAAGGGCCTCGGCACCTTGGCCTACGGTCCGCAAACGCTGGGCGGCGTCCTCAATTTCCTCACGCCTGCGCCCACCCGCGAACCCTCTGGCTCCGCCCAGCTCACCGTAGGCAACCGGGCGTTCCGGGACGTGAAGCTTCAAGCCAGTGCCGAGGGTTGGTTGGTCGACCTGACCCACAAGCAGGGGCAGGGCAGCCGCGAGAACACCGAGAGCGACTTGCTCGATCTCAACCTCAAGCGCGTGATCGACGTGGCGCCCGACCACCGCCTCACTGCCAAGCTCAGCCATTTCATCGAAGACTCCCAGGTGACCTACAGCGGCCTGACCCAGGCCGAATTCGAGACCTTCGGCGCACAGTACAACCCGTTCCGCAATGATGTGTTCGAGACCTCGCGGACGGGGCTTTCCTTGACCCACCGCTGGAAGCTCGGCCCGGGCCGCACGCTCAGCACCCAGCTTTACGGCGCCGTCTTCGACCGCGACTGGTGGCGCCAGAGCAGCACAACCACCGACACGCAGTGCGGCACGGCCTTTCGTGATGCGCGCCTGGCGGGCGAGCGGGTCGACGTCGAGCGCTGCGCCTCGGCCCAGGGACGACTGCGCTACTACCGGACACTGGGCATCGACAGCCGGTTGCGACTTCAGCATGCCCTGGGCGGCTGGGCGCAGGAGCTCGAGTTCGGCGTCAAGCTCCACGATGAGCTTCAGGAGCGCAAGCAGGTCCAGGCCGGTTCGCCTCGCGGTCGAAGCGGCCCACTGGTCGAAGACAACCTGCGCGAGACCCGGGCTGCTTCAGCCTTTCTCAGCAACCGGATTGCCTTGGGCGAGGCCTTCAGCCTGCAGCCCGTCCTGCGGTTCGAGCACATCATCAACCGGCGTGAAGACCGACTCGGCGACCTGGGACCGCAGTCGGACACGCTGCGCACCTTCATCCCCGGCCTGGGCGTCGCATGGCGCTTCAGTCCGGAGAGCACGCTCTTTGCCAGCGTCCACCGCGGCTTCGCGCCGCCGCGGACCGAGGACGTCATTGCTGGCAACGGGACGGTGACCGAGGTGGCTGCAGAACGCAGCTTGAACGTGGAGGTCGGCCTTCGCAGCGAGCCCCTGGATGGGCTGAGCGTGCAAGCGACGGCCTTCCGCACCGACTTCGACCGCCTCACGGCCGTGGGCTCCATCGCTGGGGGCAGCACCCCGCTGGCCCAGGGTCAGGCGCTGTTCCAGGGCCTGGAACTCTCAGGTCAATGGGCATTTGCCCCCTCGGCGGGCGCCTTCACCACTTGGGCCTTGACTTGGCTGCCCACCGCCCGGCAGAGCGAGCCCTTCCGCCAAGTCGTCGGGGGGGCTCCGGTTGCCGGCAGTGCCGCGGGTCTCCGACAGCCCTATGCACCGGAGTACCTTGCCACCGTCACCATGGGAGTGGAACGTCCCGCCTGGCGCGCTCAGTTGGAGGCCGTTTACACCTCTGCACAATTTGCCGACTTCGCCAACACGGTCGCTCCGTCGGCCAATGGGCAAGCCGGTCGGATTCCTGCGCACACGGTGATCAATCTGGCGGGCAGTTGGCGCCTTGACGACCGGTGGTCGCTGCTGGCCACCGTCAAGAACTTGCTCGATGCGGAGGACATCGTCGACCGCACCCGGGGCATTCTCACGGGCCCGCCGCGACGTGTGCATCTGGGCTTGCGTGCCACGTTCTGAGCGAGACGGCCCGGCTGATGCTGGCCGACCTGCGATGGGTCTTGGTCCCCGGGGCCGGACTCGAACCGGCACACCTTGCGGCGGGGGATTTTGAGTCCCCTGCGTCTACCGATTTCGCCACCCGGGGAAGGTGCGGAGCAGGCTTGCTTGCGAGGAGCGGATGATACCTGCGCGCCCTGCCGGCCCCGGGCGACGGGGGCACAATCCGCCCCTCCAAGGACGCCTGCCGCCATGCCCCTCTATCCGACCCTCGATGCCGTGATCGGCAACACGCCGCTGGTCCGGCTGCAGCGCCTGCCGGGCGAGGCGCAGGCCCGGCGCGGCAATGTGATCCTCGGCAAGCTCGAAGGCAACAACCCGGCTGGATCGGTCAAGGACCGGCCCGCCCTCAGCATGATCCAGCGGGCCGAGGAGCGCGGCGACATCCGCCCCGGCGATGCGCTGATCGAGGCCACCTCCGGCAACACCGGCATCGCCCTGGCCATGGCCGCGGCGATCAAGGGCTACCGCATGATCCTGATCATGCCGGAGGACCTTTCGATCGAACGCGCGCAGACCATGAAGGCCTTCGGGGCCGAGCTGATCCTCACGCCCAAGGGCGGCGGCATGGAATACGCCCGCGACCTGGCCGACCAGATGCAGCGCGAGGGCAAGGGCCGGGTGCTCGACCAGTTTGCCAATGCCGACAACCCCCGCATCCATGCCGAGACCACCGGCCCGGAGATCTGGCGCGACACCGAAGGCCAGGTCACGCACTTCGTCAGCGCCATGGGCACGACCGGCACCATCACCGGCGTGTCGCGCTACCTCAAGTCGCAGAACCCGGCGGTGCGCATCGTCGGCGCGCAGCCCAGCGAGGGTTCGCGCATCCCTGGCATCCGCAAATGGCCGGCGGCCTACCTGCCCAAGATCTACGAGCCGGCCGGCGTCGACGAGCTGATCGAGGTCGACCAGGCCGAGGCCGAGGACATGGCCCGCCGCCTGGCCCGCGAGGAGGGCCTGTTCTGCGGCATCTCCGCTGCCGGCGCCTGCTCGGCCGCCCTGAGGCTGGCCGAGACGGTGGAGAACGCGACCATCGTCTTCATCGTCTGCGACCGAGGGGACCGTTACCTTTCGACCGGGGTCTTCCCGGCCTGATGTTCAAGCCAGGTGCGAGACACTTGCCCTCAACCCGGAAGCCCAGCGAGTCCATCATGGAGACAGCCAAGGAAATCGACACCCGCGGGTTGAACTGCCCGCTGCCCATCCTCAAGGCCAAGAAAGCCCTGGCGGACATGAGCAGCGGTCAGACCCTCAGGGTGCTGGCCTCGGATCCCGGTTCGGTCCGGGACTTCCAGGCCTTTGCGCGCCAGACCGGCAACGAGCTGGTCGAGCAGCAGAGCGCAGGCTCGGAGTTCGTGCACGTGCTGCGTCGCCGCTGAAGGCCCTGCCTGCCGCGCCTCGCGGGGCGGCAAGTAACGCAAAGCGCGCCGCAGCGCGGGTTGACCGCCCGCGCTGCGGCCGCTGCCTCAAAGCCCCTGGGCCAGGGTCTTGAGGTAATCGCGGAAGCCGGGGCCCAGCGTGGGATGGGCCAGCGCCAGTTCCACATTGGCTTCGAGGAAGCCTTCCTTGCTGCCGCAGTCGTAGCGCTTGCCTTCGTAGCGGTAGGCGAACACCTTCTGCCGACGCAGCAGGCCGGCGATGCCGTCGGTCAACTGGATCTCGCCGCCCACGCCGCGCGGCTGGCGGCGGATCTCGTCGAAGACGTCGAAGCTCAGCACATAGCGGCCGGCCACGCCCAGACGCGAGGGCGCCACGTCCGGCGCGGGCTTCTCGACGATGTGGCTCACATCCATCACCCGGTCGTTCACCGGCGTGCCGGCGACGATGCCGTAGCGCTTGGTGTGCTCCAGCGGCACTTCCTGCACGGCCAGGATGCTGGCGCGCCACTCGTCGTACTGCTCGACCATCTGCTTGAGGATGGGCTTCTCGCCGACCATCAGGTCGTCGGCCAGCAGCACGGCAAAGGGTTCATTGACGACCACCGAGGCCGCGCACAGCACGGCATGGCCCAGGCCCAGGGCCTTGGGCTGGCGGATGTAGATGCACTCCATGTCGTCCGGCTTGATGGAGTGCACGACCTCGAGCAATTCCCGCTTGCCGGCATTTTCCAGCTCGGCTTCCAGCTCGTAGGCCGTGTCGAAATGGTCGGGAATCGCGCGCTTGTTGCGGCCATTCACGAAGATCATTTGCCGGATACCCGCGGCATAGGCCTCTTCGACGGCGTATTGAATCAGCGGTTTGTCGACCACCGGCAGCATTTCCTTGGGCATCGCCTTGGTGGCGGGCAGGAAACGCGTGCCGAGACCGGCAACAGGAAAAATGGCCTTTTTGACGCGCATGGTGGGGGCAGGTCGAGCCTGCAAAAGGAAGGGGTCCAGGGCGGGAAGAGGGCGAACAGCCTAGTGCGGCCAGGCACGGCCCCAAGCTGGGGCGGCCCATTCTGGCACGCAGTTTTTACGCCAAGCCCCAGGACGAGCCGCTTTCCGCGATGCGTATCGCCTGATCCTGCACGCCGGCCAGGGCCGCCGCCGGCACGCGAGCCGGCCGCAGCTCGGCCAGCGGCCGCAGCACGAAGGCGCGCTGGTCCCAGCGCGGATGCGGCAGGCTCAGGCGCGGATGCTCGATGCGCAGCAGCGCGCCGTCGACGGTCTCGCCGAGCAGCAGGTCCAGGTCCAGCGTGCGCGGCGCATTGCGGTAGGGCCGCAGCCGGCCGTGCGCCAGCTCCAGGGCCTGCAGCGCATCCAGCAGGTCCAGCGGGGCCCGCGTCGTTTCCAGCAGCGCTGCGGCATTGAGGAAATCCGGCCCCTGCGCATCGACCGGCGCGCTGGCATAGAGCGAGGACAGGCCGATCAGCCGCGCAGCGGGCAGCCCGCCCAGCGCGGCCACGGCCTCGCGCAGCGTCTGGCGGGCTTCGCCCAGGTTGGCGCCCAGGCCGATGACGGCCGTCCAGGGGGTCGAGACGGGGGTCTCCATGGCCGTGGGTGGCTTCAGTCCTCGCCCGCGGCGGCGGCCTCGGCCGGGCCGGCGGCGCCCGGCTTGCGACGGCGACGGCGGCGCTTGCGTGCCGGGGCATCGCCCTCGGCGCCCGGCAGGTCCTCGGCCGGGCGGCCGTCTGCGGCGCTCGCGTCGGGGGCGGCATCGGCCTCGCTGCGCGCGGCCGGCACGCGGCGCACGCGGCCGGCGCTGCGGCGGCTGCCCTCTTCCTGCTGGCGGGCCTCGCGCAGCAGCTCGTTCTGGGCCTCGTTGTCGTTGTCGAGGCGGGCCTGGGAGAAGGCCTCCCACCAGGCGGCCAGGGCCGGGTCGATCTCGCCGGCCTCGGCGCGCAGGCGCATGAAGTCGAAGCCGGCGCGGAAGCGCGGCTGGTCGACCAAGCCCAGCGGGCCGCTGCCGCTGCGCTTGTCGAAGCGCGGTTGCATGGCCCAGATCTCGCGCATGTCGGCCGCCAGCTTGCCGCGGCCGGAGATGTCGCCGATGCGGGCCTCGAAGACCTCGTCGATCGCTGCTTGCAGCGCCGGGAAGACCGGCTCGCCGGCGTCGCGGCGGTCCTGCCAGCGGCCTTGTACCTCGTGCCAGAGCAGGCAGGCGAGCAGGAAGCCGGGCGCGACCGGCTTGCCCTCGCCGACCCGGCGGTCGGTGTCGGCCAGGGCCAGTTGCACGAAGCGGTCGCGCGCGGGCTGCGGGCTGCGGTCGTCGAGCGCGACGCCCAGGATGGGGAAGACGCCGCGATGCAGGCCGAAGGCGCGCAATTGCTCGACCGAGGCCAGGGCATGGCCGGTCTGCAGCAGCTTGATCATCTCGTCGAAGAGTCGCGAAGCCGGCACGTTGTCCAGCAGGGCGGCCATCTCGACGATGGGTGCGCGGGTCGCTTCCTCGATGCCGCAACCCAGCTTGGCCGCGAAGCGGATCACGCGGACGATGCGCACCGGATCCTCTCGGTAGCGGCTGGCCGGGTCGCCGATCATGCGCAGCCGGCGCGCCCGCGCGTCGGCATAGCCACCGTGGTAGTCGACCACGAGCTCGCGCACCGGGTCGTAGTACATGGCGTTGACGGTGAAGTCGCGCCGCGCGGCATCCTCATGCTGCGGGCCCCAGACGTTGTCGCGCAGCACCCGGCCGCTGGCATCGACGACATGGCCCTGGCCGGCCAGGCGGCCTTCCAGCTCGCGCTTGGCGGTCTTCTCGTTGCCGTTGACGGTGGCGGCGTCGGCGCTGTCGAGCAGGGCGCGGAAGGTCGAGACCTCGATCACCTCGTGCTCGCGCCCGCGGCCGTGGATCACATGGACGATGCGGAAGCGCCGGCCGATGATGAAGGCGCGCCGGAACAGGCCCTTGACCTGCTCGGGCGTGGCGCTGGTGGCAACGTCGAAATCCTTGGGTCGCAGGCCAAGCAGCAGGTCGCGCACCGCGCCGCCGACGATGTAGGCCTCGTGGCCGGCCTGCTGCAGGGTCTCGACCACGCGCACGGCGCGCTCGTCGAGCAGCTTCGGGTCGATGCGGTGCTCGCTGGCGGGAATCTCGCGGCGGTCCTCGGCGCGCGGGCGCAGCGGCGCCGGCGGCTCGGCGGGGCGGCCGGCGGCGGGCTGGCCCGCGCCCTTGCCCAGCAGCTTGTCGATCAGCTTCTTGATCACTTGTCGTTGTCCTGGTCGAACAGGTTCAGCACGCGCCAGCCGCGGGCCGCGGCATGCGCGGCCAGGGCGGGCGAGGGGTTGGTGGCCACCGGCTCGGTCGCGATCTCGAACATCGGCAGGTCGTTCATCGAGTCGCTGTAGACGGTGATGCGCTCGAAGTCCGCGCGCCGCAGGCCCTCGGCGGCCAGCCATGCGTCGATGCGCTCGACCTTGCCTTCACGGAAGGACGGCGTGCCGGCGATGCGGCCGGTCGGCCGGCCGTCCGCGCCGCGTTCGAGATCGATCGCGATCAGCGTGTCGACGCCGAAGGCGCGGGCGATCGGCAGGGTCACGCCCTCGTTGGTGGCGGTGACGATGGCCAGGCGGTCGCCCGCGGCGCGGTGCCGCTCGACCAGCGCGCGCGCCGCCGGGCGAAGGGCCGGGCCGATCACCTCGGCCATGAAGCGGGCCTGCACGGCTTCGAACTCCGCCGCCGGCCGGCTGCGCCAGCTTGCAGTGGCGAAGTCCACATAGGCATGGATGTCCAGCGTGCCGGCCTGGTAGTCGGCATAGAAGCGGTCGTTGCGGCGCTGGAAATCGGCGCCGTCGGCCCAGCCGAGCTGGATCATGAAGCCGCCGAAGGCATGGTCGGAATCCAGCGGGAGCAGGGTCAGGTCGAGGTCGAAGAGCGTCAGGTTCATCGTCGGCAGCCGGCTTGCGGCGGGGCATGCGGCGGTGCGGGGCGGCCACGGCCCCGGGGGGCAGGGCTCAATCCGGGGTCTCCGCCCAACCCCCGAGCATCGCACGCAGCAGGGGGATGGTGACCGCGCGCTGCTGTTCCAGCGCGTAGGCGTCGACCCGGTCGAGCAGGTCCATCAGGCTGCCGAGGTCGCGGGCCTGGCGCAGCAGCAGCCAGTCGATGGCCTCGCCCTGCAGCTTCAGGCCGCGCCGGGCGGCTTCGTCGCGCAGCACCTCGCGCACCTCTGCATCGGCCAGCGGCTGGAGCTGGTAGACCAGGCCCCAGCCCAGGCGGCTGCGCAGGTCCTCGCGCAGTGGCAGGTCGACCGGCGGCAGGCGCGCGGCGCTCAGCACCGGCAGGCCGCGCGTGCTGGCCTCGACGAAGAGGGTGAAGGCGACATGCTGGCGCAGCGGGTCCAGGGCCTCGGCGCTGTCGAGGATGAGCAGCGCCCAGCGCTCGTCCCAGCCCGCCGGCAGTGGGCCGCCGGCCGCCAGCCGTCCGGCGCGGTGGCCGGTCTCGGCCAGCGCGGCCTCGACCGCATGCAGCAGGTGGCTCTTGCCGCTGCCCGCCGGGCCCCACAGCATCAGCGGCGTCGCGGGCCGCGGCAGCGTCAGCAGGGCCTGCAGCGCGCCCAGGGCCGCCGCATTGGCGCCGGGGCGGAAATTCTCGAAGCGCGGCGCCGGGCCGGGGGCGATCGGCAGCGTCAGTTGCCGCATCGGCCCGGCGGCTGCGGGGGCCGCCCGAACCTCAGGCTCCATACAGCGGACTCTCCAGATACCAGCGGCGCAGGCGCCGCAGCGCGACCACGCCGACCGCGCTGGCCGGCAGCGCAACCAGCACGCCGACGAAGCCGAAGACATGGCCGAAGGCCATCAGCGCGAGGATCACCGTCAGCGGGTGCAGGCCGATGCGCTCGCCGACCAGGCGCGGCGTGAGCACGAAGCTCTCCAGCAACTGGCCGACGGCATAGACGGCGGCCACCGCGGCCAGCGCCGCGCCCGGGCCGAATTGCAGGAGCCCGGCCAGCAGGGCCAGGGCCAGGCCGAGGCCGAAGCCGATGTAGGGAATGGCCACCGCCAGGCCGGTGAACACGCCCACCGGCAGGGCCAGCTCCAGCCCGGTCAGGGCCAGGGCCAGGGCGTAGAAGACGGCCAGGGCCAGCATCACCAGCAACTGGCCGCGCAGGTACTGGCCGAGCACGTGATCGCATTCCGCCGCAAAGCCCAGCACGGCCTCGCGGTAGCGCGGCGGCAGCATGGCCTGGCTGCGGGCCACGAGCTGCGGCCAGTCCATCAGCAGGTAGAACAGCACGACCGGCAGCAGCACCGCCGTGCCGACCCAGGCCAGCACCACGCTGCCGCCGAGCTGGGCCGAGCGCAGCAGGGGCAGCAGCCAGTCCTCGGCATTGGCGTTCAGCAGGTCGAGCACGCTGCGCTTGAGGCCGTCCGCATCCGGATCTACCGGCAGGCCGGCGGCGGCCAGGCGCGGTCCGGCCCAGGCCCAGGCCCGGGCCAGCAGCTCGGGAATCTGCTCGCGCAGCGCCGGAATCTCGCGCAGCAGGATGGGCACGATCAGCAGGGCAATGGCCAGCAGGCTGAGCAGGGCCAGCACCTCCACCCCCAGCACCGCCAGCACCCGCGGCACGCGCCGCTGCACCAGGCGCTCGACCACCGGATGCAGGGCATAGCCCAGCACGGCAGCCACCAGGAAGGGCGTCAGCACCGGCCCCAGCAGGGCCAGCAACAGCACGATCAGGCCGGCCACGGCCAGCCAGGCCAGGCCTTGCCGCTGCGCGCGGTTCAGGGTCATCGCGGCGGTCCTTCAGTGCAGCGGCGACGGGCCGAGGTCGCGCAGGCGCTCGCGGATGGCCTCGGCATCGTCGGCCTCGGGGGCGGCGGCCAGATAGGCCTGGAGGTCGGCCAGGGCGGCTTCGTCCTGGCCCATCTCGGCGCGGGCCAGGCCGCGGTCGCGGCGCTCGCCGGGCTCGTCGGGCAGCAGGCAGACCAGCCGGTCCTGCACCTGCACCATGCGCGGCCAGTCCTCGCTGTTGCGGTGGATTTCCTTCAGGTTGCGCAGCAGCCGGGCGACGATCTCGCGCGGCGTGGCCGGCTGCAGGAAGAGGCCGAGCGGCATGTCCATGTCGTCGATCAGGCCGCGGCGGCGCTTGAAGGGCGCGAGGCGTTCGTCCAGGTCCTCGCGCGAG
This sequence comes from Piscinibacter lacus, assembly GCF_016735685.1. NCBI lineage: Bacteria > Pseudomonadati > Pseudomonadota > Betaproteobacteria > Burkholderiales > Sphaerotilaceae > Aquariibacter > Aquariibacter lacus. Next base: position 1,221,201 of record NZ_JAERRA010000001.1, read on the forward strand.
AGCGAGCGGCCGCTGAAGGGGTCGATCACCACCTCGCCCTGCGGCATCTTCACCTTGATCAGGAAGTGGCCGGGGAAGGAGATCCCGCGGGCTTGCAAGCCGATGCCGCCGGCCAGCTCGATGTAGAGCAGGGCCAGGGTGATGGGAATGCCGCTGCGCTTGGCGATGACGCGGTGCAGGTAGCTGTTGTCCGCCGCGTAGTAGTCGTTGACGTTGCCGGCGAAGCCCAGGTCCTGGAAGAAGTAGCGGTTCAGCAGGCGCAGGCGCTGGATGGGCGAGGCATCGGCCGGCAGGCGGCGCTGCAAGCGCTCGACCAGGGCATCGATCTGGGCCAGCACGGCCTGGGTGTCGAGCTGTGGTTCCTCGTCCTGGGCCACGGCGATGGCGGCTTCCAGCAGGGCGAAAGAGGCATCCTCCGCGACCAGGCTGGCGAAGTAGTCAAGGGCGGTCGGCGCGGCAAACTGCATGCGGTCGAGTGTAGGGGTGGGGTCCGGCCCGCTCAGTCGCTGCGGGTGAAGGCACGCAGCCGCAGGCCCAGCGCAGCCAGCACGGCCAGGTAGCCCAGGCCGGCGGCAGCCAGCACGCCGGCCAGCCAGGCGGCGCGCAGGCCTTCGTGCTCGCCCAGGGCGATCCAGTCCAGGCGCCGCGCCGCCTGGTCCAGCAGCAGGCCCAGCAGCAGGCTGCCCGTGATCACCTGGAAGCCGAAGCGGCCCCAGCCCGGCAGCGGCCGCCAACTGCCGCGCCGCACCAGGCCGATCAGCAGCGCCGCGGCATTCACCAGCGCCGCCACGCCGATCGACAGGGCCAGCCCGGCATGGCCCAGGCTCGGCACGAAGACCACATTGAGCAACTGCGTCAGCACCAGCACGCCCGCGGCCACCCGCACCGGCGTGCGCAGGTCGCCCTTGGCATAGAAGCCCGGCGCCAGCACTTTCAGCGCCACCAGGCCGAGCAGCCCCAGTCCGTAGCCCTGAAGCGCCATCACCGTCTGGGCCACGTCACTGGGCGCGAAGGCGCCACGGTGGTAAAGCACCGCGACCAGGGCCTGGGGGAAGACCATCAGCGCCACCGCGCAGGGCAGGGCCAGCAGCAGCACCAGGCGCAGGCCCCAGTCGAGCAGGGCGGCGTAGCGCACGCGGTCGTCGCCGGCCTGGGCGGCCGAGAGCTGGGGCAGCAGCACCACGCCCAGGGCCACGCCGAGCAGGGCGGTGGGGAACTCCATCAGCCGGTCGGCATACGTCAGCCACGAGACCGAGCCGGCGCCAAGCTGCGAGGCAATCTGGGTGTTGATCAGCAGCGAGATCTGCGCCACCGAGACGCCGAGCAGGGCCGGCCCCATGGCGCGGAAGATGCGCCGCACGCCCTCATGCCGCCAGGCCGCGGCCACGGTGGATGGCCCCAGGCCGATGCGCGGCAGCAGGCCCAGCCGGGCCAGGGCCGGCACCTGCACGCCGAGTTGCAGCAAGCCGCCGAGCATCACGCCCGCGGCCAGGGCATAGACCGGCGGCCAGCCCATGCGCTCGAACAGCGGCAGGCCCAGCAGTGCGGCGGCGATCACCGCCACATTGAGCAGCACCGGCGTGGCCGCCGGCACCGCGAAGTGCTTCCAGGTGTTGAGCACGCCGGCCGACAGCGCGACCAGGGACATGCAGGCCAGGTAGGGAAACATGATCCGCGTCATGTCGACGGCGGCATCGAAGCTGCCGGCCTCCTTCAGGCCGGCAGCGATCAGCCAGATCAGCCCCGGCGCGGCCAGCACGCCGAGCAGGCTGGTTGCCATCAGCACCCAGAACAGCACCGTGGCCACCGCGTCGATCAGGCTGCGGGTCGCCTCCTCGCCGTCCCGCGCCCGCGAGGCGGCCAGCAGCGGCACGAAGGCCTGCGAGAAGGCACCCTCGGCGAACAGGCGACGCAGCAGGTTGGGCAGGCGGAAGGCGACGTTGAAGGCGTCGGTCAGCGCGCTGGCGCCAAAGGCGGCCGCCACCGCCTGCTCACGGACCAGGCCGGTGATGCGCGAGACCAGGGTCAGCAGGGAAACGGTGGAGGCGGCGCGCAGCAGGTTCATGGGCGGGGCCGGACACCGCGGCGGCGGCCCATCCGGCAGGGGTTTACGGTTCGGCTTTCGTGTTAATATCGCAGGCTTTCCACCCGGAACCACAGATTTTCCATGGCCACCTCCGCCAAAGCCAAGAAGAAGACGGTCCGCATCGCGTCGGGCCGCAAGCGCGCCCGTCAGGACGTCAAGCTCAACGCCGCCAACAGCTCGCTGCGCTCGCGCTTTCGCACCGCCATCAAGGGCGTGCTGAAGGCCGTCGCCGCTGGCGACAAGGCCGTCGCCCAGGACACCTTCAAGAACGCCCAGCGCGTGATCGATTCGATCGCCGACAAGGGCATCTTCCACAAGAACAAGGCCGCTCGCTACAAGAGCCGCCTGTCGGCCAAGGTCAAGGCCCTGTCGGCCGCCGCGGCCTGATCGAAATTTTCCGGGTGGCGCCGGCGCCCGAGTGGCGATCCGGCAAGCAAAAAGGGCCTGCGCAAGCAGGCCCTTTTTGCTGGGCGCGGCAGATCAGCTCTTGATCCGTGCCGCGCGCAGCACCGCCGGGCTGCGCTTGACCGAGCGCAGCAGCTCGGCCAGGTGCAGGCGGTCGCGCACGGCCACCAGCAGCTTGAGCTCCGCCGTCTCGCTGGCCCGCGCCTCGCCCATGGCCACATGGACGATGTCGGCCTCGGCCGCGCTCACCGCGCTGGCCACTTGCGCCAGCACACCCTGGCCGTTGAGCACCAGCACGCTCAGGCCGGTCTCGAAGGCGCGTTCCGGCGCCTCGGACCAGGCCACGGGAATCCAGGGCTCGCTGTCGCGCTCGTACTGGCGCTTGCCCAGCTTGCATTCGGCCGTGTGCACGACCAGGCCCTCGCCGCGGCCCAGGTAGCCGACGATGGCATCGCCCGGGATGGGGTGGCAGCAGGCGGCAAGCTGCAGGGTGGCGCCCTCGCTGCCGTCAATCACCACGGTCGGCTGGCCGGGCGCGCTGTCGTCGCTGGCGTAGCGGCCCAGGCTGAGCGTGACGGCGTCCGGCCGCGCGCCGCGCTCGGCCATCAGCGCGGCCAGGCGCTTGGCCACGATGCTCGGCATCTTGCGGCCCTGGACCAGGTCGGTCAGCAGTTCGGCACGGGACTTGTGGCCGCTCCAGCGCAGCAGGGCCTGCCAGAGGCTGGCCTCCGGGCCTTCGCCGCTGCCGTCGCCGGGCGGCATGCGCAGGCCCTCGGAGCGCAGGCTCTGCGCCAGCAGGCGCTCGCCCAGGCGCAGCGATTCCTCGCCTTCGAGCGTCTTGAGGTAGGCGCGGATCTTGGACCGCGCCCGGCCGGTGCGGACGAAGTTCAGCCAGTTCGGGTTCGGCCGTGCGCCGTCCGAGGTGACGATCTCGACCACATCGCCCGAACGCAGCACGGTCGACAGCACGACCGCCTCGCCGTTGACCTTGGCGCCGACGCAGTGGTCGCCGACCCGCGAGTGGATCGCATAGGCAAAGTCCACCGGTGTCGCGCCCTTGGGCAGCGAGAGGATCTTGCTCTTGGGCGTGAAGACGTAGATCGAGTCCGGGAAAAGGTCGATCCGCACGTGTTCGAGGAATTCGCTGGCGTCGCGCGTCTCGTCCTGGATGTCGATCAGCGACTGCAACCACATGGCCCCCAGGTTCTGCGAATCGCCGGCCCCGCCGCCGCCGACCTTGTAGAGCCAGTGCGCGGCGATGCCGGCCTCGGCCACGAGGTGCATGGACTCGGTGCGGATCTGGAACTCCACCGGCGTGCCCACCGGGTTCACCAGCGTCGTGTGCAGCGACTGGTAGCCGTTCGCCTTGGGGATGGCGATGTAGTCCTTGAAGCGCCCCGGCATGGGCTTGTAGAGCTGGTGCAGCACGCCCAGCGCCAGGTAGCAGTCGGGCAGGCTGTTGACGACGACGCGGAAGCCGAAGAGATCGTTGACCTTGGCGAAGCTCAGGTGCTTGTCGTCCATCTTGTTGTAGATGGAGAACAGCGTCTTCTCGCGCCCGCTGACTTGCACCGGCAGGCCGGCTTGGGCGAAGGCGGATTCGACCTCGCGCTGCACCCGCTCGACCAGGTCGCGGCGGTGGCCGCGCGCGCGCTCCAGCGCCTTGGACAGCGCGGCATGCCGCCAGGGCCGCGCATGCTGGAAGGACAGTTCCTGCAGCTCGCGGTAGACCCGGTTCAGGCCCAGGCGGTGGGCGATGGGCGCATAGATCTCCAGCGTCTCGCGGGCAATGCGGCCGCGCTTGGACGGCGCCATCGCATCCATCGTCCGCATGTTGTGCAGGCGGTCGGCCAGCTTGACCAGGATGACGCGCACATCGCGCGACATCGCCAGCAGCATCTTGCGGAAGCTCTCGGCCTGCGATTCCTCGCGGGTGCTGAACTGGAGCTTGTCGAGCTTGGTGAGCCCGTCGACCAGCTCGGCGACCGGGGCGCCGAAGCGCTCGATCAGGTCCGGCTTGGTGACGCCGCAATCCTCCATCGCATCGTGCATCAGCGCGGCCTGCAGGGCCTGCGCGTCGAGCTTCCAGTCGGCGCACAGGCCGGCCACGGCGATGGGATGGGTGATGTAGGGCTGGCCGCTGGCGCGCATCTGGCCCAGATGGGCCTGGTCGGCGAAGCGGTAGGCCTGGCGCACGCGCTGGATCTCGGCCTCGTCGAGGTAATCGAGCTTGGCCAGCAATTGCGCGAAGCTGCTGGCCTCGGGCCGGGTCGCGAGCGCCTCGAAGGACTGCCCGGGCGGCGGCGCGACCGGATCCTTGCCGCGCTCGCCCAGCAGGAAGGCGGGCAGGGCCCGGCTTAGCTGTTTGCGAACGGCGGAGACGGCGCGTGAGGGCATGACCTCATGGTAGCGGAGCCCCTGTCACCGCCACGACACAGGGGTGCCGGCAAGGTGCATGGCCGCCATAGCCTGGGGCCGAGGTGGCTGGCGCGCACCGCCGCGGGGCGGCGGGCGCAAAAAAGCCCGCACGCGGCGGGCTTCGGGGCGGGGACGGGCTGTCGCGTGCGACGGCGCGGCCTGCTCAGGCCAAGCTCAGAGAGGCACCTTGCGCAGCATTTCCAGGCCGACCTGGCCGCCGGCGATCTCGCGCAGCGCGGTCACGGCAGGCTTGTTCTTGCTTTCGATCTTGGGCGCATGGCCCTGGCTCAGCATGCGGGCGCGGTAGGTCGCGGCCAGCACGAGCTGGAATCGGTTGGGGATGCGGGACAGGCAGTCTTCGACCGTGATGCGGGCCATCGTGAACTCTCCAGGGGGCACCGTCGTGCGGGTGGTCGGCGCGGCAAGCGCCGGGGCGGAGGAGGCGCAGCGCCCGGCTCAGGCCAGCCCGAGGGCGGCAAAGACGAGCGGCTTGCCTTGCCGCTGAACCGCGTATCTTAGTCGCTGCGCATGCACCACCGTCCGCAGGTCGGCGAGCGCGCGTTCGAAATCGGCATTGATCACCAGGTAGTCGAAGTGCTCGGCCTGGGCGACCTCGTGGCGCGCATTGCGCAGCCGGGTGGCGATGACCTCGGCGCCGTCCTCGCCGCGGCCGTGCAGGCGGCGCGCCAGCTCGGCCCAGCTCGGCGGCAGGATGAAGATCAGCACGGCATGCGCAAACAGGCGCTTGATCTGCAAGGCGCCCTGCCAGTCGATCTCCAGCACCACATCGTGCCCGGCCTGCAGGCGCGTGGCCAGGGCCGCCCGCGAGGTGCCGTAGCAGTTGCCATGCACTTCGGCCCATTCGAAGAAGTCGCCGGCCGCCACCATCGCGTCGAAGCGCGCACGGTCGACGAAGTGGTAGGCCACGCCGTCCTGCTCCTGCCCGCGCGGCGCGCGGGTGGTGTGCGACACCGAGACCGCCAGCCCCGCATCGTCCGCCAGCAGGGCCTTGACCAGGCTGGACTTGCCGGCGCCGCTGGGCGCGGAGACGACGAAGAGGTTGCCCGGCAGGGCGCTGGGGGACAGGGCGGTGTCAGGCATCGTGCAGGGGTCGGCGGAAGGGCGACGAAGGTCGGGGGCTCGGGGGCCAGAGTATCCCGCCGCCGGTCGGCCAGGCCACGCGCCGGCCCGGCAGCGCCGCTCAGCCGCGGCCCAGCCCCGCATGCTCGATGTGCGCGACGATGGCCGCCAGGCCCTGGCCGGTCTTCAGGTTGCTGAAGACCACCGGCCGGCTGCCGCGCTGGGCCTGGGCGTCGCGCGCCATCACCTCCAGCGAGGCGCCGACATGGGGCGCCAGATCGGTCTTGTTGATCACCAGCAGGTCCGACTTGCAGATGCCCGGCCCGCCCTTGCGCGGCACCTTGTCGCCGCCGGCCACGTCGATCACGTAGATCGTCAGGTCCGACAGCTCGGGGCTGAAGGTCGCGGCCAGGTTGTCGCCGCCGCTCTCGATGAAGACGATGTCCAGGTCCGGGAAGCGGCGGTGCAGGCGCTCGACCGCCTCCAGGTTGATCGAGGCATCTTCGCGGATCGCCGTGTGCGGGCAGCCGCCGGTCTCCACGCCCAGGATGCGGTCCGCGCTCAGCGCCTGCTGCTGGACGAGGAAGGCCGCGTCCTCCTCGGTGTAGATGTCGTTGGCGACGATGGCCAGCTTGTACTTCTCGCGCAGGGCCACGGCCAGGGCCAGGGTCAGCGCCGTCTTGCCGGAACCGACCGGGCCGCCGATGCCGACGCGCAGGGGGGAACTGCTCATGGGGTGCTCGCTGGGGGGTGAAGGGGGATGGGCGCTTGCGCTCAGCTTCGAAAGATGCGGTTGGGCTGCATCTCGTGCAGGCTCGTTGCAAGGCCCAGGCCGGGGGCAAGGCCGCCGAGCGCGGCCTCACCGCCAGCCGCCACGTCGCGCGCGGTGGCCAGCCAGTCCGGCAGGCGGGCGCCCAGGCGGCGCAGCAGGCGCTGGCCCTCGGTCTGGCCCAGGGGGACCAGCTTGACCGCCGCCATCACCTGGTTCTCGGCCCAGGACCAGGCGTGGCCGAGCAGGGCCTCTTCCGGGTCCAGGCCCCAGGCCCAGGCCAGGCCGGCATGCAGGACCAGGAAGCCCGGCGGCTCGATGGCCGGCAGCAGGGCCTGCTGCGCGGGGCCGAACTCGCCCAGGTCGCGCGCCAGCCGGGCCAGCGACCAGCCCATCTGCAGCGCCTCGGCGCGCAGCTCGGCGCCTTCGCGGCTGGCCAGGTGCAGGTCGTTGACGGCCTGCAGCGCGGCGGCATCGCCGGCCTGCCAGGCGGCATGGGCGCGCCACCACAGCGGCGCCTCAAGCTGCGCATAGGGACCGGCGCCGAGGCTCTCGATCCAGTCGCCGGCCGTGGCGGCGTCGGTGATCCAGCCCGCTTCCAGTGCCGATTCCAGGCCCTGCGAATAGCTGAAGGCGCCCACCGGCAGCGTCGGGCTGCTGAGCTGCATCAGCCGCGCGAGCGCGGCCGCCCGGGCGGGACCGGCTGCCGGCCGGGGCAGGGCATCGGCCATGCGGCTCAGTCCTGCTTCGGCGGCGGCTCGCCGTAGCTGTGGATGGTCGGCCCGCGGCGCTGGATCGTGATCGGCTGCGGTGCCGCCGCCCCGTGGCCGCAGCCCGGGCCGTGCACATGGCCGGGCGCGCCGTGCGGAGGGTTGGCGACGGCCGGCGCGGCATGCGCCGGGCCGTGATCGTGGCCGTGCGAGCAGCCGGGCCCGTGCACATGCCCTGGGGCGCCGTGTTGCGGGTTCGCCCCGCCCGCTGGGGCCAGGGCATGGCCGTGCCCGCTTGCGTGCCCCTCATCGTGCCGTTGCCCTTGCTCATGCCCATGCCCGCCGCCATAAGCCCCACCCTCGGGCTCGAAAGGCGCCCGCAGGCGCTGGCAGCGGCCGCCCAGGCCGCGGACCATGGCTTCGAGCACCGGGTCGGCCGCGATGCGCAGCCAGCGCGCGGCCACCTGCACCGCCACATGGCGGTTGCCCAGGTGGTAAGCGATGGCCATCAGGCGCTCGGGCGCATCCGCCGTCAGGTGGACCACGGCCTCGCGGGCGGCCTGCACCTGCACCGGCGGTCCGCCGTCGGGGCCGCCGAGCCAGTCGCCATCACGCAGCACGCGGCCGCGCGGCAGGTCGAGCAGGGCCTCGCGCCCGTCGTCCAGCGTGACCCGCTGGCGGGTGACCTGGCGCCGCTCGAAGGGCAGGGTCAGGGTGCTGCTGCCGGCCGGCTCCGCGGGGGGCGCCGGCAGGATCTGGGTCAGGGTCGGGATGTCAGACATGGCTTGATTGGACCGCAGCGTGCGCCGCAGGTCCGGCAGCCGGGCCACTGGACCCCTGCGGCAGGGCGCGCGGACCGGGTCTTCAGAACAGGAAGTAGCGCTGCGCCATGGGCAGCACGGTGGCCGGCTCGCAGACCAGCAACTGCCCGTCGGCATGCACGAGGTAGGTTTCCGGATCGACCTGGATGCTGGGCTGCCAGGCGTTGTGGACCATGTCCTTCTTGCCGATGTTGCGGGTGTTCTTCACCGCGACCAGCGGCTTGCGCAGGCCCAGCCCCTGCACGGCCGGGTTGGCCAGGCCGGCCTGCGAGACGAAGGTCAGCGAGGTGGCCAGCGCGCCGCCGTAGCTGCCGAACATCGGCCGGCTGTGCACCGGCTGCGGCGTCGGGATGGAGGCATTCGCATCGCCCATCAGCGCCGCGGCAATCATGCCGCCCTTGAGGATCAGCGAGGGCTTCACGCCGAAGAAGGCCGGCCGCCACAGCACCAGGTCGGCCAGCTTGCCGGGCTCGACCGAGCCGACCACATGGCCCACGCCGTGGGCGATCGCCGGGTTGATCGTGACCTTCGCGATGTAGCGCTTGATGCGGAAGTTGTCGTTGCGCGCCAGCGCATCGATGCCGCCGCCCAGCGGCGGCGCCAGGTGGCCGCGCTGCTGCTTCATCTTGTGCGCCGTCTGCCAGGTGCGGATCAGCACCTCGCCCACCCGGCCCATGGCCTGGCTGTCCGAGGAGATCATCGAGAAGGCGCCCAGGTCGTGCAGCATGTCCTCGGCGGCGATGGTCTCGCGGCGGATGCGGCTCTCGGCGAAGGCCACGTCCTCGGCGATCGCCGGGTCGAGATGGTGGCAGACCATCAGCATGTCGAGATGCTCGTCGACGGTGTTGACGGTGTAGGGCCGCGTCGGGTTGGTGCTGGAGGGCAGCACGTTCGGCTCGCCGGCCGCGCGGATGATGTCCGGCGCATGGCCGCCACCGGCGCCTTCCGTGTGATACGTGTGGATGGTGCGGCCCTTGAAGGCGGCGATCGTGTCCTCGACGAAGCCGCACTCGTTGAGCGTGTCGGTGTGGATGGCGACCTGCGTGTCGGTGGCCTCGGCCACGCCCAGGCAGCAGTCGATCGCAGCCGGTGTCGTGCCCCAGTCCTCGTGCAGCTTCAGGCCGATCGCGCCGGCCTCGATCTGCTCCATCAACGGCCCGGGCCGGCTCGCATTGCCCTTGCCGAGAAAGCCCAGGTTCATCGGGAAGGCGTCCGCCGCCTGCAACATGCGATGCATATGCCAGGGGCCGGGCGTGCAGGTGGTGGCGCAGGTGCCGGTGGCCGGTCCGGTGCCGCCGCCGATCATGGTGGTGACGCCGGACATCAGCGCCTCCTCGATCTGCTGCGGGCAGATGAAGTGGATGTGGCTGTCGATGCCTCCCGCCGTGACGATCATCCCCTCGCCCGCGATCACCTCGGTGCCTGGGCCGATGGGGATGGTCACCCCCGGCTGGATGTCCGGGTTGCCGGCCTTGCCGATGGTCTGGATCAGGCCGCCCTTCAGGCCGATGTCGGCCTTGACGATGCCCCAGTGGTCGACGATCAGCGCATTCGTGATCACCGTGTCGGCCACCTCGGCCGACAGGCCCTGGCCCTGGCCCATGCCGTCGCGGATGACCTTGCCGCCGCCGAACTTCACCTCCTCGCCGGGGATCGTGAAGTCGCGCTCCACCTCCAGGATCAGCTCGGTGTCGGCCAGGCGCAGGCGGTCACCGACGGTCGGGCCGAACATCTCGGCATAGGCGCGGCGGCTGATCTTCAGGGCCATGGCGGGGGCTCCTCGTGGGGACCGGGGCGGATCGGTTCGGGGCAGGGCGGGGCTCGGTCGGGGCTTCAGTCCGCGCGATGGCGTCCGGCTTGGCGGCGGGCCCGGGCCGCGGCGCTGCGGCGCGCCAGCAGCAGGCCGGCGACGAGGGCGCCGAGCGGCATGGCCAGGTGGTCGGGCTCGCCGAGCAGGTGCATCAGCGCGTCAAGCAGGCCGCCGTGATGCTCGCCCGGGTGGGCCAGGGCGGTACCGGGCGCGGCAGCCAGCAGGGCCAGCAGGGCGTGACCAGCGGTTCGGAGGGCGGGGCGGAATCGGACCATCGGGGTCTCCGTACAGGGTCGGGCAGGCGGGAAGGGCAAGCGGGAAGGGCAAGCGGCAAGGGCAGGAACAGGCCGGCCAGGGACGGGGCGAGCGTTGCGGAGGGGTCGGGCACGGGCGGGGCAGGCCGGCCCGCTCAGAGCGGCCCCATCACCTCGCCCCGGAAGCCGACCACCACGCGCGCGCCGGCCAGGGCGACCAGCTCGACGCGCCGCGTCTGGCCGGGCTCGAAGCGCACCGCCGTGCCGGCGGCGATGTTCAGGCGAAAGCCGCGCGCGGCCGCACGGTCGAAGGCCAGCGCGGGATTGGTCTCGGCGAAGTGGTAGTGCGAGCCGACCTGGATCGGCCGGTCGCCGGTGTTGGCCACGTCCAGCGTCAGCGTCGGCCGGCCGACATTCAGCTCGATCTCGCCCTCGGCGGGCAGCAGTTCGCCGGGAATCATGGGTCCGTTCACACCTTCTCAGACAATGGGTTGGTGGACGGTGACCAGCTTGGTCCCGTCCGGGAAGGTGGCCTCGACCTGGATCTCGGGGATCAGCTCGGCGATGCCGTCCATCACGTCCTCGCGGCCCAGCACCTCGCGGCCGGCGGCCATCAGCTCGGCGACGGTGCGGCCGTCGCGCGCGCCTTCCAGGATGGCGGCGGTGATCAGGGCCACCGCCTCGGGGTGGTTGAGCTTCAGGCCGCGCGCGCGCCGGCGCTCGGCCAGCAGGGCGGCGGTGAAGATCAGCAGCTTGTCTTTCTCGCGCGGGGTCAGGTCCATGGCGGTCGGGGCAGGGCGGTGGCGGACAGTGTCGCGGCAGTGCAGGGCGGCTCGGCTCGGGGCAGATGGCGGATCAGGTCTGCCAGATCCGCAGCGGCAGCGCCTCGCGGCCCAGGGCCAGCGGCCGCAGCCGCGTCCAGGCGGCCAGCAGGTGGGCGCGCACCGAAGCCGCGCTGGCGCCGCGCGCGCGCAGCAGCAGCACGCGCGGCAGGGCGGTGCTGCCAGCTTCCACACCGGGCGGGGGCGTCAGGCTGCGACAGGCGGCCAGCCAGTCGGCAGCAATCGCCGGGCCGGCCAGCACCAGGCTGCCGAAGGCCGGACAGCCGTGCAGGCCGGCCGGGCGGGCCAGGCCGGGATCGCCGCCGGCCCAGCCGCCCTGCTCGAACCACAGCGGCCGGCCGGCCGCATCGTCGATGCGGCTGCCAAGCTGCACGCGGCCCTGGGTGAAGGCCTCGCCGCGCGCCTGGCGGCCGAGCACGGTCACCTCCAGGCCCAGCCAGCAGGCGCCGTCGGCCAGACGGATGCGGTTGTGCATCGTGGCCTCGGCGCCGTCGAAGACGATGCTTTCCTGCGGCAGCCACTCGATCACGCTGCCCTCGGCCAGCGTGGCCTGCACGTCCTGCCGGGCCGGGCGGCCGGCGGCGCGGTACCACTTGCCGGCGCCCGGCGTGCTGAGCTGGGCGAAGGCGCCGGGGCCGGTGTCGAGCGTGATCGCCAGCCGGTCGCCACCCGCGATGCCACCGGGCGGATGCAGCACCAGCACCTGGCAGACGCCCGGGCCCTCGGGATGGAAGCTGCGCTGCACGCGCAGCGGGCCCTGGTGGCGGGCCTGGCGCAGGCGGCTGCGGCCGTCGACGGCATCGAAGCCCAGATGCAGCCGCGCCTCCCAGCCCTGGCCGGTGGCGGGCGGGTTCAGCTCATGGGTTTCGGCGCGACGCATCGGGGCCGAAGGCTACACGGCCAGCAGGCCGCGCACATCGTCCTCGACCATGCGCGCGCCCGGGCCCTGCTTCACCACCTCGCCGCGCGCCATCAGCACATAGTGGTCGGCCAGCGACTCGGCGAAGTCGTAGAACTGCTCGACCAGCAGGATGGCCATCTCACCCTCCTCGGCCAGCAGGCGGATCGCCCGCTCGATGTCCTTGATGATCGAGGGCTGGATGCCCTCGGTGGGCTCGTCGAGGATCAGCAGCCGCGGCTTCATCGTCAGCGCGCGGCCGATGGCGAGCTGCTGCTGCTGCCCGCCGGAGAGGTCGCCGCCGCGCCGGTGCAGCATGCTCTTGAGCACCGGGAACAGCTCGAAGACCCGCTCGGGCACCTGCTTCAGCGCGCCGTTGGCCAGGCCCATCGCCAGGTTCTCCGCCACCGTCAGGCGGGGGAAGATCTCGCGGCCCTGCGGCACGCAGGCCATGCCGCGGCGGGCGCGCTCCCAGGGCTTGAGCCGGGTGATGTCCTCGCCGTCGAAGCGGATCGCGCCCGAGCGGATCGGCAGCACGCCGGTCAGGCAGCGCAGCAGCGTGGTCTTGCCGACGCCGTTGCGGCCCAGCAGGGTGGTGACCTGGCCGGTCGGCACGGTGAAGCTCACGTCGCGCAGGATGTGGCTGCCGCCGTAGTACTGGTGGACGGATTCGATCTGCAGCATGGCGTGCGTCCTGTTCAGCGGCCGAGGTAGACCTCGATGACCCGCGGGTCCGCCTGCACAGCAGCCAGCGGGCCTTCGGCCAGCACGCTGCCTTCGTGCAGCACGGTGACCTTGCCGCCGAGCGCGGCGACGAAGTCCATGTCGTGCTCAACCACGACCAGCGAGACATCGCCCTTGAGCGCGGCGAACAGCTCGGCGCTCTTGGCCGTCTCGGCATCGGTCATGCCGGCCACCGGCTCGTCGAGCAGCAGCAGCCGCGGCTCCTGCATCAGCAGCATGCCGATCTCCAGCCACTGCTTCTGGCCGTGCGAGAGCAGGCCGGCCGGCCGGTCCGCGCTGCCCTGCAGGCCGATGCGCGCCAGCGTGGCGGCGATGCGGTCGAGCTCGGCGCTGCCGAGCCGGGCCTTGAGCGCGGCGGCCACGCGCTTGTCGGTCTTCATCGCCAGTTCGAGGTTCTCGAAGACCGACAGCATCTCGAAGACGGTCGGCTTCTGGAACTTGCGGCCGATGCCGGCATGCGCGATCTCGGGCTCGCTCAGGCGCGTCAGGTCGATGGTCTGGCCGAAGAAGCAGGTGCCGCTGTCGGGCCGCGTCTTGCCGGTGATCACGTCCATCATCGTCGTCTTGCCGGCGCCGTTCGGGCCGATGATGCAGCGCAGCTCGCCGTCGTCGATGGCCAGGCTCAGCTTGTTCAGCGCGCGAAAGCCGTCGAAGCTGACGCTGATGTCGTCCAGGTAGAGGATGGGCCCGTGCGAGACATCGACCACGCCCGGCTGCAGCACCCGGCCATAGCCCGCGCTGCGGCCGCCCGAGCCGCCGGCCTGCCGCCGTTCGGCATGGCGCGCCCGGGTGGCGGCGCCGGCTTCCATCAGGTCGGGCGTCATGCGCGGGTCTCCGGCGGCGTGCGGCGCTTGCGTGCGGCCCAGGCGGCCATCAGGCTGGCCTTGAGCCCGATCACGCCATTGGGCATGTAGAGGGTCACGACGACGAAGAGCAGGCCCAGGCAGTACAGCCAGTACTCCGGGAACCAGACGGTGAAGACGCTCTTGAAGCCATTGACGAGGCCGGCGCCGATCAGCGGCCCGATCAGCGTGCCGCGCCCGCCGACCGCCGCCCAGATCGCGATCTCGATCGAGTTGGCCGGCGACATCTCGCCCGGGTTGATGATGCCGACCTGCGGCACATAGAGCGCCCCGGCGATGCCGCAGAGCACGGCCGACAGCGTCCAGATCGTCAGCTTGTAGCCCAGCGGGTCGTAGCCGCAGAACATGGTGCGGTTCTCGGCATCGCGGATCGCGGTCAGCACGCGGCCGAACTTGCTGGTGACCAGCCAGCGCGCGCCCACCAGCACCGCCAGCAGCACGAAGGCGGTGATCGCGAACAGCGTGGCGCGCGTCTCCGGCGCGGCGATCGGGAAGCCCAGGATGCGCTTGAAGTCGGTGAAGCCGTTGTTGCCGCCGAAGCCCGTCTCGTTGCGGAAGAAGAGCAGCATGAAGGCGAAGGTCAGGGCCTGGGTGATGATCGAGAAGTACACGCCCTTGATCCGCGAGCGGAAGGCGAACCAGCCGAAGACCCAGGCCAGCAGGCCCGGCACCGCCACCACCAGCACCATGCACCACAGGAAGCTGTCGGTGTTCCACCAGGTCCAGGGCAGCTCCTTCCAGTCGAGGAAGACCATGAAGTCCGGCAGGTCCGACTGGTAGTTGCCGTCGCGTCCGATCGAGCGCATCAGGTACATGCCCATGGCATAGCCGCCCAGCGCGAAGAACACGCCGTGGCCCAGCGACAGGATGCCGGTGTAGCCCCAGATCAGGTCCATGGCCAGCGCCACCAGGGCGTAGCAGAGGATCTTGCCCAGCAGGGTGATGCTGTAGTCCGAGACATGCAGCACATGCCCCTCGGGCAGCAGCAGATTGGCCAGCGGCAGGCCGACGATCAGCAGGGACGCGACCGCCAGCAGCGCCAGCCATTGGCGCGGGCTGAACAGCCGCGCGAAGCGCAGCGAGTGAGGCAGGGCCTGCGGCAAGCCGGCGTAGCCGGCGCCGGGGGAGGGGAGGGCGGGAGATGTCATGGTGCGGCAGGCTCAGTCGATGACACGGCCCTTGAGGGCGAACAGGCCCTGCGGACGCTTCTGGATGAAGGCGATGATGAAGACCAGCACGGCGATCTTGGCCAGCACCGCGCCCTGCCAGGCTTCGAGGAACTTGCTGCCCAGGCCCAGGCCCAGGCCGGCATAGACCGTGCCGATCAACTGGCCGACGCCGCCGAGCACGACGACCATGAAGCTGTCGACGATGTAGGCTTGGCCCAGGTCCGGCCCGACATTGCCGACCTGCGACAGCGCGCAGCCCGCCAGGCCGGCCACGCCCGAGCCGAGGCCGAAGGCCCACATGTCGATGCGCGGCGTGTTCACGCCCATGCAGCCGGCCATGCGGCGGTTCTGCGTGACCGCGCGCACATCCAGCCCCAGCCGGGTGCGGGTGAGCAGCAGCGACACCGCCACCACCACCGCGCCCGCGAACACGATGATCGCCAGCCGGTTGTAGGGCAGGGTGAGGTTGGCCAGCACCTCGACACCGCCCGAGAGCCAGGCCGCGTTCTCCACCTGCACGTTCTGCGCGCCGAACAGGCTGCGCACCGTCTGCATCAGGATCAGGCTCAGGCCCCAGGTGGCCAGCAGGGTCTCCAGCGGCCGGCCGTAGAGGTGGCGGATCACCAGCCGCTCCATCAGGATGCCGACCGCGCCCGCGCTCGCGAAGGCCACCGGCAGGGCCAGCAGCGGATACCAGTCGAACCAGCCGGGCGCCAGGGCACGCACCGCGTTCTGCACCGCCCAGGTGGCGTAGGCGCCGACCATGATCAGCTCGCCATGCGCCATGTTGATCACGCCCATCAGGCCGTAGGTGATGGCCAGGCCCAGCGCGGCCAGCAGCAGGATGCTGCCCAGGCTGATGCCGCTGAACAGGGTGCCGAGCGTCTCGCCCAGCTTCAGCGTTCGGGCGATGGTGTCGATGCCGGCGGCCAGGGCGGCGCGCACCTTGGCGTCGGTCTCGGCCGGCAGGCCGTCGTCGCCGCCCAGGCGGGCGGCCAGCAGGGCGCGCACGGCCGGCTCGCGGCTTTCGGCCAGCAGGGCGACGGCGGCCAGGCGGGTGGCGGCCTCGGGGGCACCCAGCTCCAGCCGCGCCTTCAGGCCGCTCAGGGCCTGGAGCGCCTGCGGGTCGGCTTCGGCCGCTGCGGCCCGGCGCACCAGCGGCAGCAACGCGGGCTGCGGGTCGGCACCCAGGGTCAGGGCCGCGCTGCGGCGGGTGGCGGCCTCGGGCGCGAACAAGTCGAAGGCGGCCAGCGCCGCCTGCACGGCCGCGCCGACGCGGTTGGGGGTGACGACGTCCTCCAGCGCAGCCGGGTCGCCGGCCACGGCCGCGCCGCTCACCGCATCGACCAGGGCGCCGGCCTCGTCCACGGCCAGCACGCGGCCCTGGGGATCGAGCTTCAGCGCATCGTCGGCCATGCGGACGAGGAAGTTGCGGGCCTCGGGCGTGGCTTCGGCGGCCAGCTCGAAGAGGGCGGCGATGCGGCTTTCGTTGTCATCGGCCGCGGCCCGCCGGGCCTGCTCGGGCGTCAGCGCATGGGCGGGCAGGGCGGCGGCCAGCGCCAGCAGCAGGCCGGTGGCCAGGCTGCGGCGCAGCATGCGCAGGGGTCGGGGAATCACGGCGATCCTCGGCTCGGTCGGAAAGGGTCGCAGCCGCGGCTGCGACGGCCCGGAGCAGCCGGCCGGTGTGCACACCGGCCGGGCTCAGGCACAGCTCAGCAAGGACGATGCCCATCGGGCCCGAACCCCCCGGGTCCGGGCCCCGGGACTCACTTCTTCTCGGGCTCGTCCTTCTTCTTGTCGTTGCCCGGGATGTAGGGGCTCCAGGGCTCGGCCTTGACCGGGCCCTTGGTCTTCCACACCACCTTGAACTGGCCGTCGGCCTTGATCTCGCCGATGAACACCGGCTTGTGCAGATGGTGGTTCTTCGGGTCCATCGTCGAGGTGAAGCCGCCCGGTGCCGGGAAGGTCTGGCCGGCCATCGCGGCGATGACCTTGTCGGTGTCGGTCGTGCCGGCCTTCTTCACCGCCTGCGCCCACATGTGCACGCCGATGTAGGTGGCCTCCATCGGGTCGTTGGTCAGCGGCTTGTCGGCGTTGGGCAGCTTCTTGGCCTTGGCGTAGGCGGCCCACTTCTTGGTGAACTCGGCATTGGCCGGGCTCTTGATCGACATGAAGTAGTTCCAGGCGGCCAGGTGGCCCACGAGCGGCTTGGTGTCCACGCCGCGCAGCTCCTCCTCACCCACCGAGAAGGCCACCACCGGCACGTCGGTTGCCTTCAGGCCCTGGTTGCCGAGCTCCTTGTAGAAGGGCACGTTGGAGTCGCCGTTGATGGTCGAGACCACGGCCGTCTTCTTGCCCTCGGACGCGAACTTCTTGATCTTGGCGATGATGCTCTGGTAGTCAGTGTGGCCGAAGGGGGTGTACTCCTCCAGGATGTCCGACTCGGGGATGCCCTTGCTCTTGAGGAAGGCGCGCAGGATCTTGTTGGTCGTGCGCGGATAGACGTAGTCGGTGCCCAGCAGCACGAAGCGCTTGGCCGAGCCGCCGTCCTTGCTCATCAGGTATTCCACGGCGGGAATGGCCTGCTGGTTGGGCGCGGCGCCGGTGTAGAACACGTTCTTGCTCAGCTCCTCGCCCTCGTACTGCACGGGGTAGAAGAGCAGGCCGTTGAGCTCCTCGAAGACCGGCAGCACGCTCTTGCGGCTGACCGAGGTCCAGCAGCCGAAGGTGACGGCCACCTTGTCCTGGCCGATGAGCTGCTTGGCCTTCTCGGCGAACAGCGGCCAGTTCGAGGCCGGGTCGACGACGACCGGCTCCAGCTTCTTGCCGAGCAGGCCGCCCTTGGCATTGATCTCGTCCAGGGCCATCAGCACGGTGTCCTTGAGCACCGTCTCCGAGATGGCCATGGTGCCGGACAGCGAATGCAGCACGCCGACCTTGAGGGTCTCGGCGGCTTGGGCCGTCAGGCCGGCGCCCAGCAGCGCGGCGGCACAGACGGAGGACAGGAGCAGGGGGCGACGTTGCATGGGGGTGCACTCCAGGGGATGAATCGATGGCCGCGGGTCGGCCGCCGTCGTTGGCAGCGGGTTTATCCCCCGCGGCGCCAGCCCGGGCCATACGACGAATGTCGTATTCCGTCCTGCGCAGGCCGGCCGGACAGTGCGTTCCGTTCCCCCCTGTCTCCACCTGCCCACGATCCCCAGGAGCTTGCCCATGAAGACTTCGATCCCGGCCCGCCTGCGCCCGCTGGTGCAGGCGCTGCTGCCCCTCGGCCTGGCGCTGGCCGTCCTGCCCTCGGCCCAGGCCGGCGCCACCTTCAAGATCGACGAGAACAACTCGGTGTCGATCGGTGGCGGCCTGCGCGTGAGCTACAGCTCGGTCGAGGATGGCGCGCCCAGCGGCGACAGCCGCAGCAATGACTTCACGATGGAGGTGGCACGGCTATACATGAGCGCCCGCATCCAGAAGGTGTTTGGCGTGACCTTCAACGTCGACGCCCTCGAAGACGACGTGAAGCTTCTCGACGCCTATGTGCAATACGAGCCCTCGTCGCTGTTCAACGTCTGGATGGGCCGCATGCTGCCGCCCAGCGATCGCGCCAACCTCGACGGCCCGTTCTTCATCGCCGCCTGGGACTATCCCGGCGTGGTCTCGTCCTACCCGGCGATCTTTGCCGGCCGCGACAACGGCATCACTGTCTGGGGCAAGCCGCTGGGCGGCAAGCTGACCTATGCCTTCGGCCTGTTCGAGGGCCACAACAAGGCGGCCGGCCTGTCCAACGAAGATGCCAACCTGCTCTTCGCCGGCCGCGTGGCCTATGCCTTCCTCGATGCCGAGCCGGCCCCGGCCTACTACACCGCCAGCACCTACTACGGCGCGAAGGATCTCTTCACCGTCGGCCTGGCCCTGCTCCAGCAGAGCGACGGCGTCGGCACCGCCGGCAACAAGGACGACTACCTCGGCTACAACATCGACGTGCTGTTCGAGAAGAACCTCGGCCCGGGTGTGCTGACGCTCGAAGGCGCGGCCTACAAGTACGACTTCGACGATGTGGATGTGGCCCCCGCCACGGGCAATGTCGGCGGCCTGGCCCCGGGCAAGGCCTACCTGGTCAGTGTGGCCTGGCTCTTCCCGCAGCCGATCGGCCACGGCAAGTTGCAGCCCTTCGTGCGCTACCAGCGCAGCAGCCCCGATGCCGCCAACCGCGACGTGAGCGCCTACGACATCGGCCTCAACTACGTGATCTCCGGCCACAACGCCCGCCTGTCGGCCGTCTACACCAACACCGACAGCGACGCCACCGGCAGCAAGATCGACAAGTTCCTGATCGGTGCCCAGTTCCAGTACTGAGACCTTCCGATCCCGGCCCCCCGGGGCCGGTTTCCCTTCATGCGCAGTGAGTGATTCGGCGGAGCGGCCCCCCGGGGTGCTCCGCCGCTTTTTTGAGGCGCGGGATCGGAACTTGCTCACGCCCCTGCCATGTCCAGCCTGCCGCCGCCCGCCCAGCTTCCCGCTGCGCAGCGCATCTTCAAGATCCGGCGCGACTACAACACCTGGGTCGCCGACGAGACGCTGGAGGACTACGCCCTGCGCTACACCGCCAAGGGCGGCCGGCGCTGGTCGAGCTGGCGGGTGGCCAACACCGCCTCGGGCGCGATGTCCTTCCTGGTGCTGGAGGCCATCGGCGCGGCCCTGGCCCTGACCCACGGCTTCTGGAACACGCTGTGGGCCATCCTCAGCGTCGGCGTGGTGATCTTCGCGACCGGCCTGCCGATCTGCGTCTATGCGGCCCGCCACGGACTGGACATGGACCTGCTGACCCGCGGCGCCGGCTTCGGCTACCTGGGCTCGACGATTACCTCGCTGATCTACGCCAGCTTCACCTTCATCTTCTTCGCGCTTGAAGGCGTGGTGCTGGCCCGCGCGATCGAGCTGGCCACCGGCCTGCCGCTGGGCTGGGCCTACCTGCTCAGCTCGCTGGCCATCATCCCGCTGGTCACGCGCGGCATCACCCTGATCAGCCGCGTGCAATGGCTCACCCTGCCGGCCTGGCTGCTGCTGTGGCTGCTGCCCTTCGTGCTGCTGGCCTGGCAGTCGCCCGGGGCCTATGCCGACTTCGCGGCGGCGGTCCAGGCCCCCCAGCAGCCGGGCTTCGACCCGCTGCTCTTCGGCACGGCGGCAGCGGTGCTGTTCGCGCTGGTCATGCAGATCGGCGAGCAGGTCGACTTCCTGCGCTTCCTGCCCGAGCCCACCCCCGCCAAGCGCTGGCGCTGGTGGGGCGCACTGATCGTCGCCGGCCCGGGCTGGATCGTGCCGGGCGCGCTGAAGATGGTCGGCGGGGCCTTCCTGGCCCATCTGGCCATGCAGGCCGGCGTGCCCGACGATCAGGCCATCGAGCCCACCCAGATGTACCTGGCCGCCTACACCCAGGTGCTGGGCCCGGGCGGCTGGGCGCTGGCGGCGACCGTGCTCTTCGTCGTCGTCAGCCAGGTCAAGATCAACATGACCAATGCCTATGCCGGCTCGCTGGCCTGGAGCAACTTCTTCGCGCGGCTCACGCACAGCCATCCCGGCCGGGTGGTGTGGGTGGTGTTCAATGTGCTGGTCGCGGTGCTGGTGATGGCGCTGGGGGTGTTCGAGGCGCTGGAGCGCGTGCTCGGCCTCTATGCCAACCTGGCCATCGCCTGGGTCGGCGCCCTGGTGGCGGATCTGGTGATCAACAAGCCGCTGGGCCTGTCGCCGCCGGGCATCGAGTTCAAGCGCGCCCACCTTCATGCGATCAACCCGGTTGGTGTCGGCTCCACCGCGCTGGCCGCGGCGGTGGCGATCGCCGCCTACCTGGGCGCCTTCGGTCCGCTGGCCGCGGCCTTCGCGCCCTTCCTGGCCCTGCTGCTGGCCCTGCTGTTCAGCCCCCTGATCGCCTGGGCCACGCGCGGGCGCTGGTACATCGCCCGCAGCGCCGAGCGCGCGCCCCGGTATGCCTGCGCCTGCGTGCTGTGCGAGAAGACCTACGAGCCCGAGGACATGGCCCACTGCCCGGCCTACGGCGGCGCGATCTGCTCCCTGTGCTGCACGCTGGACGCGCGCTGCCACGACCGCTGCAAGGCCCCGCCCGGCGAGCCCGCGCAGGCCCGGCACGGCCTGCTGAGCCGGCGCGTGCGCGACTGGGCCGTGCTCTACGGCGGCCTGATGCTGTTTGCTGCCGCCTTGCTGGCCCTGGTCTGGACGCAGGAGGCGCTGATCGGCGGCGCCGCGCAGGAGGTCGAGCGCCTGCTGCGCGACACCCTGCTGCAGACCGGCATGCTCTTCGCCGTCGCGCTGGCCGTGGGCGCCTGGTGGATCGTGCTGGAGAAGGAGAGCCGCGCCGTCGCCCACGAGGAATCGAACCGCCAGACCGCCCTGCTGATGCGCGAGATCGAGGCCCACCGCGCCACCGATGCCAAGCTGCAAGCCGCCAAGGAGCAGGCCGAGTCCGCCAACCTGGCCAAGACCCGCTACGTGACCGGCATGACGCATGAGCTGCGCACGCCGCTCAACGGCATCCTCGGCTATGCCCAGATCCTGCAGCGCGATGCCGATCTGGCGCCGCGCCGCCGCGAGGCGGTGGACGTGATCCGCCGCAGCGGCGAGCACTTGCTGCAGCTCGTCGACGGTCTGCTGGACCTGGCCCGCATCGAGGCCGGCAAGCTCAAGCTCGAACAGGCCGAGGTGGCCTTTCCCGACTTCCTTGCGCAGATCGTCAAGCTGATTGGCGTGGAGGCGCGGGCCAAGGGCCTGGCCTGTCACTTCGAGGTCGAGGGGCGGCTGCCGGCGGTCGTCTCGACCGACGCCAAGCGCCTGCGCCAGGTGCTGATCAACCTGCTGGCCAATGCGGTGAAGTTCACCGACCGCGGCGAGGTGCGGCTGCGCGTGGCCTGGGGCCGCGAGATCGCGCGCTTCGAGGTGATCGACACCGGCATCGGTATTCCGGCGGCCGACCTGGAGCGCATCTTCCTGCCCTTCGAGCGCAGCGCACCGGGCCGCAGCCGGGCCAGCGCCGGCACCGGCCTGGGCCTGACCATCACCCACCTGCTGACCGAGCTGATGGGCGGCGAGCTGACGGTGGAAAGCCGGCCCGGCGAAGGCAGCACCTTCCGCGTGCGCACCTACCTGCGCGAGGTGACGAACCCGCGCCAGCAGCCCTCCACCGGCCAGGAGGTGATTGGCTACGCCGGCCGCCGCCGCAGCCTGCTGGTCGTCGACGACCAGCCCATGCAGCGCCACCTGCTGGCCGGCCTGCTGGCTCCCCTGGGCTTCCAGGTGCAGGAGGCCGCCAGCGGCCCTGAGGCCCTGGCCGTCGTCGAGACCCTGGCCCCCGATGCCGTGCTGATGGATGTGGAGATGCCCGAGATGAACGGCTGGGAGACCTGCCGCGCGCTGCGCGCCCTGACCCTGCCGGTGCAGCCGCCGGTCATCATGGTCTCGGCCAACATCTTTGCCGATGTCGATGCGCTCAAGGCCTGGGCCGGCTGCCAGGGCTTCATCGACAAGCCCGTGCTGGAATCCGAGCTGCTGGCCCTGCTTGGCCGCCAGCTCGACCTGGATTGGCAACTGCGCAGCCATGAGCCCGAGCCGCCGCCAGCCGGCCCGGCGGCCCCGCCCGCCGAAGGCGCCTGGCCCCGCCCCGGCCCGGCCGAGCGCAGCACCCTGGCCGAGCTGGGCCGCATCGGCCATGTGATGGCCATCCGCCGCAAGCTCGACGAGCTGGAACGGCACGACCCCGCCCTGGCCCCCTTCATCCAGTGGCTGCGCGAGCCGCTGCGCAGCTTCGACCTCGACACCTACCTGGCCCGTGTGCAGTCCGATTCCGACCGACCCGCCCCCCGCCCCCATGACGCCCCCGCCGGATGAGCGCGCGGCCACCGTGCTGGTGGTCGACGACGTGCCCGATTCCCTGGCCTTCCTCGTCGAGGCGCTCGACGAGGCGGGCTTCACCGTGCTGGTCGCGCTCGACGGCCCCTCGGCGCTGGAGCGCCTGGCGCGGGTCGAGGTCGATGCCATCCTGCTCGACGCCATGCTGCCCGGCATGGACGGCTTCGAGGTCTGCCGCCGGCTGAAATCGCAGCCGGCGCATGCCGCCATCCCGGTGGTCTTCATGACCGGGCTGACCGAGACCGAGCACATCGTCGAGGGCTTCCGCGCCGGCGGCATCGACTACGTGACCAAGCCGGTGCGGCCCGAGGAGCTGATCGCCCGCCTGCGTACCCACACCCGCCATGCCGCGGCCATCCGCCAGGCCCGCGACGCGCTGGACCTGGCCGGCCAGGCCGTGCTGGTCGTCGATGCCGAGGGCCGCCTGCCCTGGCGCTCGCCGCGCGCGGCCGAGTGGCTGGCCGACTTCTTCCCCGAGGCCGGCGAGGCCCTGCCCGAGGCCCTGGCGCGCTGGCTGGCCGCGCCGCTGCCGCCCGGCCTGCCGCCCGAGGAGGCGCCGCCGCTGCAACTGCAACGCGGCGCGCAGGGCCTGCGCGTGCGCCGCGTCGGCCACCACGGCGAGGGCGAGCGCCTGCTGCTGCTGGAACGCGGCCCGCTGGCCCCCGTGGCCCGTCCGCCGGCCGCCGAGGCGGCCGCTCCCGGCCCGCAGGCAGCCAGCGGCGACCCCCGGCTGCGCCGCGCCGCACTGACGCCGCGCGAGACCGAAGTCCTCTACTGGGTCGCCCGCGGCAAGACCAACCGCGACATCGCCGAGATCTGCGGCATGAAGCCGCGCACCGTCACCAAGCACCTCGAACACATCTTCGAGAAGCTCGGCGTCGAGACCCGCTCGGCCGCGGCCGTGCTGGCCTCGGCAGGGCTCTAGCGCCTGCTGGCGCTCAGAAGCCGATCTTCACCCCCAGGCTGAACTCGCCGATGTTGGCGGTGTGGCCGAAGGCACTGGAGAAACGGTAGTGCCCGTATTCCCCGCGCAGCGCCGTCGAGGCACTGAGCGCGTATTCCAGGCCGGCACCCAGCCGCAGCGCCGGGCTGGAATCCTTGCCGTTGGAGGTGTGGAAGCGCCCTTGCGCCAGGCCGATCCGGCCGAGCACCGACCAGTTGGGCGCGAAGGCGTAGGAGCCGACGCCATCCACGAAGACCCCGCGCACCTTGACCTTGCCGCTGGCATTGTTGATGTGGCCGACATTGAAGTAGCCCCCCTCAAGCGCGAAGCCCGGGGTGATCGGCAGGCCGACATAGACCTTGCCGCCGAGTCCGCTGCCGCCGCCGTCGATGCCGTTGACCCGGCTGTTGTAGTCCGGCGTGCCGAGGTTGGCGCCGACGTAGAGCCCCTGGGCCCTGGCGCAGCCGAAGCTGCCAAGGAGGAAGGCGGCGGCCAGGGCCGCGGCGCGTGGGGTGAGCAAGGTGTTCATGGGGTCCTGGGCAATGGCGCTTCGACGTGAAGCAAGACGCCGAGGCTGCGGCCCGCCGGTCGTCCTGTCTGTGCGCCACCGATTCGCCTCGGCACGGCCGCGCGTGGTCTCTCGAACAGACCGTTCCCGGCCCCCGCCGTACAAGCAGCTCACGCCCGTCGTTGAACACGACGGCATCCCCAGACCTCAAGGACACCCATCATGAAGCGCACCCTTTCCCGCCTTTCGCTCGCGACGCTGATCGTTGCCGGCGCCTTCGGCAGCATGGCACCCGCCACGGCCCAGGTGGCCGGCGGCAGCACCTCGGTCGACGTCAGCGTCTCCGAATCCACCCGTCTCGCGATGGGCTGGAGCGTGAAGAAGACGCTGCTCGGCAAGACGATCTACAACGATACCGGACAGAAGGTCGGCAAGGTCGAGGATCTGATCATCGCGCCCGACCGGAACGTGTCCTATGTCATCGTCGGCGCGGGTGGCTTCGTCGGCATCGGCCGGCATGACGTGGCCGTGCCGGTCTCGCAGATCCAGGATCGGGCCGGCAAGCTGGTGATGGCCGGCGCGACGCCCGACACGATCAAGGGCATGCCGGTCTTCACCTACGCAAGCGACAACACCAAGCGCGATGCCTTCATCGACGCCGCCGACAAGGACATCGCCAAGGGCCGCGCGGCGCTCGTCACGCTGGACAAGCGCGCCGCGGCATCGCTGGCCGAGGCCCGGGCCAAGATCGATGTCGAGATCACCGCGCTGCAGGCCGATGTGCGGGGTGCGGAGGGCAAGCTCGCGGCCCTGAAGCAGGCCAGCGAAGCGCGCTGGCATGACTTCGAGGCCGAGGTCAACGCCGCCACCGCCCGCCTGCGCAAGACGATCGACCGAGCCCTGGGCTGAGCCTTCCAGGCCGCGGCGCTTCCGGCTGCGGCCGGGATCGTCGCGCTCGGCCGGTCGATCGGCCGCGCCTCGCCGCTCAGCCGACCGGCGGCGTGTAGACGCCCTGGTTCTCGTGCGGGAAGGGCTGGGCCGGCAGCGGCCGGCCGAGGAAGGCGCAGAGCGCGTCCCAGGAGGCTTCCTCTTCCCAGCAGACCTCCAGCAGGCGCTGCGGCTGGTCGGCGAAGAAGGCGCGCACCCGCGCGTTGTGCGTGTCGTGGAGGGCATCCACCGGCACGCCGGGCAGCAGGCGTTCGAAGAAGCGGCGGCCCAGCGCGCGGGCGGCTTCGGGGCTGTGGGCGCCGTGGTTCAGCGCGCTGCGCACCCAGGCCGCGCCGTCCCTGCGCCGCGTCAGGATGAACAGCGCCTGCGGATGGCGCTGCGCGAGCTGCTCATAGACCGCGAACCAGGGCGAATCCTCCAGCGCCTCGTAGCAGTCGGCCGCGGCCAGCACGCCCGCCACATCGCCGTCGATCAGGCGCATCGTGTGCTCCAGCGAGTAGGTGCAGCGGCGACGCAAGCCGAGGATCTCGAAGCACGTGCCGAGCGTCGTCGTGCCCGTCTTGCTCAGGCCGATGCCGAAGACGCGCGGATGCCCGGCGGGCAGCGGGCCTTCGGCGGCGGGCGCAGGCGCGGCCGATGCCCTCACGGGCTCGGGCGATGCCACCGCAGCGTCCGCGGCGGCAGGTGCGGTGCGGAACAGGCGCTGCAACAGGGATTTCAGGAGGGACACGGCAGGGGATCGCTTCCAGCAGGCAAGGGCTCAGGGGGCGGAGGCTGCATTCAGCGCCCGGCCGCCGGCGGGTTCAGCAGGGCCAGCACCCGCTCGACACAGATGTCCAGTGCCTCCCGGTCGGTGCGCAGATGCAGCTCGGGATCCAGGGGAGGCTCATAGCGTGAGCCGATGCCGGTGAAGCTGGCGAGTGTGCCGGCACGCGCCTTGGCGTACAGCAGCTTCGGGTCGCGCGCCTCGGCCACCGCCAGCGGCACGTCGACGAAGACTTCCAGGAACTCGCCCGGTGCGAAGCGGCCGCGTGCCAGCGCCCGGTCGGCGCGGAAGGGCGAGATCAGTGCCGTCAGCACGATCAGGCCGGCATCGACCATCAGCCGCGCCACCTCGGCCACCCGCCGCACCTGCTCCTTGCGGTCGGCTTCCGAGAAGCCCAGGTCACAGCTCAGGCCACCACGCAGGTGGTCACCGTCCAGCAGATAGGTCGCCCGGCCCTGGTGGTGCAGGCGGGCGCACACGGCATTGGCGATCGTGCTCTTGCCCGCACCCGACAGGCCGGTCAGCCACAGCACCCGGGGCGTCTGCCCGAGCAGCACCGCCCGATCCTGCTTGCTGACGGACAGGGCCTGCGCATGCAGATCGCCTCCCCCATCGCCCGGACGCTGGGCCGGGCCGGGGGCCGGTGTCGGTGTTGCCATGCAAACGCCTTGGATCGTTGGATCTCCGCGCGGGGCCCGCTGGGCGGGGGCGCGACCTGCCCGGCATGGACCGGGCGGGCTGCATGGTACGGGCAGGCCTCACTCGATGTTCTGCACCTGTTCCCGCATCTGCTCGATCGCGACCTTCATCTCCACCGAGATCTGGGTCAGCTCCAGCGCGGCGGACTTGGAGCCGAGGGTGTTGGCTTCGCGGTGCAGTTCCTGGATCAGGAAGTCCAGGCGCTTGCCGAGTTCACCGCCCTTCTTCAGCAGGCGCTCGATCTCGTCGAGGTGGGCGTTCAGGCGGCCGAGTTCCTCGGCCACGTCGATGCGGATGGCGTAGGACGCGGCCTCGGTCAGTGCGCGGTCGCGCAGGGTGTCGGCGGGGATGCTGCCGCCGCCGTCGGCGGCGGCCAGCGCGTCCTGCCAGCGTTCCAGGAAGCGTTGCTGCTGGCGCGCGACCACCTGCGGCAGCAGGGGGCCGGCCTCGGCGGCCAGCTCGCGCAGGCGCGTGATGCGCGATTGCAGGATCTCGACGAGCTTGGCGCCTTCGCGGGCGCGGGCCTCGCTCAGGCCGGCCAGGGCCTGGCGGGCCAGGGCCAGCACCTGCTCGTCGCTGCGCACGGCGCTGCCGCCGCCGCGGCACCAGGTCAGCACCTCGTGCACGCTGAGGGGGGCGGCCTGGGGCAGCCAGTTGCGCACGCTGCCTTCAAGCCGCGCCAGCGCGGTGAGCTGCTCCATCTGCGGCTGCGGCCAGGCGGTCTCGCTCCCTTCGCGGGTGGCGATGCGCAGCTCGACCTTGCCGCGCTTGAGGCTGCCGGCGATCAGCTCGCGCAGCGCCGGTTCGAGGCCGCGAAGTTCGTCGGGCAGACGGAAGGCGAGGTCGAGGAAACGGCTGTTGACGGAGCGGATGTCGATGGCCAGTCCGCTGCCCGCTCGGGGGGCCGGGGCGGGGTCCGAGACGCTCGGGGCGGACGCGTCGGCCAGGGCCTGGGCGTAGCCGGTCATGCTGTAGACTGGCATGGATTTATCGCATTGCAAAATCCGATTATGGCAAAGCCGAAGTCCGCGCCCCTGCCGGCCGGCACCGTGGTCGGGGGCTACCAGATCCTGCGCAAGCTGGCCTCGGGCGGTTTCGGCGTGGTCTATCTCGCCGAGGACGGCGAGGGTCGCCGGGTGGCGATCAAGGAGTACCTGCCCGCCTCGCTGGCCGAGCGGGAGCCCGGCGAGCTGCTGCCGCGGGTGCGGCCCGACAAGCAGGCGCTCTACCGCCTGGGCCTCAAGAGCTTCTTCGAGGAAGGCCGCGCGCTGGCGCAGATCAGCCACCCCAGCGTGGTCGCGGTGCTGAACTTCCTGCGCGAGAACGAGACGGTCTACATGGTGATGAACCACTTGCAGGGCGACACCCTGCAGGAGTTCATCGTCACCGCGCGCGATCTCAAGCGCGACAAGATCTTCCGCGAGAGCTCGATCCGCAGCCTCTTCGACGAGATCCTGCGCGGCCTGCGCATCGTCCACCAGCACAAGATGCTGCATCTGGACATCAAGCCGGCCAACATCTTCATCACCGAGGACAACAAGGCCGTGCTGCTCGACTTCGGCGCCGCGCGCGAGGTGCTGAGCAAGGAAGGCAGCTTCATCCGCCCGATGTACACGCCGGGCTTTGCCGCGCCCGAGATGTACAAGCGCGATGGCGCGCTCGGCCCCTGGACCGACCTGTACGCCATCGGTGCCTGCCTCTACGCCTGCATGCACGGCATGCCGCCGCCGGATGCGCCGCAGCGCATGGACAAGGACCGGCTCGGCCTGTCGCTGTCACGCATGCGCAATGTCTATTCGGACAATCTCATCGAGGTGATCGAGTGGTGTATGGCGCTCGATCCCCTGTCCCGTCCGCAGAGCGTCTTCGCGCTGCAGAAGGAACTGACCCGCGAGACCGAGCGCCGCTACACCCGGCTGAGCTTCAGCGAAAGGCTGAAGCTTCAGATCGAGAGCCTGCGCTCGGGCTCGCCGTCCTGAAGGCCAGAACGTGTCCGCCGCCCGGCTCGACCCTGTCCAGATCAGCCACCGCGGCGGCCGCCGTCGCAACGAGGACCGCGTCGGCCATGCCCGCCGCGGCGAGGCCACCCTGCTGCTGCTGGCCGACGGCATGGGCGGCCATCCCGATGGCGATGTCGCCGCCCAGCTTGCGCTGCAGACCCTGGACCTGCTGTTCGCCCGCGCCGCGCAGCCGCGCATCGCCGCGCCGGCCACCTTCCTGGCCGAGGCGGTGCACACCGCGCACCGCCAGCTCGTCGAGCATGCCCGCCTGCAGGCCCTGGACGACACGCCGCGCACCACCCTCGTCGCCTGCCTGGTGCAGGAGGACGAGGCCTGGTGGGCGCATTGCGGCGATTCGCGCATCTACCTGCTGCGCGACGGCCACCTGCTGGCCCGCACCCGCGACCACAGCTATGCCGAGATGCCGCCCGAGGCCGCCGAGCACCTGGCCGACTGGGCCCAGATGAACCGCCATGTGCTCTTCACCTGCCTGGGCAGTCCGACGCCGCCGCGCGTCGACGTGGCCGGCCCGCTGCCCTTGCAACCAGGCGACTGCCTCATGCTGTGCTCCGACGGACTCTGGGGCAATCTGGACGAGGACATGCTCGTCGCCGCGCTCAGCGACGGCCCGCCCGAGGACGCGCTGCCGGCCCTGGCCGAAGCGGCCCTCGACGCCGGCGGCCCGCGCTGCGACAACGTCAGCGCCCTGGCCCTGCGCTGGCCGGGGCCGGGCCTGGCCGAAGCCGAGTCCGCCGAGGGCTCGACCATCGAGCATCGCCTGAAGGCCCCGCCCTTGCCCGGCGCCTGAGTCGTTCGCACAGGGCGTGCGACCATGCAGGCCCCTGCGAAACACGACCCTGCCATGCGCCCCCAGAACCGCCCCGCCGACGCCCTGCGTCCCGTCCGACTGAGCCGCCACTACACCCGCCATGCCGAGGGTTCGGTGCTGGTCGGCTTCGGCGACACCCAGGTGCTGTGCACCGCCTCGGTCGAGGACCGCGTGCCGCCGCACAAGCGCGGCAGCGGCGAGGGCTGGGTCACGGCCGAGTACGGCATGCTGCCGCGCGCCACCCACACCCGCGGCGACCGCGAGGCCGCCCGCGGCAAGCAGAGCGGGCGCACCCAGGAGATCCAGCGCCTGATCGGCCGCTCGCTGCGCGCCGTGGTGGACCTCAAGGCCCTGGGCGAGCGCACCATCACCCTGGATTGCGACGTGCTGCAAGCCGATGGCGGCACCCGCACCGCCGCCATCACCGGCGCCTGGCTGGCGATGGCCGAGGCGGTGCAGGACCTAATCGCCGCCGGCAAGCTGGCCGCCAACCCGATCCGCGACCATGTCGCCGCCATCAGCGTCGGCCTGCTGGAGGGCGAAGCCCGCCTCGACCTGGAGTACGTCGAGGACAGCGCCTGCGACACCGACATGAATGTCGTCATGACCGGCGCCGGTCACTACGTGGAAGTGCAGGGCACGGCCGAGGGCGCAGCCTTCAGCCGCGCCGAGATGGATCGCCTGCTGCAACTGGCCGAGCAGGGCATCGCCGAGCTGGTCGTCCTGCAGAAGGCCGCGCTGGCCGCACCCCGGCCCGAGGTGGGCATCACGGCCGGGCTCGGGCGATGAGCCTGCGCCTCGTCCTAGCGTCCAACAACGCCAAGAAGCTGGGCGAGCTGCAGGGCCTGCTGGCCGACCTGCCGCTGACCCTGGTGGGGCAGGGCAGCCTCGGCATCCCCGAGGCCGAGGAGCCGCACCGCAGCTTTCTTGAGAACGCCCTGGCCAAGGCCCGCCATGCCGCCCGCGCGGCCGGCGGCGCGGCCCTGGCCGACGATTCCGGCCTCTGCGTCGATGCCCTGGGCGGCCAGCCCGGCGTCGACTCGGCCGTCTACGTGCCCCTGCCGGCCGGCGACTTCGCCGACCGCGAAGCCCGCCGCGCCGCGCAGGACGCCGCCAACAACGCCCGCCTGCTGGCCGCGATGCAGGGCCAGGCCGACCGCCGCGCCGCCTTCGTCTGCGTGCTGGTGGCCGTGCGTCATGCCGATGACCCGCTGCCCCTGGTCGCCACCGGCTGCTGGGCCGGCGAGCTGCTTCAGGCCCCGCGCGGGCAAGGGGGCTTCGGCTACGACCCGCTGCTGTGGATCCCCTCCGAAGCCGCCGCCGTGGCCGAGCTGCCCGCCGCCCGCAAGGCCGCGCTCAGCCACCGCGGTGCGGCCGCCCGGGCGCTGGTCGCGCAACTGCGCGAGGTCTGGGCCCTCCGGCCCTGAGGCCGCGCGGCCCGATCTCACGCCCTGAGCCTGCCCGAGATGGACACGCGCGACCCCCGCCCGCTGACCCTGCACCGCGACCCCGGCGCCTTGCGCCTGCCCGCGCCGCCCACGCTGGCCGTCTATGTGCACCTGCCCTGGTGCCTGAAGAAGTGCCCTTACTGCGACTTCAACTCGCATGAGCTGCAGGCCCCCGGGCCGCGCCGGATCGCCCTTGCCGCGCAAGCCCCAGCGCCGCAGCGCGGCCCGGACGGGGCCGAGCAGGCCGCCTACCTTGCCGCCCTGCGTGCCGACCTGGAAGCCGCGCTGCCCCTGGTCTGGGGCCGCAATGTGCACAGCGTCTTCATCGGCGGTGGCACGCCCAGCCTGTTCAGCCCGGCCGCCATCGGCACGCTGATCGACATGCTGCGCAGCCTGCTGCGCCTGGCGCCGGGGGCCGAGATCACGCTCGAAGCCAACCCCGGCACCTTCGAGCGCGATCGCTTCCAGGGCTATGCCGACGCCGGTGTCACCCGCCTGTCGGTCGGCGTGCAGAGCTTCGACGACGCGCAACTGCGCACCCTGGGCCGTGTGCACGATGCCGCCCAGGCCCGCGCCGCGCTGGAGGAAGCCGCCCGCGCCTTTCGCACCTGGAACCTGGACCTGATGTATGCCCTGCCGGGCCAGACGCTGGAGGCGCTCGACCGCGAGCTCGACCAGGCCCTGGCCTTCGCCCCGCCGCACCTCAGCGTCTACCACCTGACGATGGAGCCCAACACCGTCTTCGGCAGCCGCCCACCCCCGGGCCTGCCTGACGACGACCTGGCCAGCGCCCTGCTCGACCGCCTCGTCGAACGCACCGCCGCCGCCGGCCTGGCGCGCTACGAGGTCTCGGCCTTCGCTCGCCCCGGCCACCGCTGCATGCACAACCAGAACTACTGGCAGTTCGGCGACTACCTGGGGATCGGCGCCGGCGCGCACAGCAAGCTCAGCTTCGCCGAACGCGTCATCCGCCAGGTCCGCTGGCGCGAACCGGCCCGCTACCTGGCCGAAGCCCCGGCCGGTCGCGCCGTGTCGAACGAGCACGAGATCGACCCGAAGGACCTGCCCTTCGAATTCATGATGAACGCGCTGCGCCTGAAAGACGGCCTGCCGCTCAACCTTTTCGCCGAACGCACCGGCCTGCCCCTGGGCGCCATTCTGTCGACCCTCGACGCCGCGCAGCAGCGCGGCCTGCTGGCGCTGAAACTCGGCACCGAAGGCTGGATTCAGCCCACAGCCAAGGGCTTTGATTTTCTGAATGAGTTGGTTGGGATGTTTCTGCCGGATTGATCTTGGCCCGGCAGCCAGTCCCGCCCTGCGCAACTGGCCTCCCCAACAGGAATCGAACCTGTATCTGAGCCTTAGGAGGGCCCCGTTCTATCCATTGAACTACAGGGAGGTGTGGCGCGGCTGGATTGTGCCCGAGGGGTGGCTGGGCCTCAGCGGGGCAGCAGGCGCAGCATCTGGCCGGGTTCGGTGTCGGGCCACAGCATGACGGTCTGGCCCTTGGCCCAGCGGGGCTGGAAGTCGCGGTAGCCGGGGCTGAAGACGAGGCCGCTCTGGCCGCTGGGGTGGATGACGCGGGAGCGGCGCGGGTCGCCCACGTCCATCAGCAGGCGCAGGCTGGCGGCGTGTTCGGTCTGGTAGGGCAGCAGGCCGCTGGCGGGGTCGCTGGCCAGCCAGACGCGGGTGGCGTCCAGGGTGTAGGTGTCGCCGCCGACGGGGGTTTGCAGTTCGAAGTGCGGCCGCAGCAGGGGCAGCTTGCTGAAGGGGCGGTGTTCGGCCCGCGCCAGGTGGGCGCGCGACCAGCGCCAGGTGGCCGGCTCATGGCCTTGCAGGCGCTCCAGTTCCTCCAGCGCCACGCCCAGGGCGCGGTCGATCTGGTCGGTGCAGCTTTCGCGCTCGGGGGTGCCCATGTCGTCGCACCACCAGGCGTCGTCGCGTTGCAGCACGCCGAGCAGGGCGTCGTGGAAGCTGCGCACGCCGAGTTCGCGCTCGTAGCGTTCGGCGCCGATCTGGTCGGCGAAGACGCCGCGCCCGAGGTGCCGCAGCCAGGCCCAGAAGATGAGGGGTTCGGCGGCATCGGGCTCCATCCGCCCGTCCCAGCCCGCCAGCAGGGCGCGGGCCTGGGGCGCCAGGGGGTGGTTGCTGCGCGCGGCGCGCAGGCGGTCGAGCAGGGCCAGGGCGAAGAGCGAGCGCCGGTCGCGCTGCATGGCGGCGAAGCTGTCCAGGTCGTGTATGGGCCGGCTGTCCAGCAGTTGCTGGATGCGGCGGTGGCGGAAGGGCAGGCTCCAGTCGCTGCCGATCTCGTGCGGGTAGTTGGGGCCGTGGATGCGCTGGTTGGCGCTGGCCAGCCAGCCGCGCGGCGGGTCCAGTTCGCGCGGGGTTTCGGCCGGGGGCAGGAAGCCGGCCCAGTCGTAGCGGCTGTCCCAGCCGGGGGCGGGCACGCGGCCGCGCAGGTCGTTGTCGGCCTTGCGCAGGGGCACGCGGCCCAGGCTGACCTGGGCGATGCGGCGCCGGTCGGCGACGATGACGTTCTGCATCGGCGCGACATAGCTGCTGCCGGCGGCGATGAATTCGTCGACGCTGCGCGCCCGGTTGAAGCCCAGGCCGGCGGCCAGGGTGCCGGTGTCGGGGTCCAGCGCGGTCCAGCGCAGGGCCAGGGCGTAGCCGGGGGCCTCGGGCCGCGGCGGGTGGGTGCCGGTCAGGCCCTGGGTGGCGGGGCTTTCGGCGTCGGAAATGATGGGGCCGTGGCGGCTGCGCCGGGCGACGAAGACGACATCCGGTTCGCCGCGCACGCCGATGCGCTCGGGGAAGGTCT
Source organism: Piscinibacter lacus (assembly GCF_016735685.1). Taxonomy (NCBI): domain Bacteria; kingdom Pseudomonadati; phylum Pseudomonadota; class Betaproteobacteria; order Burkholderiales; family Sphaerotilaceae; genus Aquariibacter; species Aquariibacter lacus. The sequence continues at coordinate 1,254,943 of NZ_JAERRA010000001.1, forward strand.
CGAAGGTCGCCCAGCCTTCCGGGCCCTCGCCGCTGCGGTAGCGCTGCGGGTTCCGGGGGTCGATCTGCTCGACGTAGAGGTCCTGCACATCCGGGAAGGTGTTGGTGAAGGACCAGGCCAGGTGCTCGTTCTGGCCCAGCACCACCATGGGCAGGGCGGGCAGGGTGGCGCCAGCCACGCGCAGGCCGGGCGCTTCCAGCCGGGCCAGGTACCAGAGCGCCGGCGTGCTCAGGCGCAGGTGCGGGTCGTTGGCGACCAGGGGATGGCCGGTGGCGCTGTGCCGGCCGGAGACGGCCCAGTTGTTCGAGCCCGTGCCCTCGACGCCGCCCTGCAGCAGGGCGTCCCAGAAGGCCGAGCCCGCCGCTGCGGGCGCACTGCCGGCGGCGGCGGCGCTGCCCGGCCGGCCGCTGCCGGCCAGCTTGAGGCGGGTGTAGAGCTCGCCGTAGTCGCGCAGTTGCGGTGGCCGCTCGCCCTCGTAGCCGGGCAGCAGCTCGTCGATGCGCTCGGCCGGCAGGAAGAGGCTCAGCCGCAGGCGCAGCAGCTCGCTGCGCCAGTTGCCGCCCAGGTCCCAGGCCATGATGATCGACCAGGCCAGGCTGTCGACCGGCGTCCAGGGCTCGGGCTGCAGGCCGAGCACCAGGAACTCGGGCGGCCGCGCCCGCATGTGCTCGTCGACATAGGCATTGATGCCGGCGCTGTAGGCCTCCAGCGCACGGCGGCTCAGGGGATCGGCCTTGGCCCATTGCTCCTGGGCGGCGCGCCGCACGCCGAGCGCGCGCAGGAACTTGTCGTGGCCCAGGGCCTCGCGGCCGAAGAGCTCGGCCAGCCGGCCCGAGCCGATGCGGCGGTGCAGCTCAAGCTGCCAGAGCCGGTCCTGCGCATGCGCGAAACCCAGGCCGAACCAGGCATCCTCGGCCGCCCCGGCGCGGATGGTGGGGATGCCGTTCGCATCGCGCTCGATCGACAGCCGCGACAGCGGCCCGCGCACCGAGATCTCGCCCGAGCGCTGCGGCAGGGCCCGCAGGGTGTAGGTCCAGACCAGGATGCCGAGCAGGCCGGTCAGCAGCAGCAGGGCGATCAGGATGCGGCGCAGCAGGACCATCGGGGACAAGGGGGGCAGGGCGGGCAGGGAATGCAGCGCGGGCCTGAAGTCTGGACCGCAGCGCCCCCGACCGCGCCCCGGGCAAGCCCCGGGGCGGACCCCCTTGACCCGGCCCCGAGCGCGCCGACCGCCTTGGGGCCGCAAGGCCCGGCCGGTCGCCCGCCCGCGGGGCCAGACGGGCACAATCCGCCGCCCATGGCGACACTGAACATCATCCTCCTGGACGACCACCAGGATGCGGTCCGCAAGCTGGCCTGCGCGGCCGCGCTGGACGGCTTCAACTTCAAGGTCTTCACCAACTCGGTCAAGGGCATCGGCCAGCTCGCGGTGCGGCTCAAGGATGCCGACATCGTGATCGCGGTGCGCGAGCGCACCAGCTTCCCGCGGCTGCTGCTGGAGCGCCTGCCGCGGCTGAAGCTGATCGCGCAGGTCGGCCCGGTCGGCGAGCACATCGATGTCGAGGCCTGCACCCGCCTGGGCATTGCGGTGGCCGAGTCGCTGGAAGGCCCGGCCGCGCCGGCCGAGCTGACCTGGGCCCTGGTGCAGGCCGCCAGCCGGCGGCTGCCGCAGTACATCGCCCACCTCAAGCACGGTGCCTGGCAGCAGTCCGGCCTGAAGGCCGCGGCCATGCCGCCGAACTTCAGCCTGGGCACGCTGCTGGAGGGGCGCCAGCTCGGCCTCTGGGGCTACGGGCAGGTCGGCCGCCGGGTGGCCGGCTACGGCCGCGCCTTCGGCATGAAGGTGCAGGTCTGGGGCAGCGAGGCCTCGCGTGCCCGCGCCGTGGCCGATGGCTACGAGGCCGCGCCCAGCCGCGAGGCCTTCTTTGCCGAAAGCGATGTGCTGAGCCTGCACCTGCGCCTGGTCGAGGCCACCCGCGGCCTGATCGGCCCCGAGGACCTGGCCCGCATGAAGCCCGAGGCCCTGCTGGTCAACACCTCGCAGGCCGAGCTGATCCAGGACGGCGCGCTGGTCTCCGCCCTCAACCGCGGCCGGCCCGGCCTGGCCGCCATCGACGTGTTCGAGAGCGAGCCCATCCTCCAGGGCCATCCCCTGCTGCGGCTGGAGAACGCGATCTGCACGCCGCACATCGGCCATGTCGAGCGCAGCGCCTACGAATCGGCCTTCGCCGCCGCCTTCGCGAACGTGCTGGCCTTCATCCAGCGCGCGCCCACCGGCATCGTCAACCCCGAGGCGCTGAAGGTGACCCAGCGGTGAACCCGGCCGCGGCCGGCGACGAGGCCCGCGCCCGCGCGCTGCGGGCCAGCCGCTGGGCGCTGCTGTTCGGCAACTTCGCGATCGGCTGCGGGGTGATGGTGACGGTCGGTTCGCTCAACGACCTGAGCCAGTCGCTGGGTGTCAGCGTGGCCGATGGCGGCCGCCTGATCGCGCTGGCCGCCGCCACCATGTGCCTGAGCGCGCCGCTGGCCGCCGGCATCGTCGCCGGCTTCGACCGCCGCCGCCTGCTGACCGCCGCCCTGGCCTGGTATGCCGTCGGCCACCTGCTCTGCGCCTTCGCGCCGGACTATGGCGCGCTGATGGTGCTGCGGGCGCTGACGGTGCTGACCGCCTCGGTCTTCACCCCGCAGGCCGCCGCGGCCATGGGCGTGCTGGCGCCGCCCGCGCAACGCGGCGGGGCGATCGGCTTCGTCTTCCTGGGCTGGTCGCTGGCGCTGGTGCTGGGCATGCCGCTGCATAGTTGGATCGGCGAGACCTTCGGCTGGCGCTGGGCCTTCGGCCTTGTGGCCGTGCTGGCGGGCGCGGCGGCGGCCTGGCTCTGGCGGGTGGTGCCCGACGGCATCCGGCCGCCGGCCGTCAGCGCCAGCGCCTGGCGCGAGCTGCTGACGCATCCGGCCCTGATGGCCGTGGTCGCCGTCACCGCGCTGCAAAGCGCCGGCCAGTTCGGCGTGCAGGCCTATCTGGCGCCCTACTACCGCCAGCAGCTCGGCGCCGATGCCACCACCATCAGCCTGCTGTTCTTCTGGGCCGGCCTGTGCGGCCTGATCGGCAATGTGCTGATGACCCGCCACGTCGACCGCCTGGGCCCGCCGCGCGCCGTGCTGCTGACGCTGGGCGCGATCGCCTTCAGCCTGGCGATCTGGCCGCTGGCCGGCTCGCCGCTGGCGGTGGCCTTGGTCATCGTGCCCTGGGCGCTGGGCGGCTTCGCGACCAGCTCGGCCCAGCAGGCCCGGCTCAGCGCGGCGGCGCCGGCCCTGGCGCCGGCCCTGCTGGCGCTCAACAGCTCGGCCATCTACCTGGGCCATGCCGCCGGCTCGGCCAGCGGCGGCCTGATCGTCACCGCCCAGGGCTATGCCGGACTGGCGCCAGTGGGGCTGCTGTGGATCCTGTCGGCCGCCGGCCTCAGCGTCTGGGCCGAGCGGCGGCTGCAGCGCGGGGCGCGGGCCTGAGGCCCGGCTCAGTTCGGGTTGTCGTAGAAGACGTACTGCGAGAAATCGCTCAGCTCGAAGTACACGCGCTTCTCGCCGGCATCCACCGTGCCGTTCAGGTTCAGGTCGATCACGCCGTAGCCGAAGCGGTAGCTGCGGGCATTGCCGTCCTGCGTGCCCAGGGCCGTGCTGAGCTTGTCGATCTTCAGGAAGCGCTTGACGACCACGCCGTTGGAATAGACCTCCAGGATGCCGTCGGTGCCGGTCCAGTTCTGCAGGTCGCGCTTGATCTGGTTCTGCGTCTCCTGCGTGCAGGCGCCCAGCATCAGGGCCAGGGTGCCCAGGGCGATCCAGGCGGCGGGGCGGCGGGCGGTCGGGCGGTTCATGGCGGGCACTCCTCGGGGTTCAGGTGCGGCGCTGGCGCAGCGCCTCGTAGAGGCAGATGCCGCTGGCGACCGAAACGTTCAGGCTTTCCACCGCGCCGGCCATGGGGAGGGCGACACGCTGGTCGCAGGTCTTGCGGGTGAGCTGGCGCAGGCCGGGGCCCTCGGCGCCGAGCACCAGGGCGACGGGCTGCTTCAGGTCGACGTCGTAGAGCGTGCCGCCTTCCTCGTCGGCCAGGCCGACGATCCACACGTTGCGCTCCTTCAGCTCGTTCAGGGTGCGGGCCAGGTTGGTGACCATGAAGTAGGGCACCGTCTCGGCCGCGCCGCTGGCCACCTTGCTCACGGTGGCGTTCACGCCCACCGCATGGTCCTTGGGCGCGATCACGGCATGTGCCCCGGCGCCGTCGGCCACGCGCAGGCAGGCGCCGAGGTTGTGCGGGTCGGTCACGCCGTCGAGCACCAGCAGCAGCGGGGCCTCGCCGCGCGCCTCCACGGCCTCCAGCAGCTCGTCGAGCGACTTGGCCTGCGGCAGCTCCTTCACCCGGGCGACCACGCCCTGGTGGCGCGGGCTGCCGGCCAGGGCATTCAGCCGCGCGTCGTCGCTGTCGTGGCAGCGCAGGCCGGCCTCGCGGGCGCGGGCCAGAAAGTCCTTCATGCGCGCGTCGCGGCGGGCCGCGTCGACGTAGACCTCGACGATGGAGGCCGGCGCGGTCTTGAGCCGCACGGTGACGGCATGGAAGCCGATGAGCAGGCGGGCGGCGCTCATCAGGCGACCCAGGCCCGGGCGTTGCGGAACATGCGCAGCCAGGGGCTGTCCGCCGCCACCTCGCCCGGCGTCCAGCTGAACTGGGCGTTGCGGAAGACGCGTTCGGGGTGGGGCATCATGGCCGTGAAGCGGCCGTCGGCCGTGGTGACCGCCGTCAGGCCGCCCGGGCTGCCGTTGGGGTTGAAGGGATAGGCCTCGGTGGCTTGGCCATGGTGGTCGACGAAGCGCATCGCCGCGGCCACCGCCTTCGCATCCCCACGCTGCGAGAAGTCCGCCCGGCCTTCGCCGTGCGAGACAGCGATCGGCAGCCGGCTGCCGGCCATGCCGCGGAAGAAGATCGAGGGCGAATCCAGCACCTCGACCAGGCTGAGCCGGGCCTCGAATTGCTCGCTGCGGTTGCGCACGAAGCGCGGCCAGGCCGTGGCGCCCGGGATCAGCGGGGCCAGGGCGGCCAGCATCTGGCAGCCGTTGCAGACGCCCAGGGTGAAGGTGTCGCTGCGCTGGAAGTAGGCCGCGAAGGCCTCGGCCAGCGCCGGGTTGAAGAGGATGGAGCGGGCCCAGCCCTCGCCCGCGCCCAGGGTGTCGCCGTAGCTGAAGCCGCCGCAGGCGACCAGGCCCTGGAAGCCGTCGAGCCGCGCGCGGCCGGCCTGCAGGTCGCTCATGTGCACATCGTGCGTGGCGAAGCCGGCGCGGTGCATGGCGTAGGCCATCTCGACCTGGCTGTTGACGCCCTGCTCGCGCAGGATGGCCACCCTGGGCTTGGCGCCGGTGGCGATGAAGGGCGCGGCCACATCCTCGGCCGGGTCGAAGCTCAGGGCCAGATGCAGGCCCGGGTCGCCCTCGGCCCCGGCCGCGGCATGTTCGGCATCGGCGCATTCAGGGTGGTCGCGGTCGCGGGCGATGCGCCAGCTCACCTCGTCCCAGCTTTGCTGCAGGGCGCGCAGCGGCGCGCTGAAGATGGACTTGGCATCGCGCCAGACCTCCACCACGCCGCGGTCGTTGGGCTTGCCCACCACATGGCTGTGGGCCGACAGGCCATGCGCGCGCAGGGTGGCCATCACGGCATCGCGATCGGCGGTGGCGACCTGGATGAGCGCGCCGAGTTCTTCGTTGAAGAGTGCGCGCAGGGTCTGCTCGGCGCGGCGCGGGCCGACCTGGGTGGCCCAGTTCTTCGAATCGCCCACCTCGGCGCGGCTGTCGCGGATGCCGTCGCCCTCGGTGATCAGCAGGTCCACATTCAGGCTGAGGCCGAGCTGACCGGCGAAGGCCATCTCGCAAGCTGCCGCCCACAGGCCGCCGTCGCTGCGGTCGTGGTAGGCCAGCAGCTTGCCTTCGGCACGCAATTGGTTGATGGCGGCGACCAGGGCCTTGAGCAGCGCCGGCTCGTCCACATCGGGCACGCCGTCCACCGTGCGGTGCCCCGTCTGGCCTAGCACCTGGGCCAGCATGGAGCCGGCCATGCGCTTCCTGCCCTGGCCGAGGTCGATCAGGATCAGGCTGCTGTCGCCGCAGGCCGGGCGGCCGGGCGTGGCGGGCAGGCGCTGGAGCTGCGGGGTCAGGGTGCCGCGCACATCGTCCAGCGTGACGAAGCCGGTGACGATCAGGCTGACCGGGGCGGTGACCTGCTTGGTCTCGCCCCCGTCCTGCCAGCGGCTGCGCATGGAGAGCGAGTCCTTGCCCACGGGCACGCCGATGCCCAGGGCCGGGCAGAGCTCCATGCCCACGGTCTTGACGGTGTCGTACAGGGCAGCATCCTCGCCCGGCTCGCCGCAAGCCGCCATCCAGTTGCAGCTCAGCTTGACGCGCGACAGCTCGATGGGCGCGGCCAGCAGGTTGGTGATGGCCTCGGCCACCGCCATGCGGCCGGAGGCCGGCGCGTCCAGGGCGGCCAGCGGCGTGCGCTCGCCCAGGGCCATGGCCTCGCCACGCAGGCCGGCATGGTCGGCCAGGGTCACGGCGCAGTCGGCCACCGGGATCTGCCAGGGGCCGACCATGGGGTCGCGGTGGCTCAGGCCGCCCACCGTGCGGTCGCCGATGGTGATGAGGAAGCGCTTGCTCGCCACCGTCGGGTGGCGCAGCACGCGGTGCGCCACCTCGGCCAGCTCGACGCCGTCTAGGTCCAGCGGCCGGCCGTCCCAGGTGGCGCGCTGCACCTTGCGCTGCATCTTGGGCGGCTTGCCCAGCAGCACGGTCATGGGCATGTCGATGACGCGCTCGCCGCCGGGGCCGTCTTCCAGGATCAGCTCGGGCGCCTCGGTGGCCACGCCGACGACGGCATAGGGGCAGCGCTCGCGCGCGGCCATGGCATCGAAGACGGGCAGGCCGGCCGGGTCCAGGGCGATCACGTAGCGCTCCTGGCTCTCGTTGCACCAGATTTCCTTGGGCGCCAGGCCGGTCTCCTCCAGCGGCACCTTGCGCAGGTCGAAGGTGGCGCCCAGGCCCGCGCCGTCGACCAGCTCGGGGAAGGCATTGCTGATGCCGCCCGCGCCCACGTCGTGGATGGCCAGCACGGGGTTGGCCGCGCCCAGGCCGAAGCAGTGGTTGATGACCTCCTGCGCGCGGCGCTCGATCTCGGGGTTGCCGCGCTGCACGGAATCGAAGTCCAGCGAAGCCGCATTCACGCCCGCCGCCATCGAGCTGGCCGCGCCGCCGCCCATGCCGATGCGCATGCCCGGGCCGCCGAGCTGGATCAGCAGGGTGCCGGCCTTGAAGGGAATCTTGGCCGTCTGCCCGTCCAGGATCTGGCCCAGGCCGCCCGCGATCATGATGGGCTTGTGATAACCGCGGCGGACCGGCGGCAGGGCCTGGCCGGCGAGCTGGCCGCCTTCGACCGTCTGCTCGTAGACGCGGAAATAGCCCGCCAGGTTGGGCCGGCCGAACTCGTTGTTGAAGGCCGCGCCGCCCAGCGGGCCCTCCGTCATGATCTGCCGCGCGCTGGCGATGTGCTCGGGCTTGCCGACCGGGTCGCGCTCCCAGGGCTCGGCCAGGCCGGGCAGGTGCAGGTGGCTGACCGAGAAGCCGGTCAGGCCGGCCTTGGGCTTGGAGCCGCGGCCGGTGGCACCCTCGTCGCGGATCTCGCCGCCCGCGCCGGTCGAAGCGCCGGGGAAGGGGCTGATGGCGGTCGGGTGGTTGTGCGTCTCCACCTTCATCAGCACATGCGCGGTGGCGGGCTGCGCGACATAGGCGGGCGCATTGGTGTAGCCCTGCGGCGCCCAGCGCTCGATCGGGCCGCCTTCCATCACCGCGGCGTTGTCGCTGTAGGCGATGACGGTGCGCTGCGGCGCCAGCTTCTCGGTGTTGCGGATCATGCCGAACATGGAGAGCGGCTGCTTCTCGCCGTCGATCACGAAATCGGCATTGAAGATCTTGTGGCGGCAGTGCTCGCTGTTGGCCTGCGCGAACATCATCAGCTCGACATCGCTGGGCTTGCGGCCGAGCTGGGTGAAGGCGGCCACCAAGTAATCGATCTCGTCGCCCGACAGGGCCAGGCCGAAGGTGGTGTTGGCGGTCTCCAAGGCCGCCCGGCCCTGGCCGATCACGTCCACATGCTCCAGCGCCTGGCCGGGCTGCACCTCGAACAGGGCGCGGGCGGCCTCGCGCTCGAAGGCCACGCTCTCGGTCATGCGGTCGTGCAACAGGCGCGCGCAGGCGAGCTTCTCGGCCTCGCTCAAGGGCTGCACGCCGCCCAGCAGGCCGGTCTTCAGGCCGAGCAGGAATTCGGTGACGCGCTCGACGCGGTGCACGCCCGCGAGCCCGCAGTTGCGGGCGATGTCGGTGGCCTTGCTCGCCCAGGGCGAGACGGTGCCCAGGCGCGGCATCACCACGATGCGCTCGACCGCCTTGCCGGCCTCGGGGCCGGGGTAGGGCTCGCCGTAGCGCAGCAGGGCGTCGAGCTTGTCCTGCGCCTCGCGGGCCGGGGCGGCATCCAGCGCCACCCAGTGCACGGCGCGGGCGTGGACGGCGGTGATCCGCGGTACCTCGGCCTGCAGCGCGGCCAGCAGCGCGCGCGCACGGAAATCGGACAGGGCGTTGCCGCCCTCGAAGGCGAGGATGACGGAGGCAGAGGCGGTCATGCGGGGCGGGGGCCTGGGGGCCGCGGCAGGCGCGGCGGGGGAGGGCGTCCGGCGGCGCGGCCGGGGCCTCGAAAACCCGGAATTCTAGGTGGCGCCTTCGCCCGCCCGGCCCCGGGCACCAGCCGGCCCGGAGCGGCATTGGATAATCGCCCAATGGGCATCACCATCAAGACTGCCGCCGACATCGCGGCGATGCGCGTGGCCGGCCGGCTCGCTTCCGAAGTCCTCGACATGCTGACCCCGCATGTCAAGCCGGGCATCACGACCGAGCAGCTCGACGCGCTGGCGAACCGCCACATCGTCGAGGTGCAGGGCGCCGTGCCCGCGCCGCTGAACTACCAGCCGCCGGGCTACACGCCCTATCCCAAGTCCATCTGTACCTCGGTCAACCACCAGGTCTGCCACGGCATCCCGAACGACCGGCCGCTGAAGAACGGCGACATCGTCAACATCGATGTCACGGTGATCAAGGACGGCTGGCATGGTGACACCAGCCGCATGTTCATCGTGGGCGAGGGCTCGATCGCCGCCAAGCGCCTGTGCAGCCTGACCTACGAGGCCATGTGGAAGGGCATCGCCCGCGTCAAGCCGGGCCTGAAGCTCGGCGACATCGGCCACGGCATCCAGACCTTCGTGGAGAACGCCGGCTACAGCGTGGTGCGCGAGTTCTGCGGCCACGGCATCGGCCAGAAATTCCACGAGGAACCGCAGATCCTCCACTACGGCCGCCCCGGCACGCTGGAGGAACTGGTGCCCGGCATGGTCTTCACCATCGAGCCCATGGTCAATGCCGGCCGCCGCGAGATCAAGGAGCTGGGCGACGGCTGGACCATCGTCACCAAGGACCGCTCCCTGTCCGCCCAGTGGGAGCACACCCTGGTCGTCACCGAGACCGGCTACGAGGTGCTGACCCTGTCCGCGGGCAGCCCGCCGCCGCCGGACTTCGTGCTGGCCGGTTCCGCCGCCTGATCGCGCCGCCATGTCGGTGCCCGTCGAGCCCCAGGGGCTGATCGACCTGCCGGCCCTGCGCCGGGCCTTCCGCGAAGGCAAGGCCGACCGCATCGACCGCTTCAACCGCGCCCGGCCCACGGCCACCACCGCGCGGCTGCTGCTGACGCAGCTTGCGCGGCATGTCGACGGCACCCTCAAGCGCCTGTGGCGGCTCAGCGGCATGCCGCGCGGCGCGGCCCTGGTGGCGGTGGGCGGCTACGGCCGCGGCGAGCTTTTCCCGGCCTCCGATGTGGACGTGCTGGTGCTGCTGCCCGAGGGCCTGTCCTCGGAGGCGCCCGAGATCCAGGCCAGCCTGAGCCAGTTCGTGACCGCTTGCTGGGATGTGGGCCTGGAGATCGGCCAGAGCGTGCGCAGCGTCGACGAATGCGTGGCCGAGGCCCTGGCCGACGTGACCGTGCAGACGGCGCTGCTGGAGGCCCGCTTCCTCTTCGGCGCCCGCAAGCTCTTCGAGCGCTTCGTGCAGGCCCAGCGCGAGGTGATGGACCCCGCCGCCTTCCTGCGCGCCAAGACGCTGGAGATGCGCCAGCGCCACCAGAAGTACGAGGACACGCCCTACGCGCTGGAACCCAACTGCAAGGAAAGCCCCGGCGGCCTGCGCGATCTGCAGGTGGTGATCTGGGTCGCCCGCGCCGCCGGCCTGGGCCGCACCTGGCGCGAGCTGGCGGCCCATGGCCTGGTCACGCCCTTCGAGGCCCGCCAGCTTCAGCGCAACGAGGCGCAGCTCAAGCTGATCCGCGCCCGCCTGCACAGCGTGGCCGGCCGCCGCGAGGACCGCCTGGTCTTCGACCTGCAAACCGCCGTGGCCGAAAGCTTCGGCCACCAGGGCACGCCCAGCCAGCGCGCTTCCGAGCTGCTGATGCGCCGCTACTACTGGGCGGCCAAGGCCGTGACCCAGCTCAACCAGGTGCTGATGCTCAACATCGAGGAGCGCATCACCGGCCTGGCCGAGGGGCCGATGCGCCCCGTCGGCGACAAGTTCTTCGACCGCGGCGGTCTGCTGGAGATCGCCCACGACGATCTCTACCAGCGCGACCGCCACGCCATCCTGGAGACCTTCCTCGTCTACCAGTCCAACGTCGGCATCAAGGGCCTGTCGGCGCGCACGCTGCGCGCGCTCTACAACGCCCGCGGCCTGATGGATGCGGCCTTCCGGCGCGACCCGGTCAACCGGGCGCTGTTCCGCCAGATCCTCAGCGCGCCGGGCGGGCAGACGCATGCCTTCCGGCTGATGAACCAGACCTCGGTGCTGGGCCGCTACCTGTGGGTCTTCCGGCGCATCGTCGGGCAGATGCAGCACGACCTTTTCCACGTCTACACCGTGGACCAGCACATCCTGATGGTGCTGCGCAATGTGCGGCGCTTCTTCGTGCCCGAGCATGCGCACGAGTACCCCTTCTGCACCCAGATCGCCGCCAATTTCGAGCGGCCCTGGGTGCTCTATGTGGCGGCGCTCTTCCACGACGTGGCCAAGGGCCGCGGCGGCGACCATTCCGAGCTGGGCGGCCACGAGGTGCGGCGCTTCTGCCGCGAGCACGACATCGGCCCCGAGGATGCGCGCCTGATCGAGTTCCTCGTGCGCGAGCACCTGACGATGAGCCGCGTCGCGCAGAAGGAGGACCTGTCCGACCCGGACACCATCCAGGCCTTCGCCCGCCGCGTGGGCGACCCGCGTACCCTGGCCGCGCTCTACCTGCTGACAGTGGCCGACATCCGCGGCACCAGCCCCAAGGTCTGGAATGCCTGGAAGGGCAAGCTGCTGGAGGACCTCTACCGCGCCACGCTGCGCGCCCTGGGCGGCGACCATCCCAATGCCGCGGCCGAGGTGGATGCGCGCAAGCAGGAGGCGCGGCAGCTCCTGGCCCTGCACAGCCAGTTGCCGGGCATCGAGGCGGCGCTTTGGAAGACGCTGGAGATCAGCTACTTCGCCCGCCACGATGCAGCCGACCTGGCCTGGCATGCGCGCTGCCTGGCGCGCCGCATGGACAGCGAGCAGGCAGTGGTCAGCGCCCGGCCATCCAGCGTCGGCGAGGGCTTGCAGGTGCTGGTCTATGCCCGCGACCGGCAGGATCTCTTCGCCCGCATCTGCGGCTACTTCGACCATGCCGGCTTCAACATCCTCGATGCCAAGGTGCACACCACCCGGCACGGCTATGCGCTCGACACCTTCGAGGTGACCTCGCCCCAGGTGCTCGCCCCCATGCATGGCGAGGCCGAGCTTCAGCACCGCGACCTGATCGCCCTGGTCGAGAACCAGCTTGCCGCTGCCCTGGTCAGCGGCGCCGCGCTGCCCGAGCCCTCGCGCGGGCGGCAGTCGCGCCGGGTCAAGCATTTCCCGGTCACGCCGCGGATCTCGCTCAAGCCCGACGAGCGCGGCCAGCGCTGGCTGCTGACCGTCTCGGCCAGCGACCGCTCGGGCCTGCTCTATGCCATCGCGCGCGTGCTGGCCCAGCACGGCATCAACCTGCAACTGGCCAAGGTCAGCACCCTGGGCGAGCGGGTGGAAGACACCTTCCTGATCGACGGCAACTCGCTGCAGCGCAACCGCGAGCAGATCGAGTTCGAGACCCAGTTGCTCGACGCGATCGCCTGATCGCCCCGGCCCCGGGGCGGGGCGGCGCCCGGCCGCGCGACCTCACTCGATCTTGAAGTCGAACTCCTGGGTGACCAGCAGCTCGGCTGCGTCGCTCACGCACTGGTACTGCTTCATCGCCGCGATCACCGGCTGGTGGTAGACGCGCGGACCGGTGAGGATCTTCACGTCCACCACCTTGCCGCCGACGATGCGCGCCTGCGCGCGGACCATGCCCGAGATGCCGTCCTGCAGGGCCTTGCGCGGAATCTCCGGCCGCACTTGCACGGGGCAGGCCAGGCCCACATCGCGGCTGACCGGCCCGGGTGGGGGCGGCGGGGCCGGGGGCGCGGGCGGTGCGGGTGGCGCCGGAGGGGCCGGCGGCGCGGGCGGGGGCGGCGGCTCGATCTTCGGCGGCTCGCGCGGCGGCTCGGGCGTCACGGCCGTGATCGGCGGCGGCGGCGCGCTCACCGGCGGCAGCTCGGGTGGCGGCACATAGGCCGGCGGCGGCGGCGCGGGGGGCGGGGGCGGCGGCAGCTTCACCGGCCGCGGCGGCGGCGGTGGGGGGGGTGGAGGCGGGGGCGGCGGCGGCGGGGGCGGGGGCGGCAGCGTCTCGACGATGCGCGCGACCAGCGGCTTCTGGATCACCTCCACCGCCTCGCGCGCCAGGCCCGAGGCCAGGGCATAGATCACCAAACCGTGCAGCAGCACCACGCCGCCCACGCCGACCAGGCGGCGGCGGGCGGCCTGGCGTTGCAGTTCGGGATCGTCGGAAAAGACCATCGGCATTCAGCGCGGCGCGGCCGGGCTCAGGAACTGCTCGCTGCCGACGATGCCGAACTTGTCCAGCTTGGCCCGCTGGGTGGCGGCCATCACGCCGGCCACCACGGCATAGCGGGCATTGGCGTCGGGGCGCAGGTGGATCTCGGGCGTGACCGGCTGCGTGGCGGCGGCTTGCAAGCGGGCCTCCAGCTCGGCGCCATCGGCCAGCGGCAGGCCGTTCCAGAACACGGTGCTGGCCGCGTCGACATCGATGCGCACCACCTCGGGCGGCGTCTGCGGCGGCTGCGGCCGGGCCTGTGGCAGGTTCAGGTTCACCGCATGGAGCTGGATGGGGATGGTGATGATCAGCATGATCAGCAGCACCAGCATCACGTCGATCAGCGGCGTGGTGTTGATGTCGAGGATCACTTCGGGCTCGTCCGAGGCGCCGCCGGGGGCGCCGATCTGCATGGCCATGGGGCAGGGGCTCCGGATGCCGACGCGTTCAGGGCGTGCCGCGTGCCGGCGGCTCGGTGATGAAGGCGATCTTCAGGATGCCGGCGCGCTGGCAGGCCAGCACCACGCGGCCGACCGGCTCATAGCGCGAGGCCAGGTCGCCGCGGATCTGCACCTCGGGCGCCGGCTGAAGCGCCGCACGGGCCTTGAGCCGCTCGACCAGCGCCGCCTCGGAGGCGACGCGCCGGTCGTTCCAGAAGATGCCGCCGGCCGCATCGACCGAGAGGATGATGTTCTCCGGCTTGGTCTCGCGCACCTCGACCCGCTCCTTGGGCAGGTTCACCGGCACCGCGGTGACCGCCACCGGGATGGTGATCAGGAAGATGATGAGCAGCACCAGCATCACGTCGACCAGCGGCGTGGTGTTGATGGCGGCAATCACCGCATCCTCGTCCTCGGGCCCGCGCAGGCGGGCCCTGGTCCTGGGGTTCATGGCGGCGGCCGACGCTCAGTCGCGGCCGGCCCGCGGGCCCGAGGCCAGCAGCACGGCATGCAGGTCGGCGCCGAAGGCGCGCACCTCGTCCATCGCGCCCTTGTTGCGGCGCACCAGCCAGTTGTAGCCCAGCACCGCCGGCACGGCCACGGCCAGGCCGATGGCGGTCATGATCAGCGACTCGCCCACCGGGCCGGCGACCTTGTCGATCGAGGCCTGGCCGGCCACGCCGATCGCGGTCAGCGCGTGATAGATGCCCCAGACGGTGCCGAACAGGCCGACGAAGGGCGCCGTCGAACCCACCGTCGCCAGGAAGGCCAGGCCGTCCTGCAGGCGGCTGCCGACGCGGTCGATCGCGCGCTGCAGCGACATCGTCACCCACTCGTTCAGGTCGATCTGGCCGAGCAGGCCTTCATGCTTCCTGGTGGCTTCGAGCGCCGATTCGGCGATGAAGCGGAAGGGGCTGCCGGCGCTGAGCGCGGCGCTGCCCTGGGCCACGCTGCCGGCCGACCAGAAGCTGGCCTGGGCCTCGCGCGCCTGGCGGCCGATGCGGGCCTGCTCCAGCAGCTTGACGATCAGGATGTACCAGCTTCCCACCGACATCAGCGCCATCATCAGCAGCACCGCCTTGGCGATCCAATCCGATCCCGCCCAGAGCGCGGCCAGACCGTAGGGGTTGTCGACGGCCAGGGCGGCGGCGGCCGGGGCCGCCGCCGATGCAGCCTCCGGCTGGGCCAGGGCCGCCAGCGGCAGGGCCAGCAGGGCCAGGGCGCCCAGCGCGCGGCCGGCGCGGCGCCTTGACGAGGGGGCGAACGGGAACAGGGCGGGCATCCGGCGGACTCCAGGGGCAGGGTTCGGTTCAGGCCGCAAGCCGGGCGGGACGCAGCCCCCGGCGCGAGGCGCGCCGAATGATAGGGGTTCTCATCTTGCCGGCCGCCGGGCCGGATTCAGCGCGGCGTCCAGACCAGGCGCAGGCCCAGTGCGCGGCCGGTGGCGTCGGTGTAGCGGGCGTCGTAGCCGGTCTGGAACTGGCTGGACTGGTTGCTGAAGGGCGGGTCGCGGTCGAAGGCATTGCGCAGCAGGGCCAGCAGCTCCAGGCCGGGCTGCGGCGACCAGCCCAGGCCCAGGTCCCACACGCTGGTGCTGCCGACCCGGCCGTGGAAGGCGGGGTCGATCAGCGCGCTGTTCTCGTCGCGGTAGCCCGAGCGGTAGCGCTGGGCCAGCGTCGCGCTCCAGGCCCCCTGGGCATAGCTTGCGCTGAGGCTGTGCTGCCAGCGGAAGATCGGGCCCCGGCTGCCGTGGCGGCCGACACGCTCTTCCACCTCCCCCGCCAGGCCGCCGCGCAGGGTGTGCGAGAAGACCCGCGTGCCCTGCAGCGCCAGCGTCAGCCGGCCGGGCAGGGGGAGGGCCGGTTGCCATTGCGCGCCCAGGTCCAGGCCGTGGCTGCGGATGGCGCTGGCATTGAAGAGCCGGGTGTCGATGGCGGTGATGACATTGCCGTCGGCCGGATCGCGCAGGATCAGGCCGGCATTGGCGGCGGCGTTCTGCAGCACGGCGCTCGCGGTGGGCGCGACGATGACATCCCGGATCCGCACCGCCCACAGGTCGGCCGTCAGGCTGGCGCGCGGCCCGGCCTGCAACACCAGGCCCAGGCTGGCCTGTTCGGAGCGCTCGGGTTGCAAATCGTCCCGGCCGCCGCCCTGCTCGACAAGCTGCCGGCCGCAGACCCGCGCCGCATCCGCCCCCGGCACCGCCACGCCACCGGGGCAGAGCAGCGGGTCGTCGAACGGCGCCGCGCTGAAGGTGGCGAAACCGGGCTGCTTCAGTTCGTAGAGCGTCGGCGCGCGGAAGCCGCGGCCCACCGAGGCGCGCAGCAGGGCATCGCGGCTGGCCTGCCAGCGCAGGGCCAGCTTGGGGCTGGTCTGCCGGCCGACCTGGCCGACCCGGTCGTGGCGCAGGGCCAGGTTCAGCTCCAGGGTCGGGGCCAGCGGCAGTTGCAGCTCGGCCCATAGCGCGCCGGCGCGGCGGCTGGCCTGCACGTCGCTCGCCGGGTCCAGGCCCTGGGTGGGCACGCGGCTGGCCACGGCATCGATCACCTCGATGGCGTAGTCCTCATGGCGCAGCTCGCCGCCCAGGGCCACGCCGGCGGGCCGGGCCAGGCCGGGCCAGGCCAGATCGCGCCGCCACTGGCTGTCCAGCGCCAGCACGCGACCGCGGGCCCGCTGGATCTCGCCGCCCACCTCGGCCTCGCGCAGCCCGGCCAGGCCGGCCGGGGTCTGCGCGCCAAAGGGGTTCAGCAGCCCGCTGTTGACCCCGGCGGCCAGCGCGGCCTCGTCGTAGGCGCCGCCGCGCAACTGCTCGCTGACCCGGCCGAGTTGCAGGCTCAGGCCCTGGCGCAGTTCCCAGGCGCCGAGCGCGCCGGCGAGCTCGGCCGTCCAGCGGCCCTGGCGGTTGTCCGAGGCGATGCGTCGCTGGCCCGGCGCGCGCCAGTAGGCATCGACCGGCAGGCCGGGGTCGAGCACGAAGCCGTCCGGCGCCGGCACGCCGCCCTGGCCCGGGTAGAAGGCCGTGCCCGGCGCCACCGGCAGGAAGCCGTCGCCGCTGGCCAGCGGCGTGCCGGCCAGGGTCTGGCCGACGAGGTGCCGGCTCAGCAGTTGTTCGAGCTTGAGCGTCATCGCGCCCGGCAGCCGCAGCCGGGCCTCGGCTTGCAGGAACTGGCTTTCGCTGCGCGGGCTCAGGTCGGTGTCGCGGACGGTGTCGAAATAGCAGCTCGTGCCGTCGCCGCTGAAGCCGGGGGCGGCGCAGTCCGGCGCCAGCGGGTGGGCGAAGAAGGTGTCGGCGCCCTGGGTCTGGCTGTAGTTGGCCGGGCCGGTGTAGAAGGAGCTGTAGTCGACACCGCGCTCGGGGATGACGCCCCGCGCGCCGAAGCGGCGCTGGCCGGAGCGGATCGCCGTGGTCTGCCGCAGCCCGCCGGCCAGGCTGGCGCTGAAGCCGCGGCCGGCCAGGTCGCCGAAGCCCAGGCTGGCATTCAGCTCGCGGCTGCGGCCGCCGCTGCGCTGGGGCTGTTCGATCGAAAGCTCCAGCGTGTCGCCCACGTCCTCGCGGGTGATCAGGTTGATCACGCCGCCGATGGCCTCGCTGCCGTAGAGCGCCGAGGCGCCGTCGCGCAGCACCTCGATGCGGTCGATCAGGGCGAAGGGGATCATGTTCAGATCCACCGCGCCGCCGTCGACCGCCTGGTTGGCCAGGCGCCGGCCGTTCAGCAGCACCAGGGTCTTGTCGGCCCCCAGGCCGCGCAGGTCGGCGAAGCTCGCGCCGCCGCTGGCGCCGCCGATGACGCTGCTCAGCACCGTCGCGCTCTGGTTGGCGGCCAGCCGGGCCAGGGCCTGCTCCAGCGTGCTCACGCCCTGGCGGCGCAGGCTGTCGGCACGCAGCACCGTCAGCGGCACGGTCGATTCGCCGTCGATCTGGCGCAGGGCCGAGCCGGTCACCTCCACCCGCGGCAGCGGGGCCTGGGCCCAGGCCGGGGGGCAGGCAGCGGCCAGGGCCAGCAGCAGGAGCCGGCCCTGGCGCGGTAGCGGGCAGCCCAGGGGGCGGGAAGCGAAGCGGGACGGGAACATCGGGACGGTGCGGCCATGCGGCGAGGGCCTCGCCGAGCGGCGCGGAGTGTCGCATCGCATCTTCAGGCCTGTGACGAATCGCACAGACCGCCCGGCCCATCGGCCTCAGTGGCCCCAGACGATCAGATGGTCCCGGCCTTCCACCGCCAGCGTCGCCCGCCGACCCACCGGCAGGCAGACCTTGGTGCGCTGGTGGCCGAAGGGCAGGCCGCTCAGCAGCGGCACCTTCAGCCGGCTGCGCAGGCCGGCGACCATGGTCTTGAGCGTGTAGCCGCGGTCCAGCGGCGAAGGCTTCCAGTCGCTGAAGCTGCCCAGCACGACGGCCTTCTGCGCCTCCAGCACGCCGGCCTGGGCCAGCTGCAGCAGCATGCGCTCGATGCGGTAGGGGTGCTCGTTGACGTCTTCCAGGAAGAGGATGCCGCCGCGCACCTTCGGCAGGTGTGGCGTGCCCAGCAGGCTGCACAGCACGCTGAGGTTGCCGCCCCAGAGCGTGCCGCGCACCTCCAGGCCGTCGAAGCCGGCCTCGCCGCGGAAGCCGATGGCCTCCAGCTCGCCATGCATGGCCTCGACGAAACAGGCCTCGGTGATCTCGTCGATGCCGCCTTCCTCGGCCGTGCGGCCGAAGTCGTCGCAGGCCAGCGGGCCGGCCCACATCGGCCCGGCCCGGTGGGCCAGGGCGCCGAGCTGCAGGGCGGTCAGGTCGCTGTAGCCCACCCAGCGGCTGCCGCTTGCAATGCTGCGGCCGAGCCGCGCCCAGTCGATGCCGTCCAGCAGGCGCATCAGGCCGTAGCCGCCGCGGCTGGCCAGCACCACATCGGGCGCGGCATCGGCAACGCGGTGCAGCGCGGCCAGGCGCTGGGCATCGTCGCCGGCAAAGCGCTGGTGGCGGGCCAGCGCGTCGGGATCGACCGTGACCTCGAAGCCGAGCGTGCCGAGATGACGTGCCGCGCGGCGCAGCGCCGGTGGCCGCGCGACCACGCCGGCCGGCGACCAGAGCTGCAAGCGCAGCGGCGGCTCGGCAGCGGCTGGGGTCTCGGGGGCGACGGGCTTCGGGGCGGTGGGGCGCTTCATGGGGGCAGGGAATCGCTCGCTTCAGGGCCTGCGGCGGACGCGGCAGGCAGCGGGTTCAAGGGGTGGGCGGCCTGACGGGCGGCCCGGGCCTCGGCGCGGCGGCGGCCGAAGAAGTCGCGCAGGATCCGGCCGCAGGGCTCGGCCAGCACGCCGCCGGTGACGCTGGTCTGGTGGTTCAGCCGCGGCTCGGCGAAGAGGTCGAGCACCGAGCCGGCGGCGCCGGTCTTGGGATCGGCCGCGCCCCAGACCACGCGCCGCAGCCGCGCATGCAGCAGGGCCATCGCGCACATGGCGCAGGGCTCCAGGGTCACGTAGAGGCTGCAGTCGGGCAGGCGGTAGTTGTCGCGCTGGCGGGCGGCCTCGCGCAGGGCCACCAGCTCGGCATGGGCGGTCGGGTCGCGGTCGCCGATCGGCCGGTTGCGACCGCGTGCGATGACCTCGTCCACCCCGTCTGGCCGGTGCCAGACCAGCACCGCGCCCACCGGCACCTCGCCGGCTGCCTCGGCCCGCGCCGCCTGGCGCAGGGCCTCGGCCATGTGCAGGCCGTCGGCGGGGTCGGGGCAGGGGGGATCGGCGACGTCGGACACGGGCGGGCAGGGCGGCAGGAGAGCGCGAAGTATCCGCCTGCCCCTTGCCCGGAGCGACCGTGCCGGGCCAGGCGGCGAACCCTGCAGTTCGGCCGGAATTCGTGTCCTTCTCCACGCTTGGCCGCAAGGACCCCGTCGATACGATCGTTTCACACCCTGCCGCCTGCCCCCGAACCGCGCCCCCGCCGCCCCTTCGATGTCCGACCCGACCGCCCTGAGCACGCCCCGGACCGGCCCGGCCCCGCGCAGCGCCTGGGCCATCCAGCGGGCCGTGCTCTTCGCCCTGATGACCCGCGAGCTGAAGACGCGCTTCGGCGGTCGCTGGATCGGCGGCATCTGGTTCGTGCTGGAGCCGCTGGCCCATGTGCTGATGATGGTGGCGATGTTCGGCGTGATGCATCAGGCCGTCTCGCCCAGCATCGACTACCCGGTCTTCCTCGTCACCGGCCTGCTGCCCTTCTTCACCTTCCGCAGCCTGAGCATGCGGCTGATGGACGGCATCGATGCCAACCGCGCGCTGTTCAGCTACCGCCAGGTCAAGCCGATGGACACGCTGGTCTCGCGCGCGCTGCTGGAGCTGGTACTGCACCTGGCCGTGCTGGCCCTGGCCCTGGCCGTGCTGGCCTGGCTGGGCTACCGGGTGCAGCCCGCGGCGCCGCTGGAGCTGGCCGGCGTGTGGGCCCTGCTCAGCCTCTTCGGCACCGGCCTGGGCACCTTGCTGGCCGTGCTGGGCCAGGCGCTGCCGCCGCTGCGTGCCATGGTGCGGCTGGCCTTCTTCCCGCTCTACCTGCTGTCGGGCGTGATGTTCCCGCTGCATGCCCTGCCGCCCGCCCTCGTCGAGCTGCTGCTGTTGAACCCGGTGCTGCATCTGGTCGAGGAAGCCCGCGGCCAGTTCTTCGCCGCCTACCCCATGCTGCCCGGCGTCAACCTGGCCTACCCGGCGCTGTGGACCTTGGTGTGCACCGTGCTTGCCCTGGCGCTCTACCGCCTGCGCCGCCTGCGCCTGATCGCCGAGCGCTGAAGCCATGATCGAACTGCGCCAGCTCAGCAAGTCCTACCTCACGCCGCGCGGGCGCCGCCATGTGTTCCGCGACCTGAGCTTCACCTTCCCGGCGGGCATCAACATCGGCCTGATCGGCCGCAACGGCGCCGGCAAGTCCACGCTGATGCGCCTGCTCGGCGGCATCGACACGCCGGACCGCGGCGCCGTCGTCACCGACCGCCGCATCTCCTGGCCGGTCGGCCTCTCGGGCGGCTTCCAGGGCTCGCTGAGCGCGCGCGAGAACGTGCGCTTCGTCTGCCATGTCTATGGCGCCCAGGGCGAGGCCATGCGCCGCACGATGCGCGCGGTCGAAGACTTCGCCGAGATCGGCGACTACTTCGACCTGCCGATGAAGTCCTACTCCTCGGGCATGCGCTCGCGGGTGGCCTTCGGCCTGAGCATGGCCTTCGATTTCGACTACTACCTGATCGACGAGGTCATGGCCGTGGGCGATGCGCACTTCAAGCGCAAGTGCGAGGAGGCCTTCCAGACCCGGCTGCGGGACGCCAACCTCATCCTGGTCTCGCACAACATGGCTGACATCAAGAAGTACTGCGGCGTGGTCGTGCTCGTCGACCAGGGCCAGGCCGTGGTCTACCCCGAGGTCGAGGAAGGCATCGCCGCCTACCGCAAGCTGGTCGCGCCGCAACCGGCCGCCCTTCCGCCGGCCGCCGCGCCGGTGGCCCCCGCAGGGCTCACGGCCTGAGCCTGGCGCCCGCACCGCATCCGACACCGCATGAAACCCCTCAAGCTGCCTTCCCCGCGGCGCCTGCAGCTTCTGCTGCTGGCCCTGCCGATGCTGCTGGCCCTGCTGTACTACAGCCTGTTCGCGGCCGACCGCTATGTGAGCGAGTCCGTCGTCACCGTGCGCCAGGCCAGCCAGTCGTCCAGCCAGGTGCCGGGCGCGGCGCTGCTGCTGGCGGGCATCACGCCGCCTTCGCGCGAGGACACGCTCTACCTTCAGAAGTACGTGCATTCGCTCGACCTGCTGCGCGTGCTCGATGCGCAGCTCAAGCTGCGCGAGCACCTTGCCGCGCCGCGCCGCGATCCCTTCTTCCGGCTGTGGGGCGGCAGCACGCAGGAGGACTTCCTGCAGGCCTACCGCAACCGGGTCGAGGTGCAGCTCGACGACCTCTCCGGCCTGCTGACCCTGCGCGTGCAGGGCTTCGACGCCGCCTATGCCCGGGCGCTGAATGCGGCCATCCTGGACCACAGCGAGCGCTTCGTGAATGCCTTCTCGCAGCGCATGGCGCGCGAGCAGATGGCCTTCGCCGAGGGCGAGCTGGCCCGCGCCACCACGCAGTTGCAGGCCGCCCAGGCGCAGTTGCTCGACTACCAGACCCGCCATCGTGTGATCGACCCCGGCGCCCAGGCCCAGGCTGCGGGCGTGCTGACCACCGAGCTGCAAGCCAGCCTGACCCGGCTGGAAGCCGAGCTGAAGGACGGGCTGAGCTACCTCAACGAGGACGCCCATCCGGTCAAGGCCCTGCGCGGCCGCATCGCCGCCCTGCGCGCCCAACTGGAGGTCGAGCGCCTGCGCGGCACCGCCCCCAGCGGCGAGGAGGGCCGGCGCCTGAATGCCCAGGCCATGCAGTTCCACGAGCTGCAAGCCCGCGTGCAGTTCGCGCAGGACGCCTACAAGCTCGCGCTGACGGCGGTCGAGAACGCCCGCATCGACGCCACCCGCAAGCTCAAGAGCGTGATCGTGATCGATGCGCCCTCGCAGCCCGAGGACGCGCTCTACCCGCGCCGCGTCTACAGCCTGCTGACGATCTTCCTCGTCTGCCTGCTGCTCTATGCCACCGCGCGCATGGTGCTGGCCACCATCCGCGACCACCAGGACTGAGCCCATGCCCGTCTGCCTTTCGCGGCGTCCGGCCGCCCGCCTGATTGCCCGCCTGCTGATGCTGGCCCCGCTGGCCGCCAGCGCCCAGGGCCTACCCTTCGCCACGGCCTTCCCCGAGGCGGCCCTGCCGCCCGCACGCAGCGCCGGCCCGGCCGCGCCGGCCCGGGCGGCCAGCCCGGTGGCCGCCGTCCTGGCGGCCCCGCCCGCTGCGGCGCAGCCCCTGCCCATGCCGGCCGATCCGGCCACCGCCGCGCGGCCGGTGGTCTTCGGCGCCCAGCTCTTCAGCGGACGCTTCGGCCATGAGGCCTTCAGCGGCTTCAATGCCGATCACCAGATCGCCCCCGGCGACCGCATCAGCCTGCGCATGTGGGGCGCCTTCAGCTTCGAAGCGGTGCAGCCGGTCGATCCGCAGGGCAATGTCTTCATCCCCAATGTCGGGCCGGTCAAGCTGCGCGGCGTGCGCAATGGCGAGCTCAATGCCACGGTTGAGGCGGCGGTCAAGCGCACCTACCGCGCCAATGTCGGCGTCTATGCCTCGCTGGAGGCGGCCCAGCCGGTCAAGGTCTATGTCACCGGCTTCGTCCGCGCGCCGGGGCTGTATGGCGGGCTGAGCAGCGACTCGGTGCTGAACTACCTCGACAAGGCCGGCGGCATCGACGTCGACCGCGGCAGCTTCCTGGCCGTGGACGTGCTGCGCGGCGGCGTCTCGCGCGGCAAGATCAACCTCTACCGCTTCCTGCTCGAAGGCCGCATCGAGCCCCTGCAGCTCCAGGACGGCGACACCCTGGTCGTCAGCCCGCGCCAGTTCACCGTCACCGTGCTGGGCGAGGCCGCCAACCCCTATGTCTTCGAGTTCGACCGGTCGCGCCTGCCGGCCGCCGAGCTGCTGGCCATGGCCCGGCCCAAGGCGGGCGCCACCCACCTGAGCATCGTCCGCCGCATCGGCAGCGAGCGCCGCAGCGAATACCACCCGATCGGCGCGCTCGATGCGGTCACGATCCAGGACGGCGACGAGGTCACCTTCACCGCCGACCGCTACCCCGGCACCATCCTCGTCCGCATGGAGGGCGCCCACCTCGGCGAGCGCACCCTGGTGCTGCCCTATGGCGCGACGCTGAAGGATGCGCTGGCCCGGCTCAAGCCCGCGCCGCAGGCCCAGGTGGAGGCGGTGCAGCTCTTCCGCCGCTCGGTCGCCACGCGGCAGAAGGAGCTGCTCGAAAGCTCGCTGCGCAGCCTGGAGACCGCCGCCCTGACCGCCCGCAGCGCGACCAGCGAGGAATCGGCCCTGCGCACCCGCGAGGCCGACCTGATCCTCCAGTTCATCGAGCGCGCCCGCACGGTGCAGACGCGCGGCCAGGTCATCCTGGCCGGGCGCGACAGCGCCGCCAGCACCCTGCTGGAGGACAACGACGTGATCCGCGTGCCCGAGCGCAGCAACACCGTGCTGGTCAATGGCGAGGTGCTCTTCCCCAGCGCCCTGGTCTTCGATGACCGCGCCACGCTGGCCGACTACGTGGCCCGGGCCGGCGGCTACAGCCAGGGCGCCGACACCACCCGGGTCGTCGTCATCCGGCAGGACGGCAGCGTGGCCGAGGCCGCGGCCGGCGCCATGCCGCGCCTGCTGCCCGGCGACGAGCTGATGGTGCTGCCGAAGATCGAGAGCAAGCGCATCGAGGTGACGCGCGGCATCACGCAGATCCTCTACCAGATCGCGATTTCGGCCCGCGTGCTGCTCGGCCTCTGAGCCCCCGACGACCGCCATGGCCCCCGACCTTCCCGCCGACCTGGCCCGGCCCGGCGACACCGCCGGCTTCCTGCTCGGCCCCGTGCGCCCCGGCGCGCAAGGCGAGCGCCGCGTGCTTGGCGGCGGCCAGACCGGCGCCTGGGTCGGCCGCTGGCTGGGCCTGCACCTGGCCGGCCTGGCCCCGGGCCTGGTGCTGGAGCTGAGCAGCGGCCGCCAGGCCTGGCCGGCGCTGCGCCTGCCGCTGCCGGCCTCGGCCACGCCGGTCCTGTGCTGGGTCTTCCTCACCCACCGCCGCGACAGCCTGCACCTGTGCGGCGATGCGGCGGCGCTCCAGGGCCTGTCGCTGCTGGCCGTCGAGGGGGGCATGCCGCCCGAAGGCGCTGCCGCGCCGGCCGTGCACAGCCTGGCCCGGCTGCATGCCCTGGGCGCCGTCGCCCTGCGCGAGATCGACTGGACCGAGGACCCGCGCTGGCCACTGCGCGCCACCGGCGCCGATCCGCAGATCCGCTTTCGCCGCCTGCCGCAGGGCGGTCTGCTCCAAGTCGATCTGCAACTCGAACGCGAGGCCGAGCCCGGCCTGCCGCCGCCCACCCTGCACTGGACCCTGCCCGGCCGGGGCTATGCCGCCGGCCTGCCCCTGCAAGCCGCGGGGCCGGCGCGCTGGCAGGCCCGCACGCCGCGCCTGGGCGCGGGCGAGCGCTGGCGCCTGGATCCGCTCGACCGGCCGGGCCGCTTTCGCCTGATCGGGCTGGAAACCCGCCGCAGCCCCGCCCAGGGGCCGCTGCAGCGCCTGCTGTGCTGGCTGCACGACGCCCTGCGCGCCCATGCGCCCGAGCGCCATGCCCGCGAGCTGCTGCCCGCCCACGAGCTGCTGGCCCAGCCGGGCGAGGGCGCGCCCCGCTTCCTGGCCACCGGCGACGACCCGCACTTCCGCCTGGCCGCACCGCTGGCCGCCGGCTGGTACATGCTGGAGCTGGGCCTGGAACTGCCCGTGGCCCGCGCGCAGGCCCGCATCTACCTCGACACCGGGGCCGGCGAGCGCGAGGCCGACAGCCACGGCCTGCCGCTGCGCAGCGGCCAGACGGCCAAGCGCCTGCTGTGGGTGCCAGCCCGCGCACGGCTGCGGCTGGACCCGATGACCCTGCCCGGCGCCTTCGCCCTGACGCGCTTCCACCTCAAGCGCGTCAAGCCCGATTTCGCCCGCGACCGCATGCGCCGCAAGTTGCAGGCGGCGACGGGCCGCGGCGGCCTGGCGCCCGCGCCGCTCGATCCGGCCCTGGACGATGCCGCGCTCTGGGCCGCCTACGACCGCCTCTTCGAACCCGTGGCCGAGGATGCGCTGCACTATGCCGACTGGATCGCCCGGGTCGAGCAGCCGGCCCTGCCGAGCGCCGAAGCCCAGGCCGCCGAGCGTGCCGGCTGGGCCTGGCAGCCGCGCTTTTCCATCGTCACGCCGACCTACAACACGCCCCCCGAGCTGCTGCAGGCCTGCATCGACAGCGTGCGTGCCCAGCACTACCCGCACTGGGAGCTGTGCCTGGCCGACGACGCCTCGCCCGACCCGCGCGTGCGGGCGCTGCTGCAGGCCGCGGCCGCGGCCGAGCCGCGCATCCGGCTGGTCCTGCGCGAGCGCAACGGCCACATCGTCGAGGCCAGCAACAGCGCGCTGGCCCGGGCCGGCGGCGACTTCGTCGTCCTGCTCGACCACGACGACACCCTGGCCCCGCAGGCCCTGCAGTCGGTGGCCCGCGCGCTGCAGGCCCGGCCGCAGGCGCAGATCGTCTATTCCGACGAGGACAAGCTCGACCTCCAGGGCCAGCGCTGCGAGCCGCACTTCAAGCCCGACTTCAACCCCGACCTGCTCTACGCGCAGAACTACGTCTCGCACCTGGGCGTCTACCGGCGCAGCCTGGTCGAGGCCGTCGGCGGTTTCCGCCCCGGCTTCGAGGGCAGCCAGGACCATGACCTGCTGCTGCGCTGCGTCGCTCGGCTGCAGGACCCGCGCGACGTGTTGCACGTGCCCGAGGTGCTCTACCACTGGCGCCAGGTGCCCGGCTCCACCGCCCTGCGCCACGACGCCAAGGACTACGCCTGCGAAGCCGGCCGCCGCGCCGTGCAGGCCCACCACGACGCGCTGCATCCCGGCGTGCAGGTCAGCATCGTCGGCCCCGGCCTCTACCGCAGCCTGTGGCCGCTGCCGGCCGAGTTGCCCCGCGTCAGCCTGATCGTGCCCACCCGCGACGGCCTCGACGTGCTGCGCACCTGCATCGAATCCCTCGTCGAGCGCACCGCCTACCCCAACTACGAGATCCTGGTCGTCGACAACGGCTCCGTCGAGCCCGACACCCTGGCCTACCTGGCCGCCCTCCCGCAGCGCCTGGGCGAACGCGTGCGGGTGCTGCACGACCCGCAGCCCTTCAACTACGCGGCGCTCAACAACGCCGCCGTCGCCCAGGCCCGCGGCAGCCTGATCGGCCTGATCAACAACGACGTCGAGGTCATCGGCCCCGACTGGCTGGACGAGATGGTCCGCCATGCCCTGCGGCCCGAGATCGGCTGCGTCGGGGCCAAGCTCTACTACCCCGACGACACCGTGCAGCATGCCGGCGTCATCCTCGGCATCGGCGGCGTCGCCGATCACGCGCACAAGAACTTCCCGCGGGCGGCCTCGGGCTACTTCGGCCGGCTGCGCGTCGCCCACAACGTCAGCGCGGTCACGGCGGCCGTGCTGCTGGTGCGCCGCGCGGTCTACGAGCAGGTCGGCGGCCTCGATGCCGAGCACCTGGCCGTGGCCTTCAACGACGTCGACTTCTGCCTCAAGGTCATGCAGGCCGGCTACCGCAATCTGTGGACGCCGCAGGCCGAGCTCTACCACCACGAATCCAAGACCCGCGGCGCCGACACCGCGCCGCACAAGCGCGCGCGGCTCGAACGCGAAGCCCGCTGCATGCAGGACCGCTGGGGCCCGCTGCTGCGCCGCGACCCCTTCTACAACCCCAACCTCAGCCTCAGCCGGCGCGATTTCTCGCTGGCCCTGACGGCGCATCAGGCGGCCTCCCCGCCCGTCCCTGCCCCATGAAGCTCTTCGCCTCCTCCGCGCCCAAGCCGGCGCCCGACGCTGCGCGGCCCGATGTGCAGCAGCAGCAGTTCACCGTGGCCGGCCCCTCGGGCGGCAAGCTCTGGGTGGACCGCGCCTACCGCCTCGGCGAACTGCTGATGGTGGTCGGCTGGACCACCGCCGAGCTGGAACTGGAACTGCGCAGTGAAAGCGGCCCGCTGGCCGCGCGGCGCGTCGCCGTCGCCCGGCAGGACGTGGCTAGCCACTTCGGCCGCAGCGAGGGCGAGGGCCTGGGCTTCGTGCTGGTCGCCCAGGCCGATGCCGCCCAGGCCGCGGCCGTGGCGCTGGGCTGGGAACTGCGCCGCGGCGGATCGGCCGGCCGGTCCAGGCCGCTGCGCTTCGGCACCGAGCTGCCGACCACCGAGGGCGAGCTGGCCGCACTCGGCCCGGCCCTGGGCCTGCTGGCCCTGACGCAGGAGGCGCACAGCCCCGCCTGGGTCGACCTGATCGCGCGTGCGCCCCTGTCGGCGCAGGCCTGCCGTTCGGCCCGCGGCTTCCTCGAAGGCGCAGCCGCCTGCGACACCACCCAGGACGGCATCGTCGTCGGCTGGGTCGTGCACACCCCCGGAACCGTCGTCTGGCTGGAGGACGAGACCGGCCGCAGCCACCCCCTGACCCACGCCTTCCGCCGCTTCCGTCAGGACGTGCACGACGCCGTCGGCCAGGAATTCGGTCATGCTAGCCGCGACGCCGGCTTCATCGTGCGAGCGCGCGGCCTCAAGGGCGGCAGCAAGGTCCGGCTGAAGGCTGTGGACGAGACCGGCATCCACGTGCTCAGCGAGACCAGCTGCAGCACCCTGCCGCTGGACCCGGTGGGCGCCGCGCGCTGGCTGTTCGCCGTCGGCACGCCGCTGGCCGACATGCACCGCCGCGTGCCCCAGGTCGATGAGCCGGTGCTCGGCCCGCTGATCGCCCACCGCCAGTCGGTCTGGGACGAACTGCCGCTCGAAGGCCGTGTGCTGGGCCAGCTGCCGGCCGAGCCCGCGGTCAGCGTCATCGTGCCGCTCTACGGCCGCATCGACTTCGTCGAGCACCAGCTCATCGAGTTCAGCCGCGACCCCTGGTTCCAGCAGCAGGCCGAGCTGATCTACGTGATCGACGACCCCAAGCTGCTCGACAGCTTCCCGGCCCTGGCCGAGTCCCTGCACCGGCTCTACCGCCTGCCCATGCGCTGGGTCTGGGGCAGCGTGAACCGCGGCTTCTCCGGCGCCAACAACCTGGGCGTGCGGGTGGCCCGCGCGCCGCGGCTGCTCTTCCTCAACAGCGATGCCTTCCCGCAGCAGCCCGGCTGGATCCCGCCCCTGCTGGACGTGCTGGACACCCATCCCCGCATCGGCGCCGTCGGCCCGCGCCTGACCTTTGCCGACGGCTCCATCCAGCATGCCGGCATGGAATTCATGCGGCGCGAGGAGCTGGGCGTCTGGGTCAACCACCACCCCTTCATGGGCCTGGATCCCGTGCTCGACCCGCATGCCGGCTTGACCCGCCTGCCCGCCATCACCGGCGCCTGCCTGGCCCTGCGGCGGGTCGACTTCGAGCGCATCGGTGGCTGGGACACCGGCTACCTGATCGGCGACTTCGAGGACTCCGACCTCTGCCTGAAGCTGCGCGCCCTGGGCCTGGACATCGCCTACCTGCCCGCCGTGCAGCTCACCCACCTGGAGCGGCAGAGCTTCAAGCTGCTCGGCCAGGACGAGTTCCGCACCCGCGTCGTCCTCTACAACGCCGTGCGCCACCAGACCCGCTGGGCCGGCCTGATCGACCAGCCCGTGGCCCCTGCGCCGCTCGATGCCTGACCCCACGGACCCGGAAGCCCCCATGACCGCATCCTCCGCCCAACGCATCCTGGTGATGGCCCACGCCCACCCGGACTTCAGCCTCGGCGGCGGCGAGATCGCCGCCTACACCCTCTACCAGGCCTACCGCCGCCAGCCCGGTGTCGAGGAAGCCTGGTTCCTGGCCCGCGCCGACCGCGGCCGCGGCACCAGCGGCCACATCAGCCTGCGCCGCCCCAACGAATACCTGTGGGAGCAGGCCATCCACGACTGGCACCTGATGAAGGCCGCCCACCAGGAATCGCTGAGCACCTGGTTCGCCGACCTGATCCGCGCGCTCAAGCCCACCGTCGTCCACACCCACCACTACGCCCACCTCGGGCTGGAATACCTGCGGGTCATCAAGCAGGTCGATCCGTCCATCCGCATCGTCATGACCCTGCACGAGTACATGGCCATCTGCCGCAACAACGGCCAGATGATCAAGACCGGCAGCTTCAAGCTGTGCAGCCGCGAAAGCCATGACGAATGCCGGCAGTGCTTCCCCGAGAAGACCGCCGAGGACTTCTGGCTGCGCAAGCACTACTTCACCCGGCACTTCGAGCTGGTCGACCAGTTCGTCTCGCCCTCCGAATTCCTGCGCCAGCGCTACATCGACTGGGGCCTGCCGCCCGAGAAGATCGTCGTCATCGAGAACGGCCAGTCCGACGCCGCGGCCCTGCCGCCGCGCCCGCTGGCCGAGGGCGAAGGCCGCCGGCGCTTCGGCTTCTTCGGCCAGATCAACCCCTACAAGGGCCTGGACGTGCTGTTGCAGGCCCTGAGCGAGCTGCCCAAGGCCGAGCGCAAGAAGATCGTGCTGGAAGTGCACGGCGCCAACCTCGAATGGCAGCCGGCCGAGTACCGCGAGAAGATCGAAACCCTGCGCGCGCCGCTGATCCAGCAGGGCGTGGTGCAGTGGGTGGGGCCCTACCAGCCGCACGAACTGCGCAGCCGCATGGCCGGCGTGGACTGGGTGGTCGTGCCCTCGATCTGGTGGGAGAACTCCCCCATGGTCATCCAGGAAGCCTTCACCTGCGGCCGCCCGCTGCTGGTGTCGGACATCGGTGGCATGCGCGAGAAGGTGCGCGACGGCGTGGACGGCTTCCATGTGCCGGCGGGGAATGTGCTGGCCTGGGCCGACCGCTTCCGCCGCCTGGCGGCGCAGCCGGAGGCCGACTGGAACCGGCTTGTTCAAGGCATCAAGGTGCCGATGAACCACCAAGAATCGGCAGCCATGCACCTGGACCGCGTGATCGCGACTGCGGAGACCCCATGAAACGCGTCGGCCTGATCGACAACCTGCAGGACCTGCCTGACTTCCTGGCGAATCGCTACGAGACCGCCTCCGCCGCCGACTGCATGGCGGCCACCGGGGGCAACACCGGCAACGTGGCCTTTGTGCATGCGGCCCGCAAGGTGCTGGGGCATCCGCTGCGGCGGGTGGTCTGGGGCGAGCGGCCGGCGACGGTGCGCGCCGAGGTCGATCACTTGGTGATCTGCTGCGCCAACCAGCTCGGCCCGCATGCGGACCTGGGCGAGTGGGCCGACCACCTGGAAGCCCTGGGCTTGCCGGTCACGCTGCTGGGCCTGGGCGCTCAGTCCGACGCCCTGGATCGTTTCCCCGCCTTGCCAGCCGGCACCCTGCGCTTTCTTGACGTGGTGCGCCATCACCGCGGGGACGCGGACAGCAACCTTGCCGTGCGCGGCGACTACACCCGCGATCTGCTGGCCACGCTGGGCCATGCAGCGCGCCCGATCGGCTGTCCCTCCCTACAGATCGCGCCCGGCCGCGACCTGGGTGCAGCCATCCTGCGCGGGCAGGCGCAGCGGGGCGAGATCGAGCGCGTGGCCGTCGCAGCCGGCAACCCCTGGCACGGGCCCTCGGCCTGGCTGGAAGCCCTGCTGGTCGACGTCGTCGAGCAGTACGCGGGCGACTACGTGGTCCAGCATCCCCAGGAGATGCTGGCCTTTGCCTTTGGTGAGGTCGAGGCCCTGTCCCCGGAGGCCGTCGCACGCTTCCTCGCGGTCTACGGCCCGCGCTTCGACCTTGACGGCTTGCTGGCGTGGTACCGCCGCCATGCCGTCGTGCATGTCGATGCGGCGAGCTGGCTGCGCGCCCTGCGCCGCTGCGACCTGGCCCTGGGTCCGCGCTACCACGGCGTGGCCCTGGCGGTGCAGGCCGGCCGTCCGGGCTGTGTGCTGACCATCGACGGCCGCACCGAGGAGCTTTGCCGGGGCACCGGCCTCAAGCAGCTCTCGGCCCAAGCGCTGAAGGGGCAGGGTCTCACCGCCCCGGACCTGGTGGCGCTGGCCCGCTGGACGCCCGAGGATGCCGAACGCTTCGATGCCGTCCGCCATCGCAAGGCCCGGGACCTGGCGGACTTCCTGCGTGCCAACGGCCTGCGGCCCGCCGACCACCTGTTGCGCAATGCCGGCGAGCTCTGACGCGCCGGTCCGGACCGCCGGATCCCAGCCCCTCGGCATGGCGCCGAAAGCCTCGCGCCTGCCGGACCTGGGCAGGCTGTGCGCGGCCTGGTCGCGGCTGCTGCCGTCTTGGGGAAGGCGGCGCCGGCTGCCGCCGTCCCCATGCTCCCGGTCCGTCCCGGCCGATCCCGGCGGCGCAGCCAGCCTGGTACTGAGCGAGGCGGGCGATTCCGCCAGCGCCGCCTACTTCCTGCACGATCCAGCGCTCGATGCGCGAGCGGTCGACTGGGCCACCCTGGCCGCGGGCCGGACCGACGGCGCACGGCCCTGCCGCCTCTTGATCGTGCTGCGTTACTTGCCACCCGGCCGGCAGGCGCTGCTGCGCAGCCTGCGCGAGCGCGGCGTCCGTGTCGCCTATTTCATGGACGACGACCTCATGGACCCCGAGGCCGTCGCCGAGCTGCCCGAGCCCTACCGCAGCCGGGTGCGGCGCGAGGCGCTGGGCCAGCGCCAGCGCATCGAGGCGCTGTGCGATGAGTTCTGGGTCTCGACGCCCCATCTGGCGCAGAAGTACGCCGCCTGGCAGCCCAAGCTGATCGAGCCGCGGCCGGCGCGGGCCAGTCTGCTGGCGGGGCCGCCGGTCTGGGTCTGCTACCACGGCACGGCCTCGCATCAGGCGGAGCTGGACTGGCTGCTGCCGCTGATGCAGCAGGTGCAAGCGCAGGCGCAGGGCACGCGCTTCGAGGTGTTTGGCGACCATGCGGTCTACAAGCGCTTCCGCGAGCTGCCGCGGGTGAATGTGCTGCACCCGATGAGCTGGCCGAACTACCTGGACTACACGTCCGGCGTGCGGCGCGAGATCGCGCTGGCGCCGCTGCAGCCCTCGCGCTTCAATGCCGGCCGCGGGCACACGAAATTCTTCGACTTCGCACGCATGGGCGCGGTCGGCCTGTACTCGGACCGGCCGCCCTACCGCGGCTTCGTGCGCGACGGGGTGGACGGCCTGCTGCTGCCCGACGATCCGGCCGCCTGGGTGCAGGCCATCGTCGCGCTGGCCGCCGATGCGCCGCGGCGCGAGCGCATGGCCGCCGCCGCCCGCGAGCGGGCCCTGGCCCTGGCCTGGGGCGAGGCGCTGCCGCCGCCCGCGCCCAGCGCCAAGCCCCCCGCCCTGCTGCGCGGCGTGCAGGTGCAAAGGGCGCCGCAGCCGCCGGAGTCGGTCTGGCGCTGGGCCCTGGATGCGCCGGCGCATGACCGGGTGGCGGATCTGGCGACCGGCTCGCTGACGGTGCAGGGCTGGCTGCTGCTGAAGACGGCCGGCGCGCAGCCGCCGGTGCTGCTGAGCTGGTGGGACGATGCCGTCGAGCCGAGTCGCCATGCCTTCAACGGCGACCGGCGCGACGTGATCGAGCGGGCGCTGCGCGAGCCGGTGGCCGGCCACCCGCAACTGCGCTGCGGCTTTCGCCTGAACCTGCCGCTGCCGCTAACGACGCCGGGCCAGTTGCGCCTGCGCCTCGGCTTCGAGCTGCCGGAAGGCGAGGTCTTCGAGGCGGCGGAGCTGCGTTTCCCGCCCACCTCGCAGGTGATCGAGGGCCGCGAGGGCTGGCTCTACTTGGACAACGACAGCAACCGCAGCGTCGACCAGTTCACCGGCCGCCTGCTGCTGACGGCCGACCAGCAGCAGCAGTGGCGGCAGTACCTGGCCGATGCCGCCGCGCTGGCCGCCCGGCACGCATGCCGGCATGCGCTGCTGATCGCGCCTTCGAAGGAGGAGGTGCTGCCGCAGCACCATCCGCACCGCCGTGCCCTGACCACGGTGCTGGACCAGGTGCGCGAGCTGGCCGGCCCGGACGCCCCGGTGCTGGATGCCGCGCCGCTGCTGCGCGCCCAGCCCGATCCGGCCGCCTGCTTCAAGCGCACCGACACGCACTGGACGGACCGCGGCGCGACCGTGGCCTTGCTCGCCGTGCTGGAGCGCATGGGCTACGACGGCGCGCGCCTGCGCGCCGCGCTGGCCGGGGACCGCTACAAGACCCTGGCCTATCCCGGCGACCTCGGCATCAAGCTGCTGCCACCGCAGAGCGCGCCGACCGAGTTCCTGGACGCGCCCCCGGCCGAGGACGGCGCGGTCTTCGACAATCGCTTGCCGAATATCGGCCGGGTGATCGTCTTCCGCGCCGAGGCGCCTGTGTTCGACGAGGCCCTGCTGGTCTTTGGCGCCTCCTCGGCCTATCCCATGTTGAAGTCGCTCAAGCGCCTGTTCGCGCGGACGGTCTTCGTGCACAGCGCGGCGCAGATCGATGCGGCCGTGCTCGCGCACGAGCGGCCGGCGGCCCTGCTGCTGCAATCCAACGGCCGCTTCCTCATCCAGCCGCCGACGGCGGGCTTCGACCTGCGCGCCGCCGTGGCCCACAAGCTGGGCGAGGCCGATGCCGCGCTGCGGGCGCAGATCGACGCCCTGCGCGCCGAGGCGGACGGACCCGAGCCCTACTACCGCGCCATGCTGGAGCCACGATGAGCGATGCCGACGCCCGCCCGCCGGCCGCCGACCCGGCCGGGCGGCGGCCCTCGCTGGTGCTGCCCACCCGGGGCCTGGCCCGCGTGCCGACCCTGGCGGCGCTGCTCGACGATCACGCCCTGGTGTCGCGCCCGCAGGCCGACAGCGCCGCGGTGCTGGCCTGGGGCCGCAAGCCGAGTGCGGACCGGGCCGAGGCCGTGGCCGCCCGGGCCGGCCTGCCGCTGTGGCGGGTGGAGGATGCTTTCCTGCGCTCGCTCGCTCCGGGCGCGGCGGGTGGCCCGCTGGGCCTGCTGGTCGACGACCTGGGCGTGTACTACGACGCGAGCGCGCCTTCGCGGCTGGAAACCTGCATCCTGGCCGAGGCGCCCGAAGGCGCGCCGGCCCGCGCCGCGGCCCTGCAAGCGGCCTGGTGCGCCGGCCGGGTCAGCAAGTACAACCAGGCCCGCGAGCTGCCGCCGCCGGTGGCCGGCGGCCATGTGCTGCTGGTCGACCAGACGGCCGGCGATGCCTCGATCCGCTGCGGCCTGGCCGGGCCGGCCAGCTTCGCGCGCATGCTGGAGGCGGCGCTGGACGAGCATCCCGGCCGGCCGCTGCTGCTGAAGCTGCATCCCGAAGTGGTCAGCGGCCGCAAGCGCGGCCACTTCGAGGCCGGGCTCACGCCGGGCCAGGCCGCCCGCGTGCATCTGGTGACGGCCGATGTGCATGCGCCGGCCCTGCTGGAGGCGGCCGAGGCGGTCTACACCGTCACCTCGCAAATGGGCTTCGAGGGCCTGCTCTGGGGCAAGCCGGTGCGCACCTTCGGCATGCCCTTCTATGCCGGCTGGGGCCTGACGCAGGACGAGCTGGCCGCGCCCGCGCGCCGCGCACCGCGCCCGCTGCACCGCCTGCTGCATGCCGCGCTGGTGGAGCTGGCGCGCTATGTCGATCCCGAAACCGGCATGCGCTGCCCGCCCGAGCGCCTGCTGGACTGGCTGGCCCTGCAGCGGCGCATGCGCGAGCGCTTTGCGCCCGAGCTGCATGCCATCGGCTTCTCGCGCTGGAAGAAGCCCATCGTGCGCGCCTTCCTGGGCGGCAGCACGGTGCGTTTTGCCGGGCCGCGCGCGCCCCTGCCGGCCGGCGGCACGGTGGCCGTCTGGGGCCGCAGGCCGCTGCCGGCGCGCGGCGGCCCGCCGGGCCGGGTGCTGCGGCTGGAGGATGGCTTCCTGCGCTCGGTCGGCCTGGGCGCGGACCTGGTGCGGCCGCTCTCCTGGGTGGTCGACGAGCTGGGCCTGTATTACGACGCGACCCAGCCCTCGGCGCTGGAGAAGCTGCTGGCCGGGCAGGTCTTCGACGAGGCGCTGCGCGAGCGCGCACGCCGCCTGCGCGAGCGCATCGTCGGCATGGGCCTGACCAAGTACAACGTCGGCGCCGGGGCCTGGCAACGGCCGCCCGGCGCGCGGCAGGTGGTGCTGGTGCCGGGGCAGGTCGAGTCCGATGCCTCGCTGGCCTGGGGCGCGCCCGGCCTGCGCAGCAACCTGGCCTTGCTGCGCGCCGCGCGCGAGGCCGCGCCCGAGGCCCACCTGGTCTACAAGCCGCATCCCGACGTGGTGGCGCGGCTGCGCCGCCCGGGCGCGGACGAGCATCTGGCAGCCAGCTTCTGCGACGAGGTCGTCGTCGACTGCCCGATGCACCGCCTGCTGGACGCCGTCGACGAGGTGCATGTGCTCACCTCGCTGGCCGGCTTCGAGGCCTTGCTGCGCGGCCGCAAGGTCGTCACCCACGGCCAGCCCTTCTACGCCGGCTGGGGCCTGACCGAGGACCGCCTGCCGCCCGCCCGCCGAGGCCGCCGGCTGAGCCTGGACGAGCTGGTGGCCGGCGCGCTGATCCTGTATCCAAGCTATGTGAGCTTGACGACGGGCTGTTTCACCACGCCCGAGCGCATCCTGGACGAGCTGCAAGCATGGCGCAGCCAGGGCGCCGCGCGCATGCCCTGGTGGCGGCGCGGCCTGCGCGCGCTGCTGCGGCTGCTGAAGCGCGCTTAAGCCCGCCCGGACGCGCGATTTTTGGCCGATCGGGCGGCACGGCGGCGGCGCTTAATCTGGGCGTGACTGCTGCCGAACCTCGACTCCGCCCCCTGTCCTCTGCCGAAGCCCCGGGCCGCGTCGCACCGCTGCGCGAAGCCGGCTTCCGCAGCGGCCCCGGACCCGACCGCAGCCCGGTGGTGCCGCGCTCGATGTTCAGCCTGATGCGCCACCGCCGCGTGCTGCTGCTGCAGGGGCCGATGGGGCGCTTCTTCGACAAGCTGGCATGCAGCCTGGGGGCCCATGGCATCGAGGTGCTGAAGGTGCACTTCAACGGCGGCGACCGGATGTTCTACCGCCAGCCCGGCGCCCTGGACTTCACCGGCACGGCCGAGGTCTGGCCGC
Source organism: Piscinibacter lacus (assembly GCF_016735685.1). NCBI lineage: Bacteria > Pseudomonadati > Pseudomonadota > Betaproteobacteria > Burkholderiales > Sphaerotilaceae > Aquariibacter > Aquariibacter lacus. The sequence continues at coordinate 1,291,131 of NZ_JAERRA010000001.1, forward strand.
TGTGGCTGGAGCGCCTGCTGCACACGCGCGGGATCGAGGCCATCGTCGTCTTCGGCCAGATGCGGCCCCTGCACCAGGCCGCGCGCCGGGTGGCCCAGACCCGGGGCTGCGCCTTCTACGTGTTCGAGGAAGGCTATCTGCGCCCGGACTTCGTCACCCTGGAACTGGACGGGGTGAATGCCTATTCCTCGCTGCCGCGCGACCCGGCCGCCTACGCCCGCCTGCCCGAATCGCGACTGGGCATCCAGCCCCTGCCCACCGGCCAGACCTTTGCCGGCGTGGCGGCCACGGCCATGGCCTACAGCCTGGCTTGCATGATCTCGAAGCTGCGCTTCTGGCACTTCAGGCCGCATCGCTCGCTGCATCCGCTGAGCGAGGGGCTGCGCTGGGTGCGATCGGGCCTGCGCAAGCAGCGCTATGCCTGGCGCGAGCGCGGCGCCCAGGCGCGGCTGTGCAGCCCGGCGCACACGGGACGCTGGTTCCTGGTGCCGCTGCAAGTGCACAACGACAGCCAGGTGCGCTTCCACTCGGCCTATGAGTCGATCGAGGATTTCATCCAGGAGCTGATGCAGTCCTTCGCCGCCCATGCGCCGGCCGGTGTCGACCTGGTCCTCAAGCAGCATCCGCTGGACCGGCCCTACAAGGACTACGGCCCGCTCATCGAGCGCCTCGCGCGCTGGCTGGGCATCGACGGCCGCGTGCATTACCTGCACGACCAGCACATGCCCACCCTGCTGCGCCATGCGCGCGGCGTGGTCACGATCAACAGCACAGCGGGCTTGCAGGCGCTCTACCACGGCACGCCGGTGATCACCCTGGGCGACTGCTTCTACAACATCCCCGGCCTGACCCATGGCGGCACGCTGCAGCAGTTCTGGCACCAGCCGCAGCCGGTCGACAGCCTGCTCTACAGCCGCTTCCGCGCGGCGATGACCGAGCAGACCCAGCTCAATGCCAGCTTCTATGCCCGCAGCCCGGGCCTGGACCGGGTGCGGCGCATGGCCCGGCCGCCTGAGGCGGCCAGCCCGCCCCGGGCCGAGGGCGGGCGGCCCATGCCCGCCGTGGTGCGACCGCTTTCGAGCGGGCCGGGCTGAGGCCTTGCCCCGCCGGGCTGCCCGGGTGGCTGGGGATGCGGCGGCTCCGCGTCCTTGATCAGAATGGGGACCCGCGCGGCCCCGGGCTCTGAACCGGCCCGACCCGCCGCGCCCGACGCAACCCAGCCCCCCGCGAGCCGCATGTCCAACCCCACCGCAGCGCAGGCCCTGCCCGACATGGCCCTCACCGGCCTTCGTGTCGTCGAGATGGGGCAGTTGATCGCCGGCCCCTTTGCCAGCAAGACCCTGGGCGATTTCGGGGCCGAGATCATCAAGATCGAGCCGCCGGGCAGCGGCGACCCGCTGCGCAACTGGCGCATGCTCAAGGACGGCACCTCCGTCTGGTGGCAGGTGCAGAGCCGCAACAAGCGCAGCCTGGCCCTGGACCTGCGCGAGGCCGAGGGCCAGGCCATCGCCCGCCGCCTGATCGCCCAGGCCGATGTGCTGATCGAGAACTTCCGCCCCGGCACGCTGGAGGGCTGGGGCCTGTCCTACGAGGAACTGGCGCGCGACAACCCCGGCCTGGTGATGCTGCGCATCAGCGGCTACGGCCAGACCGGCCCCTACCGCGACCTGCCGGGCTTCGGCGCCATCGGCGAGGCCATGGGCGGCCTGCGCCACCTCACCGGCGAGCCCGGCCGCATCCCGGTGCGCTGCGGCATCAGCATCGGCGACAGCCTGGCCGCGCTGCATGGCGTGATCGGCGTGATGATGGCCCTGCACCACCGCCAGGCGCGCGGCGGCAAGGGGCAGGTGATCGATGTGGCGCTGTCCGAAGCGGTGCTCAACATCACCGAAAGCCTGATCCCCGAGTACAGCGCCTTCGGCGCGGTGCGCGAGCCGGGCGGCTCGGCCCTGCCGGGCATCGCGCCGTCCAATGCCTACCGCTGCCGCGACGGCGTGGTGCTGGTGGCGGGCAATGGCGATTCGATCTTCCGCCGGCTGATGCAGCTCATCGGCCGCGACGATCTGGCGCAGGACCCGGCCCTGGCGCACAACGCCGGCCGCGTGGCCCGCGTCGAGGAGATCGACCAGGCCATCGAGGCCTGGACCGCCGAGCGCGCCATCGACGAGGTGCTGGCCCTGCTGGCCGAGGCCAGCGTCCCGGCCGGCCGCGTCTACACCGCCCGCGACATCGTCGAGGACGCGCATTTCCGCGCGCGCGAGATGGTCGTCGAGCAGCTCACCCGCGACGGTGACCGCCTGGCCGTGCCCGGCATCGTGCCCAAGCTGCTCGGCACGCCCGGCGGGTTGCGGCGGCCGGCGCCGGCGCTGGGCGAGGACACCGAGTCCATCCTCGGCGAGCTGGGCTTCGATGCCGCAGCCATCCAGGCCCTGCGCGACCGCAAGGTGATCGCATGAGCCCGGGATCGGTCTGGCAGGGCAGGGGCCGGCGCTTGCAGATGCAGGAGGTGGGGCCGCGCGACGGCTTGCAGGCCGAGGCGGTCTTCGTGCCGACGGCCGACAAGATCGCGCTGATCGATGCCCTTTCGGCCACCGGGGTGGCCAAGATCGAGGTGACCGCCTTCGTCTCACCCCGGGCGGTGCCGGCGCTGGCCGATGCCGAGGCGGTGATGCGTGGCATCCAACGCCAGCCCGGCGTGGTCTACAGCGCCCTGGTGCCCAATGCGCGCGGGGCCGAGCGGGCCCTGGCGGCGGGGGCCGACGAGCTGAACCTGGTGCTCTCGGCCAGCGAGAGCCACAACCTCAGCAATCTGCGCATGACGCAGGCGCAGTCCTTCCGCGCCCTGGTCGAGGTGCTGGCCCTGGCCGGGCCGGCGGGCGTGCCGGTGAATGTCTCGCTGTCGTGCAGCTTCGGCTGCCCCATGGAGGGCGAGGTCGCGGCCGAGGCCGTGCTCGCCTGGTGCGGGCGCTTCATCGACGAACTCGGCCTGCGCCGCCTGGCCCTGTGCGACACCACCGGCATGGCCCATCCCGCCCAGGTGGCCGAGCGCACGGCCGCCGTGCTGGCCCGCTGGCCGCAGACCGAGCTGACCCTGCACTTCCACAACACCCGCGGCATGGGGCTGAGCAATCTGCTGGCCGCCATCGATGCCGGGGCCAGCCGCTTCGACGCCGCGCTCGGCGGCCTGGGCGGCTGCCCTTATGCGCCCGGCGCCACGGGCAATATCTGCACCGAGGATGTAGTGCATGCCCTGGAACTGATGGGCTACGACACCGGCTGCGACCTGACCGCCTTGCTGGCTGCCGCTGCGCGCTTGCCGGCCCTGGTGGGCCATGAGCTGCCCGGCGCGGTGCTGCGGGCCGGTCGCCGCCTGGACCTGCATCCCCGGCCGGGGAGCGTCGACGCGATCTGCCAAGCCGCCCCGGGCGGTTGAGACCGCGTACGGCGGACGGCTGCCGCAGGCCCTTGCGGTGTTCAGCCGACCGAGTCCATCCAGAGGGCGAAGTCGGCCTGCATGTCCTCGAAGGCCAGCAGGGTGAAGCGCAGGGATTGACCGTCCCGCGACCAGCTCGCGCGGTGGCTGTGGATCGACCGGGTGCCGGCCCGCGCGAGTTCATGTGCCAGGGCCTGCGGGCGGCGGTCGGGCAGGCCGGCGCCGGGCTGCGCTTCCAGCAGCAGGTGCGGCAGCGAGAACCAGCGCAGATGCGGCAGGCGCTGCCAGGCGCCGAGCAGCGTCCACTCGGAGGCCGCCCCGGCCTCGCGGCCCCGGGCCACGGCTTCGAGGATCTCGGCGCGCGGCACTGGAATCCACGATTCCGGCAGCTCCAGGTGCAGGCCTAGGCCCGGCAACTCGCGGCGGGCGGCCCGGGCCGGGCGGGGCAGGCAGGGGGACAGGGCCAGGGCGGTCAGCAGGGATCGGCGATGCATGGTGCTTTATCGCCGAGCCCGGGCCACCCCGCGGGATGCGGGGTCATGCGAAGGTGGCCTGCACTTCCGCGCCGACAGGCGTTGGTGCGCCGCCGAGGCGCCTACAGATTGCAGGCCGATTGCCTACAACGCGGCCAGAAAAGACAAAGGACTTAGGCGCTTTCGCGGCTAAGTCCTTGTCTTGATTGGTGGGCCCTGAGTGACTCGAACACTCGACCTACGGATTAAGAGTCCGCTGCTCTACCAACTGAGCTAAGAGCCCGGTAAACCGGTCCACCGTGGTGGGTTGTGCAGGACTTGAACCTGCGACCAACGGATTAAAAGTCCGCTGCTCTACCGACTGAGCTAACAACCCCCTGTGTGCGATAGAGCCTACTAGTATAGGCAGCCGGGATCGCCCGGCGCAAGCTTTTTCTGCAAGCGGCTCAGGGCTTGTGCAGCAGGGCTTCGATCAGGGTGCCTGCAGCGACCATGCCGAAGCTGGCCGTCACGACCACGCTGGAGCCATAGCCGTGGCAGTTAAGGCTGCCGTCGCTGGCGCAGGCGTCTTCGGTGGCTGGGCGGCTCACGCTCTCGCGCGAGAACACGCAGCGCAGGCCCAGCGGGCCCTTGCGCGGCGCGCCGTGCTGCTGTCGAAGGCGCTGGCGCATGGCGGCCAGCAGGGGGTCGTGGCTGGTCTCGCTCAGGTCGGCCACTTCGACCTGCTGGGCCAGTCGCTTGCCGCCGGCTGCGCCGACGACGACCAGGGTGTGCCCGGCCTGCCGCGCCGCTGCGGCCAGGGCGAGCTTGGCAGCGACCTGGTCGCAGGCGTCGATCACGCCATCGACCGCATCCAGCCCGCCGATCAGCGCCGGCCAGTTGTCGGGGCTGGCAAAGTCGTCGATGCGCTGCAGGGCGCAGCCAGGGTGGATGTCGGCAAGTCGCTCGGCCAGGGCATCGACCTTGGCCTGGCCGATGCTGTACCCCAGGGCCTGCACCTGGCGGTTGATATTCGATTCGGCGACATGGTCCATGTCGACCAGCACGATCTTGGCCACGCCGCAGCGGGCCAGGGCCTCAGCCGCCCAGGAACCCACGCCGCCGAGCCCGACGACCGCGACCCGCGTGGCACGCAGCCGCATGTAGGCCGCATCGCCATAGAGCCGGCGCAGGCCGCCGAAGCGCCGCTCCAGATCGGCGTCTGAAGGTGTGAGGGCTGCGGCGGGCGTGGCGGCGTTCATGGGCGGGAGGCTTCGCGGAACGGGTCACTCGGGCCGGAGGCCCGCCCCGGTCCGCGCGCCCGCCTCACTTCAGCGTGCTGAGTCGCTCGCGCGCCGCAGTGGCGGCTTCGGACTTGGGGTAGCCGCGCACCAGCTCGTCGAGCGTGGCGCGGGCGGCCTTGTTGTCCTTCAGCTCGATCTGGCAGTTCGCCACGGCCAGCAGGGCTTCGGGCGCCCGCGGGTGGTCGGGCTGGGTCAGCACCAGGGCGCGGAAGCTCTCGATCGCGCCGGCGTACTCGCGCTTGCCGTAGAGGGCGTTGCCCAGCCAGTAGCGCACGCTGTTGAGGTAGCCGCTGTCGGGATAGCGCGACTGGAAGGCCTTCAGCGCGCTCGCGGCGGCGACGAAGTCGCCCTGGCGCAGGAGGGTCAGCGCATCGTTGTAATCGCGCGTCTCGCTGGTCTGGGCCAGGAACTCGCGGCCGTCCAGGCCGACGCGCTGCGGTTCGAGCTTGCGCAGGCGCTGGTCCAGGGTCTGGTTCTGGTCGGCCAGGCGGCGCTGCAGCTCGCCGATGTCGCGCAGGATCTGCTCGTTGTTGCCGCGCTGGGTGGCCAGCTCGGTGCGCAACTGCTCGTTCTGGGCATTGAGTTCAAGCACGCTGCGCTGAAGCTGCTTGACCAGGTCGGTCAGCTCGGTGCGCAGGCGCTCCGAGGCGGCCTGGGACGCCCGCAGGTTCTCGGCGTTCTGGTCCAGCCGGGCACGCAGGTCGATGATGGCCTTGCGGGCATCGTTATCGGCGAACAACTGGGCCTGGGCCGCACCCCCGGCCCCGAGGGCCAGCAGCAGCACGCCAAGGCGCAGTGACGAGCGGCCGCTGAACGGCACGACGGGGCGGGCGGACATCCACATGGCGATCAACGCTCGCGGATCTCGGCGCGGCGGTTCTTGGCGTAGGCCGCCTCGGTCTGGCCGGTGTCGGCCGGACGCTCCTTGCCGTAGCTGCTGGCTTCGATCTGGCTGTCGACGACGCCGCGCAGCTTCAGGGCACGCAGCACCGCCTCGGCGCGCTTCTGGCCCAGGGCCAGGTTGTATTCGCTGCCGCCACGCTCGTCGGTATGGCCTTCGATGATCACGCTGCGCTTGGTGTTGCGGGTCAGCAGCGCGGCATGGCGCTCGATCAGCGGCGCATAGCTTTCGGCCACGGCGAAGCTGTCGTAGTCGAAGTAGACAACCCGGCCGATGCGGTCGGCCTCGGCCGCGTCCTGGGCATTCAGGTCGACACCGGTCACTTGCGAGGCCGGCACGCCCGAACCCGGGGCGGCGCCCGGCGCAGCCGGCGCGGCAGGGGCTGCGGGGGCGGTGGCGCTGCGGCTTTCCACCGGCGGCTGCGTCTCGTCGAGCTTCACGCCCGAGGCGCAGCCGGCCAGCACGAGGGCCAGGGCCAGGAGGGACAGGGACAGGCCGCGGGGGGCGGCGGTCGGCGAGCGATGCATGAACAGACTCCGGCTTCGGATGAAAGGGGGGAAGGTAAGCGGGATGGACGAACAGTTTCGCCTAGCAGGAGGCGCGCCTGCCGCCCGATCCAGGAGGTCAGCGGCGGGTCAGCGGCGGAAGGGGCCCCAGACCGGCTCGCGCACGTCGAGCTGGGAAATTACCAGCCGGCCCTTGACCCGGCCGTCCAGCGTCGTCGTCATCAGCAGGTCCCGGCCGCCTTCGCGGGTGGCATAGATCAGCAGGCGGCCATTGGGCGCGAAGCTCGGGCTTTCGTCGGCGCCGTTGCTGCTCAGGTCGCGGGTGCTGTTGGTCAGCAGGTCGGTCAGCTTGAGCCGGAAGCCGCCGTCCTCACGGCCGATGTAGGCCAGCAGCTTGCCGTCCGGGCTGACCGAGGGGCTGATGTTGTAGCCGCCCGAGAAGGTCAGGCGCTCCGGGTTGCCGCCGCCGGCGGCCATGCGGTAGATCTGGGGCGAGCCGCCCCGGTCGCTGACGAAGTACAGCAGGCTGCCGTCGGCCGTCCAGTGCGCCTCGGTGTCGATGGCGATGCCGTTGGTCAGCCGTCGCGGCTCCGCCTCGCCCTTGGCCGGAATGCGGTAGAGCTGCGACACGCCGCCCAGGGTCAGCGTCACCACCAGGCTCTGGCCGTCGGGCGACCAGGTCGGTGCGCTGTTCGAGCCCTTGAAGTTCGCCACCGCGCGGCGCTGGCCGCTGGCGATGGATTGCACGTAGACGACGGCCTTGCGCTTCTCGAAGGACACATAGGCCAGCTCGCGCCCGTCGGGCGACCAGGCCGGCGAGATGATCGGCTCGCGGCTGGTCAGCGCGCTCTGCGCGCCCTCGCCGTCGGCATCGGCCACCCAGAGCTGGAAGCGGCCGCCGCCCTTGGTGACGTAGGCGATGCGGGTGGCGAACACGCCCTTCTCGCCGGTCAGCTTCTCGTAGATCGCATCGGCGATCTGGTGCGCCACCAGGCGCAGGTCGCCGGTCACCACCGCATAGCTGGCCCCGCCGGCATCGACGCCCTTGACCACGTCCCACAGCCGGTAGCGCACATCGAAGCGACCATCGGCCAGCTTGGTGATCGAGCCGCCGACCAGCGCATCGGCGCCCTTGCTGCGCCAGCCGTCCATGGCCGGCTGCGAGCCTTCGTCGAGCGCGACGCCGGCGGTGTCCAGGTTGCGGAAGAGGCCGCTGCGCTCCAGGTCGGCGCGGATGATGGCCGAGATCGGCTGCGGCGTACCGGGCTCGCCGCGGAAGGTCCCGATCGCGATCGGGATCTGGGTTTCGCCCACCCCGGAGATCTCCACCCGGAACTGCGCCTGGGCGGCCGGCAGGCCGGCGGCCAGCGGCAGGGCCAGCAAGCTGCGGCGGTTCAGGGTCGGCGTGGGATGAAAATCGTTGGGCAGGGACATGGGCAGGGTCTCGGGCCGGTCCGACCGCAAGCGGCTACGGCGGCGGCCCGACGGGGCAGATTTGGAGGCGGCATGAGGATACCAGCGCCCTCCCTCGGTGCAGCAGTCTCGGTGATGAAGGTGGGGCCGGGCTGCGATCTGCAAGGTCTGCAAGTCGCCGAGCCTGCCTCGGCAGGCCTCGCAGGCCAAGCCGGATTCACACGACGGGCCGGAGCGCGTCAGCGGATCGGCAGCTTGTTGAACAGGAGGCCAAGCCGCCGACCCGAAAAAAAACCGCCCGCGGGCGGTTTCGTTTCAGGGGCGACGACGGTCAATGACGACGACGCAGCCTGCCCAATCCGGCAAGTCCGACAAGACCCAGCCCCATCAAGGCGTAGGTGCCGGGCTCGGGAATGGGCGGCGGCGGGGCTGTCACGGTGAACTGGAAGTTGGGGCCAAAACGCCCGTTGCCGACCGAGACGATGGTGGGGGCACCGAATCCGCCAGCGTCGGCGTTGCGAGCCGAACCATTGATGGTGATTTCCGGAGCAATGGTGCGTGCGGTGGGGATGCGATATGCGTCAGCTGTGAGGGGCAGCGTGAAAGCCCCGCCGATCAGGTAGCTGCTGCCCGCCGTCAGCGCGACCGGGGTAACCGCCTCGAAGCGAAAACTACCCACCAAGGTGCTGGTGGTCTGGATGGTCGTGGACGCCAGCAACATCCCGCCCGGTGTCCACAGACCGACCTCGTGGGTCGTGCTCAGCGGGTCAAACGGGCTGTTGTCGTAGAAGCCCAGGTGAGTCACCGTAATGTCGTCATTGGCGGTGAATTGCCAGCCGACGGTTTGGTCCGTGAAACTCAAGGTTGTGAACGCGTTGCCCCCACTGATGTCCGTCACGGCCACCACCGCTTGAGCGGCTCCAGTGCTCATTAGGGCAGAAAGCAGCACGGCGGCGCCAAGCGCATGTTTCCGTGAAGCGGTGTTCAAGACATTGATCATGGGTGTCTCCTGGATGAGGCGAAGCTGCGCGCGTATCGGGCCTCGACAACAAGCCCAGGGGTCGCTCTCGCATTGCGATGAGGCGGTTCCCTACCAAACTGCACATGCCGCTCGATCTTCCAGCGGCTGGAGATCCATCGCACCCCCCGACTTGCAGGTGGGCGTACGCCGACCCACTACAGCAGCACGATGTCGTACTGCTCGGCATTCATGCCCGGCTCCGCCTGCAGCGAGATCGGCTTGCCGATGAATTCGGACAGGCCGGCCAGGTGGGGGCTTTCCTCGTCAAGCAGCATCTCCACGACGGCGGCGCTGGCGATGACGCGGAATTCGCGCGGGTTGAACTGGCGGGCTTCGCGCAGGATTTCGCGCAGGATGTCGTGGCACACGCTGCGGGCGGTCTTGATCTGGCCGCGGCCCTGGCAGGTGGGGCAGACCTCGCAGAGCTGGTGGGCCAGGCTTTCGCGGGTGCGCTTGCGGGTCAGCTCGACCAGACCGAGCTGGGTGAAGCCGCTGACCGTCGTCTTGGTGCGGTCACGCGCGAGTTGCTTCTTCAGCTCGGCCAGCACCGCATCGCGGTGCTCTTCGCGGCCCATGTCGATGAAGTCGATGATGATGATGCCGCCCAGGTTGCGCAGCCTCAGTTGGCGCGCGATGGCCTGCACCGATTCCAGATTGGTCTTGAAGATGGTCTCTTCGAAGTTGCGCGCCCCGACATAACCGCCGGTGTTGACGTCGATGGTCGTCAGCGCCTCGGTCTGGTCGATGATGAGGTAACCGCCATTCTTCAGATCGACCCGACGGGCCAGCGCGCGGGCAATCTCGTCGTCGACATTGACCAGGTCGAAGATGGGCCGCTCGCCGGTGTAATGCGCCAGGCGCTCGACCGAGCTGGGCGCGTAGCGCTGGCCGAAGGCTTGCAGGGCCTCGAACTGCATGCGCGAATCGATGCGCACCGAGTGCACCTTGTCGCTGACCAGGTCGCGCAGCACGCGCTGGGCCAGGTTCAGGTCCTCGTGCAGCAGGCTGCCCGGCGCCACCTTGAAGGCGGTCTCGCGCACCGAAGTCCACATCTTGCGCAGGTAGGCGATGTCCTCGGCCAGTTCCTCGTCGCTCGCATCCTCGGCATTGGTGCGCAGGATGAAGCCGCCCTGGCGGTCCTCGGCCGCCGTGCCGCTGGGCCAGGCCAGGGCCTGCATGCGCAGGCGCAGGGCATCGCGCTGCTCGGGCGAGCCGATCTTCTGGCTGATGCCGATGCGGTCGTCCTGCGGCAGGAAGACGAGCAGCCGGCCGGCGATGCTGATCTGCGTGGACAGGCGCGCGCCCTTGCTGCCGATCGGATCCTTGATGACCTGGACCATCAGCGACTGGCCTTCGTAGACCTGTCGCTCGATCGGCAGCGGCGGCGCGCCATGGGCCGCGCCGTCGCTGCGATGCAGGTCGGCCACATGCAGGAAGGCGGCGCGTTCCAGGCCGATCTCGATGAAGGCCGATTGCATGCCGGGCAGCACCCGGGCCACCTTGCCCATGTAGATGTTGCCGACCTGGCCGCGCTCCAGCGCGCGTTCCAGGTGAAGCTCCTGCACCGCGCCGTGCTCGACCACGGCGACGCGGGTCTCCTGGGGCGCCCAGTTGATCAGGATCTCTTGCATGGCCGCATGTTACGTGGCGGCCCGGGCCGCCGGGCGGCGTGGTTTCAGAGCTGCCAGCCAATGCCGCGCAGCAGTTGCGCGGTCTCGTGCAGCGGCAGGCCCATGACGCCGGAGTAGCTGCCTTCCAGGTGCTCGATCCAGGCCGCCGCCTGCGACTGGATGGCATAGGCGCCGGCCTTGCCCTGCGATTCGCCGCTGGCCACGTAGCGCACGATCTCGTCGGTGTCGACGGCGGCGAAGCGCACGGTCGAGGCCTGCAGCACGCAGCGCGGCGCGAAGGCGGGATGCGGCGATTCAAGCAGCGCCACCGCCGTCAGCACGCGATGGCTGCGGCCGGACAGGCGTTGCAGCATCTGCGCGGCCTCGGCATCGTCGGCCGGCTTGCCCAGCATCTGCTCGTCGAGCACCACGGTCGTGTCGGCGCACAGGATGGGCGCCGCCGGCAGGCCGCGGCGCTGCCAGCGCAGGCGGGCGGCTTCCAGCTTGGCCCGGGTCACGCGCTGCACATAGTCCTCGGCGGCCTCGCCCGGGCGGCTGGCTTCCAGGGCCTCGGCATCTTCCTCGGCATCGGGCAGCAGCAGCTCATGGCGCAGGCCGATCTGGGCCAGCAACTGGCGGCGTCGCGGGCTTTGCGAGGCCAGGTAGATCCACTCGGGACGGCTCATGGGCAGGAGGCAGGACGATGGGGCGACGCAGGGCGCCTGCGTTCAGTCCCGGTGGTAGGGATGGCCTGCGTTCAGCGAGGCGGCGCGGTAGAGCGCTTCGATCAGCAACACGCGCGCCAGGGCATGCGGCAGGGTCAGGTCCGACAGGCGCAGACGCTCCTCGGCCTCGGCCTTGAGGGCCGGGTCCAGGCCATCGGGGCCGCCCATCAGCAGGGCGACATCGCGGCCGTCGCGGGCCCATTCGCGCAGGCGTTCGGCAAGCTGGGCGGTGGTCTGGCGCTCGCCGCGTTCGTCGAGGATGACCCGGCGTGCGCCGCGCGGCAGGGCGGCGCGCAGTCGCTCGGCTTCGGCGGCCATCAGCGCCTCCACCGGCTTGCCCAGGGTGCGCGGCTCGGCCTTGACCGTCTTCAGCTCGGCCCGCCATTCGGCGGGCCAGCGCTTCCAGTAGTCCTCGCAGGCCGAGTCGGCCCAGGCCGGAAGACGCTGGCCGACGGCGACCAGCGTCAGCCTCATCCGCGTGGCTTGCGCGGGGCCGCGCCAGCGGCCGTCTTGCGGGCCGGGGCCTTGCGGGCCGGGACGGCGGCCGCGGGTGCGGCGGCCGTGGCGCTGCGGCGCGGGGCCGCCTTCTTGGCCGCCACCTTGCGGGCGACCGGGCTGCGCTCGGCCACGGCCTTCTTGGCCGGCGGCTTGCCGACGACCTTGACGACCACCGGCACCGGCTCGGCGCGGCGCACGCTGCGCTTCTTGGCGGGCACGCTGCCCGGCTTGGCGGCCATGCCGCTGCCCGGCCTGGCGGCCGGCGAACCGGCGGCGACCGTCTTGCGCGCGGCCGTCTTCTTGGCTGCTGCCTTCTTCGCCGGCGCCGGCGCAGCGGCCTTCTTGGCAGCGACCTTGCGGGCCGGCTTGTCCATGGCCTCGGCGGCCGAGCCGCTGCGGCGCGGGCGCGGCGCGGGCGCGGCCTCGATCGGCTCGCTGGCCTTGACCAGGCGGGTCTTGGCCTCGCCCAGCTTGAGCTTGACCGGCTTCTCGCCCCAGATCTCTTCGAGGTGGTAGTAGGTGCGGATTGCCGGTTGCATCACGTGCACCACGGCGGCGCCGCAGTCCACGATGATCCATTCGCCGTTGTCCTCGCCCTCGGTGCGCATCACCGCGAAGCCCTTGGACTTGACCGCGTCGCGCACGCTGGCGGCCAGCGCCTTCGTCTGCCGGTTGCTGGTGCCCGAGGCCACGATCACCCGTTCGAACAGCGGCGAGAGGTGCTCGGTGTTGAAGACCATGATGTCCTGGGCCTTCACGTCCTCGAGGCCATCGACGATGGCGCGTTGCAGTTTGCGGATGTCCATTCAGCTCCTGGGCGGTGGGGGCGGTTCTCGGGGCGCCGTGCGGGGATCGCTGCGGCCCGGGGGGGTCAAAGTCCGCGGTAAAGGCGGTGCGAGTCTATATAGTGCGCGACCGGGGCCGCCAGCAGGGCGGACCCGGCATCGCCTGAGGCGCTCAGTTCGGCCGCCGGGCGACCGGCCGCCAGGGCTGCGCGCAAGGCTGTCGAGGCGGCCGGATGCACCGGCATCGGCAGTTTGTGCAGCCGGGCCGCGGCCTGCAGCGCGGGCGGCCAGGGCAGCACCGGGCCGGCGGGCGGGCCGTTGGCCCCGGCCGGTCGCGGGGCCACGGCCAGGTGGACGGCGGCCAGGATATCGGCCGCGCCATGCCAGCTCGGGAAGTTGCGGAGCTGATCTTCGCCGATCAGCAGCCAAAGCTCGGCGCCGGGCTGTTCGGCCTGAAGCTCGCGCAGGGTATCGAGGGTGCGGCTGGGGCCGGCGCGGTCGATCTCGCGGCGGTCCAGCCGCTGGCGCGGGTCGCCCAGGCTGTCGACCAGGGCCTGCACCATGGCCACACGGTCTTCCGCCGGGGCGACGAGGTGGCCCTTCTGCCAGGGCTGGCCGGCGGGGATCCAGCGCAGCTCGTCGAGCGCCAGCACCTCGACCGCGCAGCGGGCGAGGGCGAGGTGGGCGAGATGCGGCGGGTCGAAGCTGCCGCCGAACAAGCCGATGCGGCGGGGCGCGGCTTGCAAGCCTCAGCCGCCCTGCGCCCAGTCCCGCGAGCGCAGGAAGTCGCTGTAGAGCCGGGCCTCGGGCGTACCGGCCTCGGGCTTCCAGTCGTAGCGCCAGCGCACGATCGGCGGCATCGACATCAGGATGGCCTCGGTGCGGCCGCCCGATTGCAGGCCGAACAGCGTGCCGCGGTCGAAGACCAGGTTGAACTCGACATAGCGGCCGCGGCGGTAGGCCTGGAAGTCGCGCTGCGCCTCGGTGTAGGGCAGGGCGCGGCGGCGCTGCACGATGGGCAGGTAGGCCGGGATGAAGGCATCGCCGACGCTGCGCATCATCGCGAAGCTCTGCTCAAAGCCCAGCTCGTTGAAGTCGTCGAAGAAGATGCCGCCGACGCCGCGCGGCTCGCCGCGGTGCTTCAGGAAGAAGTACTCGTCGCACCAAGCCTTGAAGCGCGGGTGCAGCCCGGCGCCGAAGGGCGCCAGGGCATCGCGGCAGACGCGGTGGAAGTGCACCGCGTCGTCCTCGACACCGTAGTAGGGCGTCATGTCCATGCCGCCACCGAACCAGGTGACGGTTTCCGTCGTGCCATCGGCCAACCGGCGGTGGGCCGCCAGCATGCGCACATTCATGTGCACGGTGGGCACATGGGGGTTGCGCGGGTGGATGACCAGGGAGACGCCCATGGCCTCGAAGGGCGCGCCGGCCAGCTCGGGCCGGTGCTGGGTGGCTGAGGGCGGCAGGGCCGGGCCGCGCACATGGCTGAAGTTGCAGCCGCCGCGCTCGAACAGGGCGCCTTCCTCGATCAGCCGCGACAGGCCGTCGCCCTGCAGGCGTTCCTCGGGTGCGCGGGTCCAGCCGTCGCGCAGGAAGCTGCCGCCGTCCTCGGCCGCCAGAGCCGCGATGATGCGGTCCTGCAGGTCGAGCAGGTAGGCGCGCACCGCGGCGGTCTCGGGCGAGGCCAGGGGCGCGGGCAGGGTGGGCGTCGGGTTCAGCGTGGAAGTGCTCATCGGGGGAAGGGCCGGAGGCCGTGGGACGTCGGGCGACGCGCTGCAGGCCGCGGCCGGTGCGCGGTCAACGCTTGATCGCGCGGTGGCCGATGTCGCGACGCAGTTGCATGCCGTCGAAGTGGATGCCGGACAGCGCCTCGTAGGCCCGCGCCTGCGCGAGCTTGGCCGAGTCGCCGAGCGCCGTCACGCAGAGCACCCGACCGCCGCTGACGATGGGATGGCCCTGCGCATCGAGCGCGGTGCCGGCGTGGAAGACCATGGCATCGTCCGACGCAGCCGGCAGACCGTGGATGCGGTCGCCCGCCCGCGGTTGCGCGGGATAGCCGGCCGCGGCCATCACCACGCCGAGCGCGAAGCGGCGATCCCATTGCAGTTCCACCTGGTCGAGCGTGCCATCGGCAGCATGCTGCAGCACATCGACCAGATCGCTCTTGAGCCGCATCAAGATCGGCTGGGTTTCCGGGTCGCCGAGCCGGCAGTTGAACTCCAGCGTCTTCACGCCGCCCTTGGCGTCGATCATCAGGCCGGCGTAGAGGAAGCCGGTGTAGGGGATGCCGTCGCGGGCCATGCCGTCGAGCGTCGGCTGGATCACCTCCTGCATCGCCCGGGCATGCACATTGGGCGTGACCACCGGGGCCGGCGAGTAGGCGCCCATGCCGCCCGTGTTGGGGCCGGTGTCGCCATCGCCCAGGCGCTTGTGGTCCTGGCTGGTGGCCAGGGCCAGCACGTGGCGCCCATCGGCCAGCACGATGAAGCTGGCTTCCTCGCCGGTCAGGAATTCCTCGATCACCACGCGTGCGCCGCCGTCGTTGTGCAGCACGCCCAGGGTGTTGGCCGAGAGCATGTCGTCGATGGCGGCATGCGCTTCCTCAAGCGTCATCGCCACGACCACGCCCTTGCCGGCGGCCAGGCCATCGGCCTTCACGACGATGGGGGCGCCCTGCGCGTCGACGTAGGCATGGGCGGCCGCCGCGTCGGTGAAGGTCTCGTAGGCCGCCGTCGGGATGGCATGGCGCTTCATGAAGGCCTTGGCGAAGGCCTTGGAGCTTTCCAGCTGCGCCGCGGCCCGGCTGGGGCCGAAGATGCGCAGGCCACGGGCGCGGAAGGCATCGACCACGCCAGCGGCCAGCGGCGCCTCGGGGCCGACCACGGTCAGGCCGATCTTCTCGGCCTCGGCGAAGTCGGCCAGGGCCGTCACGTCGCGCAGCGGCAGGTTGACGAGATTGGCGTCGAGCGCCGTGCCGCCATTGCCCGGGGCGACGAAAACCGTCTGCACCCGCTTGGATTGGGCGAGCTTCCAGGCCAGCGCGTGTTCGCGCCCGCCATTGCCGATCACCAGCACTTTCATTGGAATCCGTCCCTGTGGTGTTGCTTGGTGCGGCCCGGGGGCCGCGCGGCCCGGCGCGTCAAGCGTCGATCACCGCGTTGTGGAAGACGTCCTGGGCATCGTCCAGGTCCTCCAGCACGTCGAGCAGCTTCTGCATCCGCGCCGCGTCCTCGCCCTGCAGCTCGATGGTGTTTTCGGCCCGCATCGTGACCTCGGCCACCTCGGGCACCAGGCCGGCGGCCTGCAGCGCATCGCGCACGGCCTCGAAGTCGGCCGGGGCGGTCAGCACCTCGATGGCGCCGTCCTCGTCCGTCACCACGTCCTCGGCCCCGGCTTCCAGGGCGATTTCCATCACCTTGTCTTCCGAGGTGCCGGGCGCGAAGACCATCTGCCCGCAGTGCTTGAACTGGAAGGCCACCGAGCCCTCGGTGCCCAGGTTGCCGCCGTACTTGCTGAAGGCGTGGCGCACCTCGGCCACCGTGCGCACGCGGTTGTCGGTCATGCAGTCGACCAGGATGGCTGCGCCGCCGATGCCGTAGCCCTCGTAGCGGATCTCCTCGTAGCTCACGCCTTCGAGGTTGCCGGTGGCCTTGTCGATGTTGCGCTTGACCGTGTCGGCCGGCATGTTGGCGGCCTTGGCCTTGTCCACCGCCAAGCGCAGGCGCGGGTTGGCATTGGGGTCGCCGCCGCCCTGGCGTGCGGCGACCATGATCTCGCGGATCACCCGCGTCCAGACCTTGCCCCGCTTCTCGTCCTGCCGCCCCTTGCGGTGCTGGATGTTGGCCCACTTGGAATGTCCGGCCATGGTGTGCTCTCTGCGGTTCGTGTTCTCTTTAGGATGGCGGTGATTTTAGGCGCGGCCCCCGGGTCGCCCCGGGGCCTCCCCCTTCCGAGTCGTCTTTCCGCCATGCCCGATCCCATCCTGCTGGCCCGCCGCGAGGCCATCCGCTGCGAACTGCTGCCCGCCCTGGCCAACCGCCACGGCTTGGTCACCGGCGCCACCGGCACCGGCAAGACCATCACCCTGCAGACCCTGGCCGAGGGCTTCAGCCGCCTGGGCGTGCCCGTCTTCCTGGCCGATGTGAAGGGCGACCTGACCGGCATCAGCCAGCCCGGCCGCATCGGCGAGAAGGTGGCGGCGATCCTGGCCGAGCGCGGCCTGGACGCGCCCGCCTCGCAGGCCTGCCCGGTGACGCTGTGGGACGTGTTCGGCGAGCAGGGCCACCCGGTGCGGGCCACCGTGTCCGACATGGGCCCGCTGCTGCTGGGCCGCATGCTGGCGCTGAACGAAACCCAGCAGGGCGTGCTGCAGATCGTCTTCAAGATCGCCGACGACCACGGCCTGCTGCTGCTCGACCTGAAGGACCTGCGCGCCATGCTGCAGCACGTCGGCGAGAACGCGAAGGACTACACCACCGCCTACGGCAACATCAGCGCGGCCAGCGTCGGCGCCATCCAGCGCGGCCTGCTGGCCATCGAGGCCCAGGGCGGCGACCGCTTCTTCGGCGAGCCCATGCTCGACATCGCCGACTTCATGCAGACCGTCGACGGCCAGGGCGTGGTCAACATCCTGGCGGCCGACAAGCTGATGACCGCCCCGCGGCTCTACGCCACCTTCCTGCTGTGGCTGCTGTCCGAGCTGTTCGAGACCCTGCCGGAGGTCGGCGACCTGGACCAGCCCAAGCTCGTCTTCTTCTTCGACGAGGCCCACCTGCTCTTTGCCGATGCGCCCAAGGTGCTGGTCGAGCGCATCGAGCTGGTCGTGCGTCTGGTGCGCTCCAAAGGCGTCGGCGTGTACTTCGTCACGCAGAACCCGCTGGACCTGCCCGACAGCGTGCTCGGCCAGCTCGGCAACCGCGTGCAGCATGCCCTGCGTGCCTTCACCCCGCGCGACCAGAAGGCCGTCAAGGCCGCCGCCGAGACCATGCGCGCCAACCCCGGCCTGGACGTGGCCACCGCCATCACCGAGCTGGGCGTGGGCGAGGCCCTGCTGAGCCTGCTCGATGCCAAGGGCCGGCCTGGCATCACCGAGCGTGCCTATGTGCTGCCGCCCGGCAGCCAGATCGGCCCGGTCACGCCCGAGCAGCGCCAGGCCCTGCGGGCCGGCTCGCTGGTCGCCGGGGTCTATGAGAAGACGGTGGACCGCGAAAGCGCTTTCGAGGCCCTGAAGCAGCGCGCCGGCGCCAGCGCCGAGGCTGGCGAGCGCCTGGCCCGCGAGGCCGGACGCGCCGTGGGCGAAGCCGCCGGGGGCGCCGCCCAGGATGCCGCGGGTGCCGCAGCCGGCGGCTTGCTGGGTGGCCTGGGCGACCTGCTCTTCGGCTCCAGCGGCCCGCGCGGCGGGCGCCGCGAAGGCCTGGCCGAGATGGCGGCCAAGAGCGCCGTGCGCACCGTCGGCTCGGCGGTGGGCCGCGAAATCATCCGCGGCGTGCTCGGCGGCCTGCTGGGCGGCGGCAAGCGGCGCTGAGCCCGCGCCGGCCGGCCGCCGCCGCTTCAGCGGTGGCCGTAGCCGTGACCGTGGCCGCGGCGGTCGCCGTCGTGCCGGTCCCAGCGGTCCCAGCGATCGTCGCGGCGCTCATCCCGGCGGTCGTCGCGCCGCTCGTCGCGGCGGCCTTCGCGGTAGCCCTTGTGCCAGCCGCGGTCGTGGGCGCGATGCCAGCCGTGGTGGCGCGGCGGGCCGTCCCAGCGCGGGGCGGGGCCGTAGACCACCGCCGGGCCGGGATAGACGACCACCGGCGGCGCGCCATAGCCGTAGCCGCGCTGCGGATGGTTCGAGATCACGGTGCCGATCGGCGGCAGTTGCACGCCGATGGACCAGTGGATGTCCGATCCGGCCTGGGCGCCACCGGCGGCCAGCAGGCCGCTGCCGGCCAGGGCGAGCATGGCGGCGGCACGGCGCAGCCGGGCCATCGGGGCGGGGCGGGGAAGATTCAAGGCTTGCATGACGGGATCTCCTGCGCGGGCTGACATGCCCGTGCTGCCTCAACGCCGCCTGTCGCGCCGCCGCCGACCGCGCCCAGGTAAAGCTGTGTGAAGCGCCGCCGCGCCGGCCCGCCAGCCGCGGCCTCGGGGCCGGCTGCGCCGGGGGCGCTCGATAGAATCCGGCGCCTTGTCCCCCGGGTGGACCGGCCCCCGTGCCGGGTCTGCGGGACCCCCGCGCCGCGCCCGGCGCCTTGCCCGACCGTATCCTGCCGCCCCATGTCCGGACCGCCCGCCGACGCGCCCAAGCCCAGCCATTTCCTGCGCCAGATCATCGAGCGCGACCTTGCCAGCGGCCGCTATGCCGGCCGCCGCTTTGCCGGCCGGCCCGGCGATGCCGCCCTCCATGCCGCCGGCCCGCTGGACGCCGCGGCCATCCGCACCCGCTTCCCGCCCGAGCCCAACGGCTACCTGCATGTCGGCCATGCCAAGAGCATCTGCCTGAACTTCGGCCTGGCGCGCGACTACGGCGGCCTGTGCCACCTGCGCTTCGACGACACCAACCCCGAGAAGGAAGAGCAGGAGTACGTCGATGCCATCGACGAGGCCGTGCGCTGGCTGGGCTTCGACTGGTCCGAGCCGGACCCGGCCGGCGGCCCGCCGCGCCAGCACCGCTACTTCGCGAGCGACTACTTCGATTTCATGGTCCGCGCGGCCGAGGCCCTGATCGACGCCGGCCTGGCCTATGTCGATGAGCAGAGCGCCGAGCAGATGCGCGCCACGCGCGGCGACTTCACCACGCCCGGCAGCGACAGCCCCTTCCGCAGCCGCACGCCGGCCGAGAACCGCGCGCGCTTTGCCGAGATGCAGTCCGGCCGCCTGCCCGAGGGCGCGGCCGTGCTGCGCGCGAAGATCGATATGGCCTCGCCCAACATCAATCTGCGCGATCCGGCCATCTACCGCATCAAGCACGCCACGCACCACAACACCGGCGACCGCTGGTGCGTCTACCCCATGTACACCTTCGCGCATCCCATCGAGGACGCGCTCGAAGGCATCACCCACAGCATCTGCACCCTGGAGTTCGAGGACCAGCGCCCCTTCTACGACTGGCTGCTGGACCGGCTGGTCGAGCTGGGCCTGATCACCACCCCGCGCCCGCACCAGCACGAGTTCGCGCGCCTGAACCTGAGCTATGTCGTCACCAGCAAGCGCAAGCTCCGGCAGCTCGTCGACGAAGGCCATGTCGAGGGCTGGGACGACCCGCGCATGCCGACCCTGGTCGGCCTGCGCCGCCGCGGCCTCACGCCCGCGGCGCTGCGCCTGTTCTGCGAACGCATCGGCGTCACCAAGGACCATGCCTGGATCGAGGATGCCGCGCTCGACGCCGCCCTGCGCGAGGACCTGGAAGGCCGCGCCCCGCGCGCCATGGCCGTGCTCGACCCGCTCAAGCTCAAGCTGACGAACTGGGACGCCGTCTACGGCCCCGGCCACCTGGAGCCCTGCGAGGCCCCGGCCCATCCGCAGCGGCCCGAACTGGCGCCGCGCCGCTTCAGCCTCGGCCCCGCGCTGTGGATCGAGCGCGAGGACTTCGCCGAAGTGCCGCCCAAGGGCTACTTCCGCCTCTTCCCTGGCAACAAGGTGCGGCTGAAGTACGGCCTGGTCGTCGAATGCACCGGCTGCGAGAAGGATGCCGAGGGCCGCATCACCGCCGTCACCGCCACCGTCGTGCCCGACACCCGCAGCGGCACGCCGGGCGCGGATGCCGTCAAGGTCAAGGGCACCATCACCTGGCTGGGCGCGCAGGCGCCCGAGGCCGGCGGCGGCCTGCCGGCCGAGCTGCGCCTCTTCGAGCGCCTGTTCACCGAGGCCCAGCCCGATGCCGGCGGCCGGGACTTTCTGACCGTGCTCAACCCCGACAGCCGCCGCGTGCAGCAGGGCTATGTCGAGCCCGGCCTGGCCGCGCTGCCGCCCGAGACGCACTTTCAGTTCGAGCGCCACGGCTACTTCGTCAGCGACCGGCGCGACCATGCGCCCGGCCGGCCGGTGTTCAACCGCATCACCGGCCTGAAGGACAGCCGCGGTCGCTGACGGCTGCCGATCCCGACGTTCCGGGGGTGTTCGGGCCGGGGGTCTGCGGGCAGGATGCAGGGTTCGTCCCCGCATCCGCCTGGAGAGGCCCATGAGCACCCTCGACACCCAGCTCGTCGCCGGCCTGGCGCCCGCCTTCAAGACCCGCAATGCCGGGCTGGATGCGCTGTTCTACGACATCGGCGCGCTCACGCCCGAGGAGCAGGCCAGCGTCGGCCCCGGGGCCGACGAGGAGGGCGCGCTGATCGTCGTGCCGCCGGGCGGCAGCACCCAGCGCACCCGCCACCATCCCGACATCGCGCACTTCCTGGCCGCCGAGGGCGAGACCGTTCAGGCGCTCGTCGTGGCCGGCGTCGGCAGCTCGGCCCTGGGCACCGCCGCGCTCGCGCGCAATGTGGCCGATGCCTACGGCATCGAGGTGGCCGGCCTGGTCAGCGGCTATGGCGCGTCCGACCTGCTCAGCGAGGCCCTGGGCGGCTGGTTCTTCTACGGCGCCACCGACCGCTTCCGCCACGGCCTGCGCGAAATGAGCCGCCGCCTGGAGGCCCGCGCCACGCCGGCCCCGGCGCCGGCCACGCCGGGCGGCCGGGTCGGCGCGCGGGCGAAGCCGGCCACGCCGCTGGCCGACCTGGATGCCCTGGGCCGCCTGCTTGCGGCCGCGCCGCCGCGGCTGCGCCTGCTGGTCGGCCACAGCAAGGGCTGCCTGATGATCGACCATGCCCTGGAAAGCCATGCCGATGCGCTGCGCCGCCAGGGTCGCGAGTCGCCGCTGTTCGAGCGCCTGCATGTCGTCACCTTCGGCGCCGTCTGCGACCTGCCGCCGGTCTACCGCCACCGCCACCAGTTCCTCGGCGCGCTCGACAGCTTCGGCGGCCTGAACTCCCGGCTCGACCTGCCCTTCCAGCGCCTGCCCGGCGCCTGGCATCACCTGAACCGGCGCTGGCCGGCCCATGTGGATGTGGCGGCCTGCCTGCGCCGCGAACTGCCCGCGGTCTTCGAGCCGGCCTGAGCCGGCCTGCCCGGGGGGCGGGGCTCAGCGCGCGGCAGGCCGGGCGGCGCCGGGCTTGCGGGCCTCCTCGGTGGCCAGATCTTCCATGAAGCGCTGCAGCATCAGCCACTCCCCGCCGGGGGTGTGCAGCGAGGGTTCCATGTGCGCGACCCCGCCGCTCTGGCGGGATTGGCAGGCCAGCAGCTCCATGCGGTCGCCGAAGCGCTCGGGGCGACCGGCTTCGCGCAGGTAGGCGTCCTGCGCGCGGTAGGCGCGCCGCTCGGAGACGAGCACCGCCTCGCAGTCCTCGGCCCGCGGTGTCTTGCCGGCCTGGTCTTCCAGCGCATGGACGAGCTCATGCAGCAAGAAGGAGCGGCCCACCGCGGTGTCCAGCGCCAGCGTGTCGGCCAGCAAGATCAGCTCGCGGGCGGGATCATGGTGGGCCAGCATGCCGGCGCAGTCGGCGGGCCGTTCGGGGCAGACGCGCTCGTGCAGCTGCCGCAGGGGCAGCTGCTCGACCTGCGGCAGCGCCTGCGTGCCCCCGCCGTTCGGCAAGCCGCTGAGCGCGGCGGCCACCATCATCAACTGACTCAGAAACGCAGCGTCCATCGCGAGATCCCCGGGCTGGCTGGATTCGGGTTTCGGCACCCCGGCGCGACGTTACGGGGTCTGCGGCTCCTGCGCGCGCCGCGCAGTCGGCCGCAGGCCATTGGCCTGCGGCGCAGGTCTCAGTCCGGCAGTGCCGCGGGGGTGTCGGCGATGGCGGCGTAGAGGTCGCGCGTGGCGGCCAGCGCCGCATCGTGCACCTGCGCCGCCGCCACCACCTTGCCCTGGGCGCCGGTCAGTGCCCGGGTGGCGGTGGCGCTGGCGACGATGGTCGGCGCGTAGCCGAGGTTGAAGGCGCCGTGCGCGGTCGAGTTCACGCACATGTGGGTCATGAAGCCGGCCAGCACCAGCTGCTTCACACCCAGGGCCTTCAGGCGCTCGTCGAGGTCGGTGCCGACGAAGCTGTTCGGGTAGTGCTTGACGATCACCGGCTCGCCCGCGATCGGCGCGACCGGCTCGGCGATCGCCCCGATCTCGGCGCGGATGTCATAGGGCGTGCCGGGTCCGGCGTCGTGCTGGATGTGGATCACCGGCACGCCGGCTGCGCGGGCCCGCGCCAGCAGCCGCTGGGCTTCCTGCAGCGCCAGCTCGACGCCTTCGAGCTGCATCAGGCCCTCGCGGTAGGTGTTCTGGCAGTCGATCAGGATGAGGGCGGCTTCCGAGAGGCGGCAGGGGGTCTGACCGAGGCCGACGAGATCGCGCAGGGCAGGGGAGGGAGTGCTCATGAAGGGGCTTCCAGCAAAGGGGGGAACGGGCAGGGGCCGGCCGGGCCCGCGGGACCGGGCGCGGTCGGAGCGTGCTCCGCGATTCGAGGGCAGCCGCGGCCCGGGGCCTAGCCCGCGCCATCCCCTATGAAGTGACGTGCCTGGGTGAGCTGTCGTGAGGCGGCCACGCGCTGTGCAGCATCCCACTGGCATGATCGGGTTTCTCCCGGTTCGTGGCGCCCCCGGCGCCCGGCCGGCCCTCGGCTTTTCGATGCAGGAGTCCTCGTCCGGCGCAAGGCGCACGGCACAAACCATCCCCAGGTGTCCGCGGCGCGCAGCGCGCGCGGGTGAAACGGGAAACAGGGCGCGGCCATGCCGCCAACCTGTGCTGCCCCCGCAACGGTAAGCAAGTGCGGGTGGGCCCCGATCGGCCGTGAGGCCGGTCTGTCACTGCGGTGCCTGCACCGTGGGAAGACGGCCCATCAAGACTTGCCAGCCCGGAGACCGGCCTGAGGGATCGACGATGCGGCCCGCCCCCCCACCCGGGTGCGCGGCGGCCGCGTCCAAGGCCCATCGACCTGCGGGGATCCAGGTCCGAACCTCTGTTTCCGTCCCACCATGACCTTCTCCAAGGCTCCGGCCACCCTGGGCACCGCAGGCACCCTTGCCCTGCTCGTCCCGACCCTCGCGCTCGCCCAGGGCGCCACCCCGCTCGAACCCGTCGTCGTCAGCGCCAGCGGCTTCGAGCAGCGCATCACCGAGGCGCTGCCCCACACCACCGTGCTCGGCGAAGCCGAGATCCGCGCCAGCGGCCAGACCGACCTGCCTGGTCTGCTGCGCGGCCTGGCCGGTTTCGAGGTCGCCCAGAACGGCGGCCACGGCGCGGTCAGCACCGTCTTCCTGCGCGGTGCGGCGCGCAACCAGTCGCTGCTGCTCGTCGACGGCGTGCGCGTCGGCTCGCTGACCCTGGGCAGCGCGGCGATCGAGCAGATCCCGCTCGACCAGATCGAGCGGGTCGAGATCGTCCGCGGCAATGTCTCGGCCCTCTACGGCGCGAATGCCGTCGGCGGCGTGATCCAGGTCTTCACCAAGCAGGGCCGCCTCGGCACCCAGCCCCATGCCCTGGTCGAGGTCGGCAGCCGTGCCAGCCGGCGCATCTCGGCCGGCGTCGGCGGCAGCCTGGGCGAAGGCGGGGCCACCCGCTACAGCCTGGGCCTCTCGCACTTCCGCACCGACGGCGAGACCGCCATCGACCCGCGCCAGGCCCCGGGCGTGAACCCCGACGACGACGGTTTCCGCAACCTCGGCCTGAACGCCAGCCTCAGCCACCAGCTCGATGCCCGCCATCGCCTGGCCGCCCGCCTGCTGCTGCAGGACGGCCGCGTGCAGTACGACAACGCCTTCGCCCCCACCGACCGGGTCAACCTGCTCGACACCGCGCTGCGCAATCTCGCGCTCGACTGGGATGCGCGCTTCACGCCCGGCTGGCGCGCCAAGCTCAGCCTGGCCGCCTTCGAGGAGCAGTCTCGCGATGTGAGCCGCGGCGTGGCCGAGACCCGCTTCGACACCGAGGGCCACCAGATCGAGTGGCGCCACGAGATCGCGCTCGGCCCCGGCCAGGCCGCCGTCTCCTTCGGCACCGCGCGGCAGAAGGTCAAGAGCACGACCGGCTACGCCACCCAGCGCCGCGACACCGACCATCTGGCCCTGGCCTATTCAGCCAGCCTGGGCCCGACCCAGTGGCAGGCCGCGCTGCGGCACGACGACCATTCCGATGTCGGCAGCGCCAGCACCGGCCTGCTGGCCGCCGGCTGGCAGCTCGACGAGACCTTCAAGCTGATCAGCAGCGTGTCCAATGCCTTCAACGTGCCGACTTTCAACCAGCTCTACTTTCCCGGCTTCAGCAACCCCGACCTCAAGCCCGAGAAGGCGCGCAGCGTCGAGCTGGGCTTGCAGGCCGCGGCCGGGTCCAGCCTGGGCCGGCTCGCGCTCTTCCGCACCCGCTACCGCGACCTGATCGCCGGCTTCCCCGCGACCAACATCGCGCGGGCCGAGGTCGAGGGCCTGGAGCTCAGCGGCAGCACCGACTGGGCCGGCTGGCGCCTGCGCGCCAGCGCCACTTTCCAGCGCCCCGAGGACGACCTGGGCGAGACCCTGATCCGCCGTGCCCGCCACTTCGGCAGCGTCGAGATCGGCCGCGACACCACGCAGTGGCGCGTCAACGCCCAGCTCGTGCACGGCGGCAGCCGCAGCGACCTGGACTTCGGCAGCTTCCCCGCCGCCCGCGTCACCCTGGAACGCCACACCCTGCTCAACCTGAGCGGCGCCTGGAGGCTGGCCCCGGCGCTCTGGCTGACCGGCCGCATGCTGAATGCGGCGGACGAGCGCTACCAGACCGTGCTGAGCTACCCCTCGGCCGGTCGCGAGCTGCATGTCGGCCTTGAGTGGCGCCCCTGAGCCGGCGGGCCGGCGGCCCGGCCGCGCCCGGGCCGCCGGCCTGGCGCTGGCCGGGCTCGTCGGCCTGAGCCTGCTGCTGGGCCTGTCCTGCGGCAGCGCCGGCTGCGAGGCCGGCGCCCTGCCGCAGGCCCTGGGCTGGGCCGGCGAGGGCCCGGAGGCCGCGCTGACCCAGGCCATCGTCGAACGCCTGCGCCTGCCGCGCGTGCTGGCCGGCTTCGCGGTCGGCGGCCTGCTGGCCCTGGCCGGCGCGCTGATGCAGTTGCTGCTGCGCAATCCGCTGGCCGATCCCTATGTGCTGGGCGTCTCGGGCGGCGCCTCGCTGGGCGCGGTGCTGGCCCTGGGCTATGGCCTGGGCGGTCTGGCCCTGGGCGTGTCGGCCTGGGGCGGGGCGGCGCTCTCCCTGCTGCTCCTGCTGCTGATCGGCCGCCAGGGCCTGCGTGGCCTGGGCCTGGGCGAGGCGGCCGAGGCACCCTCGCGCCTGCTGCTCAGCGGCGTGCTGCTCGCCGCCGGCTGGCAGGCCCTGATCACCCTCAGCCTCGCGCTGGCGCCCGAGGCGCGGCTGCGCGGCATGCTGTTCTGGCTGATCGGCGAACTCTCCGGCGCCGAGCCCTGGGCGCCGGCCCTGGCCGTGCTGGCCCTGGCGACCGCGGCGGCCACCGCGCTCGGTGCGCCGCTCAAGGTCATGCTGCTGGGCGATGCCCGCGCGCAGTCGCTGGGCGTGCCGGTGCGCAAGCTGCGGCTGGCGCTCTGCCTGCTCGGCGCGGCCTGCACGGCGGTGGCCGTGACGACGGCCGGCGCGCTCGGCTTCGTCGGCCTGCTGGTGCCGCACGGCCTGCGCCTGCTGCTGGGCGCCGACCCGCGCCGCCTGCTGCCGGCCTGCGCCCTGGCCGGCGGCAGCGTCGTCGTGCTGGCCGACACCCTGGCGCGCAGCCTGCTGGCGCCCGCCCAACTGCCGGTCGGCGCGCTGCTCTCGCTGCTGGGCGTGCCGCTCTTCCTGCTGCTGCTGATGCGTGGCGAGGGCCGGCCCTCGGGCGCGGCCCCCGCGGACGAGCCGGCCCCGCCTGCGGCGGAGGCTGTGGACCCCGGGTCTGCCGGCAAGGAGTACCTCGCGCACGGCACTTTCGAAGCCGTTGAAGCCGGTGAATCCTTTGAATCCGCTGAAGCCGTCGAGGCCGTCGAGGTTGTCGACGCTGCCGCCACCCCTCGCTTGCAGGCCCGCGCGCTCGACCTCGGTCACCCCGGCCGGCCGCTGCTGCGCGGCCTGGACCTGAGCTTGCGCCCCGGCGAGCGCTGGGCCCTGCTCGGCCCCAACGGCGCCGGCAAGACCACCCTGCTGCAGGCCCTGGCCGGCCTGCGTCCGCCGCAGGCCGGTCAGCTTGAACTGGCCGGCCGGCCGCTGGCCGACTGGCCGCTGCGCGAGGCCGCCTGCCTGCGCGGCCTGCTGCCGCAGCAGCCCCTGGTGCCGGCTGGCCTGCGGGTCGACGAAGCGGTGCTGCTCGGCCGCCATCCGCACCGCGACGCGGCCGTGCGCGACACCCCTGCGGACTGGGCTGCCACGGCCGCTGCGCTGCAGCGCCTGGGCCTGGCCGCGCTGGCCGGGCGGCGCCTCGACGAGCTCTCGGGCGGCGAGCGCCAGCGCGTGGCGCTGGCCGGCCTGCTGGCGCAGGATCCGCTGCTCTGGCTGCTCGACGAGCCGCTGGCTGCCCTCGACCTGCCCCAGCAGCAGCGCCTGCTGGACCTGCTGCGCGAGCGCGCCGACGCCGGCCGCAGCCTGATGGCCAGCTTCCACGACCCCAGCCAGGCCGCCCGCTGGGCCAGCCATGCCCTGCTGCTGGCGCCCGATGGCCGCTGGCAGGCCGGCCCGGCCGAGGAGGTGCTGCGGGCCGAGACCCTGTCGGCCCTCTACGGCCATCCCCTGCGCCTGCTGGCCACGCCGCAGGGGCCGGTCTTCGTGCCGGCGTGAGAGGCGGCATGCCGCGCCCCGCTGCCCCCGCCCCCTGCGGCCCGCGGGCCGCCCGGCGATGAAGCCCGGTCCCGATCCTGCCGCGCGCCGCCGCCTGCTGGGTGGCGTGGCGGCCCTGGCCGGCCTGGCCTGGGCCGGTGCCGGACGGGCCGCCGCACCGGGTCCTGCGCCCGGTGTTGCACCGGCGGCCGGAGCCGGTGCGCGTGCGCGGGAGGAAACGGCGTCCGGCGGGGGCGTCGCCGCCGCGGCCGCCCCCGCCGGCCCGGTCGAGGTGATCGACGACCGCGGCCTGCGCCTGCGCCTGCCGCGGCCGGCGCGGCGCATCGTCAGCATCGCGCCGCATCTGGCCGAGCTGGCTTTCGCGGCCGGGGCCGGCGAGCGCCTGGTCGGCGTCAGCGCCTACAGCGAGCATCCGGCCGCCGCCCGCCGCCTGCCGCGCATCGGCGACAGCAACGGCCTGGACCTGGAACGCATCCTGGCCCTGCAGCCCGACCTGGTCCTGGCCTGGGACGGCGGCACGCCCGAGCGCCAGCTCGCCCGCCTCGATGCGCTGGGCCTGCCGGTCTTCCACGACCATCCGCGCCGCCTGGCCGACATCGCCCACAGCATCGAGCGCATCGGCCGCCTGGCCGGCTGCGCCCCGCAGGCCGAGGCGGCCGGGGCCGCCCTGCGTGCCCGGCTGGCGGCGCTGCGCGCGGCGGCGGCGGGCAAGCCGCCGGTGCGGGTCTTCTTCCAGGTCTGGCACCAGCCGCTGCTGACGGTCAGCGGCCGGCACCTGATCGACGAATTGATCGGTCTGTGCGGCGGCGTCAATGTCTTCGCCGGCCTGCGCCCGGTGGTGCCCCAGCTGGGCCTGGAGGCCGTGCTGCGCGAAGACCCCGAGCTGATGATCGCGACCGCCGAGCCCGGCCTGCCCGATCCGCTGGCGCCCTGGCGCGCCTGGCCCGGCCTGCGGGCCGTCGCCCGGGGCCAGCTGCTGCGCCTGGACGGCGGCGAGCTGGGGCAGCCGACGCCGCGCATGCTCGACACCGTCGGGCCGATCTGCGCGGCGATGGAGGCCGTGCGCGCCCGCCGCGTCGGCCGCTGAAGCTCGGCGATCCGCCCGGCCGCTGCGCCTGACCGAAGCGGGGCCGGGCGCAGCACGCCACGCCGCGCGTTGCCGCGCTGCTCAGGCCGCAGCCGCCGCGGGCCCAGGCGCCGGCTGTGGCTCCGGCCGCACGCGGAAGCAGGCCGCATAGAGCGCCGGCACCACGATCAGGCTCAGCGCCGTGGCCACCACCAGGCCGCCCATGATCGCGATCGCCATCGGCCCCCAGAACACGCTGCGGCTCAGCGGGATCATGGCCAGGATGGCGGCGGCGGCGGTCAGCACCACCGGCCGCGCGCGCCGCACGCTGGCATCGACCACGGCGGTCCAGCGGGCCGCGCCGGCCGCGATGTCGTGGTCGATCTGGTCGACCAGGATCACGGCATTGCGCATGATCATGCCGCCCAGCGCGATCACGCCCAGCAGCGCAACGAAGCCGAAGGGCGCCTGGAAGGCCAGCAGCGCCGGCACCACGCCGATCAGGCCCAGCGGCGCGGTGAGGAAGACGATGCCGACCCGCAGGAAGCTCTGCAGCTGCACCATCAGCACGCCCAGGGTGACCAGGAACATCAG
This sequence comes from Piscinibacter lacus, assembly GCF_016735685.1. NCBI lineage: Bacteria > Pseudomonadati > Pseudomonadota > Betaproteobacteria > Burkholderiales > Sphaerotilaceae > Aquariibacter > Aquariibacter lacus. The sequence continues at coordinate 1,320,224 of NZ_JAERRA010000001.1, forward strand.
CGGGAAGACGGCGAAGAGCGCGCGGTTGGACTTGTCGCTCTCCTCGCTCGCGCCGCCGATCTCCAGGCGGTAGCCGGCCGGCAGCCGCTGCACCAGCGGCTGCAGCGTGGGCCAGACGGCCGCGGTGGCCGAGGGGGCCTGCACGCCGTCGACCACGTCGGCGCGCACGGTCAGCACGGGCTCGCGGTTGCGGGTCCAGATCACCGGCTCCTCGAAGCCCGGCGTGATCGTCGCCAGTTCCGACAGCGGCAGGGCGCGGCCGTCGCGGCCGAAGAGCTGCACGTCGCCCAGCCGCTCGATCGCGCTGCGCTCGTCGGGGCTGGCGCGCACCAGCACCTCGACCAGGTCCTCGCCGCTGCGGATCGCGGTGGCCGGTGCGCCCGAGAGCACGGCCTGCAGCACGCCGGCCACGTCGGCGCTGGCCAGGCCGTGTTCGCGCAGGCGGGCCGCATCGGGCTGCACCTGCACGCTGCGGACCTGCTCGTTCCAGTCGAGCTGCACATCGCGCAGCAGCGGGCTGGCGCGCATCTGGTCGCGAACCTCGGCGGCGATGCGGCGCAGGGTGTCGGGTTCGGGGCCGATCACGCGGAACTGCACCGGAAAGCCGACCGGCGGGCCGAACTCCAGCCGCAGCACCCGGCCGCGCAGCTCGGGGAAGGCCTCGTCGGCATCGAGCAGGGCGCGCAGGCGGCCGCGCACGGCCTCGCGCTCGGCCAGGCCGGCGGTCTGGATCACGAACTGGGCATAGCCCGGGTTGGGCAGCTCGGGCGCGAGCGAGAGGAAGAAGCGCGGCGAGCCCGCGCCGACGTAGGCGGTGTAGCCCTGGATCTGCGGGTCGGCGGCCAGCACCGTCTCCATGCGCTTCACCGCGGCTTCGGTGGCGGCGAAGCTGCTGCCCTCGCGCAGTCGCAGCTCGACCAGCAGCTCGGGCCGCGAGGCGGTCGGGAAGAACTGCTGCTGCACCCGGCCCATGCCGGCCGCGGCCAGCACGAAGGCCAGCAGCGTGCCCAGCAGCACCTTGCCGCGATGCGCGACCGCCCGCTCGACGACGCGGCGCAGCGCGCGGTAGACCGGCTTGTCGTGCGGGTCGGCCCCGGCATGGCCGCTGCCGATGCGGCGCGGCAGCAGCTTCACGCCCAGGTAGGGCGTGAAGACGACGGCGACGAACCAGCTCGCGATCAGCGCCAGGCCCACCACCCAGAAGATGCCGCCCGCGTACTCGCCCGAGATCGAGCGTGCGAAGCCCACCGGCATGAAGCCGGCCACGGTCACCAGGGTGCCGGTCAGCATGGGGAAGGCGGTCGAGGTCCAGGCGAAGCTGGCGGCGCGCACGCGGTCCCAACCTTCCTCGATCTTCACCACCATCATCTCGACGGCGATGATCGCGTCGTCGACCAGCAGGCCCAGGGCGATGATCAGCGCGCCGAGCGAGATGCGGTCCAGCGCCCAGCCCAGGGCGTGCATGACGATGGCCACCAGGCCCAGCACCAGCGGCACCGAGGCCGCGACCACGATGCCGGTGCGCCAGCCGAGGAAGACGAAGCTGACCGCCAGCACGATGGCCAGGGCTTCGAGGAAGGCGCGTTCGAACTCCCACACCGAGGCGTCGACGACCTGGGGCTGGTCGGCGTACTTCTCCAGCGTCACGCCGGCCGGCAGCTCGCGCTGCAGCGTCGCCAGCCGTGCATCGAGCGCGTGGCCGAGCGCGAGGATGTTGCCCTCGCGGACCATGGTCACGCCGATCGCCAGCACCGGCTCGCCCTGGCGGCGGATGCTGAAGCTGGCCGGGTCCTCGGTGCCGCGGCGCACCGTGGCCAGGGCATCGAGCCGCAGGGTGCGCGGGCCCTCGGGGCCGCGCACCTCGATGGGCAGGGCGGCCACGTCGGCGGCATCGCGCAGCGCGCCGCCGACGCGCACGAAGACGCGGTCCGGCCCCTGCTCGGCCGCGCCGGCCGGGGCCAGCGCGTTCTGCCGCGCCAGCGCGTCCAGGATGGGCTGCGGCGTCAGGCCCAGCGCGGCGAGCTTGCGGGTCGAGAACTCGACGAAGACCTTCTCCGCCTGCCGGCCCAGGATGTCGACCTTGGCCACGCCGGGCACCGCGCGCAGGCGGCGCTTGATCTCCTCGGCCACGCGGCCCTGCTCGGGCAGGGTCAGCTCGGGCGCGCGCAGGGCCACCAGCATCGCGTAGACGTCGGTGTATTCGTCGTTGTAGAAGGGGCCGCGCACGCCCTCGGGAAACTCGTGGCGCACATCGCCGATCTTCTTGCGCGCCTGGTACCAGGCGGCTTCCAGCTCGGCCTTGGGCGTGCCGCCGTCCATCCACAGCGTCATGCCGCCGAAGCCCTGGCGCGCGAAGCTCTGGATGCGGTCGACGCCGTCCAGCTCTTGCAGCTCGCGCTCCATGCGGTTGAGCACCTGGCCGCGAAGGGTCTCGGCACTGGCGCCCGGCCAGGCGACGACCAGGGTCATGGCCGGGACATTGAAGTTCGGATCCTCCAGCCGGCCCAGGCGCTGGAAGCTGAAGACCCCGGCGATCAGCGTCGCCAGGATCATGAAGAGCACGAGGGCCGGATGGGCCACGGCCCAGGCCGAGAGGTTGAAGCGCTCGGGCGTGGCGGGCGTTGCGAGCGTGGCGGGGGCGGCGGGGGCGGCGGGGGCGGCGGCATGGCCGGCGGCGGGCACCGGCGCCTCGGGCGGGGTCTGCGGGCCTGTGCTCACGGCCGGCTCCTCGGGGCCACGGCCAGGCCGGCATCGAGCTTCTGCGCGCCGACGCTGACGATGCGCTCGCCCGGCTGCAAGCCGCGCACGCGCAGGGTCTCGCCCTCATGCGCCAGCACCTCGACCGGCCGGGCTTGCAGGCGCGCGACGGCCGGCGCCGAGGCCGAGGCCGCAGTCTCGACCACCTGCCAGACCTTGGCGCCCGCGCCGTCCTGGAGCAGCGCGCTGACGGGGATGCGCACGCTGCCCGCCTCGGCCGCCGTGCCGCCACGTTCCAGCAGCAGCTCGACGCTGCGGCCCAGGCCCAGGGCAGGGCGCTGGGCCGCCTCGCGGGCCGGCAGGGCGTAGCGCACGCGCAGGGTGCGGCCCTGGGCCGAGGCGACCGGCGATTGCTCGCGCAGCGTCAGCGGCAACGGCTGCTGGCCGTCGGCCAGCAGCCGGGCCTGCCAGGCGGCGGGGCCGCCGGGCAGCGATTCGGGCAGGTCGGCTTGCAGCTCGGTCGTCCCTTCACGGGCCAGGGCCAGCACCGGCTGGCCGAGGCTCAGAACCTGAGCCTGCTCGGCACGCAGCGCGGTGACCACGCCGTCGAAGGGTGCCAGCAGCCGGCTGTAGCCCAGGCGCTGCTGCTCCAGTTGCAGGGCCTCCTGCGCGCGGCGGGCCTGGGCGGCGGCGGCCTCGGCCCGGCTGCGCTGGCGCTCGGCATCGGCCTGGCCGATGGCGCCGTCGCGGGCCAGGCCGGCGAAGCGCTCGGCATCGGCCTCGGCCTGGCGCTGCTCGACCTCGGCGGCGCGCAGGGCCTGCTCGGCGGCCTGCACGGCGCGTTGCAGGTCGATCGGGTCCAGCTCGGCCAGCACCTGGCCGGCGCGCACGCGCTGGCCGAGCTCGACCGCGCGCAGGCGCAACTGGCCAGCGGCGCGGAAGCCCAGCTCGCTTTCCACCCGCGGCCGCAGCACGGCGCTGAAGCGGCGCTGCTCGCTGCCGTCGGCCGCCTGCACGGGGCTGACGAAGACCGGCTGCGGGCGGCTGGCGGGTGGGGCTTCGGCGCTGCAAGCGGCCAGGAGCAGGGCGCTCAGGGCCAGCCAGGCGGCCGGGCGGGGCTGGGGGACGGAGGGCATGGGGGGCTCCGGGTGAGGAAGGCGTTGGGGATTTCGGGCGGGCGCGGGCGCCGGGCCGGTGTCGGATGCGGGTCGGGCAGCCCGCCTCAGCGCCCTGCGGCGGCTGCCGGCGCCGGCCAGCCGCCGCCCAGGGCCAGGATGAGCTGCACCGTGTGCTGGGCCTCGCGGTGGCGCAGCTCGCTGAGCGCCAGCTCGGCCGCGAGCACGCCGCGCTCGGCCTCCAGCAGCGGCAGGCGGCCGGTCTGGCCGGCCTGCCACAGGGCCTGGGCATGGCCGCGCTGGGCCTGGCGGCTGCTCAGGCGGGCTTCCTGGCTGCGGCGCGCCAGGGCGTCCTGCTGGCGGACGACGAGGCTGGTTTCGACCTCCTCCAGCGCGCGCAGCACGGCGGCGCGCAGGGCCAGTTCGGCCTCGGCCGCGCGGGCATCGGCCTGGGCGATGCCGGCCTCGCGCCGGCCGCCGTCGAAGATCGGCAGGCGGAAGGCCAGGGCCACGCTGCTGAAGCGCAGCGGCGCCAGGCCGGCGCCGTTGACCGTCAGGTCCTGGCCGCCGAAGAGCGCGCTCAGGAAGAGCCGCGGCCAGCGCTGCGCCTCGGCCTCGGTGCGGCGCGCGCCGGCGGCGCGCCACTGGCGTTCGGCGGCTTGCAGATCGGGGCGGCGCAGCAGCAGTTCGGAGGGCAGGCCCGGCCCGGGCTGCGGCCCTTGCAAGGGCTGCGTGCCGGCGCCGGCCAGCTCGGGCAGGGGCTGGCTGGGCGAGCGGCCGGCCAGCACGGCCAGGCGGGCTTCGCTGGCAGCGATCAGCGTGCGCAGCGGCGGGCGCTGCGCGTCGAGGTCCAGGCGTTCGTCCTCGGCACGGCGCAGGGCCAGGGCGCTGCCTTCGCCGGCGGCTTGGCGGCGCGCTTGCAGGGCCTCGGCCTCGGCCAGCTTGTCGTGCAGGGCATCGAGCAGGGCCAGTTGCTCGCGCGCGCCGCGCCACAGCAGGTAGTGCCGGGCGGTTTCGCCCGCGACCAGCAGGCGCGCACCGTCCACCCCCAGGGCGGCGGCCTGCGCATCCAGCTCGGCGGCCTGCACGGCCGCGCGCACGCCGCCGAAGAGGTCCAGCTCCCAGCCGCTGTCCAGGCCCAGGCGCAGGGCGCGCACATCGGGCTGGCCGCGCTTGAAGGCCTCGGGCAGGCCGCTGCGTTCGTCGGACACCGAGGCCTGCGCATCCAGCCCCGGCAGCAGGCGGCTGGCCTGGGCGCTGCGGCCGGCGCGGGCCTGCTGCACACGGGCCAGGGCGATGCGCACGTCGAGGTTGCCGCCCACTGCGCTTTCGACCAGGGCGGCCAGGGCGGGGTCGCCGAAGTCGCGCCACCACGGCCCCTCGCTGAAGGCGGCAGCCGGACCGTGGCGGAAGCCGCCCTCCGGGGCCGGGGGCGCCAGCGCCTCGGGCCGCGGCGCCGCGCAGGCCGCGAGCATCAGGGCCAGCAGCAGGGGGGAAAGGCGGCGGAAGGTCGGCAGGGAGGGCATGGGCTCGGCTTCACTGGACTTGCTGGTACAGTAATCTATCCATGATTTACTGTACGGTCAAGTAATGGAAATCGACCCGGCCCCCCCGGTCAAGCGGGGTCGCCCGCGCGACCCGGAGCGCCAGCGCCGCGTGCTCGAAGCCGCGGCCGAGCACTTCCAGCGCGAGGGCTTCGCCGGCACCAGCATGGAGGCGGTGGCCGCCAGCTCGGGCGTGTCGAAGATGACGATCTACAGCTACTTCCCGAGCAAGGAGCAGTTGTTCGAGGCCTGCATCGCCGCGCGCATCGACGCCGTCTTCGCCTTCGACCGCCTGCCGCCCACCGATCTGCAGGACCCGGCCCGGCTGCTGCGCCACCTGGGCCGCAGCTTCCTGAGCCTGATGCGCGACCCCGGCGTGATCGGCATGCATCGCGCCCTGTATGCCGCGGCCGGCCAGCATCCCGGGGCCTGCGCGAGCTTCTTCGCCCAGGGCCCGCGCCGCCTGACCGACCAGCTTGCCGAGGCCCTGCGCGCCCTGCATGCGGCCGGCAGCCTGAGCGTGCCCGATGCGGCGCGCGCGGCCGACCAGTTCTATGCGCTCTTCCTCGGCCGCGACCACTGCGCGGCCCTGCTCGGCCTGCCGCTGCCTGCGGCCCGTGCCGACGAGGCGACGGTCGAGGCGAATGTGGCGATGTTCCTGCGCGCCCACGCGCCCCAGGCGCGCTGAGCCCGCTTCAGCGCATGCGCCGGGCCCGGCCGCGCGGGCTGCGGTTGCGCCAGAGCGCCAGCACCTCCATCAGGCCCCAGACCACCGCCCCCGCCAGCGCCGCCGGCTGGATGCGGGCACGTCGCGGCGCACGGGTGCGCGGGGGGGCCAGGAGGGAAGGGGGCAGGGGCTTGGACATGCCGCGATGCTCGTCGGCGGCCGTGACGCATCCGTGACAGGTGCCTGCGCGCGGGGCGCGGCGGCGGCAAGGCCCGTCCTTGTCATCGTTCGGTCACACGCCGGCCGGGGTCGGGCGATTACGCTGGTCGGCTTCCGCCGTCGCCTGCCCCACGAGTCCCCGCTTGCCTGCCCCATCGCCTGCCGCGCTGCTGCGCCTTGAGGAGCTGCTGGCCGCAGCGGGCGGCGCCGCCCGCCACCGCTTGCTGGGCTGGGTCGACGACGGCGGCGAGCGCCTGCCCCTGCATGCCATCCTGCTGGGCAATCCCGACCCGGGCCTGCCGGCCCTGGGCTTCTTCGGCGGCGTGCACGGCCTGGAGCGCATCGGCGCCGAAGCCGTCATCGCCTACCTGCACAGCCTCGTCGCCCGCCTGGGCTGGGACCGGGGCTTGCAGCACCAGCTCGACCACCTGCAACTCGTCTTCATGCCCCTTGTGAATCCGGGCGGGCTGCGGCGCGGCACCCGGGCCAATCCGCGCGGCGTGGACCTGATGCGCAATGCCCCGGTCGAGGCCCAGGGGCCGGTGCCCTTTCTCGTCGGCGGCCAGCGCTTCAGCCCGGGCCTGCCCTGGTACCGCGGCGCGGCCGGCGCGGCGATGGAGGTGGAGAGCGCCGCCCTGTGCGAACTGGTCGAGGCCGAGCTGCTTTCGCGGCCCTTCGCCCTGGCGCTGGACTGCCATTCCGGCTTCGGCTCGCGCGACCGGCTGTGGTTTCCCCATGCCCACACGCCCGAGCCCATGGCGCCGCTGCCCGAGGTGCATGCCCTGGGCCGCATCCTGGCGCAGAGCCATCCCCACCACCGCTATGTGCTGGAGCCGCAAAGCCGCCAGTACCTGGCGCATGGCGACCTGTGGGACCACCTGCTGCTGCGCGCCGCCGGGCGGCCGCCCGGCAGCTTCCTGCCGCTGACGCTGGAGATGGGATCCTGGCTGTGGGTGCGCAAGAACCCGCGCCAGCTCTTCCGCCGCGACGGGCTCTTCAATCCCATGATCGCCCACCGTCAGCAGCGGGTGCTGCGGCGGCATCTGGGCCTGTTCGATTTCCTCGCGCGGGCCACCCAGTCGCATGCCGCATGGTGCCCGCAGGGCGCGGCCCGCGAGCAGGAGCGCGCCCTGGCCCTGGCGCGCTGGTACGCGGCATGAGCCGGGCGGGATCCCCGACAAGCCCTGCGCCCGCACCCTGCTGGGTGCTGCTGCGCGGCCTGGCGCGCGAATCCGGCCACTGGGGCGACTTTCCCGAGCGCCTGCGTCAGGCCCTGCCCGGCAGCCGGGTGCTGACGCCCGACCTGCCTGGCACCGGCCTGCGCCATCGCGAGCCGGGCCCGGCCTCGATCGAGGCCCTGACCGCCGCGCTGCGCGCGGCCCTGCCGCCCGGCCTGGGGCCGCTGCATCTGCTAGGCCTGTCCCTGGGCGGCATGGTGGCGACGGCCTGGGCGCGCCGCCATCCGGAGGAGCTGGCCAGCCTCACCCTGCTCAACACCAGCCTGCGGCCCCATGCCGGCCCGACGCAGCGCCTGCGCCCTGCCGCCTGGCCCATGCTGCTGCGGCACCTGCTGGGGCCGACCGGCGACCTGTCGGCCCGCGAGGCGACGATCCTGGCCTGGACCAGCGCCCGCCATGCCGGCGACCCGGTGCTGCCGCAGGCCTGGGCGGCGCTGGCCCGCCGCCACCCTATGCGCCGCCTCACCGTGGCCCGGCAGTTGTTCGCGGCGGCCCGCTTCCATGCCCTGGCGCCGCCCTGGCCGACGCGGGCCGCGGCCGGCTCGCCCGCGCCCAAGCCCATCCGAATTGCCTGCGGTCTGCAGGATCGCCTGGTGAGCCCCGCCTGCTCGGAAGCCCTGGCTGCCGCCTGGGGCCTGCCCCTGCTGCGCCTGCCGCAGGCCGGCCACGACCTGAGCCTGGATGCCGGCGCCGAGCTGGCCGACTGGCTGGCCCGCGAGACCGCGGCCACGGCCGCGCCCGACCCGCTCAGCGGAACACGGCCAGCGCCTTCTCCAGCGCCATCGTGAAGGGCGCCTCCATCAGCGGCAGCGTGAGCGCCATGCCGATCAGGCCCACGCCCAGGGTGATGGGAAAGCCGATCGCGAAGACATTGAGCTGCTGCGCGACCCGCGCCACCACGCCCAGGGCCAGGTTGACGAAGAGCAGCATGCCCAGGATGGGCAGGGCGATCCACAGGCCGAGGCGGAAGACCTCCGCCCCCCAGGCCTGCGGCTGAAGCTGCTGCAGCACCGCCATCGGCGAGCCCGTGGCCGGGAAGAGCTGGAAGCTGTCGATCACCGCCGCGCTCAGCATCAGGTGGCCGTGCACGGTGATGAAGATCCAGGCCGCCAGCGTGCCGTAGAAGCGGCTGACGGCGGTGGACTGGCTGCCGCTCATCGGGTCGAAGAAGGCCGCGAAGTTCAGGCCCATCTGCAGGCCGACCAGCTCGCCCGCGTATTCCAGCGCGGCGAAGACGATGCGTGCGGCCAGGCCGATCGTCACGCCGACCAGTACGTTCTGCACCACCGCCTCCAGCGCCGCCGCACCATCGAGCGGTATGGCCGCGCTGGCCGGCAGCGTGGCCTGCGCGGCCAGGGCCACCAGGAAGGCCAGGCCGATCTTCAGCCGCATCGGCACGGCCTTCACGCCGATCACCGGCGCGCTGGCGAACAGCGCCAGCATGCGCAGGAAGGGCCACAGGATGGGGCCGATCCAGGCCGCGAGCTGGGCCTCGCCGATCGAGATCAAGGCCGGGGCCTCAGCCGACCACGCCGGGGATGGCCTGCAGCATGCGCTGCAGGTACTCGACCAGGCTGCTCAGCATCCACGGCCCGGCCAGGGCCAGCACCGCACAGGCCGCGACCAGCTTGGGCACGAAGGACAGGGTGGCCTCGTGCAACTGCGTGGCCGCCTGCACGATGCTGATGACCAGGCCCACGGCCAGCACGGTCAGCAGCAGCGGCGCGGCCAGGGTCAGCAGCAGCAGCAGGCCCTGCTGGCCGAAAGTGATGACTTGCTGGGGGTCCATGGCCCGGTCTCGCGGTTCAGGTGGCGAAGGAGGCGGCCAGCGAACCCAGCAGCAGGTTCCAGCCGTCGGCCAGCACGAAGAGCATCAGCTTGAAGGGCAGGGCCACCATCACGGGGCTCAGCATCATCATGCCCAGGCTCATCAGCACGCTGGCCACGATCATGTCGATGACCAGGAAGGGAATGAAGATCAGGAAGCCGATCTGGAAGGCGCTTTTCAGCTCGCTGGTGACGAAGGCCGGCACCAGCACGCGGAAGGGCGCGTCCTCGGGCTTGAGGTCCTCGGGCAGCTTGGCCAGGCGGCCGAAGAGGGCCAGGTCGCTCTGCCGCGTCTGCTTGAGCATGAAGCTGCGCATGGGGCCCTGGGCCCGGTCGATCGCTTCCTCGAAGCCGATCTGCTGCGCGGCATAGGGCTGCCAGGCCTCGCTGTAGACCTTGTCGACCGTCGGGCCCATCACGAACAGGGTCAGGAAGAGGCTCAGGCCGATCAGCACCTGGTTGGGCGGCGCCGAGGGCGTGCCCAGGGCCTGGCGCAGCAGGCTCAGCACGATGACGATGCGGGTGAAGCCCGTCATCATCAGCAGCAGGGCCGGCAGGAAGCCGAGGGCGGTGAAGAACAGCAAGGTCTGCACCGGCACCGAGTAGCTGCTGCCCCCGGCCGACTGGCCGATGATCAGCGGCAGGCCGGGGCCGGCCGTATCCTGGGCCGCAGCCAGGCCCGCCACGCAGGCCAAGCCCAGGGCGAGGGCGCCCCTGCGCAGACAGCGCATCGCATCGACAGGCATGGGATCTCCGGCTTTCAGCGACGCGGATGCAGCCGGATCACCGGGGCCTTGGGCGGCGGCGGCGGGGCCACCGCCTCGGCCGGCGGGCGGCTGAGGGTGTGCAGGGTCTGCATGCCCTGGGGGGTCACGCCAACGATGAGCCAGCGGCGCTCCTCGCCCTGGCCGACTTCCAGCGTCAGCACCTGCTGCTGCGGCCCCACCGGCAGGCGGCTGATCAGCCGCGCCGGCACGGGCCAGGCCCGGGCCGCCGTGGCCCCCAGTTGCGCCCCCAGCGGCGAGCGCTTGAGCAGCCACAGCAGCAGCGGGATGGCGAGCACCGTCAGGGCAAAACCCAGCAGCGCGGAAGGCATCGAGGACAGGTCCATGGCGTTTCAACCGCGGCTCAGGCGGCGCATGCGTTCGCTCGGCGTGACGATGTCGGTCAGCCGGATGCCGAACTTGTCATTGACGACGACCACCTCGCCCTGGGCGATCAGGTAGCCGTTGACCAGCACGTCCATCGGCTCGCCGGCCAGGGCATCAAGCTCGACCACCGAGCCCTGGGCCAGTTGCAGGATGTGCTTGATCGGGATGCGGGTGCGGCCCAGCTCCACGGTGAGCTGCACCGGGATGTCCAGGATCATGTTGATGTCGTGCCCAGCCGCCGCCACGCCCTGCGGCGTGAAGCTGGCGAAGGGCGCGGGCGCCACCGACTCGGCCTGCACCAGCTCCTGCGGCTGGGGCGGCCGGGCGGGGGCCTGCTGTTCCAGCGCGGCGGCCCATTCGGCGGCCATCGCGTCCTGTTCGGCGCCGGTGTCGGGGGGGGCGTCAGCCATGGGGGTCTCCAAGCCAGCTCAGGGCCTGGCCGGTCATGAGTTGATCGATCTTCAGCGCGTACTTGCCGCGGCTCGTGCCGTAGCTGCCCTGGAAGACGGGCACGCCGTCGACCTTGGCCTCGACATGCGGGCCGAGGTCCAGCTCGATGAAGTCGCCGGGCTTCATCGCCAGCAACTGCTCCACCGTCGCCGGGGCCTGGGCCAGCTCGACGACCAGCTCGACCTCGGCCGCCTGGATCTCGTGCGTCAGCAGCTTGACCCAGCGGCGGTCGTGCTCGGAGCTGTCGCCCTGCACGGTCGAATAGAGCGTGTCGCGGATCGGCTCCAGCGTAGCGTAGGGAATGCAGAAATGGATCATCCCGGTCGTGTCGCCCACCTCCAGCGTGAAGGAGGTCGACACCACGATCTCGCTGGGCGCGGCCACATTGGCGAACTGCGGCTGCATCTCCGAGCGCTGGTATTCCAGCTCGATCGGGTACACGCCCTGCCACGCCTTGCGGTACTCGGTGGTGATCACATCGACCAGCCGGGCGATCACCCGCAGCTCGGTGGGCGAGAAGTCGCGGCCCTCGATGCGTGCGTGGAACTTGCCCGCGCCGCCGAACAGCGCATCGATCACCGCGAAGACCAGGGTCGGGTCGCAGACGATGAGCCCGCTGCCGCGCAGCGGTCGCACGCTGACGATGTTGAAGTTCGTCGGCACGACGATCTCGCGCAGGAAGGCGCTGTACTTCTGCACCTTGATCGCGCCCACCGCCACCTCCGGCGTGCGCCGGATCATGTTGAACAGGCCGATGCGGATGTTGCGCGAGAAGCGCTCGTTGACGATCTCCATCGTCGGCATGCGCCCGCGGACGATGCGCTCCTGGCTCGCGATGTTGTAGTCGCGGATGCCACCGGTTTGCTCGGGCGTGGCATCGAGCTTCTGGCTTTCGCCGGTGATGCCCTGCAGCAGCGCATCGACTTCGTCCTGCGACAGGATCTGCTGGTTCATCTCGGCGTTCTCGCGGCGGGTCCGGCGGGCGGGCGGGGGAGGCTCACTGGATGATGAAGCTGGAGAAGTGGACTTGCTCGACCGGCACATGCACGGCCGGCTTGCGCTTCTTGCGCTTCTTGGGCGGCGGGTCGGACTCGGCAGCCTCGTCCTCCTCGTCCTCGATCTCGATGCCCAGCGGCCGCACCGATTCGCGGCGGATCTCGGCGGCCAGCTTCTCCTTGCCTTCGCGGCTCAGCAGCTCGTCGGCGGTCTTGTGGGCCAGGATCATGATCACGCCGTTGCGGATGGCCGGCATGTAGGTCTTGAGCTGCTCGGCCACCTTGGCATCGTCCACTTGCAGCGTGATGCCGATCTGGGCGTAGCGCTCGCTCTCGCGGTCGGCCAGGTTCACGACGAAGGGGTCCAGCGGCAAGAAGGTGGGCGGCACGCCGGCCTCGGCCTTCTTGGCCGGATGGGCCGGCTCGGCCTGCTCGATGGGCTCGCCGTACTCGTCCAGCTCGGGCTCGGCCTGGGGCTTGAGCAGGAAGAAGGCCGCAGCCCCGCCGCCCAGCAGCAGCACGAGCACCAGGCCCAGGATCAGGAAGAGCTTCTTCTTGCCCTTCTTGGCGGGCGGGGTGGCCGCGTCGGCGGTGGCGGCGGCTGCGGACATCGGGGGGGCTCCTTGCGGGTCGGCTTGCGGTCCGCCGGCCCCCGCCTCCGGCAGGGCTGCGACGGCGGTCCGTCATGAGGCCATTATTCGGAGCCACCCCCCCGATCCAAGGGCCGATAAGGCGCTGGAAAACGCGGCTTTCCGCACGCCCGCAGTGCGCCGCGAAGGGCGCTTCAGGCGTAGAGATCGAGCCCGCCGGGCCGGCCGTCCCAGGCCCGGGCGGCGAGGGGCGCGGGGCCGGGCGCGTCCGGCGCGGCCAGCGTGCCGGCCAGCGCGCGGCGGCGCCCCGGGGCGCCCGCCTCGGGCGGCGGCGGGGCTTCGCGGCCGTCGAAGACGCCCCCGCCGCTCAGCGTCAGGCCGCCGGCCTGCAAGCCCGCGGCCAGCGCGGGCAGGCTGGCCTCCAGGGCCTCGCGGGTGGCGGCCTGGGCGGCATGGAAGTCGATCTGCGCCAGGCTGCCGTCCAGCACGATGCGCACCGCCACGCTGCCCAGGCCCTCGGGCAGCAGGTGCAGGCGGGCTTCCTGCACGCCCTGGTCGACCCAGGTCTGCATCTGCAGGGCCAGGGCCCGGCCGAAATCGACCGCCTCGGGCGGCACGCTCAGGCGCAGGGCCGGAACGGGCTCGCTGCCCGTGGGCGGGGCGCCGGCTGCGGTGGCCGAGGGCGCGAAGCCGGCGGCCAGGGCGGGCTCGGCCGGCCGGGCTGCGGGCGCGCTGGCCTGGGCTCCGGCTTCGCTGCTCGGGCGGTCCGTGGGGGGGTTCTCCGCTTCGCGCGCGCCCGGGCCGGAGCGGTCCGCAAGCTGGGGCAGGGCATCCGGGTGTGCGGCGCCGGCCGGGGCTTGCGGCGGGGTCGATCGGGCCGGGTCCCCGGGCGGGGGTGGCAGCAGGTCCGTGCCTTGGGCGGCTTGCGGGGTCGCAGGGTCCGCAAGGGAGGCAGAGGGCTTGGAGGACACGCTCCGGTTCGCCGGGCCGGATGCACTTGCATCGCTGCCGGAGGCAGCCACCGCGCCGCCCGCTACTGCCGCGGCCCGGGCTTGCAGGCCTTCGGCGGCAGCGGGTGTGCCGGGCGGGCGGCTTTCAGGCGCGGGTGGCGGCGGCAGGCTGCCGGGCGAGCCATCGGCAGCCCTTGCGCTTGCGGACGCGGTTTCCGCATCGGCATCGGCCTCGCCCGGAGGCGCGTCGGGGATCGTGGCTTCGTCGGCAGTCCGCGCCGCTCGGGCGGTGCTTGCGGAGGGCAGGCCCGGCTTGCTCGCCGATGCCTGCGCCGTGTCCGGCCTCTCCCGCAGGCGGGCCGGGTCGGCGGCTTCGGACCGTGTCGCAGCCTCGTTCGCTCCGGCCTGTGCAGCGTTCACGGCGTCGGCAGGCGGCAGGGCCGACGCCGCCCCGGCCGCGCCGCCCGCCGGGCCGGACCGGGCAGCTTGCTGGCGGGCCTCCATCCGGCGGCTGTCGAGCGAGCGGGCCTCGATCTGCCGGGCCTCGTCCTGGCGGTCCTCGCGCTGGCGGTCTTCCTGCCGGGCTTCACCTTGGCGAAGCCGGGCCTGGGCCTCGGCAAGCTCGCCGCGGGCCTGGCCCAGCCAGGGGCCGAAACCCGGACCGGCCGGGGCGGCAGGCTCAGGGCCTGAGCCTCGGGCCATACGGCCTGCGGCCGGGCCGGTCGGGGGGATGCTGGAGATCGCGCTCATGCTGACCTGGTCCCGTCTTCTCAGTGCAGGCCCGGCGCGGCGCCGTCGCCCTGCAGGCGGTTCCAGGCGCTGCGGCTGGCGAATTCGTCGCTCTGCTTCTGCTCGCGACGGAGCTGGATGTCGGCCGCCTGCTGCGCGCGGCGTTCGAGCAGCTTGTCGACCGAGGCCAGCCGCAGCTCCAGGCCCACCAGCAGGGCGCGGCTGCGCTCGCAGCGCTTGCGCGCCTGCTCGATCGCGCCCTGCTGCTGCACCAGGGCCTCGTCGACCCGGCCGACGAAGTGGTGCAGGTGGCGAAGCTGGTCGGGCGAGGTGGCCTGGCCCTCGGCCGCGCCGAAGCGCTTGAGCGTGTCGCCGCGAAAGCCGTCGAGCTGCTCGGACTGGCGCAGCGCGCCCTGCAGTTGCTGCTCGGCCCGGCGAAGCTGGGCCAGGGCCTGGTCGCGCTCCTCGCGCAGCCGGGCGGCGAGGGTGTCGAGGGCATCGGGGCGGGCGGGCATGGCGGCTCCAGGGCGGCGGGCGAATGGGGGATGGCTCAGCGGCTGGCGGCCAGGTGCTGCAGGGCGCCGATGCTGTCGGCCAGCGGCGCGCCGGCCTGCATGTCCTGTTGCAGCAGCGCGCGCATCGGCTCGGCCTGCTTGACGGCAAGGTCCAGCTCGGCATCGTGGCCGGGCTGGTAGGCGCCGAGCTGGATCAGGTCGCGCGCCTTCGACAGCCGCGACCAGCGCTGGCGAAACACACGCGCCGCCTCCAGATGCGCCTTGCCCGCCACGTTGTGCATGACCCGCGAGGCCGAGCGCTCGATGTCGATGGCCGGGTAGTGGCCGCCCTCGGCCAGCTCGCGGCTCAGGACGATGTGGCCGTCGAGGATGGCGCGGGCGGCGTCGGCGATCGGGTCCTGCTGGTCGTCGCCTTCGCTGAGCACCGTGTAGAAGGCGGTGATCGAGCCACCGCCCGGCAGGCCGTTGCCGCTGCGCTCGACCAGGCCTGGCAGCTTGGCGAAGCAGCTCGGCGGATAGCCCTTGGTGGCGGGCGGCTCGCCGATGGCCAGGGCGATCTCGCGCTGCGCCATGGCGTAGCGGGTCAGGCTGTCCATCAGCAGCAGCACATGGCGGCCCTGGTCGCGGAAGTGCTCGGCGATCGCGGTGGCATAGGTGGCACCCTGCATGCGCAGCAGGGGCGGCGCATCGGCCGGCGCCGCCACCACCACGCTGCGCTTGAGTCCCTCCTCGCCCAGGATGTCCTCGATGAATTCCTTGACCTCGCGGCCGCGCTCGCCGATCAGGCCGACGACGATCACATCCGCCGCGGTGTAGCGCGCCATCATCCCCAGCAGCACCGACTTGCCGACGCCCGAGCCGGCGAAGAGGCCGATGCGCTGCCCCCGGCCGACAGTGAGCATGGCGTTGATCGCGCGCACGCCGGTGTCCAGCGGCAGGCGCACCGGGTCGCGGTCCATGGCATTGATGGGGCGGCGCAGCAGCGGCTCGTCGTGCACGTCGGCGATGGGGCCGCGCCGGTCCATGGGCAGGCCCTCGGGGTCGACCACGCGGCCGAGCAGGCCGGGGCCCACCGGCAGGTGGCGGCTGCGGTCCTCGATGCGCCGCCAGGGGTGGCTGGGCTGGCCCAGGTGCGGCGGCTGCACCGGCACGGCCAGCGGCTCGACCCGCGCGCCGCTGGCCAGGCCATGCACCTCGCCGGTCGGCATCAGATAGGCCCGGTCGCCGGCGAAGCCGACCACCTCGGCCAGCACCGGCGCCTGGCCTTCGGGATGCAGCTGGCAGACCGAGCCGACCGGCACCCGCAGGCCGGCGGCCTCCAGCACCAGGCCGGCCACCCGCACCAGGCTGCCATGCACGGCCAGCGGCGCCGGGCTGGCGGCGAAGCTGCGCAGGTCGCTGAGGTAGCGCGCCCAGCCGGGCGGCAGAGCCGGTGCCGGGCGGGCGGGCTGCGGCGCGGCCGGCGCGCTGCCGGGCTCGAAGGGATCGGGCTTCATGCGCTCGCCCCGTCCACGGCCGGCTCGACCCAGGGCGTCTCGCGGCCCAGATTGGCCACGGCCCGGGCCCAGCGCGCGGCCAGGCTGGCATCGACGCTGCCCAGCTCGCTGTCGACCCGGCAGCCGCCGCGGGCGATCTGCGGATCGGCCTGCAGCCGGGCACCGCGGGCGGCCAGGGCCTCGCCGACGCCCTCGGCCACGCGCGGCAGCTCGTCGGGGTGCACGCGCATCACGATCTGGCGGGCCGAGCCCAGGGTGGCGTCCAGCGCCTCCTGGGCCACCTGCACCAGCAGCTCGGGCTGCCGGGCCACGCGGTCGCGCACCACCTCGCGGGCCAGGGCCACGGCAATGTCGGCCACCTGCTCGGCCAGCAGGGCCTGCAGGGCATCGAGCTGCTCGCCGTACTGCTGCGTCAGCGCCACCAGCGGCGCGGTGAGCTGCTGGGCATAGCGCTGCTTGAAGCCCTCCAGCGCGACCAGGCCGTCGCGGTAGCCATCGGCATAGCCCTCCTGGCGGCCCTGGGCGCGGGCCTGGGCGCGCTCGGCCTCCAGGTCGGGCGGCGGGGCCTCGGGCTCGGGCGGCTCGGGTGGCGTGGGGCCAAGCTGGCCCGGCCGCCAGGCGCTAAAGCTGCGCAGCTCTTCGCGCGGGATGAAGCGGGCATAGGGCTCGCGCGCGCCGGGCGTCGGCGTGGGCTCGGGCGGATGCTGGTGCAGGCGGCGGTGCGCCCGGGCGGCAGCGGCCTCGTCGCGCGGCGGTGCGGCTTCGGGCGCCGCCGCCGCGCCGGCCGGCCGGCCCAGGGGCTGCGGCTTGAAATCAGACGAAGGCATCGTCGCCGCCTCCGCCCAGCACGATCTGGCCTTCGTCGGCCAGGCGGCGGACGATCTTCAGCATTTCCTTCTGCTCGGCCTCGACTTCGGACAGGCGCACCGGGCCGCGCGACTCCAGGTCCTCGCGCAGCGTCTCGGCCGCGCGGCTGGACATGTTGGCGAAGATGCGCTCGCGCAGCTCGGCCGTGGCGCCCTTGAGCGCGATGACCAGCGACTCGCTCTGCACCTCCTTGAGCAGGGCCTGGATGCCCCGGTCGTCGACCTTCATCAGGTCGTCGAAGGTGAACATGTTGTCCATGATCTTCTGCGCCAGGTCCGGGTCGGCCGTGCGGATGAAGTCCAGCACCGAGGTCTCGACGCTGGAGCCCATCATGTTGATGATTTCCGAGGCCGTCTTGACCCCGCCCATCGAGGACTTCTTGGTCCGCTCGCCGCCGGCCAGCACCTTGCTCATGACCTCGTTGAGGTCCTTGAGCGCGCTGGGCTGGATGCCGTCGAGCGTGGCCACCCGCACCATCACCTCGTTGCGCTGGCGCTCGCTGAACTGCTTGAGCACCTCGGAGGCCTGGTCGAACTCCAGGTGCACGAGGATGGCCGCGACGATCTGCGGATGCTCGTTGCGCAGCAGCTCGGCCACCGAGCCCGGGTCCATCCACTTCAGGCTCTCGATGCCCGAGACATCGCCGCCCTGCAGGATGCGGTCGATCAGCAAGTTGGCCTTGTCCTCGCCCAGGGCCTTGCGCAGCACGCTCTTGACGTATTCGTCGGTGTCGTTGACGAGCAGCGTGGTGTCGGCCGCATCGTCGGTGAAGCGCTGCAGCACCGTCTCGACCCGGTCGCGCGGCACGGTCTTCATGCGGGCGATGGTCTCGCCCAGGCGCTGCACTTCCTTCGGCGAGAGATGGCGGAAGACCTCGGCCGCTTCCTCTTCGCCGAGCGACATCAGCAGGATCGCGGCGTCTTCCAGTCCCTGGTCGTCCATGGTGGGTGAGGGTGTGGGGGCGTGTTCGGGGGGATGCGGACTCAGGCGTCCTTGCTGACCCACTGGCGCATGATGGTGGCCACCGCGGCCGGGTTCTCGCGCGCCAGGGTGCGGGCCTGGTCGAGCCGCCGGTCGGTGGCCGGGGCCTCCAGCGCCGGCAGGCCCTGGGCCGACGGGCCGCCCAGCGCGACCGCGGCCTCGCCGCCGGGCATCGGCAGGGTGCCGACGTCGTCAACCACGGTGTCCAGCCGCGGGCCGGCCGGCCGCTCGACCGGCCGCGCCGCCTTCAGCGCCGGGCGGATCGCACCGAAGACGATGATCAGCGCCAGCAGCGCGATGCCCACCGGCAAGGCCAGGCTGCGCACCAGCTCTTGCAGCTCGGGTTGCTGCCACAGCGGGATCTCGGGCTCGGCTTCGGGCGCGGTGATGCGGAAGGGCGCATTGACCACCTTCACCGAATCGCCGCGCTCGGCATTGAAGCCCACGCTCTCGCGCACCAGCGCGGTCAGCTTCTCCAGCTCCTCGTCGCTGAGCGGCTGGCTCGTCGTCTTGCCCTTGGCATCGGTCACGCTGCGGTGGTTGACCACCACGGCCGCATTCACGCGCCGCACCTGGCCGCTGGCGCCGCGCGTCACGCGCACGGTGCGGTCGATCTCGTAGTTCACCGTCGATTCGCGCCGGCCGTTGCCGCCGGTGCTGCCGGTGCTGGCGCCGGCCAGGGTCTGAGCCGGGCCGTTGACGGGGGCCGAGGCCGGCGTCGGCGGCTGGTTGCTGGCCGCGCCCGGCACGCCGGTGGGCACGGCGGTCGCGCCGCCCGGGCCGGTCTCCAGGGTCTGCTGGCTGCGTACCGCGGGCGCGGCCTTCTCGCCCTGGTTGGGACGGAATTCCTCGGAGGTGGCCTCGGTCTCGGAGAAGTCGACCTCGGCCGTCACGGTGGCACGCAGGTTGTCGCGGCCGACCACCGGTTCCAGCAGCTCGTTGATGCGCTGGGCATAGCTGCGCTCGATCTGCTGCACGTACTGGAGCTGCTGCGCGTCCAGGCCGGGCGCGGGGCTGCCCTCGGGCGGGTCGGACAGCAGGGCGCCGCTCTGGTCCAGCACGCTGACCGACTGCGGCGTCATCTCCGGCACGCTGGCGCTGACCAGGTGCACGATGCCGGCGATCTGCGCCCGGTCCAGCATGCGGCCGGCATGCAGGGTCAGCAGCACGCTGGCGCTGGGCTTTTGCTGGGCGCGGAAGAAGCCGTTCTGGTTGGGCAGGGCCAGGTGCACGCGGGCGGCCTGCACGGCCGAGAGGGCCGAGATCGAGCGGGTCAGCTCGCCCTCCAGACCGCGCTGGAAGGTGAGCCGCTCCTGGAACTGGGTCTGGCCGAAGCGCGCGCTGTCCATCAGCTCGAAGCCGACGATCGAGCCCTTGGGCAGGCCGGCCGAAGCCAGCTTGAGCCGCACGTCATGCACCTTGTCCGCGGGCACCAGGATGGCCGCGCCGCCGTCGGCATGCTTGTAGGGCACGCCCATCTGCGAGAGCTGGGCCAGGATGGCGCCGCCGTCCTTGTCCGACAGGTTGGCGTAGAGCACCTTGTAGTCCGGCCGGCTGCCCGCCGTGCCCAGCAGCAGGGCCAGGGCCAGCAAGGCCAGCACGCCGCCGCCCAGCATCCACTTGCGGCCCGGCGGCAGCGTGCCCAGGCGCTGAAGCAGGCCGGGCGGGCTGGCGTTGGGGGTGCCGCCTAGCGGCATCGGGTTGGCAGCAGCCAGGGCAGTCTCCATGGCTGGGGATTGTTCCGGCGGGGCCGTTGGCACATGCGGGGAACAGTCGCGCCGAAGCGGGGCAGTTCCCGCCATCGCGGGCCGGCCTGCTCCGCACAATGCGCAGCATGGACGTCAAGCTCAAGCCCTTCGACTTCGCCCAGGCCGCGGCCCGGGCGGGCATGTCGCAGGTCGCGGATCGTGTCGCGGCCAAGCTCCGCGAAAGCGCCGCCGCGACCGCGGGCGAGGCCCCGGCCGCCAGTGCCCCGCCCAGCTTCCAGGACAGCTTCCGCCTGGCCCTGCGCCAGGTCAGTCAGGCCCAGCTCGAAGCCGGCGGCCTGCAGCGCGAAGTGCAGCTCGGCAACCCCACGGTCAGCCTGGAGCAGACCATGGTCGCGATGCAGAAGGCGCAGATCGGCTTCCAGGCCGCACTCACCGTGCGCAACAAGCTGGTCCAGGCTTACTCAGACGTGATGAACATGCAGGTCTGAAGGGCACTGCCGGCACCGGTCGCGTGCGGCAGGATTTGCGGATCCAGTGCTTACGCCCCGCGATGGGACGCCGATATGGCAAACTTTGAGTCATCAAAAACGGCTGCCTTTCGGGTGACATGTAACAGGAGGCTTGACCTCCGACCCGTCTGGCGGCCAATTTTTTGGGTCGGTTTGTTGGGTCTCTGAAGACAGCCAGGCATGCACCGCTACGCCATCTTGATCGACGGCGGATTCGCCCGGCGTGCCCTGCGGACCCGTGTGGCCGCCGACGCAGCCAGCTTTCAGCGCCTGGTTGAGACCCTAGCGGGCCATGTCGCGCTGCGGGATCGCCTCCTGCACCGGGTCTACTTCTACGACGCAACGCCCCTTGAAGGCTCGCGGACGATGCCGCTGCAAGGTGGCTTGGTCGAGTTTGGGCGCAGCCCGGTGGCTTCGGAATCCAAAGCCTTGTTCGACGAGCTGAAGCGCCTTCCATTCTTTTCGTTGCGAATGGGCGAGACTGCGCTCAACGGCTGGCAGGTGGACCCCAAGGCGCTGGAAGCCGCCACGACCGAGGCCCTCACGGTCACGGCTGCGCAGATCAAGCCCCGCATCACGCAAAAGGGCGTAGACATGCGCATCGGGATGGATATCGCCGCACTGACGCTCAAGCAGCACGTGCAGTGCATCGTCCTGGTGTCAGGCGATAGCGATTTCGTCCCTGCAATGAAGTTTGCCCGTCGGGAGGGTGTCCAGGTTTTCCTGTGTGCCCTTGGCCGCCGTGTTCGGCCCGCCATGCTTGAGCACAGTGATCTGGTGCTTGAGGTTGATCGGCCCAGGTCCGGGGCTGAGATAGCGGCCGTTTAGTCGCGAGCCGACATCATCCCGACGGGGGCCGATAGGCTCCCGCCGGTTCCCATTCGCAGGGAGTCTGGACGGGGCGCCGTGCTTCTCAGAACTTAAACGCCATCCGCATGCCGCCCCAGTGCCGGCCGCGCACGACGATGGGCGCCGCCGCTTCCTTGAGCAGCACGAAGTGGCCGCCGCCCATGTCGCGGCGGTAGGTCTGGAGCAGGAAGGGCCGGGTGTTGCGGGCACTGGCCAGGCCGGTGCGGTCGTTGAAGATGCGGCGCCAGCGGCTGTTGGCCGTGTTCCAGGTGACGTCGCCGGCGCGCTGCGGCTGGCAGTAGATGCGGTTGTGCGTCGGGATGTAGCCGTTGCGGTCGGTCGCGATGCAGAACACCACCTTCGGATCCAGCGCGAGAAAACGCTCCTGGACGGCCGGGAAGAGCCGGTCGCTGACCGCGTTGTAGGCCGTCAGATGCTGCAGCGGGTTGCTGCCCTCGACCGGGCGGTAGGCCTCGTCCCAGAGCTGGGCCTCGCTGAGCTCGCCGCGGACAAGGGCATCCTCCAGCGCCTCGGCAATCTCGCCGGCGGCCTGCTGCGCGGCGCGGATGAAGGGGCTGTCCTCGGTCTCCACGCCGCAGTCGGCGACCAGCTCGATCAGCGACTCGCCGGCCTTGAGGAAGGCTTCGCTGCGCTGGTTGGCCTGGCCCAGGGTGCTCACCGCCTGCTGCATCTCGCGCTCGATGCCGCCCATCTGCTCGGCCAGCCGGGTGCAGATGCTGCGGCTTTCGGCGGCGGCCTCGCCGATGCGG
The DNA here is from genome assembly GCF_016735685.1 of Piscinibacter lacus. NCBI lineage: Bacteria > Pseudomonadati > Pseudomonadota > Betaproteobacteria > Burkholderiales > Sphaerotilaceae > Aquariibacter > Aquariibacter lacus. Next base: position 1,342,092 of record NZ_JAERRA010000001.1, read on the forward strand.
CCGACGCCGTCCTCGACCTCGGCCAGCGCGCGGTGGAAGGCGCCCTGGCTGGCGGCCTTCTGACCCTCGCGGGTCTGGATCTCGCGGGCCAGGGCGCCGATGCGCTGGTCCAGCTCGGCCACGGTGCTGAAGATGGCCTTGGACGAGGTCTCGACCTGGGCCGAAAGATCCTTGACCGCATCGGCCACCACGCCAAAGCCGCGGCCGGCCTCGCCAGCGCGCTTGGCCTCGACGCTGGCATTGAAGGCGACCAGCCGCGTCTGCAAGGCGATCTGCGTGATCTGCCCGGCAGCGTCGGAGACATGGCGCAGCGTGTCGACGATGGCGGCCACCTCCTGCCCGACCTGCTCGACCGCATGGCGCGCACGGCCGACCGCGGCATGGCTGGCCTCGGTGGTGCTGGCGATACCGGCCTGCGAGGCCTGCACCTCGCGCACCTGCACGCCCAGGGCCTGCACGGCGCTGGCGCCCTGCTGGCCGACGCGGGCGGCATCGTCGATTTCGCCGCGCACTTGCGCCGCGTCCTGGCCGAGCCGCGAGGCCAGCTTGGCGATGGAGGTGACGGCCGAGCGCAGCTCGGCGACCTCGCGTGGCGGGCTGGCGGCGCCGGGCTCGACCAGGCTGACCTGGGCGGCGGACCGGCGTCCGAAGCGTTGAAGAAAGGGGGTCAGCATGCTCGGCCTCGGGGTCTGGGCGGTGAGTGGGTTTCAGTCCGGCGCGGGCCGGGCCGTGGACAGGGGGGCCGGCTCAGTGCTCGCGCATCTTCACGCGCAGCCGGGCGATGCTCTGGCTGTGCAACTGGCAGACGCGGCTCTCGGTCACGCCCAGGATGGCGGCGATTTCCTTGAGGTTCAGGTCCTGCTCGTAGTACAGGCTCATCACCAGCTTCTCGCGCTCGGGCAGTTGCTCGATGGCCTGGACCAGGGCCTCGCGCATGCGGCGGTCCTGCAGGCGGCTCATCGGCGTCTCGCCGCTGTCGGGCACGTGGCGGTCGAGGAAGTCCTCGTCGCCCTCGTCGCCGCTCATGTCCTCCAGGTGCACGAGCTGGGTGCCGCGCACCTTGCCGAGCAGGCCCTGGTAGTCGGTCAGCGACAGGCCCATGGCCGCGGCAATCTCGCTTTCCTGCGGCGCGCGGCCGAGGCGGTGCTCAAGCTGCTGCACCGCGGTCTCGATCTCGCGCTGGCTCTTGCGGGTGCCGCGGCTGGCCCAGTCGCTGCCGCGCAGCTCGTCGAGCATGGCGCCGCGGATGCGCTGGCTGGCGAAGGTCTCGAATTGCACGCCCTGCGCCAGGTCGAAGCGCTGGGAGGCATCGGCCAGGCCGATCATGCCGGCCTGGATCAGGTCGTCGAGCTGCACATTGGCCGGCAGCTTGGCGATCATCTGGTGCGCCAGGCGGCGCACCAGCGGGCTGTACTGCCGCAGCACCGCATTCGTGTCGGGGCGACCGGTGGCGGTGTACATGGCGGCGGCGGGGGTGGGGCTGCGGGAGGGCGAGGCAAAGGGGCTCATGGCGGTCTCAGCGCATCGCGTGATGGCGGGCGGCGGGTGCGGCCCGCGGGGCAGGGGGCGGACCGGCTTCGCGGGCCAGGGCCGGCAGCGGGGCCAGCACCGGGCGGCCCTGCGGCTCGGCGCGTCGCCGCGTGGCCTCGCCGACCGGCGGCGCATAGGCGCAGGCCATCAGCGCCTCCAGGCGCTGCACCAGGGCCGGGGCGGGCGGCTGCTCGGGGGGCTCGGCCGGGTCGATGCCCATCCAGTGCTGCTGCACGCCGCCCAGGAAGCCGTCGGCGCAGCGCGCCAGGCTGGCGGCGATGCGCGGCGCCAGCCGCGAGCCGGGCGCTGCGGCGAGCAGCAGCTCGTGCGTGCGCAGGCCGGCGCGCAGGGCCAGCAGCTTGAGCGCGGCATAGGCTTCGGTCAGCGCCGCGCCCGATTCATCGCACAGCACCAGCGGGCGCAGCAGGGGCGCGCGGCCGTCGCGCACGGCGCGGCCGAAGAGCCGGGCCAGGTCGGCGGCGGGGGCATGCAGCAGGATCAGCTCGGCCTCGGGTGCGGCCTCGGCCAGGGCGTCGAGGAAGGCCTCGGTCGAGCCCCCCGCATCGACATGCTGCTGCGGCAGGCCGCGCGCGGCCAGATAGGCCAGGTGGCGGTCGAGCGGCTCGATCGCCTCGGCCAGGTCGAAGCGGGCCAGCTCGCCCGGCTCGCGGGCATGCAGGCCGGCATCGACGACCAGGGTGCGGCGGTCGAGCAGGGCGGCGGCGCCGGCCAAGCGTTCAAGCAGCAGGCCGCCCCAGGCCAGGGCCGGGTTGGCGATCACCGGCAGGATGCGCAGGGTCGGCGCCGCGAAGCGGCGGCGCAGGCCGGCGGCCTGGTCTTCGGGCATGCGGGCGGAGGCGCTCACGGCAGGGTCCTCGGCAGGGCAGCGGGCTTCAGCGGACGGGCGGCTTGAACAGGCGCGAGGCCGGTTCGCGTGCCGGCAGCGGCGCGGCGAAGACCAGGTTCATCTCGCCGCTGTCGAAGCGCCAGGCCGGGCTGCCGCCGCCGCGCAGCGCGCGCTGCACCAGGGCCTGCGCGCTCAGGCGGTGCCAGTCCTCCGGCACGCGCTGGCCGTTGGCGATGGCCAGCACCTTCATGCGGTGGCGGATCAGGGCATCGAGCGCGGGGGCGAGCTTGACGGCTTCGTCGAGCTTGCTCAGCACCACGCCCTCCACCCGCGCGCTGCGGTAGCGCTGCACCACGTCCTCCAGCGTCTCGCCCTGGGCCGAGGCATTGAGCACGAGCACGCGGCGGATCGAGGCATGCGCCACCATCTCCAGCAGCTCATGGGTGCGGCTGTCGCGCTGGGCCACGCCGGCCGTGTCGATCAGCACCATCTTCTTGGCCGAGAGCAGGTCGAGCAGGTCTTCCAGCGAGGCGCGGTCGTGCGCGGTGTGCACCGGCACGCCGAGGATGCGGCCGTAGCTGCGCAGTTGCTCCTGCGCGCCGACGCGGTAGGCGTCGAGCGTGATCAGGCCGAGCTGCGAGGCGCCGTGGCGGGTGGCGAAGGCCGCGGCCAGCTTGGCGGTGGAGGTGGTCTTGCCGACGCCGGTCGAGCCGATCAGGGCATAGATGCCGCCCTGCTCCTCCAGCGCGGCCTCGCGCTCGCCGGTCAGCAGATTGCATTCGAGCACGCCGCTGGCCCAGCCGATCTCGTCGGCCTCGGCCGGGGTGGCGGGCAGGGCATCGACGAGCTTGCGGATCAGCGCGGTCGAGAAGCCGCAGTCCAGCAGGCGCTGGGTCAGGCGGGCCTGGGCCGGATGGCGCTGCAGGCGCTCCATGAAGGCCAGGGCACCGAAGCGTTCCTCGATCAGGCCCTTCATCGCGCGCAGCTCATGGATCATGGCCGACTCGCCGCTGCTCGGCGCAGCCGGGCGGGCGGCTTCGGCCGGCGCCGGCTCGGGCGTGATGGCCGCGACCCGGCGGCGCGCGACGCGCTGCTCCACCGCATGCACGGCCATGTCGACCGGATCGGCCAGCAGGGGCAGGCGCTCGGGCGGGGCCGGCGGGGCGCGGCGGGCGCCGGCGGCATGCGGCTCATCGGATGAGCCGGCTGCGGCCGGGGTGCGGCGGGGGCTGGCTTCGGACCGGTCCTGGGCCTCGGCAGCAGCCGGCATGCGGCGCGCGGCGGGCGGGCTGGCCGGGGCCGCTGCGGGGCTGGGCCTTGGGGCGGCGGGCGGGCGGGCTGCGGCCTCGGGCCGGGCCTGCGCCGGGCTGGCCGGCGCTGCCGCGGCGGGCGGCTGCAGGGCCGCCTGGCGCTTGCGCAGCAGGCGTTCACGCACATAGTCCTGGAAGGACAGGGTGCTCATCGCCAGCTTCTGCACATCCTGGGTAACCTCGTCGCCCGCGGCCGGGGCCGGGGCAGCCGGCGCATGCGGCTCGGCCGCATCGGCCTGCGCGGCCAGCCGGTGGGCGGCGGCCAGGGCCTGGGGGGCCATGGCCAGCATCTCGACGCCCTGGCTCGTCTGGCGGGTGGAGAGGACGACGGCCTCCTCGCCCAGCGCGGCGCGCATCTTCTGCATGGCCTCGCGGGAGCTGCGGCCGGTGTAGCGCTGGACGTTCATGCGGTGCCTCCGATGACGGAACCGATACGGATGGAATGGGTTTCAGGGATCTCGCTGTGGCCCAGCACCTTCAGCCGCGGCGCGGCGCGGCGCAGCAGCCGGGCCACCGGCACGCGGATCGCGTCGGGCACCAGCAGGCAGGCGGGATGGCCCAGGTTCTCCTGGCGCTTGGCGCTGTCGGCGGCGCCGCGGCTCAGCGCATCGGCCACGCCGGGGTCCAGCATCGGCCCGTTGCCGCCGCCCAGGGCCTGGGCCAGCAGGCGCTCCAGCTCGGGCTCGATGGCGATCACGTCCAGCTCCTTCACCGGGCCGTAGATCTGCTGGACGATGGCCGGCGCCAGGGCGATGCGCACGCGCCGCGCCAGCTCGGCGGGGTCGGTGGCCAGGCTGCTGTTGGCGCCGACATGCTCGGCCACCGTCTCGACGATGGAGCGCATGTCGCGGATGTGCACCCCTTCTTCCAGCAGCAGTTGCAGCAGTTTCTGGAGCGTGGCGATCGGGACCATCTTGGGGATCACGTCTTCGATGACTTTGGGGGCCAGGCGGCCCAGGTGCTCGACCAGGGCCAGCGTCTCGCTGCGGCCCAGCAGGCGGGCGGCCTGGGTTTGCATCAAGTGTGAAAGGTGGGTGGCCACCACGGTCGAGCAATCAACGACGGTGTAGCCGGCCATTTGTGCTGCTTCGCGCTGGCCCTCGTCGATCCAGACCGCAGGCAGGCCGAAGGCCGGGTCGCTAGTGCGGGTGCCGATCAGCGGCGTCTGCGCGCCGCCCGGGTTGATCGCCAGCAGCATGGCGGGATAGGCCTCGCCCTCGCCGATCACCGCGCCGCGCAGGGTCAGGCGGTAGGCGCCGGGGCGCAGCTCCAGGTTGTCGCGGATGTGCACGGGCGGCGGCAGGAAGCCCACGTCCTGCGCGAACTTGCGCCGCACGCCCTTGATCCGGCCGAGCAGCTCGCCGCCGCGGGCTTTGTCGACGAGCTGGATCAGGCGGAAGCCCAGCTCCAGGCCCAGGGTGTCGACGGGTTGCAGGTCGTCCCAGCTCGCCTCGGCATTGGGGTCGAGCGGCTTGATCTCCTCGGCCGGCGTGGCGGCCGCGGCGGCGCGCGCCTCGGCCGCGCGGCGCTGCTGTGCCCAGGCCAGGGTGCCCAGGCCGGCGGCCATCAGCAGGAAGACCAGGTGCGGCATGCCGGGGATCAGGCCCAGGGTGCCGATCACGCCGGCGGCCACGCCGATCGACTTCGCGCTGCGGAACATCTGGCCGACGATCTGCTGGCCGACATCCTCGCCCTTGCCCACGCGCGAGACCACCATGGCCGCGGCCACCGAGATCAACAGGCCGGGAATCTGCGCGACCAGCGCATCGCCGATGGCCAGCAGGATGTAGTTGTCGGCCGCCTCGCCGGCCGACAGGCCGTGCTGGATCATGCCGATCAGCATGCCGCCGATGATGTTGATGAAGAGGATCAGGATGCCGGCGATGGCATCGCCACGCACGAACTTGCTGGCGCCGTCCATCGAGCCGAAGAACTCCGCCTCCTCGCCCACCTCGGCGCGGCGGCGCTTGGCCTCCTTCTCGTCGATCAGGCCGGCATTCAGGTCGGCATCGATGGCCATCTGCTTGCCCGGCATCGCGTCCAGCGTGAAGCGCGCGCTGACTTCGGCGATGCGCTCCGAGCCCTTGGTCACCACCATGAAGTTGATGACCACCAGGATGGCGAACACGACCAGGCCGACCGCGAAGTTCCCGCCGATCAGCACATGGCCGAAGCTCTCGATCACCTGGCCGGCGGCGCCGGTGCCGGTGTGGCCTTCCATCAGCACCATGCGGGTGGAGGCCACGTTCAGCGACAGGCGCAGCAGGGTGGACAACAGCAGCACCGTCGGGAAGGCCGCGAAGTCCAGCGGCCGCAGCATGTTGGCCGCGACCATCATGATCATCAGCGCCACCGCGATGTTGAAGGTGAACAGCAGGTCCAGCGCAAAGGCCGGCAGCGGCAGCACCATCATCGCCAGCACCAGCAGGACCAGCAGCGGCGCGGCCAGGCCGCTGAGCAGGCGGGCCTGCGGGCTCAGCCAGGCTTGCAGTTGACGCAGGGCGGGATTCATCGGGGCGGGTCCGGGCAGGGACGGTCAGGGCATCGGGGCGGGCGCGGCATGGCTCAGCCGGCCGCGGGGGCGGTGTGCGGGTCCAGCTCGGCCGGCACCGGCAGCGGCGGCAGGCTGCCGGGCATCGGCGCCTGGCCGGCCAGCGCGGCCTTGAGCTGATAGACGTGGGCCAGCACCTGGGCCACGGCGGCATAGAGGGCCACCGGGATCTCGCGGTCGAGCTCGCCATGCGCCCACAGGGCGCGGGCCAGCGGCGGGGCTTCGAGCACCGGCACGCCATGCTCGGCGGCCACCTTGCGGATGCGCAGCGCGACCAGGTCGGCCCCGACGGCGACGATGCGCGGCGCGCCGGCCGAGCCTTCCTCGTACTTCAGCGCCACTGCATAGTGCGTCGGGTTGCTCACCACCAGGTCGGCCGTCGGCAGCGCGCTGAACATGCGCTGCTGCGCGCGCTGGCGCATCAACTGGCGCAGGCGGCCCTTGACCTCGGGGTTGCCTTCCTGTTCCTTGTGTTCCTGCTTGGCTTCCTGATGGCTCATGCGCAGGCGCTTGGCATGCTGGAAGTGCTGCAGCGGCGCATCGACCAGCGCGAACAGCAGCAGCAGGCCCAGCACCGCGCCCAGGCCGCGCAGCAGCAGGCCGCCGAGGTGGCCCAGCGCGGCCGGCAGCGGCAGTTGCAGGGCGCCGGCAAAGCGCTCCAGGCCCTGGGCCAGGAAGAAGCCGGCCACCGTGACGATGGCCAGGGCCAGGCCGCAGGCCTTGAGCGTGTCGATCAGCTTGTCGCTGGAGAACAGCCCGACCAGGCCGGTGAGGGGATTGAGCTTGTCGAACTTCGGTTGCAGGGGCTTGAGCGTCCAGTTCCAGCCGCCCAGGGCCAGGCCGCCGAGCACGGCCACCGCCAGCAGGGCCGCGCCGACCGGCAGCACGGCCTGCAGGAACTGGCCGAGCGCGGCGCCGAGGCGGGCCTCCAGCACGCCGGGCGTGCGCAGGCTCTGGGCATCGAAGCGCAGGCCGCCGACGAGGATGTCGGACAGCGGCTCCAGCGCACGCGGCAGCAGGACGAGCGCCAGCAGCAAGCCCGCGCCCACCGCCAGGGCATGGCCGAGGTCGCGCGAGCGGGGTACCTGCCCGTCCTCGCGCGCCTGCTTGAGCCGGCGCGCCGAGGCGGGGAGATGGCGATCCTGTGCGTCGTTCTGGGCCATGGCTGGAAGGCATCCCTTTGCAGGGGATTCTTCCCAGCCAGCGCGCGGCGCGCCGCCGGATAAGCGGCGTGCACCGTGCCCTTATCGCCTGCTCTCGGCCGGGCGGCGCGAGGCCGCGGCCCGGTCCAGGCTCAGAAGCCGAGACTGGCCAGCAGGTCGTCGACCTCGCTCTGGCTGTGGACGATGTCGGTCCGGCCTTCGGTGTTGACTACGGGCCCTTGCAGGCTGCCGGTCTCGCCGCGCGGCGCGGGGGGCGGCACGGCGGCCAGCTCGGCCGGGGCAGTGGCCTTGAGCAGCTCGACGAGCTGGTCCTCGATGGTCGAGGCCAGGCCCACCACCCGGGCCACGACCTGTCCGGTGAGGTCGTGGAAGTCCTGGGCCATCATGATGTCGGTCAGGTGCGCATCGATGCGCTGCGAGGCGGCCTCGACCTCGCCGACGAAATTCATCACCCCGCCGCTGGCCACGGCCTTGACCGGGTCGGCGACGATGCGGCGCGCCATGTCGCGCGTCTGGGTGGCGATGGCCTCATGCTCGGCCTTGGCCTGGTCGACCGAGTTCAGCACCTTGTTGGCCGCGTCGGCCGTCTTCTGCGCGATGTATTGCAGGCGGCTCTTGGCATCGGGCAGGTTGTCGGCCACGTCGCGCAGGCGCGGCGCATAGCCGAGCTGGTGCAGCGCGTCATGCAGCATGCGGGTGAGTTCGCCGAGCTTCTGGTAGACCTCGGGCGAGGCGCCCTGGGGTTGCAGCGGGGTCAGCATCTCGGCGGGCAGGGCGGTGGTGGGGCTCATGCTTTGCTCCTCAGACCGCGGTGGCGAGCTTCTGCATGATCTTCTGCACCTTCTCCTCCAGCGTGGCCTTGGTGAAGGGCTTGACGATGTAGCCGGCCGCGCCGATCTGGGCGGCCAGCACGATGTCCTCCTTGCGGGCCTCGGCCGTCACCATCAGCACCGGCAGGTGCTTGAGCGCCTCGTCGGCCTTGACCGCCTTGAGCAGGTCGAAGCCGTTCATGTTGGGCATGTTGATGTCGCTGACGACGAAGTCGTAGTGGCCGTTGCGCAGCATCTGCAAGGCCACGACGCCGTCCTCGGCCTCCTCGGCCTGCTGGTAACCGATCTCCTTGAGCAGGCCACGCACGATGCGGCGCATGGTCGAGAAGTCGTCGACGATCAGGAATTTCAGCTCTGGGGTGCTCATGGGCGTCCTCGGGGAGGGGGCGTTCGCTGCTTATCGGCCGGCGGCCGGCGGACTTGAAGGGGGCGGGGGGGGCGGCAGGCGATCGATCAGGGCGCCGGCCTCGGGCGGGCGCTGGGCGTTGTCGACATCGATCGGCGGCTCCTCGCGCTCGGCCCCGCGGAAGAAGCGGTCCTCGGCCTCGCGGTTCATCACCACGATGCTGATGCGGCGGTTGGTCGGCGCCAGCGGATCGTCCTTCACGAAGGGCTGGCTGGCGGCCAGGCCCTGCACCCGCAGGATGCGGCCATCGTCCAGGCCGCCGGCGATCAGCTCGCGCCGCGAGGCATTGGCCCGGTCGGCCGAAAGCTCCCAGTTGCTGTAGCCGGCCGCGCCGCCGGTGAAGGGCGCGGCATCGGTGTGGCCCTCCAGCGTCAGGCGGTTGGGCACCTCGCCCAGCACCTCGCCCAGGGTGCGCAGCAGCTCGCGCAGATAGGGCTGCACCGTGGCGCTGCCGCTGGTGAACATGGGCCGGTTCTGGGCGTCGGTGATCTGGATGCGCAGGCCGTCGCGCGTCAGGTCGAGCTTGATCTGCGACTTGAACTCGGTGAGCCGCGGGCTGGCGATCAGCACCTCCTCGACCTTGTCGCGCAGCAGCTTCAGCCGCGCCTGCTCGGCCTGGGCCTGCTCGGCCTTGAGCGATTCGAGCTTGGCCAGGGTGTAGCTGCTGCGCTTCTGCTCGGTCTCGCCCCGCTTGACCTGACCGCCCTGGCGGCTGAGGTCCTCGCCGCCGCCCTGGACGACGGAGGACGAATCGCCCGAGCCCGAGCCGCCGAGCATGGAGATCTTCACCGGGTTGGCGAAGTAGTCCTGGATGCCCTTGCGGTCGCCCTCGGTCGTCGAGCCCAGCAGCCACATCAGCAGGAAGAAGGCCATCATCGCCGTGACGAAGTCGGCATAGGCGATCTTCCACGCCCCGCCATGCGCCGCATGGCCGCCCTTCTTCACCCGCTTGATGATGATGGGCTGAAGCTTCTTGGCATCACCCGCCATGGCAGGCCTCCGACCTCAATCGACCCGGCCGGCGAAGCCAGGCCGACTTCCAGCAGACGCCGCGGATCCGGCTTCGCCGGTCCGCTGGCGTCGCCCCCCTCGGGGGGGTGCGCCGCAGGCGCTCCGGGGGGGGGCTCATTTCTTGCCTTTGACGTGGCCTTCGAGCTCGGCGAAGGTGGGGCGCTCGGTGGAATAAAGCACTTTGCGGCCGAACTCGATGGCGATGGCCGGGGCATAGCCCTGCATCGAGGCCAGCAGCGTGGTCTTGATGCATTGCAGCTCCTTGCTGCCTTCCTCGACCTTCTGCTCCAGCAGGCCGGCTACCGGCTCGGCAAAGGCATAGGCCAGCAGGATGCCGAGGAAGGTGCCGACCAGGGCCGAGCCGATCATGGCGCCCAGCACGGCGGGCGGTTGGCCCACCGAGCCCATGGTCTTCACCACGCCCAGCACGGCCGCGACGATGCCGAAGGCCGGCAGGCCGCCCGCCACGCGCTGAATGGCCGCCACGGGGGCATGGGCCTCGTTGTGGTGGGTCTCGATCTCGCTGTCCATCAGCGATTCGATCTCGTGCGGATTGAGGTTGCCGCTGACCATCATGCGCAGGTAGTCGGTGATGAACTCGACCACATGGTGGTCGCTGCCGACCTCGGGGTACTTCTGGAACAGCGGCGACTTGTCGGGCTCCTCGACATCTTTCTCGATGGCCATCAGCCCGTCCTTTCGGGCCTTCTGCAAGATGTCGTAGAGCAGGGCCATCAGCGCCATGTAGCGCGCCTTGGTGTACTTGCTGCCCTTGAAGCAGGAGAGGGTGCCGGCCACCGTGGCCTTGACCACCTTCATCTGGTTGTTGACCAGGAAGGCACCCAGCGTGGCGCCGCCGATCATGCCCATCTCCCAGGGCAGGGCCTTGAGGATGGGGCCCATGTTGCCGCCGTGGGCGATGAAGACCCCGAACACGCAACCGAGCACGACGACCCAGCCGATGATGACGAACATGGTTGGCGAATCCGCAGGAGGAAGTCAGGGAAGAGGAGGGCGAGCGCTGTTCAGGCCCATCGTCCCCCAAGTCCGCCGGGGCAAGGCCCCAAAAAAAGCGGCGGATCAGGGACTGATCCGCCGTCAAGGCGCTCCAAACGCCACCAGGAGAACAACACGCAAGATGCTTTGCGGCGGGCTCAGGCCGCGTTCCGGCCCTCGTCGATCCGCCGGCGCAGGCCCAGGGGCCGGACACTCGCGGCCCGGAAGGGCGCGCGGTAGGCGTAGAGGGTGTGGCCGCCGGCCGGCAGCCGCAGATCGGCCCGCATGCCGGGCAGGGGAAAGGCCAGGCTCAGCAGCCAGGCGCCGGGCTCCAGCTCGGCCTGGGCCTTGGCCAGGGCGCGCGGCATGGATTCGGGCCGCTGGAAGAGGTAGACCATGTCCAGGCCCTCCCAGTCGCTGCCCCACAGGTCGCCGCGCCGGATCGCGGCGCCGCGGCAGCGCAGGCGGGCGACCAGGCTGAGGGGCAGGCTGGTCTCGATGCCTTCGAGCCGTGCATCCGGGTAGGCGCCGCGCAGGGCCTTGAGACCGTCGCCCAGGCCGCAGCCGGCATCGAGGATGCGGGGCTCGGCCGGCAGGGGCAGGCGCTCGGCCAGGCCGTCCAGGGCCTGGGCGGGGGTGGGGTAGAGCGGCGCATCGCGCCAGGCCGATCGCGGGTAGAGCAGCAGCAGCAGGCCCAGCGGCAGCAGCCAGACCCAGGCCGGCAGCACGCCGGCCAGCAGGCCGCCGAGCAGCATCACCGGATAGCCCAGCAGCAGGCAGACCTGGCGCATGCGGCTGTCCGCGCCGGGCAGGAAGGCCAGCGGCAGCAGGCAGGCCAGCAGGGCCGCCGGCGCCTGACCCAGGCCGGCATGGCCCAGCAGGATCTGGAGCGCCCAGGCGCTGGTCCAGGCGGCGACCGCCGGCAGCGGCCAGGCCAGGCTGAGGGGCCGACCGGTCGACACGGGCTCGCGCTCCGGAAGTCGGGTGATGTTGGCGGACATGGTGCGACGCGCGCAGGCGCTCAGTGCAGTTGCAGTGCGCCGCTGGCCTTGCCCTTGCCGGCGCGGGCCGGCGGATTGCACAGGCCGCAGACGTAGTGCTTGGCGATCTCGTGCGGATGCGTGACGAAGTGGCCGCCGCACTGGCTGCACGGGGTCATGGTCAGCATGCCGTTGTCGATGAACTTCACCAGGCGCCAGGCGCGGGTGATCGAGAGCTGCGGCTCCAGGCCCTGGGTCTGGATCTGCTCCATGTAGAGCCGGTAGGCCTTGATGATGGTCTCGATCTCGTCGAGGGCCGCGCTCTTGTTCAGGTACTCGTGGATGTTCAGGAAGAGGCTGGCATGGATGTTGGGCTGCCAGGTCATGAACCAGTCGGTGCTGAAGGGCAACTGGCCCTTGCTGGGCGACTTGCCGGCGACTTCCTTGTAGAGACGCAGCAGGCGCTCGTAGGACAGGTCGGTCTCCGACTCCAGCACCTGCAGGCGGGCGCCGAGCTGGATCAGCGTGACGGCGGTCTCGATCTGCTTGGCTTCGGTCAGAAGGCTCTTGCTGCGGCTCATGGCGGGCTCCGGATTCAGGTGCTGGTGCGGGGTCGGGTGCAGCGCGGACTCAGGCGGCTTCCTGGTGCCGGCCGGCCATCAGGATGCTGGCGTGCAGGCGGCTGACGCCCTCGTTGGCGGCGCTGCGGCCGTGGTTGGTCAGCAGGCCCCAGACCATCTCGTCGTCCACCCGCATGCGCATCAGCAACTGGTTGCCCGAGGCGACCTTCATCAACTGGGCCGGGCTCAGGGTGATCAGCAGGTCGGCCGCTTCCTCCGACAGGCCCAGGCGGAACAGCGCCTCCTCGCGGTCGCGGCGGATCAGGCTCTGCGCCAGCATCAGGTAGGAGAGGTTGGCTTCGCGGATCTCCATCAGGATCTGTTCGGTGGTCATGGCGGCTTCCTGCGTGTCGGGTGGGGGGAGGGATCTGGCGGGCGATCGGCGCTTTGTTTTTGCGATCACCGTGGAATGAACTGTAGGCAGGCCCCCGCCCGGCTTGAATCAGCCTGGCGCTGTTTGCGAGGTGCTGGCAGGGAGACAGGCGTGTCGGACAAATTCCTACACGGCGGGCGGCAACACGGTGTTTTTCCGAGGGCCCCTCAAGTCCGCGCAGGCGGCTTCCGATAAGCAGCCAACGGGTCGAACGATCGATCCCGCGGTCCGGCAAGGACCCCTGCAGCCGCCTTACAAGGACCGGCGGCGCGCAGGCCCCTTGCGTCGGGCGAGCGCCTTCCGGACGGGCTTCGGCCCGGTCGGCGGGCAGGCAGATCGGTGCATGCCGCTTGCCACCCTGGAACCAGCATCACCGTCCTTCTATCGCCGGCGCAAGCCGGGTCTCTCATCCCGTCAAGGAGCCCATCATGGTCATGACCGTCAACACCAACAACTACTCGCTCAATGCCCAGCGCAATCTGGGCGGCTCGCAGTCGATGCTTGCCACCTCGATGCAGCGCCTGTCGTCCGGCATGCGCGTCAACAGCGCGAAGGACGATGCCGCCGGCCTCGCCATCGCCGAGCGCATGAATGCCCAGGTGCGTGGCATGAACGTCGCCCAGCGCAATGCGAATGACGCGATCTCGCTGTTCCAGACGGCGGAAGGCGCGATGGGCAAGATCGGCGAGAACCTGCAGCGCATCCGCGAGCTGGCCGTGCAGTCGGCCAGCGGCTCGATCAGCGACGACGACCGCGCCAACCTGCAATCGGAAGCCGACCAGCTCGTCGAGGAAATCGCCCGCGTCGGCGACAACGCGAAGTTCAACGGCATCAACCTGCTCGACGGCAGCTTCACCAGCACCGATTTCCAGATCGGTGCCGACGGCACCGACGTGATCACCGCCGCCACCGACTTCGACATGACCGCGCTGACCGCTTACGCGGCCGCCGACATCAGCACCGCCGCAGGCGCCACCGCCGTCATCGCGGACATCGACACCGATCTCGACACGCTCAACACCGCGCGCTCCCAGGCTGGTGCCTTCCAGAGCCGCTTCGAGGCGGTGATCTCGCAGCTCCAGGTGAGCGTGGAAAGCACCTCGGCCGCCCGCGGCCGGATCATGGATGCCGACTTCGCCGCCGAGACCGCCAACCTGTCGAAGGCGCAGATCCTCCAGCAGGCCGGCACCGCCATGGTCGCCCAGGCCAACCAGTTGCCGCAGCAGGTGCTGTCGCTGCTGCGCTGATCGAACGCCCGGGCCCGCAAGGCGCGGGCCCAGAGGACAGAAAGCCCCTGCCGGCATCGCGCCGGCAGGGGCTTGTGCTTTCAGGGGCCAGGCTCAGGGTCTGAGCCCCGGGGCTCAGACGCCCTGCTTCAGGCTGGCGGCGATGAAGCCGTCCAGGTCGCCGTCCAGCACCTTCTGGGTGGCCGAGACCTCGACATTGGTGCGCAGGTCCTTGATGCGGCTCTGGTCCAGCACATAGCTGCGGATCTGGTGGCCCCAGCCCACATCGGTCTTGCTGTCCTCCAGCTTCTGTTGCTGCTCGCGCTGCTTGCGCATCTCGTGCTCATAGAGGCGCGCGCGCAGCATCTGCCAGGCCTCGTCGCGGTTGCGGTGCTGCGACCGGTCGTTCTGGCACTGCACGACGATGCCGGTCGGGATGTGGGTGAGCCGCACCGCCGAGTCGGTCTTGTTGATGTGCTGGCCGCCGGCGCCGCTGGCGCGGAAGGTGTCGGTGCGCACATCGGCCGGGTTGATCTCGATCTCGATCGAGTCGTCGACCTCGGGATAGACGAAGACACTGGCGAAGCTGGTGTGCCGGCCGCCCGAGCTGTCGAAGGGGCTCTTGCGGACCAGGCGGTGCACGCCGGTCTCGGTGCGCAGGTGGCCGAAGGCGTAGTCGCCGCTGATCTTCAGCGTCGCACTGCGGATGCCGGCCACGTCGCCCTCGGTCTCTTCCATCACCTCGACGGCAAAGCCCTTGCGCTCGCAGTAGCGCAGGTATTGGCGTTGCAGCATCTGCGCCCAGTCGCAGGCCTCGGTGCCGCCGGCACCGGCCTGGATGTCCAGGAAGCAGGGCATGGGATCGGCCGGGTTGTTGAACATCCGGCGGAATTCCAGGCCCTCGACCTGCTCGGCCAGGGTGACAGACTCGGCCTCGATCACGGCCAGGCCGTCCAGGTCCTCGTCGGCCTTGCTCAGCTCGTACAGCTCGCCGTTGTCGGCCAGGTTGCGCTCCAGGCTGGCGATGGTCTCGACCACCGCTTCGAGCGACTTCTTCTCGCGGCCCAGGGCCTGGGCATTCTTGGGATCGTTCCAGACGGTCGGATCCTCGAGCGCGGCATTGACCTCGCTCAGACGACGGGACTTTTCATCCCAGTCAAAGATACCTCCGGAGTTCAGCGGTCCGGTGGGCGAGGTCGGCAAGGCGGCTGCCGATGGCGTTGATGCGTTCGATGTCCATGGGGTCTCGGGCGTTCGGTCGGTGCAGGGCCGGCCAGGATGGCCGGAAACCCGCGATTTTCGCACTGCACCGGCCGGCCCTTGGCTTGCGGCTGGGCGCCACCGCCCTCCCGGTGGCGCCGTGGCCTCAGCGGCTGGCAGCCGGCCGGGCCGGGGCCGGGCGCGGGGCGGCCGGCGCGGCGCTGCCGCCGGGCGCATAGGGCTTGCCTTCGACGGTGAGGCCGGCATCCGACAGGCGTTGGGCGCTGCCGGGGCCGACGCCGCCGACGCGGCCGATCAGGTCGCTCCAGTCGCGGAAGGGTGCCTTCTGCCGCTCGGCCAGCAGCTTGCCCGACAGGGCCGGACCGATGCCCTTGACCGATTCCAGGCTGGCTTGGTCGGCGCGGTTCACGTCGACCGCGGACCAGGCCGCACCGGCGGCGCAGCCCAGCAGCAGGCCGCAGGCGATCAGGCGACGCAGGGGGGTGTTCATCAGCATGTCTCCCAGGTGGCGCCGGCGGCTTGCCGGCTGCGAACCACTCTAGGCAGGCGGCCGATCCGGCGGCGGGCCGGCAGCCCCTCGGAAGTGGGGCTGCGCTCCCCAGCTTGTAGGGCTGCGCGCGGCGCGGCCGCTCAGGCGTCTTCCAGGCGCTGCGGCGGGTAGCTGTCCCAGGTCTGGCAGCCGGGGCATTGCCAGAAGTAGTTCTGCGCCTCGAAGCCGCAGGCCGCGCAGCGGTAGCGCTGCTGCGGCCGCGCACCGGCCGCGACAACCCGGGCCAGGGTCTCGGTCTGGGCCGGGTTCAGGCCTTCGCCCTGCGCCGCCTGGTGGCGCAGCAGGGCGGCCGCGCCGGACAGGCCGGGCCGGCTGGCCAGGGCCTCGTTGAGCAGGCTGGCCTGGGCCTGGGGATCGTCGGTCAGTTGGTGAAGGGCGTTCAGCAGGTCCTGGCTGGGTGCGAGGCGGTAGGCCTCCAGCAGCCGCGCCCGCACCGCCTCGACCTGGCCGGCGGCCCGGGCCGCGGTGGCGATCTCGCCGGCCACCAGGGCCGCGATGCTGGGCTGGCTGACCAGCAGCGGCTGCCAGGCGGCCAGGGCCTCGGCCGGCTGGCCGGCGCGGGCCAGGGCCAGGCCCTGCAGCACCTGCGGGCGCGGGGCCTGGGGTGCGGCTTCGCGGGCCCGCGCCAGCGCGGCGCGGGCTTCCTCGGGGCGCTGGCGCGCGTCGGCTTCCAGCGCCAGTTCGCAAGCATGATGGGCGATGCGGGCGGCGAAGGAGCCGGCGCCGCTGGATTCGAGCTTGCGCGCGGTCTCGATGGCGGCATGCCAGTCGCGCGAGCGCTCGTAGAGGCCGAGCAGCTCCAGCCGCGCATCGGTGGCGAAGGCGCTGCCGTCCAGCGTGCGGAAGGCGGCTTCGGCGCGATCGAAGAGGCCGGCCTTGAGGAAGTCCTGCGCCAGGGCGAACTGCGCGCGGGCGCGCTCGGATTCGGCCAGGTCGCCCCGGGCGAGCAGA
This sequence comes from Piscinibacter lacus, assembly GCF_016735685.1. Classification (NCBI taxonomy): domain Bacteria; kingdom Pseudomonadati; phylum Pseudomonadota; class Betaproteobacteria; order Burkholderiales; family Sphaerotilaceae; genus Aquariibacter; species Aquariibacter lacus. Next base: position 1,358,657 of record NZ_JAERRA010000001.1, read on the forward strand.
TGCTCGTGGACACGCACGGCGCGCTCGTACTCGCCGCGGCGGCGGAACAGATTGCCCAGCGCGAAGTGCAGGTCGGCGGTGCCCGGGTCCTGCTGCATGGCCTCGATGAAGGCATCGATGGCCTTGTCCTGCTGTTCGTTGAGCAGCAGGTTCAGCCCGCGGTAGTAGGCCTTGGGCGAGTCGGCCTGTTCGCGCTTCCACTGGCGCAGGTCGAAGCGGGCGGCCAGCCAGCCAAAGCCGAAGGCGGCCATGACCGCCAGCGGCAGCAGCGAGAGCAGGGTGGGGTTAAGATCCATCGGGGGTGCCGCGCAGGGCATCGCGCGGCCCCAGGGCCGGCAGGTCGGGAAGGGGGGGCGGCCGCAGATCGGCTGCGCCGCCGGCGGCGGCAGACCGGCCGGGTTCGCTGCCAACCGGGGCGGTCTCGGCGGCGGCATCCTGGCGCTCCTGCGCGCGGCGGCGGTGGCGCCACCAGCTCGGCAGCATGGCCAGCACGCCCAGCGCGCAACCCAGCGCGAAGGCGGCGAGCACGATGTAGACCATCGGTGCGCGCCATTCGTGGCCGAAGAACCAGCGGACCGCGGCCTCGTCCTGGTTGTTCAGCGCGAAGGCGAACAGCGTGAAGAAGAGGAAGGCCCGCAGGAGCCAGGTCAAGACCCGCATGCGATCGATTCTAGGCGTCGGCCCGGTCGGCCTCGCCCGCCGCCGGGGCACGCGCGCCGGCCGCATCGACCGACTCGCGCAGGGCCTTGCCCGGCTTGAAATGCGGCACCAGCTTCTCGGGGATCGGCACTTGCTCGCCCGAGCGCGGGTTGCGGCCCATGCGCGGCGGCCGGCGGTTGATCGAGAAGCTGCCGAAGCCGCGGATCTCGATGCGGTGGCCCTGGGCCAGCGCATCGCTCATCGCATCGAGCATGGTCTTCACCGCGAACTCGGCGTCGCGGTGGGTGAGCTGGGGGAAGCGCTCGCCCAGCAGGTTCACCAGGTCGGAACGGGTCATGGTCATCATGATCGGGAGGAGGCTGCGGGCCCGGCCCGCCCAGGCCGGACACGCGGCCGCGCAGCTTAACGCCTGCCGCGGCGGGGCCGGAAATGACGACGGGGGCCGAAGCCCCCGTCGCTGGATGGACCCTCGACGCCCGGGGCCCGAAGGCCGTCCGGCGTCGGGCCCGCGGCCGCGGATCAGTTGTTGCCCTGATCCAGCTTGGCCTTGAGCAGCGCGCCCAGGCTGGTCGTGCCGGCGTTCTCACGCTCGTTCGACTGCGAGATGCGCTGCATGGCTTCCTGCTGCTCGACGTTGTCCTTGGCCTTGATCGAGAGCTGGATCGAACGGGTCTTGCGATCCACGTTGATGATCAGGGCGGTGACTTCGTCGCCGTCCTTCAGCACGTTGCGGGCATCTTCCACGCGGTCGCGGGAGATCTCGCTGGCGCGCAGGTAGCCGGTCACGTCCGGGGTCAGTTGGATCTCGGCGCCGCGGGCGTCCACCGTCTTGACGGTGCCGGTCACGGTCGCGCCGCGGTCGTTCATCGTCGTGTAGGTCGCGAAGGGATCCCCATCGAGCTGCTTGATGCCCAGGCTGATGCGCTCGCGGTCCACGTCGATGGCCAGCACCAGCGCCTCGACTTCCTGGCCCTTCTTGTAGTTGCGCACGGCGGCCTCGCCCGGCTCGTGCCAGGACAGGTCCGACAGGTGCACCAGGCCGTCGATGCCGGCCGCCAGGCCGACGAAGACGCCGAAGTCGGTGATCGACTTGACCGGGCCCGACAGCTTGTCGCCACGCTTGTGGTTCTGGGCGAACTCTTCCCAGGGGTTGGCGCGGCACTGCTTCATGCCCAGCGAGATGCGACGCTTGTCCTCGTCGATCTCCAGCACCATGACCTCGACCTCCTCGCCCATCGTCACCAGCTTGCTGGGGGCGACGTTCTTGTTGGTCCAGTCCATTTCGGAGACGTGCACCAGGCCTTCGATGCCCGGTTCGATCTCGACGAAGGCACCGTAGTCGGCGATATTGGTGACCTTGCCGAACAGGCGGGTGCTGTTCGGGTAGCGGCGCGAGACGCCGATCCAGGGATCGTCGCCCATCTGCTTCAGGCCCAGGCTGACGCGCATCTTCTCGGCGTCGAACTTCAGGACCTTGGCGGTCAGTTCCTGGCCGACCTGCACCACTTCCGTCGGGTGACGGACACGGCGCCAGGCCATGTCGGTGATGTGCAGCAGGCCGTCGATGCCGCCGAGGTCGACGAAGGCACCGTATTCGGTGATGTTCTTGACCACGCCGTTGACGATGGCGCCCTCGCGCAGCGTCTCCAGCAGCTTGGCGCGCTCCTCGCCCATCGAGGCCTCGACCACCGCGCGACGCGACAGCACAACGTTGTTGCGCTTTCGGTCGAGCTTGATGACCTTGAACTCCATGGTCTTGCCCTCGAAGGGCGTCATGTCCTTCACCGGGCGGGTGTCGAGCAGCGAGCCCGGCAGGAAGGCGCGGATGCCGTTGACCAGCACCGTCAGGCCGCCCTTGACCTTGCCGCTCACCGTGCCGGTGACGAACTCGCCGGATTCCAGCGAGGTCTCCAGCGACAGCCACGAAGCCAGGCGCTTGGCCTTGTCGCGCGACAGCATGGTGTCGCCGTAGCCGTTCTCGATGGCGTCGATCGCCACCGCGACGAAGTCGCCGACCTGGACTTCAAGCTCGCCCTGGTCGTTGCGGAACTCGTCGATGGGCACATAGGCTTCGGACTTCAGGCCGGCGTTCACGACCACGAAGTTGTGCTCGACAGCCACCACCTCGGCGGAGATGACCTCGCCGGCGCGCATGTTGGACTTGTGGAGCGACTCCTCGAAGAGCGCGGCGAACGATTCCGAACCTTGGTAGGCGGGAGCGGTTTGGGGCATGGGATGGATCTTCCGGGCCGGCGGGCGCCAGCGGTATCGCCGCGGAGACGGCGGTTGATGGTTGAATCCGCGCCCTCGGGCGGCCCGTCGGGCCAGGGAGGGAAGGGCGCGGGCCCTGGGCGGCGGTGAGGCCGCCCATCCTGCGGGTCGGGCCTCAGGCGGCCGGAGCGTGCTCCGGGCCGGACGGGGCCTCACCCTGCGCGTCGTCCCACCAGCGCAGCAACTGCGCGATCGAGGCTTCGATCGTCAGCGCCGAGTTGTCGAGTTCTCGCGCATCTTCGGCCGCTTTCAGCGGGGCGCTGCTGCGGGAACGGTCCCGTGCGTCGCGCGCTTCAAGGTCAGCCAGAAGGGCCGGTAGTGTAGCCGACACGCCGGCTGCGCCGAGCTGGCGCAGGCGCCGCTCGGCGCGCTGCGCGGCGCTGGCCGTCAGGAAGACCTTGAGCTGCGCATCCGGGAAGATCACGGTGCCCATGTCGCGGCCGTCCGTCACCAGGCCGGGCAGGCGGCGGCAGCGGCGCTGCCAGTCGAGCAGGGCGGCGCGCAGCGCCGGCAGCGCGGCGATCTGCGAGGCCATCTGGCCGATGGCCTCGTCGCGCAGCCGGTCGGTCACGTCCTCGCCCGGCGTGCCGAGCAGGGCCCGGCCGCCCTCGAAGCGCAGCGGCAGCGCGGCGGCCAGCGCGGCCAGGGCCGGCGCGTCATCCGGCGCGATGCCGGCGCGCTGCGCGGCCAGCGCGCAGGCGCGGTAGAGCGCGCCCGAATCGAGGTGGTGGTAGCCCAGGCGCTCGGCCACGGCCGAGGCCAGGGTGCCCTTGCCGGAGGCGGTCGGCCCGTCCACGGTCAGCACCGGGATGGCGCCGGGCTCGGCCCGCGCCAGGGCAAGGAAGTCGCGGAAATAGCCCGGATAGGTCTTGGCCACGCAGCCCGGGTCCAGCACCCGCAGCCCCACCGGCGGCTGGCCGGCCGCGCCCGGCGCCAGCGGGTTGAAGGCCGCCAGCGAGGCGCACATGGCCATGCGGTGGTCGTCGTAGGTGTGGATGGCCGCACGCTGCCAAGCGCCGGTCGGCGGGCTGACTTCGAGATAGTCGGGCCCCTCGACCACGGTCGCGCCGAACTTGCTCAGCTCGGCCCGCATGGCGGCCAGGCGGTCGGTCTCCTTCACCCGCCAGCTTGCGATGTTGGACAGCCGCGTCCTGCCCGGGGCATAGAGGGCCATCACGGCCAGGGTCATGGCCGCATCGGGGATGGCATTGCAGTCCAGGTCCACCGCCTTCAGCGGCCAGGCGCCGCGCTTGACCAGCAGGGCATTGGCTTCCATCGTCACGTCGGCGCCCATGGCGCGGGCGGCGTCGACGAAGCGGATGTCGCCCTGGATGGATTCGGCGCCCACGCCTTCGATGCGCAGCGGTGCATCGACCGCGGCAATCGCCGCCGCGCCGATGAAGTAGGAGGCCGAGGAGGCATCGCCCTCCACATGCACCGCGCCCGGCGAGCGGTAGCGGCTGCCGGCCGGGACGGTGAAGCGCTGCCAGCCCTCGCGTTCGATCGCGATGCCGAAGCGCGCGAGCAGCTTGAGCGTGATCTCCACATAGGGCTTGGAGATCAGCTCGCCCTGCACCTCGACATGCAGCGGCCGGTCCTCGGCCACCAGCGGCAGGGCCAGCAGCAGGGCGGTGAGGAACTGGCTGGAGACATCGCCGCGCACGCGGATCGGCGCATCCAGCGCCAGCGGGCTGGGGCCGCTCAGGGCCAGCGGCGGATAGCCCTCGGTGCCGGTGCAGGCCACCTGGCAGCCCAGCGGGCGCAGGGCCTCGACCAGGTCGCCGATCGGCCGCTCGTGCATGCGCGGGATGCCGCGCAGGCGGAAGCCGGCACCCGTCGTGCCCTGGCGCGCGGCCAGAAGGGCCAGGGCCGCGGCCAGCGGGCGCATGGCCGTGCCGGCATTGCCCAGGAAGAGATCGGCCTCCTTCACCGCCAGCCGGCCGCCCAGGCCGGTGACGGCCAGCGGGCCGCCCGGCGTGGCGCTGGGCGTGACCGTGCAGCCTAGCGCGCGCAGCGCCTCCAGCATGACGGCGGTGTCGTCCGAGGCCAGCAGGTCGTGCACGAGCGTCGTGCCCTCGGCCAGGCCGGCCAGCAGCAGCACGCGGTTGGAAATGCTCTTGGAGCCCGGCAGCCGCGCCGTGCCGCCGATGGCGACGAGAGGCGGCAGGTCGAGGAAGGGCGGGCGGGCGGCGGAGGCGGACATCGGCGGGCGGTTCACGGGGCGCGCGGCCGGGCCGGCCCGGCGCGGGATCGGGGGGGAAGGGCTTCAGTCGCCCGCCGCGGCGGGCGGCAGGGCGGCCGGGCCGCCCATCGTCCAGGCGCTGCGGCCGGCGGCGGGGGGGCGGATCAGGGCCTCCAGCGCCGCGGCATCGCCGGCCTGCAGGGCCTGGCGGTGGCGGGCGAGTTCGGCTTCGAAGAAGTCGAGCTGGCGCAGCACCTCGTCGCGGTTGGCGGCGAGGATGTCGCGCCACACGGCCGGGTCGCTGGCGGCGATGCGCGTGAAGTCGCGGAAGCCCGGTCCGGCCAGGGCCAGGTGGGCGGCGCCCTCGGGCTGGGCGGCCACGGCCTGGAAGGCGGCGAAGGCGATCAGGTGCGGCAGGTGGCTGACGGCCGCGAAATGCGCGTCATGGGCCTCGGGGCTGAGCTGCCACACGCGGCTGCCGAGCGCGCGCCACAGCGCGGCGGCGGCCTCCACCCGGGCCGGCGGGTTCTCGGGCAGCGGGGTGAGGATGAGGGCGCGCTCGCGGTAGAGCCCGGCCTCGGCATGGTCGAGGCCGGCCTTCTCCTTGCCCGCGATCGGGTGGGCGGGCACGAAGTTGGCCAGGCGCAGGCCGAGGCGGCGGCGCGCCGCGGCGACCACGTCGCGCTTGGTCGAGCCCACGTCCATCAGCAGCGCATCGGCCTCGATCGCGGGGGCCAGGGCGGCCAGGCTGGCTTCGGTGGCGGCCACCGGCACGGCCAGCAGCAGCAGGTCGCTGCCGGCGGCGGCCTCGGCCGGGCTGGCCGCGCCGGCATCGATCACGCCGCGCGCCAGCGCCTTCTGCACGGTGGCGGCCGATGCGCTGTGGCCGACGATGCGCCGGACCAGGCCGGCCTCGCGCAGCGCCAGGGCGAAGGAGGCGCCCATCAGGCCGCAACCGATCAGGCCAAGCTGCTGGAACATGGGAGGAAGGGGTCGAAGGGGAAAGGGCTTCGGCGCCCCGCCGGCCGCCCGCGGCCGACGGAGTGCGGGCCCGTCAGTGCACGTCGAGCGGGTAGGTGCCGAGCAGCTTGAAGTAGTCGCAGACCGCGCGCAGGTCGCGCAGGGCCTGGGCCACGGCGGGCTGGTCGGGATGGCCCTGGAGGTCGATGTAGAAGTAGTAGGCCCACTGGTCGGCCGTGCGCGCCGGGCGCGATTCGAAGCGCGACATCGACACGCCGTGCTGCTTCAGCGGCACCAGCATGTCGTGCACGGCGCCGGGCCGGTTGGTCACCGACACGACCAGGCTGGTGCAGTCGTGGCCCGAGGCGCGCGGCGCCGGGTGGCGGTCGGGGTGGGTGACGATAACGAAGCGGGTGCGGTTGTTCGGATCGTCCTGGATGGCCGGCGCGGTGATGTGCAGGCCCCACTCGCTGGCCGCGCGCTCGCTGGCGATGGCGGCCAGGCGCGGGTCGGCCGCGGCCAGGCGCGCGCCCTCGGCATTGCTGGACACCGGCCGGCGTTCCACGCCCGGCAGGTGGTTGGACAGCCAGCCGTGGCACTGCGCCAGGGCCTGCGGGTGGGCGCAGACCGCCTCGATGTCCTGCAACTGCCGGTCCCGGCGCAGCAGGTTGTGGCGCACGAAGAGGCTGGTCTCGCCGATGATGAACAGCGGCGTGGTCAAGAAGAGATCGAGCGAGCGGGCGACCACGCCCTCGGTCGAGTTCTCGACCGGCACCACGCCGAAGTCGGCTGCGCCGGCGGTGGTGCTGCGGAAGACCTCGTCGATGCTCGTGCAGTCGACCCGCGCGATCGAGCTGCCGAAGTAGCCCAGCGCCGCCTGCTCGCTGAAGGTGCCGGCCGGGCCGAGGTAGGCCACGCGGGTGGGCGTCTCCAGCGCGCGGCAAGCGCTCATGATCTCGCGCCAGATCGGCGCGACGCTGTCGTTCTTCAGGGGCCCCGGGTTGCAGGCCTTCAGGCCGTCGATGACCTGGGCTTCGCGCTCGGGGCGGAAGACGACCGAGCCCTCGCGCTTCTTGATCTCGCCCACCTCGCCGGCCAGGGTGGCGCGGCGGTTGAGCAGGGCGAGCAGCTCGCGGTCGACCGCATCGATCTTCTCGCGCAGGGCGAGCAGGCCGGGATCGGGCGGGGCAGGGGTGTCAGCCATGGCGGCGCTGGAAGTCCTGCATGAAGTCGACCAGGGTCTCGACCCCGGCGAGCGGCATGGCGTTGTAGATCGAGGCGCGCAGGCCGCCGACCACCTTGTGGCCGCGCAGCGCGCTGAGGCCAGCGGCCTCGGCCTCGTCGACGAAGCGGTCGGTCAGGGCCTCGTCGCGCAGGAAGAAGGGCACGTTCATGCGCGAGCGGTCGGCCACGGCGACCGGGTTGCGGTAGTAGCCGCCCGAGCCGTCGATGGCCGCATACAGCCGGCCCGACTTGGCAAGGTTGCGCTGCTCGATGGCGGCCACGCCCCCCTCGGCCTTGAGCCATTGCAGCATCAGGCCCAGCAAGTAGATGGGGTAGGTCGGCGGGGTGTTGAACATCGAGCGCTGCTCGGCCGCCACCCGGTAGTCGAAGACGCTGGGGCAGATCGGCAGGGCCTGGCCGATGAGGTCGTCCCGCACGATGACGACGGTGATGCCCGAGGGGCCGAGGTTCTTCTGCGCACCGGCGAAGACCAGGGCCGCGCGGGTCCAGTCGATCGGCCGCGAGCCGATGTTCGACGAGGCGTCGATCACCAGCGGCGCCTCGCTGCCGAGCGCGCGCAGGTCGGGCAGCTCATGCAGCTCGACGCCATGCACCGTCTCGTTGCTGCACACATGCACATAGCTGGCGTCCGGCCGCAGGGCCCAGCCGCTGGCCGGCGGCATGTGGGTGTGGCCGCTGTCCATCGTGCTGGCGGCCAGGGCCACGTCGCCGTAGCGCTGGGCCTCGGTCCAGCTCTTGCGGCTCCACTCGCCGGTGACGACCACGTCGATCTTGCGGCCCGGCCGAAGCGCCGCCAGGTTCATCGGCACGATGGCGTTCTGGCCGATCGCGCCGCCCTGCATGAAGAGCACCCGGTAGTTGGACGGGATGGCCAGCAGTTCGCGCAGGTCGGCCTCGGCCCCGCCCAGGATGTCTTCGAAGGCCGGGCTGCGGTGGCTCATCTCCAGCACGCTGACGCCGCTGCCGCGGTAGTCCAGCATCTCGTCGGCGGCCTGGCGCAGCACGCTCTCGGGCATGGTCGAAGGCCCGGGCGAGAAGTTGAAGACGCGGTGCAGCAGGCCGGGTTCGGCGGCACGGGCCGCTTGCAGGGTGAGGGGAGCGTTCATCGCGGAAAACGGTTGCGGGCAGGGCCACCAAGCCGGCGGCGGGTGGGGCGCAGGGCCCCGGGGGCGATCTTCAGGGCTGGGCCTTGCCGGCCGACGCAGCCGGTGCGGCCGAAGCGCCGGCCGCCGGCGTCGTCGTGTTCAGGCCCAGGGCGGCACTCATTTGCTGGTCGAGCAGCTTGATGCGCTCCTGGATCTCGCCGCGCATGTCCTGCACCAGGCGCTCGGCCAGGGCCTTGTTCAGGTCGGGCAACTGGGCTTGCAGCTTCTTGGCCACCGGCGATTCGTAGAAGGCGACGATCTGGCGGATCTCCTCGTCGCTGAACTTCTGCTCGATCTGCGGCAGCAGGATCTGCTGGGCCAGGTCGGCCGTGCGGCGGCGGGCGACCGGCAGGGTCTCGTCGACGTACTTGCGGGCCGCGTCCTGGACCTGCCGGGCCGCGGCTTCGCGCTTCTCGGCCGGCACGCGGGCGCGCAGCACGGTCTCGGCCGAGCTGAGCATCTGCCGCACCGGGCTCTCCACCAGGTTGCGGGCGACGGCGTCGAAGGTGCTCTGCTGGATGGCCAGCAGCTTCTGCGCGTTCTCGCGGCTGGCGGCCTCGGCCGCGCCCAGCGGCAGCAGCGCGAGCAGGCCCAGGGCCAGGCCGATCAGGGGATGGGGGCTGGGGCGGGTCATGCCGGGTCTCCGGAAGAGGCTTCGTCGCCGCCGGCCTCGGCCTCCGGCTCGGACGCGATGGGATCCTGGGCGTCGTTCTCGACGATGCGCTGCAGGCCGCTGAGCTTGGCGCCGGCGTCCAGCGCGATCAGCGTCACGCCCTGGGTGGCACGGCCGAGTTCGCGGATCTCGCCGACCCGGGTGCGCACCAGCACGCCGGTGTCGGTGATCAGCATGATCTCGTCATGCGCCCGGACCAGGGTGGCGGCCACGACCTTGCCATTGCGCTCGCTCTGCTGGATGGCGATCATGCCCTTGGTGCCCCGGCCATGGCGGGTGTACTCGACGATGCTGGTGCGCTTGCCGAAGCCGTTCTCGGTGGCCGTCAGCACGCTCTGCGTCTCGTCTTCGGCCACCAGCATGGCGATCACGGTCTGGCCCGGCTCCAGCGCCATGCCGCGCACGCCGCGGGCGGTGCGGCCCATGGGCCGCACATCGCCTTCGTCGAAGCGCACGGCCTTGCCGCCATCGCTGAACAGCATCACGTCATGCTGGCCGTCGGTCAGGGCCGCGCCGATCAGGTGGTCGCCCTCGTCCAGGTCCACGGCGATGATGCCGGCCTTGCGCGGGTTGCTGAACTCGTCGAGCGCGGTCTTCTTGACCGTGCCCAGCGCGGTGCCCATGAAGATGTAGTGGTCGGCCGGGAAGCTGCGGAAGGAGCCGGTCAGCGGCAGCACGACGGTGATCTTCTCGCCGGCTTGCAGCGGGAACATGTTCACGATGGGCTTGCCGCGGCTGGCGCGGCCGCCCTGCGGAACCTCCCAGACCTTCAGCCAATAGACACGGCCGCGGTCCGAGAAGGCCAGGATCCAGTCGTGCGTGTTGGCGATGAAGAGCTGGTCGATCCAGTCGTCTTCCTTCGTCTGCGCCGCCTGCTTGCCCCGGCCGCCGCGCTTCTGGGCGCGGTACTCGGCCAGGGGCTGGCTCTTGATGTAGCCGGTGTGGCTGAGCGTGACGACCATGTCGGTCGGCGTGATGAGGTCCTCGGTGCCCAGCTCCTGCACGTTGTGCTCGATCACGCTGCGGCGCGCGCCGACCTTGGTCTGGCCGAATTCCTGGCGCAGCGCGACGAGCTCGTCGCTGATGAGGGTGGTCACGCGCTCGGGCCGGGCGAGGATATCCAGCAGGTCGGCGATCTGGGCCATGACCTCCTTGTACTCGCCGACGATCTTGTCCTGCTCCAGGCCGGTCAGGCGCTGCAAGCGCATTTGCAGGATCTCGCCGGCCTGGTCTTCGGACAGGCGGTAGAGCCCGTCGGCCTGCAAGCCGAAGGCGGCGGGCAGGCCCTCGGGGCGGAAGGCCTCGCGGCCACCCGGGGCCTGGTCGGCGGCGCGGGCGAGCATCTCGCGCACCAGGCTTGAATCCCAGGCCTGGGCCATCAGCGCGGCCTTGGCCAGCGGCGGGGTCGGCGATTCCTTGATCAGGCGGATGAAGTCGTCGATGTTGGCCAGCGCCACCGCCAGGCCTTCCAGCACATGGCCGCGCTCGCGCGCCTTGCGCAGCTCGAAGACGGTGCGGCGGGTCACCACCTCGCGGCGGTGCTCCAGGAAGATGTCGAGCAACTGCTTGAGGTTGCACAGGCGCGGCTGACCGTCGATCAGCGCGACCATGTTCATGCCGAAGCTGTCCTGAAGCTGGGTCTGCTTGTAGAGGTTGTTCAGGACGACCTCGGGCACCTCGCCGCGCTTGAGCTCGATCACCACCCGCATGCCGGACTTGTCCGACTCGTCCTGGATGTGGCTGATGCCCTCGATCTTCTTCTCGTGGACCAGCTCGGCGATGCGCTCGAGCAAGGTCTTCTTGTTCACCTGGTAGGGGATCTCGTCGACGATGATCGCCTGGCGCTGGCCGCGGTCGATGTCCTCGAAATGCACCTTGGCGCGCATCACCACCTTGCCGCGGCCGGTGCGGTAGCCCTCGCGCACGCCGTTCGTGCCGTAGATGATTCCGGCGGTGGGGAAGTCCGGCGCGGGGACGATCTCCATCAGGTCCTCGATCGTCGCCTCGGGCACCTTCAGCAGGTGCAGGCAGGCGTCGACGATCTCGTTGAGGTTGTGCGGCGGGATGTTGGTCGCCATGCCGACCGCGATGCCCGCCGAGCCATTGACCAGCAGGTTGGGCAGCCGGGTGGGCAGCACCAGCGGCTCTTTCTCGGAGCCGTCGTAGTTGGGGCCGAAGTCGACGGTTTCCTTGTCGATGTCGGCCAGCATCTCGTGGGCGATCTTGGCCAGGCGGATTTCGGTGTAGCGCATCGCCGCCGCGTTGTCGCCGTCGACCGAGCCGAAGTTGCCCTGGCCGTCGACCAGCATGTGGCGCAGGGAGAAATCCTGGGCCATCCGGACGATGGTGTCGTAGACCGCCGTGTCGCCGTGCGGGTGGTACTTGCCGATCACATCGCCGACGATGCGGGCCGACTTTTTGTACGGCCGGTTCCAGTCGTTGTTCAGCTCGTGCATGGCGAACAGCACGCGCCGGTGCACCGGCTTGAGGCCGTCGCGCGCGTCCGGAAGGGCCCGCCCTACGATCACGCTCATCGCGTAGTCGAGGTAGGAGCGGCGCATCTCCTCCTCAAGGCTGATCGGAAGGGTTTCCTTGGCGAAAGCGCTCATGCAGGAGGGGACGGGTCTCGGGGAGGCGGCCGGGGCCGGGGGAGGGCGCGGTCTCGTGCGGAGCGTGCCGCCGGGCCTCCGCCCCTGAACAGGGACAGCAAGCTTTCGCCCCGGAACCGGGGCTGCGGACCGTGCCCAGAACCGCCAAGTGTAAGGGCGCGGCTCTGTCGTCCGACGGCAACAGCGCGCGCCGGGATGGAGCGGTCACGAAACCCACACTTGTTGGGGAAGGGGGCTATGGCAGAATCTTTCCGGCAGGCGAAATGCCTCGCAGCTCGGGTCCATACCGACTTGCATAAACCCTGACGTTCGTGGCGGCGTCTGCGAACAGCCCTAGGAGCATCATGAACAAACTGAACAAGATCGCAATGGTGGTGGTTTCGGCAGCGCTCGGCGCCTGCGCCACTGGCACCCCGGCACCCGGCACCATCGACAATTGGCGCGCGGCCGACGGCACCGTCTGGAAGAACGGCTCGAACGAGCACTGCTGGCGCGATTCGAACTGGACCCCGGCGACCGCCCTGAAGGGCTGCGACGGCGCGCCTGCCCCGGCTCCGGCCCCCGCTCCTGCGCCCGCCCCGGCTCCCGCTCCGGCTCCGGCTCCGGCGCCTGCCCCGGCGCCCAAGCCGGCTCCTGCCCCGGTGCCCGCCCCGGCCCCGGTCAGCGAGAAGGTCACCTACGCCGCCGACGCCTTCTTCGACTTCGACAAGGCCGTGCTCAAGGCTGAAGGCAAGGCCAAGCTGGACGACCTGGTGGCCAAGACCCAGGGCCTGAACCTGGAAGTCATCATCGCCGTCGGCCACACCGACTCGGTGGGCTCGGATGCCTACAACCAGAAGCTCTCGCTGCGCCGCTCCGACGCCGTGAAGGCCTATCTGATCGGCAAGGGCATCGAGAAGAACCGCATCTACACCGAAGGCAAGGGCGAGACCTCGCCGGTCGCCGACAACAAGACCAAGGCCGGCCGCGCGCAGAACCGCCGTGTCGAGATCGAGGTCGTCGGCACCCGCAACAAGTGAGTCCCGGGGCGCAAGCCCCGCTCACCCCGAAACCCCGCTCCGGCGGGGTTTTTTCTTGGTCCCAGCGAAAGGACCGGGCAATCCGGCGCGCCGGATTGCCTGCCGCGCCCAGCCGCTAGCATGCCGCCCATGAGCAACGTCGATCCCCAGGAGCTTGCGAAATTCAGCGAGCTCGCCCACCGCTGGTGGGACCCCGAGAGCGAGTTCCGCCCGCTGCATCAGATCAACCCGCTGCGCCTCGAATGGATCGATGCGATGGTCGGCGGTGTCGCGGGCAAGCGCACTGTCGATGTGGGCTGTGGTGGCGGCATCCTGGCCGAGTCCATGGCCCGCCGCGGGGCCCAGGTGCTGGGCATCGACCTGGCCGGCAAGCCGCTGAAGGTCGCGCAACTGCATGCCATGGAAGCCGGCGTGCCGGGCCTGGCCTACCGCGAGGTGGCTGCCGAGGCCCTGGCCGCCGAGCAGCCCGGCAGCTTCGACCTCGTCACCTGCATGGAGATGCTGGAGCATGTGCCCGACCCGGCTTCCACCGTGCGGGCCTGTGCGCAACTGGTCAAGCCCGGGGGCTGGGTGATCACCTCGACGATCAACCGCAATGCCAAGGCCTTCCTCTTCGCCATCGTCGGCGCCGAGTACGTGCTGCGCCTGCTGCCGCGCGGCACCCACGAATACGCCAAGTTCATCCGCCCCAGCGAACTCGCCCGCCATGCGCGCGAGGCCGGGCTTGATGCCGTGGCCGGTCGTGGCCTCGAATACAACCCGATGACCCGCCGCTACTGGCTCAGCGAGAACCAGAGCGTGAACTACATGCTTGCCTTCCGCCGGCCCTGAGCACCGCTGCCGTCGTGCATCCGATGCCCCTCACCGACCCCGCCCGGCCGCCGGCCTTCGCCGTCCGTGCCGTGCTTTTCGACCTCGACGGCACCCTGGCCGACACCGCCCCCGACCTCGGCGGCGCCCTCAACCGCCTGCGCGCGCGCGCCGGCCTGGCGCCGATGCCGATCGCCGAGCTGGCCCGGGTGGCCTCCTCCGGTGCGCGCGGCATGATTGGCCACGGCCTGGGCCGCCATCCCGGCGATGCCGACTACGAGGCCTTGCGCCTGGCCTTTCTCGACGAATATGCTGGCGCGCTGACCCGCGACTCGCGTCTCTTCGACGGCGTGGCCGAACTGCTGCAGGCCCTGGCGACCCGCGGCCTGCGCTGGGGCATCGTCACCAACAAGGCCATGGTCTATGCCGAGCCGGTGGTGCAGGGTCTGGGCCTGGGCGCTTGCGCCGTGCTGGTGGCCGGCGACAGCACGCCGCATCCCAAGCCCCATCCCGCGCCGCTGCTGGCCGCCTGTGCGGCCCTGGGCCTTGAGCCGTCCGATTGCGTCTATGTGGGCGATGACGAGCGCGACATCCAGGCCGCCCACGCCGCCGGCATGCCGGGCATCGCCGCCGCCTATGGCTACCTCGGCCTCGGCACGCCCCTGGCCGACTGGGGCGCCGATGCCACCGTCGCTCAGCCGCCCGATTTGCTGGACTTGCTGGCCTGAGCCGGCTTCAACCGGCTTGAACCGGCCGAAGCGCCCGCCCGGGCCGATCCCGGTTTGACCCTGGCCCGGCCGCTGGCGACACTGCGCCGCCGTTCCTCCTGCCCCACCGCCCACCGCCTGCCGCCATGCCCCGTCTGCCGCGTGACTTGCCCGCCCGGATCCGGGTTCGACTGCACCGGCACCGTCGGGGCCTGCTCGTGCTGGCGTCTCTCGCCCTCGCCTGGACGCTGATCGCCAGCCTGATCCTGCCGCGCGTGCTGCGCCCGCAACTGCTGGACGCAGCCAGCCAGGCCCTGGGCGCGCCGGTTCGTCTGCAAGCCCTGCACATCACACCCTGGGCGCTGGCCGTGCGGCTGGAAGCGCTGGAGATCGGGCCGGAAGGCCAGCCCTGGCTGGCCGTCGATGCGCTGGAGCTGAACCTGTCCAGCGAATCGATCTGGCGGCTTGCGCCCGTGCTCGACCGCCTGCATGTCCAGGGCCCGCGCATCGACCTGGCCCGCGAGGCCGACGGCCGCCTCAACATCGCCCCCCTGCTCGACAAGCTGGCCACGCCGCCTGACGCGCCGCCCCCGCCCCCGGGCAAGCCGCTGCGCTATGCGCTGAACAACCTCAGCCTGGTCGACGGCGAAGTCCAGTTCCGCGACGCGCTCAGCGGCGCCACCCACCGCATCGAGGCCCTGCGCCTCGGCCTGCCCTTCCTCTCCAACCTGCCCAGCCAGGTTGCGATCGAGGTGCAGCCCGAGCTGTCGGCCCGCATCAATGGCAGCGACTTCGCGGCCCGCGCCCAGGCCCTGCCTTTCGGCGCCCGGCCGGAGGCGCGCCTGCACCTGGCCTGGCAGCAAGTCGACCTGGCCTGGTGGGCCGAGGCCCTGCTGCCGCTGGCCGGGTCCGCCCTGCCGCAGCCCCTGCCGGCCAGCTTGCAGGCCGGCCGGCTCGACCTGGCGCTGGACCTGGTCTTCCAGGCCCCCGAGGCCGAGGACGCCGCACCGCGCGTGCAGGTGCAGGGCGAGCTGGCCGTCGACGGTCTGCAGATCGCCGCGCCCGGCCACGGCGGCCTGCTGCACTGGCAGCGCCTGCACCTGCGCGGCCTGGATCTCGAACCCCTGGCTCAGCGCCTGAGCCTGGCCGAACTGAGCTTGCAAGGCCCCGCCCTGGGCTTGGACCTGCCGCAGTTGCGCCAGGCCCTGGCCCGGCCCGCGCCCGCCGCAGCGCCCCCGGCAGCCGCGCCGGCCTCGGCGCCCGCCGCAGCGCAGGCGCCGGCGGCCGAGTGGCAATGGCGCATCGACCGCCTGCGGCTCGACGAAGGCCGCGTCCAGTTGGGCGCGGGCCTGCCCGCGCTCGACCGCCTGCCGCCGCTGGCATTGAGTCTGCCGCCGCCCCCGGGGGCCAAGGAAGCGCCGGCCGCAGGGCCGGCTTCCGCGGCAGCCTCCGCGGCGGCTGCGTCCGAGGCGCCACAGCCCACCGAAGTGCTCGACACCGTGCAGGACCCGGACGGCCCCCTGCGCCTCCAGGCCCTCAGCCTTGACGTGCAGGACCTGCGCAGCGCGCCGGACGCGCCGCCCGCCCGCCTCAGCCTGCGCGCCGTCGACAGCCGAGGCGCCCGGCTGCAAGTCGCCGGCAGCGTGCAGCCAGCGCAGCGCGCCCTGCAGCTCGATGCCGAGGTGCAGGCCCTCGGCCTCGCCCCCTGGCTCCAGGCCCTGGAGCCGATGCTGCCCCAGCCCCTGCCCGTCAAGCTGGCCGACGGCCGCCTGGGCTTGCAGGCCCGCCTGGTCCAGGAAGCCGCCGGCGCCGGTCAGGCCGCCGGTCTGGCGGTGCAGAACGGCGTGCTGACCCTGGCCGAGCTCGACCTGCGGCCGACCGGCGCCCCCCCGGCCGCCGAGCCCGCCGCCCGTGCAGCGCGCACCCCGCGATCCGCCCGCGCCCAGCGCCCCGCCGGCCCGCGCAGCGCCCTGCCGCGCCCCGCCACCCCGGCCGAGGACCGCCTGCGCCTGCGCGAGCTGCGGCTCGAAGGCGTGCAGCTCCAGGGCCTGGGCGGCCCCGCGGCGCCGCAGATCGACATCGCCCGGCTGGGCATCGACGGCCTGAACCTGGCCGCCACCCGCGCCCGCAGTGCCGCGCTGCCCTGGCTGGCCGGCCTGGCGCCGCAAGCGGCGTCCCAGCCCGCCGCCGCCCGCGCCGCGCCCCCGGCCGCCAGCGCACCGCCGCTGCGCTGGCAGCTTGGCGAGCTGCGCTGCACCGATTGCGCGCTGCGCTTCGACGATGCCGCCGTGCAGCCGGCCGCCACCGTCGCGCTGGACCGCCTGCAGTTCCAGCTCAGCGGCCTGGGGGCCGACCTGGGCCGCAGCCTCGGCTTCCAGCTCGACACCCGCGCCCAGGGCGCTGGCCGCCTGCAACTGGCCGGCACGCTGCGGCCACAGCCCTTGCAGTTGCGCAGCAAGGTCGATCTCTCGGCCCTGCAACTGGCCGTGCTCCAGCCCTACCTCGACCCCTACCTGAACATCCTGCTGGCCCGGGCCGAACTGGGCGCGCGCGGCGAGCTGCAAGTCGACGGCAGCGCCAAGCTACCGGTCGAGCGCGCCACCTGGAAGGGCCAGGCCTCGGTCGAGCGCCTGCTCGCGCTGGACCGGCTCAACGATGCCGAATTCGTCCGCCTCAAGCGCTTCAGCCTGAGCGGCAGCCAGATCCGCTGGACGCCGCAGCGCCTGCAAGCCGATCTCGGCAGCATCCTGCTCGACGACTTCTACGGCCGCGTGATCATCAATGCCGACGCCCGGCTGAACCTGGCCGACATCGTCAAGCGCGAAGGCGAGCAGGGCGAGCGCTCGATCACAACGCCCGATGCCGAGGCCGGAGCCGCCGCGGCACCGGCCGCGCCCGTGCCCGCGCCTGCCGCACCCGCCGCCCCGGCCCCCGCCGTGCCGGCCAGCCCGCCGCCCGAGCTGCGCTGGACGGCCATCGAGCTGCGCGGCGGCCGCGTCGACTTCACCGACAACTTCATCAAGCCCAACTACTCGGCCCAGCTCACCGAGCTTAAGGGCCAGGTTTCGGCCGTGGCCTGGGACGACCCGCGGCCGGCCACCGTGGCGCTGGCCGGCAAGGTCGACAGCGGCGCGCCGCTGCTCATCGACGGCACCGTGCATCCGCTCGGCGCCCGCCTGGCCACCGACCTCACGGCCCGCGCGCAGGGCATCGAGCTGACCCGCCTGTCGAGCTACTCCGGCCGCTACGCCGGCTACGGCATCGAGAAGGGCACGCTCTCGGTCGAGCTGCGCTACCGCATCGAGCAGGGCCAGCTCGAAGCCAGCAACCGCATCGTGCTCAACCAGCTCACCTTTGGCGACAAGGTCGACAGCCCGGATGCGCTGAAGCTGCCGGTTCAGCTCGCCGTCTCGCTGCTGCAAGACCGCAACGGCGTGATCGACATCGACCTGCCGATCCGCGGCAGCCTGGACGACCCGCAGTTCTCCGTCGGCCGGGTGATCCTGCGCGTCATCGTCAACTTGATCGGCAAGGCCATCACCGCGCCTTTCAGCCTGATCGCCAAGGCCTTCGGCGGCGGGCCGGGGGGTGACGACCTGGGCGACCTGCGCTTCGCGCCCGGCTCGGCCGAGCTGGACGCCGCCGCCAAGGCCCAGCTCGACAAGATCGCCCAGGCCCTGGCCGACCGCAAGGGCCTGCGGCTGGAGGCCACCGGCCAGGCCGATCCCGGCGTCGACGTGCAGGGCCTGCGCCAGCGTGCCATCGAACGGCAGATCCGCGCTGCCAAGGCCCGCGCCAGCCGCGTCGCGCCCGACAGCGTCGAAGTCGACCCCGCCGAGCGCACGAAGTGGCTGGAGGCTGCCTACAAGGCCGCCGACCTGCCCGGCAAGCCGCGCAACCTCATCGGCTTGCAGAAGACCTTGCCGCCCGAGGAGATGGAAGCCCGCCTCGCCGCCGCCGTGCCCACCGCCGAGCCGCAACTGCGCGCCCTGGCCGACGAGCGCGGCAACCAGGTCAAGGCCTACCTCAGCGCCAAGCTGCCGGCCGAGCGCGTGCTGCTCACCCGCTCGCGCCTGGCCGAGCCGGCGGCAGCGCCTGCTGCCGCAGCATCCGCCCCGGCGGCCGCCGACGCAGGCGGCCCGCGCGTGATCTTCAGCATCCAGTGAGACCCGGCCCGCCCTGGGGGGCGGGCCGCTGGCCTACACTCCGCCCCCTGGGCCCGACCTGGCTTCGACGTGGGTGCGGACTTGGAGCGGGGCATGCCGAGCATCAGTGAGCTCGTAAATCCAGCTGAAACAAACCAACTGCGAACGACGAACGTTTCGCCCTCGCCGCTTAAACACCGGTGAGCGTCTCAACGGCAGGCCGATGGGCCGGGTCTGACCCGCAAGGGAAGGGCTGAGACGTCATGCACATCGGCTGGTCGACCGTCGGGTTACTTGGCGTTCGGCGAGATCTAGGTGACTGGCGCTGACCGTAGCGTGCTCCTGCGCGACGGCAGCGTGAGATCCAAATCAGGCGGCTAAGCATGTAGATCTGCCCGGGAATGGCTTGCGGACGGGGGTTCGATCCCCCCCGGGTCCACCATCTCTCCAAAGGGGCTTGCGCGAAGGCGCAAGCCCCTTTTTCTTGGGTGCGGCGAAGCTGTTCGGCCCACGTCGGCCCGGTGCCCGGTCGCGCGCCATGGCGCGCCGGATCGCGCTTGATCTGCGACATCCCGCGGGCCGGGGACTTGCGCCACAGTGCATCGCCCCCACATCTCAAGCCACATGAAGCCGATCCTGCCCGATCCCTCGCCCGTGCGCCCTGCCGGCGGCCCGGGTTCGTCGGCTGCGGGCTGGACGCTGTCGCTGGGTGGCCTGACCTGCGCGGCCTGCGCGCTGCGGGTGGAGCGTGCGCTGCGGGCGCTGCCTGGGGTGGCAGCGGTGGCGGTGAATCCGGTCAACGACCAGGCGCGGGTCGAGGTGGCGGCCGGGCAGGCGCTGGACCTTGCCGACTTGGTCGACGCGGTCGAGCGGGCCGGCTACGAGGTGCTGGGCAGCGACACGCTGGGCCCTGCGCCGAGGCCGGCCGGCCCCGTGCCGGAAGGGCCCCAGGTCGACGCCGCCCTCGCCGTCCAGGCCCGCGCCGAAGCGGCCACCACCGCCGCCCGCCAGGACGCCCAGCGCCGCGACATCCTGGGCACCGCCCTGGCCCTGCTGCTGACCCTGCCGCTGCTGCTGCCCATGCTGGCCACGCCTTTCGGCCTGCACGCCATGCCGCCGGCCGGCGTGCAGGCCGTGCTGGCCAGTGCGGTGCTGTTCGGGCCGGGCCTGCGCTTCTTCCGGGCCGGCTGGGCCGCGCTGCGGGCGGGCAGCGGCAACATGGACCTGCTGGTCGCCCTGGGCAGCACGGCGGCCTGGGGCTTGTCGATGGTGCTGTGGTGGGGGGGCGAGACCGAGGCGCTGTACTTCGAGTCGGCCGCCGTCATCGTCGCCCTGGTGCGCCTGGGCAAGGCCCTGGAAGGCCGGGCCAAGCAGCGCACCGCGCAGGCCCTGCGGGCGCTGGCCACGCTGCGGCCGCCGCGGGCGCGCCTGCTGCTGGACGATGGCCGCGAGCTGGATCGCCCGGTCGAGGCCCTGCGCGTCGGCGACCGCCTGCGCGTGCGGCCCGGCGAGCGCCTGCCGGCCGACGGCGTGCTGCTCGCCGGCCTCAGCCACCTCGATGAATCCGCCCTCAGCGGTGAAAGCCTGCCGGTGGCGCGCGGCCCGGGCGACCGCGTGCGCGCCGGCACGCTCAATGGCGAGGGCGTGCTGGAGCTGCGCGTCAGCGCCGTCGGCGCCGAGACCACGCTGGCGCGCATCGTCCGCCTGGTCGAGACGGCCCAGGCCGCCAAGCCGCCGGTGCAGCGCCTGGTCGACCGGGTCAGCGCCGTCTTCGTGCCGGCCGTGCTGGGCCTGGCCCTGCTGACCGGCCTGGGCTGGCTGCTGGCCGGCGCCGCGCCGGCCACCGCGCTGCTGCATGCGGTGGCGGTGCTCGTCGTGGCCTGCCCCTGCGCCCTGGGCCTGGCCACGCCCATGGCCCTGATGGCCGGCACCGGCGTGGCCGCGCGCCACGGCCTGCTGATCCGCGATGTGGCGGCGCTGGAGGCGGCGCCGACGATCCGCGTCGTCGCCTTCGACAAGACCGGCACCCTCACCCTCGGCCGGCCGAGCCTGGCCGGCCTGCAGGCCGCGCCCGGCGTGTCGCCCGAGGAGCTGCTGCGCCTGGCCGCCGCCCTGCAGCAGGGCAGCGAGCATCCGCTGGCCCGCGCGCTCGCCCAGGCGGTGCAGGGCGGCGCGGCCGGCGTCGGCCCGCTGGCGACGCCCCTGCCGCAAGCGCAGGACGCCCGCGCGCTGCCCGGCCGCGGCATCGAAGGCCGGATCGACGGCCGCCTGCTGCGCCTGGGCAGCCCGCGCCTCGCGCAGGAAGAGGGTCTGGACACCGCCCCGCTCGAGGCCGCCGCCGCCCGCGAGGCCGCCGCCGGCCGCAGCCTGGCCTGGCTGATGGCGGTGCAGCCGGCGGGCCGCCCGCGCCTGCTTGGCCTGCTCAGCTTCGGCGACCGCGTCCGCCCCGAGGCGGCCGAAGCCGTGCGCCGTCTGCGCGAGCGCGGCCTGCACACCGTCATGCTGAGCGGCGACCATGCGGCCAGCGCCGAGGCCCTGGCCCGCCAGCTCGGCCTGGACGGCTGCGAATCCGGCCTGCTGCCGGCCGACAAGGCCGAGGCCATCGCCCGGCTGCGCGCGGCCCACGGCCCGGTCGCCATGGTCGGCGACGGCCTGAACGACGCGCCCGCCCTGGCCGTGGCCGACCTGGGCCTGGCCATCGGCGGCGGCACCGACCTGGCGATGGAGACCGCCGGCATCACCCTGATGCAGGGCGATCCGCGCCGCGTGGCCGATGCGCTAGAGCTGGCCCGCCGCACCCGCCGCACCCTGGTCCAGAACCTGGGCTGGGCCTTCGGCTACAACCTGATCGCCCTGCCGCTGGCCATCGCCGGCCAGCTCAGCCCGGCCCTGGCCGGCGCCGCCATGGCATGCAGCAGCCTGGGCGTCGTTGCCAACGCCTGGCGCTTGCAGCGCTGGCGGCCGGCACCGATGGAGGGGGCGGCGTGAGGGCTGTGGGCGCTGCGGGCGCTTGCCGTCCGCTCCGCGCGGCGGCCTGCCCCCACGCCGGATCAGCCGCCCGCGTCCGGCCTAGACTTGCCACCATGTCGTCCCGCCTGCGCCTCATCCTGCTGGCCCTGCTGATGCTGGCCCTGCCGCTGCAGGCCCAGCGTGTGCTGGCCATGGGCTGCGCGATGACGGGCCCGGTCCAGGGCGTGGGCGGGCTGTCGGGTCAGATGGGCCATGCGGGTCATGCCGTCCATGGGGGTCAGGCGACGGACCACGCGGTTCATGCCGGTCACGCTGGCCATGCCGTCCATGTTGGCCACGCAAATCCCACCCGATTCGCCGACCTCGCCAGCCCTTCCGATCACACCCAGCATGGCCACCACGCCCAGCATGCCCAGCATGCCCACGGCGAGCCGGCTGCGCATCACGCTGCCTGTGCTGCGGGCGACTGCGGCAGCAACCACCGCTGCAGCGTGTGCAGTTTCTGCACCCTGGGCCTGGCCCTGCCGGCGGCCGTGCCCGCCTTGCCGGCTGCGCCCATGCCGGGCGAAGTACAGCCCCAGGCGGCGTCGCTGCCGCCCGCCGACCGGGTGCCGCCCGGTCTCGACCGCCCCCCTCGAAGCCTGAGCGCCTGAGCTCGCGCGCCCCCCGGGGCGCGTGCCCGGCCAGCCGCCCCGCTGCGGCCGGCCTCCTCAGCCGTCTTCGAGGTCTTCATGCATTCCCCGCTTCTCCCGCCCGGCCGTCGGCCTGGGCGTGGCTGGCTTGGCCTGGCCCCGGCCACCCTGCTGGCCTTGCTGGCTGCCAGCGCCCTGGCGGCGCCGCCCCGGCCCGATCCGCTCGACCCGGCCGCGCCCGTCCCCCCGCTGCTGCACCGCTCGGCCGTGGCCGAGCACCGCAGCCCGCTGCCCACCGGCCGCGACTGGCGCGAGGCCAATGACACCGTCGGCCGCCTGGGCGGTTGGCGCGGCCACCTCGGCCCCGCACCCGGCGAGCCGGCGGCGCCAGCTGCCGGAGTGCCCGCTCCCGCAGCGGGAACGGGCACTCCGGCAGGGCCGGCGCCTGGCCTGAATCCGGGTCACCAGGGACACGGTGGTCACCAAGGCCATCCGGGACACGGCGCCCACCAAGGCCACCAGGGACACCAGGGACACCAGGGACACCAGGGACACCAGGGCCACCAAGGCCACCAAGGCCACCAAGGCCACGGGGGCCACGGGGGTCACGGGGGTCACGGGGGCCACCAAGCCCCGCCACCCGCTGCCCCGTCCGGGCAGGGTGCGCCACAGGGTGCCGGGGGGGCGCGATGAGCCGCGATACCGCCCCCAAGAGGTCGCCCCGCCCCGGTCGCCTGCGCCTGCTGGCCCTGCTCGCCCCGCTGCTGCTGGCTGCCTGCGCCGCGCCCTCCGGGCCGGCGGGTTTCGCGCCGGTGGCCGAGCAGGTGCAGGCGCGCACCGGGCTGCGGCCCGTCTGGCCGCGCACGCCGGCCGACGAAGCCGCGGCCGAGGCCCGCAGCGCCGAGCTGCTCGCCCAGCCGCTGGGCCTGGACCAGGCCCTGGCCCTGAGCCTGCTGAAGCATCGCGGCCTGCAAGCCCGCTTCGAGGAGCTGGGCCTGGCGCAGGCCGAGCTGCTGCAAGCCACCCGGCTGCCCAATCCCTCGCTCAGCATCGGCCGCTTCCGGCAGGGCGAGGAGACGGAGATCGAGCTGCGCCTCGGCTTCGACCTGCTCCGCCTGGCCCTGGCCCCCTGGCTGCGCCCGCTGGCCGAGGCCGAGTTCGCCGCCCGCCAGCAGACCCTGGCCGCCGAGCTGCTGGCCCACCTGGCGGGCGTGCGGCAAGCCTGGATCGAGGCGGTTGCCGCCCAGGAGCGCCTGCACTACCGCCGCCAGATCCGCGAGGCCGCCGAGGCTGGCGCCGAGCTGGCCCGTCGCATGGCCGAAGTCGGCAACTTCAATGCGCTGCGCCGCGCCCGCGAGCAGGCCTTCTATGCTGAGGCCACGCTGCGCCTGGCCCAGGCCGAGCAGGCCGCCCAGGCGCGCCGCGAGGCGCTGATCCGCGCCATCGGCCTGTGGGGCAGCGACACCGCCTTCCGTCTGCCCGAGCGCCTGCCGCCGCTGCCCGCCCAGCCGGCCGAGCGGCCGGACATCGAGCAGCAGGCCATGGCCTCGCGGCTGGACTTGCAGGCCGCCCGCCAGGCCGTCAGCCAGGCGGCCGCCCGCCTGGGCCTGACCCGGCCGACCCGCTGGGTCAATGTGCTGGAAGTGGGTTTCGAGCGCGAGCTGCCCGACGAAGGCCCGAACCGCCGCGGCACCGAGCTGCGCTTCGAGCTGCCGCTCTTCGATTCCGGCCAGGCCCGGCTCGCCCAGGCCGAGGCGCGCCACCGCATCGCGCTGCAGCAGGCGGCGCAGCTCGCCATCGAGGCGCGCTCCGAGGTGCGCGAGGCTTACGGGGCCTATCGCCATGCGCACGACATCGCCGTGCTGCATCAGGCCGAGCTGCTGCCCCTGGCCCAGCGCATCGTCGACGAGCAACTGCTTCGCTACAACGGCATGTTGGTCGGCGTCTTCGAACTGCTGGCCGATGCCCGCGCGCAAGTGGCCGCCGTCGAGGCCGCCATGGAAGCCCGCCGCGCCTACTGGCAGGCCGAAGCCGCCCTGGCCCAGGCCCTGATCGGCCGGCCCGCCGTCTTGCCCGTCCTCACCGAATCCCCCTCCGCCGTGCCGGCCGCCGCCGCCGGCGGGCATTGAAGGAACACGCCATGGTCTCCCGAAGAAACTTCCTGGCCGGCAGCAGTGCGATCACCGCGGGCGTGGCCGCCGCCAGCGTCAGCCGCGTGGCGATGGCCGCGCTGCCCGAACCCGCGGTCGCCCCCGGCACCGCCACCCAGCCGCCGCTGGCGCCGCCCAACGGCCGGCCCTATCGCCCGGTGCTCACCCTCAACGGCTGGACGGCGCCCTGGCGCATGAAGGACGGCGTCAAGGAATTCCACCTCGTCGCCGAACCCGTGGTGCGCGAAATGGCCCCCGGCTTCACCGCCCACCTCTGGGGCTACAACGGCCAAAGCCCCGGTCCCACCATCGAAGTGGTGGAGGGCGACCGCGTCCGCATCTTCCTGACCAACAAACTGCCCGAGCCCACCACCATCCACTGGCACGGCCAGCGCCTGCCCAGCGGCATGGACGGCGTGGCCGGCCTCACCCAGCCTGCCGTGCCGCCCGGCCAGACCTGGGTCTACGAGTTTGTCGCCCGCCGGCCCGGCACCTTCATGTACCACCCGCATGCCGACGAAATGGTGCAGATGGCCATGGGCATGATGGGTTTCTGGGTCACCCATCCCAAGGGCCGGCATCCGTGGATCCAGGAGGTGGACCGCGATGTCTGCTTCCTCCTCAACAGCTACGACATCGAACCCGGCAGCGCCACGCCCAAGGTGATGACCATGCTCGATTTCAATCTGTGGAGCTGGAACAGCCGCCTCTACCCCGGCATCGATCCCATCGTCGCCCGCCAGGGCGACAAGGTGCGCCTGCGCGTCGGCAACCTGACGATGACCAACCATCCCATCCACATCCACGGCCATGAGTTCTTCGTCACCGGCACCGACGGCGGCCCCACCCCGCCCGCCTCGCGCTGGCCGGAAGTCACCGTGGACGTGGCCGTCGGCCAGATGCGGCAAATGGAATTCGTCGCCGACGAAGTGGGCGACTGGGCCTTCCACTGCCACAAGAGCCACCACACCATGAATGCCATGGGCCACGACGTGCCCACCATGATCGGCGTGGACCACCGCGGCCTCGTCGACAAGATCAACCGCCTCGTGCCCGACTACATGCTGATGGGCGAACGCGGCATGGCCGACATGAGCGAAATGGCCGGCATGCCCCTGCCCGCCAACACCGCCCCCATGATGACCGGCACCGGCCCCTTCGGCTCCATCGACATGGGCGGCATGTTCACCGTGCTGAAAGTGCGCCCCGACCAGGCCCCCGGCGATTCACGCGATCCCGGCTGGTGGCGCCATCCGCCGGGCACCGTCGCTCGGCCGTGGACGGGTGCGGCGCCGGAGCCAGGTGCGGCGCCGGGCTCAGCGCCCGCCGCAGCGCCTGGCGCGGCCCAGGCACCGCAACCCGCCGCCCAGCCGGGGGTGGAAGTGCGGGTGAGGAAGCCGCAGGGGGGGCATGGGGGGCATTGAGGGGGCGCAGCCCGCCGAGGGCGATACCGCGGCGGGCTGCGAGCGCCAGCGCGCCGCCTATCCAAGACCCCTCAATGGTGTTGTCTAGCTGTCGTGTCCCGGATGAATGGCTCCTTGGCAGCCGGCATGCGATCCTCGTAGGCCGGGAGGTCTTGCGGGGCTTGCTGGCAGACTTGAACCACCGGGGCTCACGATGCTGATCAGCTTGCACAAGAACGCCACCACCACGCCGGCCACGCGCTTGGCGATCCAGCAGGCCCATGGCACCGAGGCCGAGCTGGCGCAGCGCTTCGGCGTGGGCAAGTTCACCATCCGCAAGTGGCGCAAGCGCACCACGGTCGAGGATGGGAGCCATACCCCGCACCGACTGCAGACCAAGCTGAACGCCGGCCAGGAAGAGATCGTTGTCTACCTGCGCACGCACCTGCGCCTGTCGCTGGACGATTTGCTTGCGGTGGTGCGCGAGTTCATCGAGCCGAGCATGAGCCGCTCGGCGCTGGACCGCCTGCTGCGTCGGCGCGGCGTGAACCGCCTGCCCGAGCCCGAGGTCGCCAAGACGCAGGTCAAGTCCTTCAAGGCCTACGAGCCAGGCTACGTTCACATGGACGTGAAGTACCTGCCGCAGATGCAGGACGAGACCGAGCGGCGCGATGTGTTCGTGGCCATCGACCGCGCCACGCGCTGGGTCTTCATCGCCATCAAAGGCAGGAAGACGGCGAGCGCGGCGCGTTCGTTCCTCAACGCGTTGCACAAGGCTGCGCCCTTCAAGATCAAGACGCTGCTGACCGACAACGGGCGGGAGTTCACTGACCGGGCCTTCGGTCGGCGCGAGAAGGACGCCAGCGGCGCGCACGAGTTTGATGGGCTGTGCGAGGCGCTGGGCATAGGGCATCGGCTGACGAGGCCGAAGCACCCGCAAACAAACGGGATGGTGGAACGCTTCAACGGGCGACTGGCGCAGGTGCTGAAGTCGCACCGCTTCAACAGCGCGCAGGACTTGGAGACAACACTGCATCGCTTCGTCTGGCTCTACAACGAGCACCTGCCGCAGCGCGCGCTGGACCTGAACACGCCCGTTCAGGCGCTGAAGAAGTGGCAGTCCACGCACCCGGATTTGTTCTCAAAAAGGGTGGTCAATCACCCGGGACCCGACATCTAGCCGATGGCCCCAAAGGCTTCTGCCGTGTGCGCCAAACCTATCCTCATGCGCTACCTGCTTCATCGGCACGCACGATCAAGATGGCCTGCCGTACTCACGCGAAAGCGCCGAGTATTGGCCGAAGGCAGACCAGACCGAAGCCGCCTTGGTTCATGGGCGCTGGACTCAACGGCGGGAGCCGTAATAACAACCAAGGAGATTACTCATGGCCGAGACCAAACGCCCAGACTTCGCCGCTTACGTGGAACGTGACAGCGACGGGGACAAGAAAGCCAACTGGCGAGAAATAGGCGCTGCGTTCGCCCATAAAGACGGGAAGGGTTTCGACCTCCTCCTAGACGCCGTGCCTGTTTCTGGTCGTGTGGTTTTGAGGACCATCGAGGATAAAGCCGAGTGAGCGACTAGACGTGCTGCCCGTGACCTTCTGGCGCAATTTGGCGGGCAACACTGGCCAGCCATTGCCCGCGCACACGAATACGAAATGATGAGACGTGACGGCGACGCGACAGATTGGCGGGCCGTCTCAAGCTGGATAGCCACGAAGCATCTTCCGACTCTCACTTAGCTGGCGCAAATGTGACCTGCAACCCGCCATCCGTACCAAGGCAATAGAGAAGAATCCGCGCAACCGACAGGAAGCGCGATGCGCAAGAGCAGATTCACAGATGAGCAAGTCATCGGGTTCATCAAGCAGGCCGACGCGGGCATGAGCGTGGCGGACCTGTGCCGCCGAGAGGGGTTCAGCTCGGCAACCTTCTACAAGTGGCGAGCCAGGTTCGGCGGCATGGAGCCCAGCGACGCCAAGCGGCTGCGCGAGCTGGAAGCCGAGAACAACCGACTCAAGAAGCTGCTGGCCGAGGCGGTACTGGACAACGAGGCGCTGAAGGTGGCCTTCGGCGTAAAGCGCTGAGCCCACCGGCGAAGCGACGCGCGGTGGGCACGATGTTGGAAACGACCTTGATCAGTGAGCGGCGCGCCTGCGCGCTGGTGGGCCTGTCGCGCGACAGCTGGCGGCACCCGCCCCAGCGTGCGCAGCACGACCAGGCGACGAGCCAGCGCATCGTCGAGCTGGCGCATGAGCGGCGGCGCTTCGGCTACCGGCGCATCGCCGACTTGCTGCGCGCCACGGGCACCAAGATCAACGACAAGCGCGTGTACCGGCTCTACAAGCTGGCCGACCTGTCGGTGCGCAAGCGCCGCGGCAAGCAGCGCCTGAAGCTCGAACGCGTGCCGCTGCACGAGTGCCAGACGATCAACGAGGTGTGGAGCATGGACTTCGTCAGCGACAGCCTGGCCAGTGGGCGGCGCATCAAGTGCCTGACCGTCACCGACGACTTCAGCCACGAGTGCGTGGACATCGCCGTGGACCACGGCATCGGCGGCGAGTACGTCGCGCGCGTGCTGGACCAGGTGGCGCGATTCCGGGGCTACCCGCAGGCCGTGAGGACCGACCAGGGGCCGGAGTTCACCAGCCGCGCCTTCATGGCCTGGGCGCAGGCCAAGGGCGTGCGCCATATCCTCAACCAGCCGGGTAAGCCCACACAGAATGCCTACATCGAGAGCTTCAACGGCAAGTTCCGCGACGAGTGCCTGAACGAGCACTGGTTCCAGAGCTTGAAGCAGGCGCGCGTCGAGATCGCGCGCTGGCGGACCGACTACAACGAGGTGCGACCGCACAGCAGTTGCGGGCGGATGCCGCCAGCGACGTTCGCGGCGCAGCATCGACAGACAACCGGCGGCGCCGTGCCGGCGCCGCAGAAAACCCAGGAGTAATCTCCTTCAACCAAGCGGATTCCTCACAAAGCTTGGTACGGGTACTGGGGGCAGGTCAGGCCGAGGAGAAGTGCGTCGCCGAAGGCTTCGGCCTGCCGCGCCGGGCCGTCATGTACAACGATTTCGTGCTCATCGGTCCGAAGGCCGACCCGGCGGGCCTGAAGGGCGGCGACATCGTGGCCGCGCTGGCCAAGCTGGCGGCGGCCAAGGCGCCGTTCATCTCGCGCGGCGACAAGAGCGGCACCCATGCCGCCGAGCTGCGCTACTGGAAGGCCGCCAATGTGGACATCGCTGCTGCCAAGCCGGCGGGCTACCAGGAATGCGGCTGCGGCATGGGCCCGGCGCTGAACATGGCCAGTTCCACCAACGCCTATGTGCTGGCCGACCGCGGCACCTGGCTGAGCTTCAGGAACCGCGGTGAACTGGCGGTGCTGGTGGAAGGCGACAAGCGGCTGTTCAACCAATACGGCGTGATCGTGGTCAACCCGGCGAAGCACCCGCATGTGAAGCAGGCGCTGGCGCAGGCCTTTGCCGACTGGGTGCTGTCCAGCGCCGGGCAGGCCAGCATCGCGGCCTACAGGATCGGCGGCGAGCAGCTGTTTTTCCCGAACGCGCAGCGCTGAGGCCGCCGCACGCCGCGGCCTAGCGCGCCGTTGCTACAGCCGGTCGATGATCTCGCTGCCGATGGTGGCTTCCAGCGTCAGCACCGAGGCCAGCGCAGCCGAGGCGGCGTCGGAAGAATCGGTGATGGCCATGGCCAAGTCGGCAGCCAGGCCGCAGGCGGTGTCCACGTACTTCAGCCATTCGGGGATGCCGTCCTTCATGCCGTCCAGGGCCTTCTGGAACAGCTTGCCGCGCTCGTGCGCCACCTCCACCCGTTCGTTCACCGCAATGGTGGCCTGCAGCAGCTTGTCCAGCGCCTTCTCGGACTTTTCCAGCGCCAGGGCCGCCTTGCCCACCTTGTCCGCCGGGAGCGTGGCCTTGGCGGTCTTCAGCGCCTTGGCCAGCTTTTCCTGCTCGTCCATGGCGTCGTAGATGGTCACCGACAGCTTCTTGGATTCCTTTTCCAGCTTGCTGATGTTGATGTTGTGCAGGTCAATGTGAGACTGGCAGTTCTTCAGGCTGGGCGTTTCCAGGCCGACGGCCTTTGACAGCAGGTTCAGCCCCACTTCCTTGACGCCCTGCGCGATCTTGCCGCTGGTCTTGGCCTTGGCCACTTCCTCCTTCATGATCTTGCGCAGCACCGCCAGCTCACCCTGGATCAGCAGCGCCATCTTGTCGGCGGTGCTGGCCAGCTTCAGCCCTTCCTGCACGATGCCCACCGAGGTGCGCACCACGCCGATGATGCCCACCGGCGACAGCGCGCCGGCCGTGGCTACCGACAGCACGATGCCGCCGGTCATGGTGATGGCGTTCAAGGCGATCTTTCCGACGGACTTGATGCGGAACGCCAGCAGTTCGCTCTTGCCCTTGCGGTAGGCCTCGATCACCTCCACGGCCTCGTCGGCCATGGCGTCGCTGGCCTTCTGGAAGTCGGCCTCCAGCGTGGACTGCAGGTCGCGGGCGAAGGCCGCGGCGGCGGCCTTGTTGAATTTGGCGGCCTTGGCCTCGGCGGCGACGATCTTCTTCATCGCGTCGCCCATGGCCTTGCGCGCCTTGTCGCCCGCGGCCTGCTGCAGCTTGGCCAGGGTGGACGGGTTCTTGGCGATGTCCTTGTACAGGGCATCGTCCATTTCGATCACCACCTGCAGCAGCATCACCTTCGGCAGCGTGACGAACTGCAGTTCGCCGCGCATCTGCGTTTCCAGGTACTTGGCAGCGTCGTACTCGACGGCCGTCCACTTCTTCGTTCCCAACGTGTCGTCTCCTTGCTGGCGCCTTTGTTGACGCGCGCGCCAGTATCCACCCCGACGGTGGCTGTTGCCGTGCAAGAAGTTGCGGTGTGCAGGTTCAGCCCAAGGTCAGCTCGCTTCATCACTCAGATCGTCGCGGGCCCGGCCAGCGTATGCAAGCACGACAGTGGGTGACTAATGCTGTCCCTTGCAAAAAAGAAAGCCCCCGTCGCCGGGGGCTTTTCTATGCGGAACCGAGCCGCCTCTCCCCGCGCCCCAGGCCGCCCGGCCCATAGACCGTCACCTCCCCCGGCAGCAGCACGCTGACGGCGCGTTCGACGGCGGCGTGGGCGCGGCTCAGGGCTTCGCGCTGGGCCAGGATGCGGCCGCGGTCGCGCAGCAGGCGTTCGCGCAGTTCGGGGGGCAGGGGGTGGGGCGCGTCGTGGCGCAGGCTGTCCAGCGCGGCGGGCAGGGCTTGCTGCAGGGCGCGGCTGGCTTCCAGCAGGGTGCCGCTGTCGCGTTGGCGCAGGGCCTGGCCGAGGCTGTCCAGATGGTGTTCGAGCGCGCCCAGGGCGCGCTCGAAGGCCTGGGTGTTGCCGGCGGGGGCGGCTGGCGGGGTGTCGGCGGGCTGCGGTTTCATCGGCGGGCCGGGGTTCAGCCGCCGCTGGCGACGCGGCTGGGGCCGCCGCCGAGCACGTCGATGGCGTTGGCGATGAGCTTGTCGGCAATGGCGCCGGCATCGACGCGGTAGCTGCCGTCGGCGATGGCCTGGCGCAGGGCGGCGACCTTCTCGGCGTCGAAGTCGCCGTCGGTTCCGCTGAGCATCTGGGCGGCGGCCGAGATTTCGACCCGGGTGCCTTCACCGGCCGGGCTGGCGGCGGCGGCGCTGCGCAGTTCGGTCGGGGCTGGGTCCAGCTTGACGCGGGCCGCGGCCTGGCTGTCCTGCGGGCTGAGGTTGGGGGCTTGCACCGGCGCGGTGGGCGCCGGGGGCGGGGTGGACGCGCCGATCTTCATGGCTGGCTCCCGAGTTCAAGGCCGGCCGAGGCCGGCCGGTGGGGGGCAATGGGCCGGCAGGGGCCCGTGCGGAGGTGCGACATGGTGGAGCTTTCGGACGGCTGCGTCCAAGCTTGAGCGGAATTTGCGGCACCCCCGCACGCGCAGGGGCGGACCGGGCAGGACGGGGGAGGGGGGCGGCGAGATTTCACAAGCGCAGTTCCACCTGGCCTTCGCCGACGGCGATGCCCTGGACGATGCGGCCGTTGTCGATGCGCACGCGCACGGGCTGGCCGTCGAGCCCGGCGCCCAGGGCCTGGCCGCGGCCTTCGATGGTGAAGCCGCGGCCCACGGCCGTCACTTGCACCGGGCTGCCGGCGCTGAACCACTGGCGCTGGCGCAGGTCGCCGGCGCGCAGGGGCTGGCCGGGCGGCAGGCTGCGCATCAGCACGCGGCCTTCGGCTTCGGCCGGGTTGACCAGGGCGGGCGAGGGCAGGGCGGCCAGGTCGACTTCGTCGGTCTGAAGGTCGTCGGCGCTCAGCTTGCGGCCGGCGGCCAGGGCCTGGCGCGGCACCAGGGCCGGGCCCCAGATGCGCACGGTGACGGGCAAGTAGACCTGCCAGCGCACGGGGCCCTGCACGCAGCGCAGGGCGACGCGGGTGCTGCCCCAGGCGCGGTAGCCCGGGGGCAGGCTGGCCTGCACCTCGGCACAGGGGGCCAGGCGCAGGCGGCCGGGCAGCTCGCCGGCTTCCACGTCGAAGCGGCGGCCCTCGGCCTGGGCTTCGGCGGCCTGCTGCACAAGCTGCAGGGCCTGGGCGCGGGCGGGGGCCAGGGGATCGGCGGTGGGCGGCTCGGCCTGGCTGGCGCCGGCCGCAGCCAGCAGCGCCCCGGCCAGCAGGGCGCGGCCCGGCGCGGGGCGGGTGCGCCGGGGCGGGCTTGGCATCGGGGCGTGCGGCAAGGCGCACGAAGGCAGGCTCATGCGGCGCACTGTAGGCCGGGCTGGCGGGCCCCCGGGGCGGGAAATGCGGGGTGCCGGCCCTGCTATTCCCGGGCATGGCCGGCCGGGCGCTTTCCACAATCGACGCACACCCCTTACCGGGTCTGCGCCCCCCGACGCAGCCCCCTGCCTTGCGAGCCCGCGATGCTGAACCGCCTGACCGACACGCTGAACTTCCAGGCCCAGGCGCTGAGCCTGCGCGCCGAGCGCCAGCGCATCCTGGCCAGCAACATCGCCAATGCCGACACGCCGGGCTACCAGGCCCGCGAGATGGATTTCGCCGCCGCGCTCCGCGAAGCCACCGGCCATGCCAACCCGGCCGCCCGCCCGGCGCCGGCCCAGGCCGCGCCGCGCGCGGGGCACCTGCCGCTGCAGCCCGGCGAGGCCGGCCCCACCGCACTGCGCTATGCCACGCCCAGCCAGACCAGCCTGGACGACAACAGCGTGGACATGGACCGCGAGCGCGCCAGCTTCGCCGACAACGCCGTGCACTACGAGGCCACGCTGCGTTTCCTCAACGGCAGCGTGAAGACGCTGACCAGCGCGATCACCGGCCAGTGAGCCCAGGAGCCCCGCGATGAGCATGCTCGATATCTTCCAGGTCAGCGGCAGCGCCATCAGCGCGCAGAGCCAGCGCCTGAACACCGTGGCCTCCAACCTGGCCAATGCCGACACGGTCGCCGGCCCCGATGGCCAGGCCTACCGGGCGCGGCAAGTGGTCTTCCAGACGCTGCCGATGGCGGGCGCGGGCTCGGCCGGCGTGCAGGTCTCGACGGTGCGCGAGGACAGCAGTCCCGGCCGCCGCGTGCACGACCCCGGCCACCCGCAGGCCGATGGCGAGGGCTATGTCACCTACAGCAACGTCAACAGCGTGGAGGAGATGGTCAACATGATCTCGGCCTCGCGCTCCTACCAGAACAACGTCGAGGTGATGAACACCGCGAAGTCGCTGCTGCTCAAGACGCTGCAGATGGGCCAGTGAGCCCGCGCCGCGCCACATCCCCCTTCACCCTGTCCGGCCCGATGCCATGAGCCCTGCGATCACTTCCGCCACCTCTGCCGCCACCGCGGCCGCCAGCAGCGCCACGGCCACCTCGGCGGCCGATGCCTCCGAGCGCTTCCTGAAGCTGCTCGTCGCGCAGATGAAGAACCAGGACCCGCTGAGCCCGATGGACAACGCGCAGGTCACCAGCCAGATGGCGCAGATCAGCACCGTCACCGGCATCGAGCAGCTCAACAGCACGGTGCAGTCGCTGAGCGGCCAGTTCGGCCAGCTTCGGGCCCTGCAGGGCGCGCAACTGGTGGGTCATCAGGTGCTGCTGGACGGCAACCGCCTGGCGCCCGACAGCAGCGGCAAGGCCAGCGCCGGCGTCGAGCTGGCCGGCCCGGCCGACAGCGTGCGCGTGGAGGTGCTGGGCCCCAGCGGCAAGGTGGTCGACACCCTCGACCTGGGCGCGCAGTCCGCCGGCCGCCACGGCTTCAGTTGGACGCCGACCGAGGCCCAGGCCGCCGCCGCCGGCACGGCGGGCTTCAGCTTCCGCGTGACGGCCCAGTCCGGCGCGTCCAAGGTTGCCGCGACCCCGCTGAACACCGACACCGTGCAGGCCGTGGCCACCGAAGGCAATGCGCTGATGCTCGAACTGGCCAGCGGCCGCCGCGTCGACGCGAGCACCGTCAAGGCCCTGTCCTGATCCCCCCCGCCCCCGAGGAAACCGACCATGAGCTTCCAGCAAGGCCTGTCCGGCCTGAACGCCTCCAGCAAGAACCTGGAGGTCATCGGCAACAACGTGGCCAATGCCAGCACCGTCGGCTTCAAGGGCTCGCGGGCCGAGTTCGCCGACCTGTATGCGGGCGCGCTCAACCGCGTTGGCAACGGCCAGATCGGCATCGGCGTGAACCTGCAGGCCGTGGCCCAGCAGTTCACCCAGGGCAACATCACCCTGACCGAGAACCCCCTGGACCTCGCGATCAACGGCAGCGGCTTTTTCCAGCTCGGCATGCTCAATGGCGCGGGCACCGGCACCACGCCGCCCACCTTCGGCGGCGAGACCTACTTCAGCCGCAACGGCCAGTTCAAGCTCGACCGCTTCGGCCAGGTCGTCAACAACGAAGGCATGGCCCTGCTCGGCCGGCCGCTGGATGCGAACGGCCTCGTCAGCGCCACCCTCGGCCCGGTGACCCTGCCGACCCAGGGCCTGGCGGCGGCGGCCACCACCACGCTGTCGCTGGAAATGAACCTCGACGCCCGCGCCACCGTGGCCGTCAACAGCAACCTACCGCTGAACCCGACCGATGCCGCCAGCTACAACCACTCGACGCCGATCACCGTCTACGACGGCACCGGCGAGCCGGTGGAGATGACGCTCTACTTCCGCCGCATCGCCGGCGGCGCGGCCAATGCGGCGACCACCCCGCCGACCCCGGCCACCGACCGCTGGCAGGTGTTCGCCGCGGCAGAGGGCACGGCATCGGTGGCCACGCCGGCTGGCGTCCTGGCCTTCGACGCGGGCAGCGGCAGCCCCTGGCCGGCCGGCCCGGCCAGCTTCAATCTGGGCGCGCTGACGGCCACCTCGGCCGCGGGCGATCCCATCACCCTCTCGCCGATCACGCTGTCGGTCAACGGCACCGGCTATGCCGCCGCCTCGGCCACCACCCAGCAGACGCAGAACGGCCACACCTACGCCGGCCTCAGCAGCGTGAGCGTGGAGGACGACGGCACCGTGCGCGCGCGCTTCTCCAACGGCCAGTACCAGGATGTCTTCCGCCTGGAGCTGGCGACCTTCCGCAACCCGCAGGGCCTGGAGCCGCAGGGCAACAACCGCTGGGCGCAGACCCTGGCCTCGGGCGAGCGCATCGTCAATGCGCCGGGCCTGGGCAACCTGGGCAATCTGCAATCGGGCGCGGTCGAGGACAGCAACGTCGACCTGACCGGCGAGCTGGTCAACATGATCACCGCGCAGCGCGTCTACCAGGCCAATGCGCAGACGATCAAGACGCAGGACTCGGTGCTCCAGACCCTGGTCAACCTGCGTTGACGACCCCCCGAAGCCCTGAAGCCCGGAGCCCGCCATGGACCGCATGATCTACCTTTCGATGTCGGGCGCGAAGGCGACCATGCAGCGCCAGGACCTGCTCTCGAACAACCTGGCCAATGCCTCGACGACCGGCTTCCGGGCCGAGCTTCAGGCCTTCCGCGCCGTGCCGGTGCGCGGCGATGGCGCCACCACCCGCGCCTACGCGCTGGAAACCACCACCGGCTACGACCCCGCGCCCGGCCCCATCACCGCCACCGGCCGGCCGCTGGACGTGGCCCTGCAAGGCCAGGCCTGGCTGGCCCTGCAAGCGCCCGATGGCAGCGAGGCCTACACCCGCGCCGGCGCGCTGACGGTGGATGCCCAGGGTCAGTTGATGAGCCTGGGCGGCCTGCCGGTGCTGGGCGAGGGCGGACCGATCAATGTGCCCCCGGGGGCCGAGCCCAGCATCGCGCCCGATGGCACGGTCAGCGCACGGCAGGCCAATGGCGGCTTCATCCCGGTCGGCCGGCTCAAGCTGGTCACGCCCGAGGCGCCGCTCCAGCGCGGCGCGGACAGCCTGTTCCGCAGCGCCGACGGCAACCCGCTCGATGCCGACCCGGCCGCGCGCCTGCAGGACGGCGCGCTGGAGGGCTCGAACGTCAGCGCCATCGGCACGATGGTCGCCATGATCGCCGCGGCCCGGCAGTTCGAGCAGCAGCTCAAGCTGCTCGGCCAGGCCGAGCGCAACGAGGACAACGCGGCCAAGCTGCTGTCCGTCGACCGCTGAGGCAGCGCCGGGAGAAGCGGCCCGCCGCGGCCCTTCTTCCGCCGATGCCCGGCCCGCCGCCCGCGCGACCATGGCCGGGCACGAAGGAGAAGGCCATGATGCGCGCCCTGTGGATTTCCAAGACCGGGATGGAGGCCCAGCAGACCCAGCTGGATCACATCTCGAACAACCTCGCCAACAGCGCGACGAACGGCTACAAGCGTTCGCACGCCGTCTTCGAGGACTTGATGTACCAGAACCTGCGCCAGGCCGGCGCCAACAGCTCGGAGCAGACCCAGCTTCCGACCGGCCTGCAAGTGGGCCTGGGCACCCGGGCGGTGGCCACCTCGCGGCAGTTCACGCAGGGCAACTTGCAGCAGACCGGCAACAGCCTGGACGTGGCCATCAAGGGCGCGGGCTTCTTCCCCATCCAGCGGCCGGACGGCACCACGGCCTACAGCCGCGACGGCGCCTTCCAGCTCAATGCCCAGGGCCAGATCGTCACCAGCAATGGCGAGCTGCTCGGCGACGGCATCAGCGTGCCGCCCGAGGCCCAGGGCGTGACCATCGGCAGCGACGGCATCGTCACCGCCCGCATGCCCGGCCAGGCGGCGCCGCAGCAGGTGGGGCAGATCCAGCTTGCGAACTTCCAGAACCCTGCCGGCCTGGAGCCGCTGGGCCAGAACCTGTACGCCGAGACGGCCGCCTCCGGCGCGCCCAACACCGACGCACCCGGCGCCAACGGCCTGGGCAGCCTGACCCAGGGCTTCGTCGAGACCAGCAATGTCAATGTGGTCGAAGAGCTGGTGACCATGATCCAGACCCAGCGCGCCTACGAGCTGAACTCCAAGGCCATCCAGACGGCCGACCAGATGCTCCAGCGTCTGGGCCAGATCTGAGGTCGGCGATGCGCTGGGCCTTCTTCACCGGCCGCGCCGCCCGCCTGGCCCCGGCCGCCCTGGCCCTGGCCGGGCTGGCCGGCTGCGCCAGCCTCTCGCCCCGGGTGGAGGTGGCCGACACCGCCCCGGTGCGGCCCGGCCCGCCGGCCGCGCCGGCAGCCGCGCCCGGCCCGGCGGCGGCTGCGCCGGCCAGCGGCTCGCTCTATGCCGCCGCGGGCTACCGGCCGCTCTTCGAGGACCACCGCGCCCGCCATGTCGGCGACACGCTGCAAGTGCGCATCGTCGAGAAGATCACCGCCAGCGCCAGCTCCAGCAGCGCCATCGAGAAGGGCGGCGAGGTCTCGGCCGGCGTCAGCGCCGTGCCCCTGCTGCCGCCCAGCCTGCTCAGCCGCAGCTCGGCGGCGGGCAATTCGAGCAACAGCTCCTCGGGCAGCGGCACCACGCAGAGCACCAACGATTTCACCGGCACCCTGACGGTCAGCGTGGTCGAGGTGCTGCCCAACGGCCACCTCGTCGTCAGCGGCGAGAAGCAGATCGGCGTGAACGATGCCGTCGATGTGCTGCGCTTCTCGGGCCAGGTCGATCCGCGCAGCATCCAGCCGGGCAACAGCGTGGCCTCCACCGCCATCGCCAATGTGCGGCTGGAGCACCGCGGCCGCGGTGCCGCCGCCGACGCCCAGGTGATTGGCTGGCTGGCGCGCTTCTTTTTGAGCGTTCTTCCGATCTAAAGATTTCCAGAATGGTGTCGAAGGGGGAGGGGAGCGTCTCCGCCCCCGCGGACCGACACCGCCATGAACGCCACCCTGCCCAAGCCCCTGACCCGCCTGTTCCGGCTGCCCCGCGCGGCCGAGCAGCCGGCTGCGCCCCGTGCGGACCGGCCCTTCGAGGCAGAGGACGAGGCCGAGCTGCGCATCGAGCCCCTCGGCCCCCTGCTGCGCTTTGCCCTGGCCCTGTGCGTGCTGGTGGCCAGCGCCGCGCTGTGGTGGCCGGTGCCGGCCCAGGCCGCGCGGCTCAAGGAGATTGCCGCGGTGCAGGGCGTGCGCAGCAATGCGCTGGTCGGCTACGGCCTGGTGGTGGGCCTGGATGGCACCGGCGACCAGACCACCCAGACGCCCTTCACCAGCCAGAGCCTGCAAACCATGTTGCAGCAGCTCGGCGTGACGGTGCCGGCCGGCACCAATATGCAGGTGCGCAATGTGGCGGCGGTGATGGTCACCGCCAGTCTGCCGCCCTTCGCCCAGCCCGGCCAGGCGCTGGATGTGACCGTGGCCTCGCTCGGCAATGCCAAGAGCCTGCGCGGCGGCAGCCTCATCACCACGCCGCTCAAGGGCCCGGACGGTCAGGTCTATGCCCTGGCCCAAGGCAACTTGGTGATCGGCGGCGCAGGCGCCTCGGCCGGCGGCTCCAAGGTGCAGATCAACACCCTGAATGCCGGCCGCATCCCGGCCGGCGCCGTGGTCGAGCGGGCGGTGCCGACGCCCTTGAACCAGGGCGACAGCTTGCAGCTCGACCTGAACAGCGCCGATTACTCGACCGCCCGCGCGGTGGTCGAGGCCATCAACCGCCGCGCCGGCCAACCGCTGGCTCAGGCCCTGGATGGCCGCACGGTGCGGGTGGCCATGCCGGCCGACCCCGGCGCCCGCGTGGCCCTGCTGGCCGACATCGAGAACCTGCCGATCGCCCGCGAGACGCCGGCCGCCAAGGTGGTGATCAATGCCCGCACCGGTTCCATCGTGGTGAACCAGGCCGTCACGCTGAATGCCTGCGCCGTGGCCCACGGCGCGCTGAGCGTGACGATCAGCACCCAGCCCGTCGTCAGCCAGCCCAATGCCTTCGGCGGCGGGCAGACGGTGCAGGCCGAGAAATCCGATATCACCGTGGCGCAGGCCGGCGGCTCGCTGATCCAGTTGCCGGCGGGCGTGCAGCTCACCGAGGTGGTCCAGGCGCTCAACAGCCTGGGCGCGACGCCGCAGGAGCTGCTGGCCATCCTGCAGGCCATCCAGGCCGCCGGCGCGCTGAATGCCGAGCTGGAGGTGATCTGATGGCCGCCCTGCCCAGCAGCCTGCCCGGCGCCCAGCTTCAGGCCCTGCGCGGCCAGGCCGCCCGCGATCCGCAGGCCGCGGTGCAGGCCGCGGCGCGGCAGTTCGAATCGCTCCTCATGCAGGAGCTGATGAAGAGCATGCGCGCCGCCACGCCCAGCAGCGGCCTGATGGACAACGGCGGCACCCAGCTCGGCACCGAGATGCTCGACCAGCAGTTCGCCCAGCAGCTCAGCGGCCTGCGCGGCGGCCTGGCCGACCAGATCGCCCGGCAACTGGCCCGGCAGCAGGGCGGGGCGGGGGCGGGGGCAGATGCGGCCAAGGCCGAAGCCGCCGCGCCCCTGGCCGCCAGCCCGGCGGCGGCCCGCGAGCTGCCGCGCCGGCCGGGCAGCCTGTCGCGCGAGGCCCTGTCGCCCACCGCCCTGCGCGGCGCCGGCGCGCCGCAGCAGTTCGTGGCCCAGCACCGCGCGGCGGCCGAGGCGGCCTCGCGCGCGACCGGCATCCCGGCCGATTTCATCCTGGCCCAGGCCGCGCATGAGTCCGGCTGGGGCCGGCGCGAGATCCGCATGGCCGACGGCTCCAGCTCGCACAACGTCTTCGGCATCAAGGCCGGGCCGGGCTGGACGGGCAAGACCGCCACCGTCACCACCACCGAATACATCAACGGCGTGCCGCGCAAGGTCAAGCAGACCTTCCGCGCCTACGACAGCCATGCCGAGGCCTACACCGACCATGCCCGCCTGCTCAGCCGCAGCCCGCGCTATGCCGCCGTGGTGGCCGAGGGCGGCAGCGCGCAGGGCTTTGCGCAGAACCTGCAGAAGGCCGGCTATGCCACCGACCCGGACTACGCCGCCAAGCTCGGCCGCGTCATTGAAACCACCTTGCGCGTCGCACGCAGCCTCAAAGGCTGAGCCCGGCGCCCCATCCTGAAGAGGTCTCCCCATGTCCGGCCTGCTCTCGATCGGCGTTCGTGCGATGAACGCCAGCCAGACGGCCCTCCAGGTCGCCGGCCACAACATCGCCAATGCGAACACGGCGGGCTACAGCCGGCAGGACATCCTGCTCAGCGCGACCCCCGGCTCCTTCAGCGGCGCCGGCTACATCGGCAAGGGCGTGCAGGTGGCCGGCGTCGCCCGCGCCTACGACGCCTATGCCGTGCGCGAGGAGCAGCGCAGCAGCTCCCAGGCCGCGATGGACGAGGCCCGGCTCCAGCAACTGGAGCAGCTCGACACCCTCTTCCCGCTGGGCGAGCAGGGCCTGGGCCATGCCGCCACCCAGCTCTTCAATGCCTATGTGGACGTGGCCTCGGCGCCGCAGGACCTGTCGGCCCGGCAAGTGGTCGTGTCGCGCGCCGAGGACTTCGCGGCCCGCGCCCGCGCGGTGGCCGAGCAACTGGAGCAGATGCAGTCCGGCGTGCGCAATGACCTGGGCGTGATGAGCACCCAGGCCAACCAGATCATCGATGCCATCGCCCGCGTGAACGGCCTGATCCAGGCGGCCCAGGGCGCCAGCCAGGTGCCCAATGACCTGCTGGACCAGCGCGACCAGCTCGTGCGCGATCTCTCGGCCCTGGTGCCGGTCAGCACGGTCGAGACCGACCAGGGCGGCCTGAATGTGATGCTGCCCGGCGGCCAGGCCCTGGTGATGGGCAGCCAGGCCCGGGCGCTGGAGCTGCGGGTCGATCCTGCCGACGCGCGCTTGCGTCAGGTGGCCCTGGTCGGCAGCGCCGCGCCGCTCAGCGGCAGCCAGCTTGCGGGCGGCAGCCTGGGCGGCGTGCTGCGCTTCCAGAACGAGGATCTGCCGGCCACCCGCAGCCGCTTCGAGGCCCTGGTCACCGGCGTCACCACCGCCGTCAATGCCCAGCAGGCCCTGGGCGTGGCGGTGGATGCAGGCGATGGCCTGCACCCCGGCGCGCCGATCTTCGACGACGGCGGCCAGGGCGCGCTGGGCTTGCAGGTGGCGATGCGCGATCCGCTGGGCGTGGCCGCGGCGGCGCCGGTCGCGGCCTCGGCGGCTGCGGCCAACCTGGGCACTGCCTCGGTCGCTGCGCTGACGGTGCGTAGCTGGGACGGCGCCAGCACGCCGCAGGTCGAGCTGGAATTCACCGGCGCAGCCGCCGGCAGTGCCGCCACCGGCTACCGCTGGCGCGTCGATGGCGGCGCCTGGACGAACGAGGCCAGCCTGCCGCAGCCGCTGACGCTGGACTTTCCGGTTGGCGGCGATCCCGACAGCGCCGCTCTCGGCTGGTCGCTCAACCTGCAAGGCGCGCCCAAGGCCGGCGACCGCTTCAGCGTGGCGCCGCCCGCCGGCAGCAGCGCTGAAGTGGCCGAGGCCCTGCGCCACCAGAACGGCAATGCCCTGGCCATGGTCGGCCTGCGCGAGAAGGCGCTGGTCGGCGGCTCGACCGCCGGCGATGCCTATGCCGAGCTGATCGCCGAGGTCGGCCTGCGCGTGGAGGGCGGCCGCACCCTGGCCGACCTGTCCGCCAGCGCCGCTGAGCAGGCCACGGCCGAGCGCAGCGCGCGCTCGGGCGTGAACCTGGACGAGGAGGCCGCGCGCCTCATCCAGTACCAGCAGGCCTACCAGGCCTCGGCCAAGGTCTTGCAGATCGCGCAATCGCTGTTCGACACCCTGTTGCAGACGGCCGGCTGATCCGGTCGCATCGCCCCGAGCCCCTGACCATGCGACTTTCCACCGCCTCCCGATACGAAGCCGGCGTGTCCGAATTGCAGCGCCGCCAGCAGGCCCTGGGCGAGGCGCAGGAGCGCCTGGTCAGCGGCAAGCGGGTCGAGCGTGCCTCCGACGATCCGGTGGCCGCCGCCCGCGCCGAACGCGCCAGCGCCCGCCTGTCGATCAGCACCGCCAGCCTGCGCGCGCTCGATGCCAGCCGCGCCCACCTCACGCTCAGCGAAAACACCCTGGGCCAGTCCGCCGAGCTCTTGCAGGAAGCGCGCGACCTGATGGTGAGCGCCGGCAACGGCAGCTACAGCGATGCCGAGCGCGGCATCCTGGCCGACAGCCTGCGCGGCCTGCGCGAGCAACTGCTCAACCTGGCCAACCGCGGCGACGGCAATGGCAGCTACCTCTTCGGCGGCCAGGGCTCGGCCGGCGAGCCCTTCGTCGAAGGCGCGGGCGGTGTCAGCTACCGCGGCACGCCGGGCGACACCCAGCTTGCGGTGGGCGAGGCCCGCCTGACCTCGGCCGTCGACGGCGACCGCACCTGGACGGCGGTGCCCGACAGCAGCGGCGCGACGATCAATGTCTTCGACGCCCTGGCCGCCATGGCCGACGAGCTCGACACCCCCGGCCGCAGCAGCGCCG
Source organism: Piscinibacter lacus (assembly GCF_016735685.1). Taxonomy (NCBI): domain Bacteria; kingdom Pseudomonadati; phylum Pseudomonadota; class Betaproteobacteria; order Burkholderiales; family Sphaerotilaceae; genus Aquariibacter; species Aquariibacter lacus. Next base: position 1,401,052 of record NZ_JAERRA010000001.1, read on the forward strand.
CCATCGCCACGGCCAACACCGAGGCCCTGCGCGTGATCGACCGCGTGCTGCTGCAACAGGGCCAGACCCGCAGCGCAGCCGGCGAGGCCCTGAACCGGCTCGACGGCATCGAGCAGCGCCTGGGCCAGCAGCAGCTCGATGCCGAGCAAGTGCGCTCCGACGCGACCGACCTGGACATGGTCGCCGCCATCTCCGATTTCCAGAACCAGCAGACCGGCTACAACGCCGCGCTGCAAGCCTATGCCCAGGTGCAGCGCCTCAGCCTGTTCGATTACCTGAAGGGCTGAAGCGCCGAAGCAGCCGGGCGAAGACCGGCTTTCCCGGGCTTGGCCGGGCGGTGCGCTTCCGACAATGGAATCTCCACTCCTGCCCGGCCGTCCTGTGAGCGCTTCCATCCTTGCCCGAGTCGCCCTGAGCTACGCGCCGATGATCGACCGCCAGCGCGCGGTCATCGCCACCCGGCTCACGCTCTTCCCGCTGCGGCCCGGCGAGCCGCTGGACGTGGGCGAGCTGCTCGAGGCCCTGGCCGCGGTCTGGCCCGAAGGCGCGGGCGAGGTCTCGCTCAACCTGCTCAGCGAAAGCCTGCTGCACGAGCTGATGGCCGCCCAGCCGGCGCGCCACCTGGGCGTGGAGGTGCCGGCCTTCATGGCGGCCGACCCGGCGCATGCCGAGGTCATCGCCGCCCTGGCGGCGCGCGGCAACACCCTGCTGATCAAGGGCCGGCCGCCGCGCGAGCTGCCGCGCGAGCTGTTGCCCTGCTTCCGCCAGTCCATCATCGACCTGGCCGAGGACCGCCGCCTGCACGAGCCGCTGGGCCAGCCCTCGCCCATGCCGCGCAGCATCGGCTTCATCCAGTCCGGTATCCACAGCCTGGCTGAGATGGAGGCCAGCTTCGCGCGCGGCGCCATCGCCGTGCTGGGCTGGCCCTTCCAGGACGCGCTGGACCGCCGCAGCCCGCCGGCCGGCCGCGCCGGCGGCCAGGCCTCGGCCGAGCTGCAAGTGCTGATGGACATGATGCGGCAGTTGCAGTCCGGCTCCTCGGTCGAGGAGCTGGAATCCACCCTCAGCCGCGATCCGCGCCTGGCCTTCCGCCTGCTGCGCTACCTGAACTCGCCGGCCTTCGGCCTGGCGGTGGAGGTCAGCTCCTTCCGCCACGCCATCATGCTGCTGGGCAGCCAGCGCCTGCTGCGCTGGCTGGCCCTGCTGCTGGCCACCGCCAGCGAAGACCTGAACCTGCGTCCGCTGATGTTCGCCGCCGTGCGCCGCGGCCTGCTGATGGAGGAGCTGCTGCAACGCAGCGGCTACGAGGAGCTGGCCGGCGAATGCTTCATCTGCGGCGTCTTCTCGCTGCTTGACCAGTTGCTCGACCAGCCCTTCGAGGCCCTGTTCCGCAGCCTGCCGGTGCCCGATCATGTGCGCCAGGCCCTGGTCGAAGGCCGCGGCCCCTGCATGCCTTACCTGCGCCTGGTGCAGGCGGTGGAGGGGGATGATCTGGATCCGATTCGCGAGGCTTTTGCGTCGCTCTTCAGCTACGCTGGTGAAACCAACGAGGCCCTGCTGGCCGCCCTGGCCCGGGCCGCCACCTTGCGCTGAACCGAGTCCATCTTGAATCCCGAACGCCCTTCCGAAGCGGGCCCCCTGCTCGATCCCGAGGCCCTGGCCCAGCTCCGCGCCCTGGATCCCCTGGGTCGGCATGGCCTGCTGCCGCGGGTGGCGGGCTTGTTCGAGACCTCGCTCGACAGCCTGCTGCCCCAGCTTGATGAAGCCGAGCGGGCCGGCGATGCCGCTCGCATCCGGCATGTGGCCCACACCCTCAAGTCCTCCAGCGCCAGCCTGGGCGCGCTGGCCCTGTCGCGCTGCTGTGCCGAGGTCGAGCGCCTGGTGCGCGACGGCCAGGCCGAGGGCCTGGGCCCGCGCCTGGGCGAGCTGCGCGAGGAACTCGCCCGGGTGCGCCCGGCGGTGGCGGCCCTCGGCCAGCCGCCGGCCTGAATCGTTTCGCTGCCCGCATGCCCTTCAGCATCCGCCTGGACCATGAGCCCGTCGAGCAGCCGCAGTTGCTGCTCGTCGACGACGATGCCATGGCCCGGCTGCTCACCGCCACCGCGCTGCGCCACCACGGCTTCGAGGTGACGGTGGCCGAAAGCGGCCCCGATGCCCTGGCCCGGCTGGAGCACTGGCGGCCCGACCTGATCGTGCTGGATGCGGTGATGCCCGGCCAGGACGGCTTCGAGACCTGCCGCCTGCTGCGCGCCCGGCCCGGCCTGGCCGCGCTGCCGGTGCTGATGCTGACCGGCCTGGAGGACGAGGCCTCGATCGAGCAGGCCTACCAGGCCGGCGCCACCGATTTCTTCGTCAAGTCGACCCGCTGGGCGCTGTTGGCCGGCCGGCTGCGCCACCTGCTGCGCGCCACCCGCATCGGCGCCGAGCTGGAACGCAAGCGCAGCGAGCTGGCCCGCGCGCAGCAGATCGCCCGCATCGGCAGCGTGGCCTGGCGCTGCGGCCGCTTCGGCCTGCACACCACGGCCGAGGCGCTGCATGTGCTGGGCCTGCCGGCCGATGCCCGCCTGGACCTGCGCCATGTGCTGCGCCGGCTGGAGCCGGCCGCCCGCCGCGCCCTGCTGGCCCAGTTGCGCGAGGCCCTGGCCGCCCGCCAGCCCCTGACGCTGGAGCTGCACCTGGCGCAGGAGGGCAGCCGCGAGCTGATCCTGCATGTCGAGGTGGAACCGCAGTTCGACCTGCGCGGCGCCCTGGTGGGCTATGCCGGCATCGTGCAGGACGTGGGCGAGCGCCGCGCGGCCGAGGACCGCATCCACCAGCTTGCCCACTTCGACGCCCTGACCGGCCTGCCCAACCGCCGCGAGCTGATCGCCCGGGCCGAGCGCGCGATCGACGCCGCCCGCCGCGAGGGCGAGGCCCTGGCCGTGCTGCTGATCGGCCTGGACCGGGTCAAGCTGGTCAACGACACCCTGGGCCATGCCGCCGGCGACGAGCTGCTGCGCCGCGTCGCCTTCCGCTTGCAGGCCTGCGTGCGCCATGGCGCGATGGGCGGCGAGACCGACGAATCGCGGCCCGACCTGACCCGCCACGACGATGTGCTGGGCCGCCTGGGCGGTGACGAGTTCGTCGTGCTGCTCAACGGCACCGGCCGCGAGCGCGATGCCTGCGCCGTGGCCCAGCGCCTGCAAGAGGCGCTGCGCGCCCCGCTGACCCTGGCGGGCCAGGATGTCTTCGTCACCGCCAGCATCGGCGTGGCCCTGTTCCCGCGCGACGGCGCCACCGTGCCCGAGCTGCTGCGCCATGCCGATGCCGCGATGCGCGCGACCAAGGAGGCCGGCCGCAATGCCGTGACCCTCTACCACCCCACCCTGGCCGGCGGCGGCCGCGAGCAGTTGCAGACCGAGACCGCCCTGCACATGGCCCTGGCGCGCGGCGAGCTGGTGCTGCACTACCAGCCCAAGATCGACCTGCGCAGCGGCCGGGTGGCCGGGGTCGAGGCCCTGATGCGCTGGCAGCGCGGCGAGCGCCTGGTGCCGCCCGCCGACTTCATCCCCCTGGCCGAGGAAACCGGCCTGATCGTGCCCATGAGCGAATGGGCCCTGCGCGAGGCCGCCCGCCAGGCCGCCGCTTGGCGCGGCATGCCGGGCCTGGACGGGCCGGTTGCCGTCAACCTGCCCAGCCGCCTGTTCGAGCGCAGCGACCTCGTCGCCACCCTCAGCGCGGCGGCCGAGGCGGCCGGTGTGCCGCAGGGCGCAGTGCAGATCGAGATCACCGAAACCGGGCTGATGAAGGACTTGCAGACCGTCATCCCGACCCTGCATCGCCTGCATGCCATCGGCGTCGGCCTGGCCATCGACGACTTCGGCACCGGCTATTCCTCGCTGGCCTACCTGACCACCTTGCCGATCGACGAGCTGAAGATCGACCGCAGCTTCATCCGCGACCTCGGCGTCACGCCGCAGAGTGCGGCGGTGATCGCGGCCATCGTCGCGCTGGCGCGTGCGCTTTCGCTGCGCGTGGTGGCCGAGGGCGTCGAGACGCTGGGCCAGCTTGAAGCCCTGCTTGCCCTGGGCTGCGACAGCGCGCAGGGCTATCTGATGGCCCGGCCGATGGCGCCGCAGGCCCTGCAAGCCTGGGTCGAAGCCCTGGGCCAGGGTGGCGCCGCCTGGCAGTGCGCGCTGGACGCCAGCCTGCCCGAGTCCCCGGTCGCCAGCCTGCCGCCGGCCCTGCAGCGCAGCGTCGGCGCAAGCCGCCGATGAATGCGCCCGAGCCCCGCCCAGGGGCCGCGGCCCCCGTCGCGGTGCTGGCCAAGGCCACCCTGCGCCGCCTGGCCCTGGAGCGCCTGGAGCCCACCCCCGAGAACTATGCCCGTGCCTATGCCGCCGAATCCGGCCAGCGCCCGCCCGAGCCCGCCCGCGCCGAAGGCCCGGACGGCGAGGCCTGGGCCGGCCTGATCGAACGCACCCTGCGCGCGCTGGAGCGCTCCGACCGCGGCTGGACCGCCGCCCGCCGCAAGGACAGCCTGCAACGCGTGCTGGGTGGCAGCCGCAGCGACGCCGCCCGCCTGCACCAGCGCCTGACCCAGTTGCTGGCCCGCTGGGACGAGGCGCCGGCCGGTGCCGACGAGCCCCCCGGCCCGCGCGAGGCCGAGCCCGCCGCCCGGCCGGCGGCCGAGCTGGCGAGGCCGCTTCAAGCCCCGATCCCGATCGCCCCGGCCCAGCCGGCTGGCGCCGATTCGGCTGGGCCGCAGCAAAGCCCGGCCCCCACCGCCGGACCGCAAGCCGCCGCGGCCCAGCCCGCGCTGCCCAAGGCTGCCGACCGGCCCGCCGATCCACCCGCCGCCTGGCCGGCCCTGGTCGACAGCCTGGCCGCCTCGCTCGATGCCGCGCTGCCCGCCGACGATGCCGGCGCCCGCGCCCTGGCCGATCGCCTGCAACAGCGCCTGCAGGCCGCCCGCCCGCCCGACGCCGCCTCGGCCGGCGAAGTGGCCCTGCTCTGCGAGGAAGCGCGCCGCCTGATCGCCCACCGCCTGCACGGCCACGAGGTGCTGACCCGCCTCTGCCGCGGCCTGAGCGAGAGCCTGATCGAGCTGGCCGAGGACGAGAGCTGGGCCCGCGGCCAGGCCCAGGCCATGCGCCAGCAGTTCGAGACCGGCCTGGCCGTGCGCGGCCTGCGCCAGCTCGACGAGATGCTGGCCACCACCCGCGCCTGCCAGCAGCGCCTGCAGGGCGAGCGCCGCGCCGCGCGCGAGGCGCTGAAGGCCTCGATCCGGCAGATGCTGAGCGACCTGGCCAGCCTGGGCCAGACCTCCGGCCGCTATGCCGACAGCCTGGACCGCCATGCCGAGGCCATCGCCTCGGCCGACACCCTGGACGGCCTGGCCGGGCGGGTGCGCGAAATGGTGGCCGAAAGCCGCGCCGTGCAGTCCCTGGTCGCGCAGACCCGCGACCGTCTGCAGGCCGAGCAGGCCCGCGCCGAAGCCATGCAGGACCGCGTGCGCACGCTGGAGGACGAGATCCGCCGCCTGGGCGACGAAGTCTCGACCGACCCGCTGACCCAGATCGCCAACCGCCGCGGCCTGATGCGCGCCTTCGACCGCGAATGCGCGCGCCTGGCCCGCGCCGCCCATGAGGCTACGGCCGGCGCCGGGGTGGCGACGCAAGCCGCAGCGGCTGCCGCCAACGAGGCCGCGACTGGCGCCTCCGCCGACCTCCCGCCTGCCGCCCGGCACGATGCTCCGGCCGATCCCCCGGCCGAGCCGCTGCCGCTCGCCGTCGGCCTGCTCGACATCGACAACTTCAAGCGCCTGAACGACCGCCTCGGCCATGCCAGTGGCGATGCGGCCCTGCAGTTCCTGGCCCGCCACGTCACCCGCGCGCTGCGTCCGCAGGACACCCTGGCCCGCTACGGCGGCGAGGAGTTCGTCGTGCTGCTGCCCGCCACCCCGGTCGACGAAGCCCAGCGCGTGCTCAGCCGCCTGCAACGCCTGCTGAGCGCCGAGCTGTTCACCAGCGACGGCCCCGAGCGCATCTTCGTCACCTTCTCCGCCGGCGTGACCGCCCACCGCCCCGGCGACCCCCTGGACGCAGCGCTGGCCCGGGCCGATGTGGCGCTGTATGAGGCCAAGCGGACGGGGAAGAACCGGACTTGCGTGGGCTGATCGGTTGAGGGCGCGCCCGCCCCTAGGATGTTGGGAATGTCTTTCCCCCCCCATCGTCCTGCCCCTATCGTCCGGGCTGCCCCGCCGACTCCCGAGCCCCTGATCCTGCGGCCCCTGCCGCCCCGCAGCGAGGGAGGTTGGTGGCGCCTGCGTTGCGCGCTGATCCGCGCCGATGCAGTTGATCCCGCCCAAGTCGAGCAGGAGGCCTGGCTCGAGATGCCCGCGGCCGATCAGCCGCTCGACTGGGATCCGGCTGACCTTGAACCCTTCGCGATTGCCCTGGTGATGGCGGCCATGCGCGAGGGCCGCGACCTGCTGATCGATGGTGCTGTTTCCCTTCGACTGCTGGCAGGCCTGGAGGAGTGGGTGGGCCATTGGGCTCGCTTGCGGCCCGGCCGCTACCACCGTATCGCGCTGCGCTTGAGTACGCCGGACTGCCCGCCACCCCGGTGTCCGCCTGCCTCGCCGCAGTTGGCGGTAGTTGCTTTCTCGGGTGGCATCGATGCGCGCTACTCGCTCTGGCGTCACCGCCATGGCGTCGTGCAGCACCGACGCCGGCGTCTGGTGGCGGCCGTTATCGTGCAGGGCCTTGACCTGCCGTTGAATCTTCCCGAGGCTTTCGCCACTGCCCAGGCCGAGGCGCAGCTCAGCCTGGATTCGCTCGGCCTGCCGTTGCTGCCGGTGCGTACTAATCTGCGCCAGCTGACCGGCGCGGGCATCGATGAGGCCCATGGCGTGGTGCTGGTTGCCTGCCTTCAGCTGCTGAAGGCGCGAGCGGGAACGGCCTTGATCGGCAGTTCCGAGCCCTACGACGATTTGGTGCCCGGCTGGGGCAGTTCTCCACTGACCGATCACTTGCTATCCAGCGACAGTCTGCACATCGTTCACGATGGTGCCGAGGACGACCGCTGCGACAAGATCCGACTGCTGGCCCGTTGGCCCGACAGTACCGTGAACTTGCGGGTCTGCTTCCACTACGAGCTGGCTCGCGGCCGCAACTGCTTGCGCTGCGAGAAGTGCCTGCGCACCATCGCTGGCTTCGCCGTGCAGGGCCTGCCTGTGCCGGCGAGTCTGGGTGGAGATGCCGCTGTGCTGAGCCGGCGGGTGCCGTGGTTCAAGCTGCGCACGCCGGCTCAGGTGGTCGAGTGGCGCATCCTGCAGCGTCACGCAGCCCGCCGCCGTCCCGGTCTACGCTGGGCGCGCTGGCTGCCCTGCCTCTTTTTGCACCACGCACTGTGGCTGCGCTGGCATCGACTGCGTGCTTTGTGGCGGTCCCCGGTCTGAGTAGGCCTCAGTACTCGTCGGGCACCCGAGCTCGCACCGTTGGGGCCTGCCAGTAAGCTGAGATTCGACCTGTCATGCGGTGCATCAGCCGCGCCAGGGCCAGGTGCTTGCGTATCGAGCGCATCCAGCGTGCGCCCATTGCATGCGATCGGCTGGTGTGAGCCCGCCCGCTTGTACCGATGCGTGAAACCGCTTTCGCGTCAGGCCAAACCACCGCCGGCAGCAGCAGGCCCAAGGCGATACCGTGCTGCCAAGCATGGTCCAGCTCACTGTCAAGTGGTCGTTCGCGAGGGCGCAGCTGCTTGGCAAGCCGGAGTGCACCGTCCAAGCTGAGCAGATAGCCCTGGCCGCCGCTGGGGTTTTTGATTGGCAGGACGAGGCAGATCCCCGCCGCTTCGCCCCACAGAAGCCGTCCAACGGCCGGGCACAGATGGCCTAGCCGAACGCCATGCAATCCGCTTGGCCAATGCTGTCGGATCTTGTCCAGGCGCTGCGGTAGTGCCGGGTCCAGATGCAGGTCGTCCTCAAGCACCAGACCCCAAGGCTCGCCGGCCGCCACTTGTTCTAGCCAGGCCTGCCGGTGGCTCAGATAGCAGCCCCATTCGCCAGCCGAGAGCGCACAAGAGGCGGGCCGGGCGGCGGCTGGGGTCAGGCCGTCGATGGCCGGCAGGAAGCGTGCACTCAGCCCCAATGCCTGCAACTGGACCTCCATGTGCTGGCGGCGCCCATGGTCATGGGCCATGTTGAGGACGCGGATCGTCAGCCCTCGGGGTTCGCTGCTCATGCCAGCACCTCGGCAAGATGCCGTGCCATGCGTGCCCGGCAGTACAGGAAACCGTCGCGCCAGCCGGGATCGCCAGCCAGGCCGGCGGCTAGTTTGCCGATGCGCTCGGCCGTCTCCCGCAGCACACACGGTGCCGCTGCAGTATGCGCTTCGCCGGGCAGCCGCAGATGGGCTTCATCCAGGCGGGTCATCGCGTAGAGGATCTGCTTCTTGGCCTCGTTTAGGGTCGAGAGACTCGGCCCAGCCGCTCGGCCGATCATGATCGGCAGGCTGCCCAGGCCCATTGCATTGATGGCGAAGTGATACGTGTCGGTCAGGCAGAAGCGGGTATGCCGCATCAGCCGACGGTGCCAGCGGAAGCCCAGATCGCTCAGGCGGCGCGGACGACGCTGAATCAGCCAATCGATGGAGATGCCCCGCAGCCCGGTCACGCGCTCGACCTCGACCACCAGCCGGGCGGCATCGCCCGGCGGCAAGCCACGGCCGAAGGCATGCGCGAACCAGCCACCGCGCCAGCGGCTCGGGGCCGGCCAGTCCGCCAGGCTCGCGCAGTCGAAGCCTAGATTCAGGCCCCGCAACTCCAAGTCATAGTTCTGCCCTAGCCGCTGCAGTGCGCGCAGCGAGCCGGTGTCGCGCACGATCACCGCATCGCAGCGCTGCAGGAATCGCGCGCTCGCCTTAGCCAGTTCCGGCCGTTCCGTCAGGGCGCCCTGTAATCCCAGGAAGCACCCCCCGGCAGCCACCACGCGCATACCATCGGGCAGTTGGTCCGGGTCGGGAAGATAGAGCGACTGCCAGTTGACCAAGGCTTCCGCGGGATCGAGGACTCCGTGCAGCCGACGCTCGCGGTCGAAGTAGGACTCGAGCGCCCAAAGCGCGTTGTTCTGGAAATCGCCCCAGTACACCAGGGCCTGGTGGTCCTGCAGTTGGCGCGGATCGCGCAGCAGATTGAAGCGCAGGCGGCCTACCCGTGTTCGGTTCTGGCTGACGTAGTACTGCGGAAACCAACCTAGGCCCCGCAGCACTGGATCGGCCGCAAGATCGACCGAGTACATACCGCTGTTACGCGGGTTGAAGGCACATACGACCGCGGCAGATCGGCCAGATTGAGAGAGCGAATTCAATGTCGTACGGATTCAACAAGCCAGGCCGCCCGAAGCTCATCCAAAGGGATCGGCGACTTCCATTGACCATAAAGCCAAGCTTCCAAACGCGACCGGAGTAATCGTTGCATAGGTGTAAAAACAGTATTCATGCGTGGTCTGCCATGAAACTTCACGATGAAGGCGTCGTGAATCATCTTGCGTGCCTGCGCCGGGTACTTTCGGCCAATCCGGTTAGTCTGCTTGTAGCTAATGACCATGCCGTCAGGAAAATGCTCGATGAGCGACGTCAGGCCGAGATCCCGGGCTGCTTCGTTTAGATAATCCTGATCGCCAGGAATGAGTTGCCGGTAGCGACGGCCTTCCAAATACGCCGCCGGGATAGCGTGGAGCGGACCTTTCCGGATGCGCATGACGGATGAATTGCTGCCCGGATGGTGCCAATCCCGGACGGTTAGCAAGGCAGCCGGATGCTGCAAGGCAAACTCCACGAGAGGTTCAAGCGGCTTGCGGATGACCAGCGTCAGATCAAGATATAGGAACTCATCGAAAGCTACCCTCTCTGGGTCGAAGAGGGCGAGCTTGCGCAGGGTTGGATGCTCGCCATGTCGAGCGAAAACATCCCATGCCGCGCAGTCGTGCTGCTCAATCGTCCCGGGAAGATCGCGCTGCCGGTCGGTGTAGCAGTGGAGCTTGAACGGGCGCACCATCTGTGCTTGCAGCATGGCGTGGAGCCTGCGGATATAGAGGTCGGCAAGACCGTTCATTTCGCCGCTAGCCAAGCAGACGATCGGCAGGACGGGCGTGGTACCTCTGTCGCCTGAGGCACGGGCTAATTGAGCTTTCATCATGTTCGGCTTGCGGTGCGATGCCGCCCGGAGGACCGCCGGCGGGACGGGCGACAGGGCGCTTGAATCGGACGGTCTCAAGTCTCCTGGATTTGCTCAATGCCCAACGATGTGAACAGCGCGGACATTTCCTCGTATTCTGTTGTATTCTTGAAGCGGATTCGCGACCAGCCGAAGGCCGCTACGCGAGTTGGCGTGGGCTGTACCTGACGCGCGAAGATCAGGCCGGATGAGCGTACCCCTGCGACATAGTCAAACCGGGCCGAGGCAAGCCAGGTTTCGAGTGGCTCTATCGGCTCAACCAGTTCGTAGTCTGGGTGCCGGAGTTCATGATTTGCGTCCTTTGGATGCGGCTTATAAAGGATCCGCACGCAGCCTTGCGATTTTAGCCAAGCGTGAATATTATTCTGCGTTCGCTGCACATCCGCCGCAGCCATCAAGCCGCTGCCGGCTAGGGGTTGACCGATGACTAGTCCGACTCCCCCGGCTGCATCGGCTGAAGACGGCGGCGTATGAACTACACCTCGTTCAGCTAGCGGGCGCAGTACGCAAGTTCTGGTCTGCGGATAGGCGTGCGGCAACCCTGCCAACACGTAGATGCGGTCGCAGAAGGCCGCATCCGATCCGATGCGGTCGCCTGCGAAGGGGGTGTAGTTCAGCTCTGGCGCCACCAGCCGACGCAACTTGCGTAGCCACTGGGCAACGCGCTTGGCCAAGCTCAGCGGGTAGCGTCGAATACTGATCAGCCCATCGGGCAGGATACGGGCCAGCCGCTGGCTGGCGCCGCAGCGGCGCGGCAGGTCGTGCAGGAAGTAGTTGATGGCCTCGGTGTCGAAGACTGCGCTGTGCAGCACCACGGTGTTGCAGGGTCCCACCACGCCGGCCACCTCGCGCAGGTTGCGGCGCAGGCGGCGCAGCCCACCGAAGGGGCCGGGCAGCGGTTCCCAGCGGGGCCAGGCCAGGTAGTGGCAGGCATCCCATTCGTCCGAACGGACGAGTTTGGCAAGTCCCGGCTTGTACCAGACCAGTACTTGGCGGCTTCCTGCCTCGTGGGTGGCAGCGATCTGTCGCGCCGCCAGCAACTGCAGCGGCGAGGCGACGAAGTAAACGGCGCAACGCGCTACCTTGACGGGCGCATTCATGTGCGACTCGTGGCGGCCAAAAGGCCGCGATACACCGCCAGATTCCCCCCCACCATCGCCTCCAGCGAGAAGTTGGCCTGCACCCGCGCCCGCGCGGCGGCGCCCAGGCGGCTGCGCTCGGCCGGGTCGCCGAGCAAGTGGTCAAGGTGGGTGGCCAGGGTGGTGGCGTCGCCGGGCTCGATGAGGGCGCCGGTTTCGCCCGGCACGACGATCTCGGGGATGCCGCCCGCGCGGCCGGCGACGATGGGCAGGCCGCAGGCGGCGGCCTGGAGCAGGGCCACGCCCAGGCCCTCCATCTCGGCCGGGTGGGCCATCAGCTCGCAGGCCGGCAGCAGGCGCGGCAGGTCCTGGCGGAAGCCGGGGAAGAGCACCGGCCCGCCATCGGGCAGCGCGCCGTGCAGGCCGGCCGCGCGGGCCTCGGCCACGATGGCGGCATGCAGCGGGCCCTGGCCCAGCAGCAGCACCCGGGCGCGCGGGTGGCGGGCCAGCACGCCGGGCAGGGCGGCCAGCAGGGTGCGGTGGCCCTTGCGGGCGATGAACTGGGCGGCCATCACCAGCAGCAGGGTGTCGGGCGCCAGGCCCAGTTCGGCGCGGATGGCGGCGCGGTCGGGATGGTCGGCGGCGATGGGCGCATAGGCGGTGGTATCCACCGCGCTGGGCACGCAGACCAGCTTGGCCTCGGGCACGCCCTCGGCGCGCAGCACGGTGCGTATGCCTTCGGAGATGGTGACGATGCGGTCGTGCAGGCGGTACTTCAGGCCCGCCCACAGCCGCGATTCGGGGTTGTCGACACGCCGGCTCAGCACCACCTGCACGCCTTCCAGCCGCGCGGCCAGGGCGCCCAGCACATCGCTGCCGCGCCGGCTGTGCAGGTGGACGAGATCCGGTCGCTCGGCACGGATCAGCCGGCGCAGGCGGCCGACCAGGCCCAGGTCCAGGTCGCCGCCCATGGGCAGTTCATGCACCCGGGCATGCGCCGCGGCGGCGCCGGCAATCGCGCTGCCGGGCGGGCAGGCCAGCACGCTGTCGACCCCCGCCGCGCGCAGGCCGCGCAGCAGGAAGACGACTTGCAGCGCGCCGCCATAGAGGTGGCGGCCGGCTTCGACATGCAGCACTTTCATGCGGGGTTCAGGGGCAGGATGGGCCGGCGCCGGGCCGGCTCGGCAGCGGCCAGCACGGCTTCGGCGGCAGCCCAGACGGATTCGGCCGTGTGGTCGCGCATGCAGTCGAAGCGGCCGTCGCAGCTCGGCCGGCGGCGGCAGGGCGAGCAGCTTCGGCCACTGTAGAGCACGCGGGTGGTGGGCAGGCCGGCATCGAGGTAGGGCCGAGTCGAGCCGAACAGAGCGACGGTCGGCACCTTCAGCGCGGTGCCGGCATGGGTCAGGCCGGTGTCGACGCCGACCAGCAGCCGGGCCGAGGCGATGACGGCCAGGCTGGCATCCAGCGGCAGGCGGCCGGCCAGGCTGAGGCTGCCGGGCATGCGGGCCGCCAGCACGGCCGAGGCCTCGGCCTCGGCCGGCCCGCCGAGCAGCACCGGCACGAGGCCGGCGGCGCGCGCCTGGGCCCCCAGAGCCTGCCATTCGGTCTCGAACCAGTGCTTCTGCGGCCGCGTCGTCCAGGGGCAGAACACCGCGTGGGCCTGGCCGGGGGCCAGGCCGGCGGCGGTCAGGGCGGTCCCGGCCTGGGCCCGGGCCTCGGCACGCAGCACCAGGTCGGGCTGGAAGGCGGCCTCGGGTGCGCCGAGGTGGCGGGCCAGGGCGCGGTACTCGCGGCCCATCAGCGCCTCTTGCGGCAAGGCCGGGGACAGGGTGAGGGTTTCGGTGGCCAGCCAGTGCGAGGGCTCGCGGCCCTTGAGGGCCAGCCGCCGCGGGGCACCGCTACACCAGGCCCACAGCCCACTCTTGAGCAGGCTTTGTGCATCGATCGCCAGATCGAAGCGTTTTGCACGCAACTGCTTTCGCAAGGCGAGGGCGCTGCGAAGCACCTGGATCCTCTGACCGCTAACCCACAGCTTCTGCCATTCGCTTCGGGGCCAGACGATGATCTGATCGAGTCTCGGATGCTCCCGCAGCAACGGGGCTGCTGCGGGCTCGACCAGCCAGCTGATGTGGGCATCCGGCCAGCGCGCGCGCAGCGCCGGGATCAGTCCCGAGGCCATGATCACGTCGCCCAGCGCCGACATGCGGACGATCAGGATGCGGACGGTTTGACTCACTACCATCGCCCCCCAAAACGCAGAGGGAGGGGCTTGGATCGCCCATCCACAGCGTCTCCCTTGCCAACCCGCATCACCGCACCTGCTGACCATGGTTGCGAGCATCGAAAAGCTAAGGCGCTCATGGCGCAAGTCCCCCCGGCATTGGCTTCGGTCGATGCAGCACGGTCTGCTGCGTGCCGTGGCGCCCCTGCGCAATGAGTTGCGCTGGCAATGCCTGCTTGCCCAGCGCATGCAGTCCGAAACACGCAGGGCGCGATGCGCCGTCACGCTGACGAGTTACCCGGCGCGTTATCCCACCCTGGCCGCCACGATCAAGTCCCTCCTGGCGCAGCGGCTGCGGCCCGCTGAGGTCGTACTCAGCCTTTACGCCGGCGACGTTGCCGCCCTGCCGCACCAAGTCCTTGCCCTCCAGGCCCACGGCTTGCGGCTGATGGTCAGCGAGGACAACCTGAAGGTCTACCTCAAGCTCATCCCCGCGTTGCGCAGCGCCAGCGACGTCGTCTGGGTAACTGCCGACGACGATATCTACTACCCGCCTGATTGGCTGGAGACGCTCTGGGGCGCGCACGAAGCAAAGCCCGATGCCATCGTGTGCCGGCGCGCACATGTCCTGCGCTGGGGCGAGGATGGTTACCTGCTGCCCTATCGCGTATGGCCCAAGCGGACGGCGCTTGGCGCGGCGAGCGATCCGCTCTTCTTGACTGGCGTCGGGGGCGTGCTCTATCCGCCGGGCAGCCTTCATCCTGAAGTAACCCGGTCGGACCTTTTCCTGGCCCTGAGTCCCAATGCGGACGACATCTGGCTCAACGCGATGGCGCGCCGCATCGGCACGCCCATCCTGCGCGTTGGACCGGTCGATGAGCCCATCACTTGGATGCGCAGCCAGCGAGAGGGCCTCTTCCGACTCAATGCCCGCGGCCACAACAACGACGAGTGCCTTGCGCGCATGGCGGCGCATTTCGGCCCCGACTTCCTGCGTCCGCAAGCTCAAGGAAAGTCCCTGGCTGATTGAGCGACCGCAGCCTGTGCGCCCTCGCCGAACTGCAGCCGGTGCAGCCGCGCATACAGCCCGCTCGCGGCCAGCAACTGATCGTGGCTGCCGACCTCGGCGATGCGGCCTTCGTCGAGTACGACGATGCGGTCGGCATTGGCGATGGTCGACAGGCGGTGGGCGATGACGAGGGTGGTGCGGCCGCGGCGCAGGTTGTCGAGCGCGGCCTGCACGACGCGCTCGCTCTCGGTGTCGAGCGCGGAGGTGGCTTCGTCAAGCAGCAGGATGGGCGCGTCCTTGAGCAGCGCGCGGGCGATCGACAGGCGCTGGCGCTGGCCGCCGGAGAGCCGCGCGCCGTTCTCGCCGATCACGGTGTCCAGGCCCTCGGGCAGGGCGCGGATGAAGTCCATCGCATGCGCGGCCTCGGCGGCGGCCTCGACGGCGGCGCGCGTGCTCTCGCCCTGGCGGCCGTAGGCGATGTTGGCGGCCACGCTGTCGTCGAACAGCACGACCTGCTGGGTGACCAGGGCGATCTGGCCGCGCAGCTCGGCCAGCGGCAGTTCGCGCAGGTCGATGCCGTCCAGCGTGATGCGGCCGGCCCCAGGCTCGTAGAAGCGCGGGATCATGGCCATCAGCGTGGACTTGCCGCCGCCCGAGGCGCCGACCAGGGCCACGGTCTCGCCCGGCTCGATGGCGAGGTCGATGCCGGCCAGGGCCTCGCGCTCGGCGCCGGCGTAGCGGAAGCGCAGGCCTTCGAAGCGAAGCGCTCCGCGGGCGCGGCCTTCGAGCCGGCGGGTGCCGGTGTCGGGCTCGGCCGGGGCATCCAGCACCTCGAAGATGCTGGCCGCGGCGGCCAGGCCGCGCTGCAGCGGCTCGTTCACATTCGACAGGCGCTTGAGCGGCGCCAGCAGCAGCGCCATCGCGCCGAAGAAGCTGACGAAGCCGCCCACCGTCAGGCCCTGCTGCTGCGACTGCAAGGTGGCGTAGAGGATGATCACCGCCAGCGCCAGCACGGCGATGAGCTGCACGATGGGCCCGTTGGCCGCCGAGGTGGTGACCACCTTCATCGTGGTGCGGCGCAGGCTCTGGGCGATGCGGTCGAAGCGGGCCTCTTCGTAGGCGGCGGCGCCGAAGACCTTGATCTCCTGCTGGCCCTCGCTGACCTCGCGCAGCACATGGTTGAGCTCGCCCATCGAGCCCTGCTGCTTGTGGCTGAGGCCGCGCAGGCGCCGGCTGACGGTGCGGATCACCCAGGCGATCACCGGCAGCACCGCGAAGAAGACCAGGGCCAGCTTCCAGTCCAGGTAGAGCATGTAGGCCAGCAGGCCCAGCACGGTCAGGCTGTCTTTCACCACGGTCAGCAGCACGGTGGTGATGATGGGGCTGACCTGCTGGCTGTTGTAGGTCAGCAGCGAGATCAGCTTGGCGCTGGGCTGGGCATCGAAGTGGCTGGCCGGCAGGCGCAGCAGCTTGGCGAAGACCTGGCGGCGCAGCTCCAGCACCAGGCGGGTGGCCACATCGTTCAGCGCGGCGGTGTGGGCGAAGTCCGACACACCGCGGATCAGGAAAAGCAGCACCAGCAGCAGCGGCGTGCGCAGCACGGCGGCCGGGTCCTTGGCGACGAAGCTGCCGTCGAGCAGCTCCTTGAGCAGTGCCGGGATCGCGGCTTCGGTGGCGGCATAGATCGCCATCGCCACCAGGCCCAGGCCGAAGATGGACCAGTGCGGCCGGGTCAGGGCCAGCAGGCGCAGCATCAGGGTGCGGCGCTCGGCGGCGCCAAGCACCGGGTGGGAAGGGGAGGCGGGGGAGGACATGCAGTCGGGCGGGGCACGCTCGGGCGGGGGCCCGCGTCGCGCGGCGCGATTGTCGGCGGGTTTGGCAGGCCCTCCCGCAGCCGCTGTGGCGGGCCTGCGACCGGCCGCCGCCGGCCGCCATGCCCCCGCAGCCGGCCCGGGCCGGGCGCCTGCCCATAATCGCCCGCGACCCGCAGCGCAGGCCCCCGCCCGCGACCTGCCGGCGCCATCCGAGGCCGGGACTGCACCCGGCCCGTGTCCACGGAGACAAGAGAGACCATGAAGCCTTCCCCCCGAACCCCGGCCGCGCGGCCGACTTTGCGCCTGCGCCATGCCCTGCTGGCCCTGGGCCTGGGCGCCACCCTGCTGGCCGGCCCCGCCCGGGCCGCGCTGGATGTGGATGCCCTCTGGGACTTCGCCCAGCCCGTGCGCACCGAGCAGGCCTTCCGCGAGGCCCTGGGCCGTGCGCAGGGCGACGAGGCGCTGATCCTCGTGACGCAGATCGCGCGCACTTTCACCATCCGCGGCGAATTCGCCAATGCCGAGCGTGAGCTGGACGGCATCGCCGCCAAGCTGCCGACCGCCGGGGCGGAGGCGCGGGTGCGCGAGGCGCTGGAGCGCGGCCGCATCCTGCGCGGCCAGGGGCAGGGCGGCCAGGCGCGGCCCTTCTTCATCCGGGCGCTGGAGATGGCGCGGCCGGCCGGCCTGGAGGCCCTGACGGCCGATGCCATGCATTCCGTCGCCCTGGTCGAGCCGACCCGCGAAGGCCGCCTGGCCTGGCATGAGCGCACGCTCGACTACGTGCGCGAGGCCAAGGACGCTCGCGCCCGCAAGTGGGAGCCCGCGGCCCTGAACAATATGGGCATCACCCTCAACGAGATGGGCCGCCACGATCTGGCGCTGCCGGTGCTGCAGAAGGCGCTGGCGATCTACCAGCAGCAGGGCCTGGCGCCGGCCATCCGCGGCGGCCGCTGGCTGGTGGCCCACACCCAGCGCATGAGCGGCGACCTGAAAGCCGCGCAGGCGGGCTTCGAATCGCTGGAGAAGGACGATGCCGCCGCCGGCATCGCCGACCGCTACGTGCTCAATGAGCTGGCCTCGGTGCACGAGGCGCGTGGCGATGCGGCGGCGGCCGAGGCCTATCGCAAGAAGTCGCAGGCGGTCGCGCGCTGAGTCTTCGTCCGGCCTGACCGGCCAGACCCCGCCGGGCCGGGGCCGGAGCGGGCCTCAGCGCCCGCCCGGGGCCTGGAAGCCGCCGCTGCGGTAGGTCAGCACCAGGGTGTCGCGGTGGCCTTCGCGGGCCACGGCCTCGGGCGGCAGCGGCTGGCCGTTGGCATCGGCGGGCTGGATGGGCGTGCTTTCGTGCACGACCCGGGCGTCATCCAGCAGCAGTGCGCTCCAGGGCCGTTGCAGGGTGAAGCGCACGCCGCCGGTGCCGCCGGCCTCGAAGACACGGGTTTCGCCGCCGATCACCGCATGGCGCTCGACGAGCAGCACGGCGACGAAGTCCACCCCGTCGCGGTGCGCGCCCTCGGGCGTCGGCCGGCCGACGCCGTCACGGGTGTCGATGCGGAAGGGATGGGTCTCGATCCACCAGCGGCCGTCCTCGGGCGCGCGGCGCTGGGCGAACAGGCCGCCGATCGCGGCGATCAGCGTCGTCCAGCTCGGATTGGCGGCCAGCTCCGGCTCCAGCGGATCGAACCAGCGTTCCATGCCGCCGTGCAGCGCGTTGTAGGTGGTCGGCTGCCAGTGCGCGCGGTGCGGCGTGGCTTGGAGGCCGGCCGACAGCGCGCTCAGGTCGCAGCGGGCCAGGTTCTGCGGCAGGGTCTGCACATAGCAGCCGTGGCGGCGGTGGCGGTAGCGGCCGCCGTCCTTGAGGTGACGGTCCGGCGGCAGCGCGGCCCAGTGCGGATGCAGCGCATCCAACTGCGCCAGGCTGAGCCCGGCGAGCTGGGCCAGGGCCTCCGGCGTGAGCGTGGCAAAGCCCTGCTGGATCAGGCGGTCGACGGCGACGGCCGGGGCGATGGGGGTTTGGAGGTCGACGATCATCGGGGCAGGGTCCACAAGCCGGCACAGGCACGGGGCGGCGAGGCTAGCACGCGGCCCCCGGCCTGCGCGCCGCTTGGGTCTGGGGCGGCGCGCGGGCCGGCACAATCCGGGGCATGGACTGGATGGCTCCCCTCGCCGCGATCGCCGCGGCCTACCTGCTGGGTTCGATTTCCTTTGCGGTGATCGTCAGCCGCGCCTTCGGCCTGGCCGATCCGCGCAGCTACGGCTCCGGCAACCCCGGCGCGACGAATGTGCTGCGCTCCGGCCGCAAGGCTGCGGCCCTGCTCACCCTGCTGCTCGATGCCTTCAAGGGCGTGCTGCCGGTGCTGGCGGTGCGCGGCCTGGCGCCGGAGCTGGGCGAGCCGCTGGTGGCGGCGGTCGCGCTCGCGGCCTTCCTCGGCCACCTCTACCCGGTCTTCTTCGGTTTCCAGGGCGGCAAGGGCGTGGCCACCGCGGCCGGTGCGATCTTCGCCCTGAACCCGGTGCTGGGCCTGGCGACGCTGGCGAGCTTTGCGATGGTCGTCGGCTTCACCCGCTTCGTGTCCCTGGGCTCGATGGTGGCGGCGGTCTTCGCGCCCTTCTACCAACTGCTGATCTGGGGCCCCGGCCCGATCTTCCTGGCCCTGCTTGCGATGGCCTTCCTGCTCATCTGGCGCCACCGCAGCAACATCGCCAAGCTGCGCGCCGGCACCGAGGGCCGGCTCGGCCAGAAGTCCGCGTCCTCGCGCTGAGCCGCTTCGATTTCCACCCACCCTTTCGACGATTTCCATGACCGCTTCCAGCATCCAGCGCTTCGACACCAATGCCCGCCTGTCCGAGATGACGGTGGCCCACGGCTTCGCCTTCCTCGCCGGCCAGGTGGCGGGCGACGACAGCGCCGACATCACCGGCCAGACCCAGCAGGTGCTGGCCCAGATCGATGCGCTGCTGGCCCGCGCCGGCAGCGACAAGTCGCGCATCCTGCGCGTCGAGATCGTGCTGCCCAACCTGGCCGATTTCCCGGCGATGAACGCCGTCTGGGAAGCCTGGCTGCCGGCCGGCTGCGCGCCGGCCCGTGCCACCGTCTCGGCCCAACTGGCCCGCCCGGGCTGGAAGGTCGAGATGATCGTCACCGCCGCGGTCTGAGCGCCGGCGCGGATCCCGCCATGACAAGCGCCGAGGCCTCCGCCCGCCCGGGCAAGCGCTGGCGCGAGTGGCTGGCCCTGGCCCTGGCGGCGGGCGTCGGCTGGGGCGCCTCGCAGTTCTGGGGCGCGCGCCAGGCCGAGCAGGCCCGCGCTGAACTGGCCGCCCGCGCGCGGCCGGGCGAGATCCTGATGTTCTCCGCCACCTGGTGCGGCGTCTGCAAGCAGGCCCACCGCTGGTTGCAGGAAGCCGGCGTGCCCTATCTGGCCTGCGAGGTCGATGTCGACCCGCAGTGCCGCGAGCGCTGGCAGGCCCTGGGGGGCGGCGGGACGCCGCTCTTCCTCGTCAAGGGCCAGACGGTGCTGGGCTTCCGGCCCGAGCGACTGGCCGAGGCGCTCAAGGACGCGGGCGCGGCCCCGCGCTGAGCACGCGGGACCCGGCGCCGGTGCCCGTCGGGCCCGGCGGCCCGGCCCTCAGCCCAGGCCCAGCGGCGCCAGCGGCCCCGCGCCGGCCCGCACCAGCGCGATCTCGCCCCCGCTCAGGTCGACCACCGTGGTCGGCTGCATGGGGCAGGCGCCGGCATCCAGCACGGCATCGATCAGCTTCTCGTAGCGGCTGCGGATGGCCTCGGCCTCGTTGAGCGGCTCGGTCTCGCCGGCCGGGATCAGCGTGGTCGCCAGCAGGGGCTGGCCCAGTTCCTCCAGCAGTGCCTGCGTGACCCGGTGCGCGGGCACGCGCAGGCCGATGGTGCGACGTTGCGGGTGCGAGAGGCGCCGCGGCACCTCCTTGGTCGCTTCCAGGATGAAGGTGTAGGCGCCGGGCGTGGCCGACTTCAGCAGCCGGTACTGGCGGTTGTCGACCCGGGCGTAGGTGGCCAGCTCGGCCAGGTCGCGGCACAGCAGGGTCAGGTGATGCTTCTCGTCGATGCCGCGCAGGCGACGCAGCGCGGTGGCGGCGTCCTTGTCGTCGAGATGGCAGACGAAGGCATAGCTGGAGTCGGTCGGGATCGCGGCCAGGCCGCCACGATGCAGGATTTGCGCGGCCTGACGCAGCAGCCGGGGCTGCGGATCCTGGGGATGCAGTTCGAAATGCTGGGCCATGGCGGCGGGTGGTGGCGGCGGGTCGGGGCGGACACGGGCAGAAAAAAGCCCCAGGGCTGCGGGAGCACCTGGGGCCGGGCGCGGGCCGGGCCGCGCGCGGGGTCGGTTCCGGCGGCCGGGCCGCCGCGTCGGTCAGGCGTGGGCCGCGCGCAGGCGCTGCGCAAAGTTGGCCAGGGCCGCGTTGCCGCTGGTCTCGGCCTTGCGGCACCAGACCTGCAGGTCGTGCACGAGCTGCTCGGCCGACACATTGGTGCGGGTCCAGAGCTGGCGCAGTTCCTCGCGCATGGTGTGGAGCTGGCTCAGGGCCGGGTGATCGGCCACGGCCTGGGCGACCTCGGGGCGCACATCGTGCGGGATGCGCTCGTCGTCGCGGTGCAGCCAGCGGCGGGCCAGGTTCAGGCGCGACCACTGCGCGCTGTGCTGATGGCCTTCGGCCTTCAGGCGGGCCAGCTCGCTCAGGCAGGCCTTCTGCAGCTCGCGGCCGTAGCGGGCCATCAGCTCGTAGCGGTTGGCGATCAGCGCTTCCAGCGTCTTCGCATCGGCCTGGGCCTTGACGGTGCCGAGCTTCAGCGCCGGGATGGTCTTGCGCGCCTTGGCCAGGCCGAACCAGGACAGCACGGTGATGTACATCCAGCCCACGTCGAACTCATAGGGCTTGACCGAGAACTTTGCCGAGGTCGGATAGGTGTGGTGGTTGTTGTGCAGCTCTTCGCCACCAATGATCAGGCCCCAGGGCGAGACATTGGTCGAGGCGTCCGGCGCCTCGTAGTTGCGGTAGCCCCAGAAATGGCCCAGGCCGTTGATGATGCCGGCGGCATGGATGGGGATCCACAGCATCTGGATGGCCCAGATCGTCAGGCCGATCGCGCCGAACAGGCCGACGTTGATCAGCAGCATCAGGCCCACGCCCTGCCAGCTGTAGCGGGTGTAGAGGTTGCGCTCGATCCAGTCGTCCGGGGCGCCATGGCTGTACTTACTCAGCGTTTCCTGGTTCTTGGCTTCGGCGCGATAGAGCTCCGCGCCTTCCAGCAGCACCTTCTTGATGCCGCGGGTCTGCGGGCTGTGCGGGTCGTCCTCGGTCTCGCACTTGGCGTGGTGCTTGCGGTGGATGGCGACCCATTCCTTGGTGACCATGCCGGTGCTCAGCCAGAGCCAGAAACGGAAGAAGTGGCTGACGATCGGATGGAGGTCCAGTGCGCGGTGCGCCTGCGAGCGGTGCAGGTAGAGCGTGACCCCGGCGATGGTGATGTGGGTCACCGCGAGGGTGTAGACCACCACCTGCCAGAGGCTGGCGTGGGTGGCCCCATGCGCCAAGCCATCGATCAGGCCGTACCAGACAGTGGCGAGTAAATCCATGACGTTCCTTTGAAATACCGATCGATTTTAGGCCGAGGGGGGAGGGAATCCTTGCGGCAGCGCAACAAATGCAAGCTCTGCGCAGGGCGGGGCCCGACCCGGTCTCAGGCCTTGCGGTCCCAGACGGCGGCAAAGAAGCCGTCGGTGCCGTGCCGTTGCGGCCACAGCCGCAGGTGGGGGCCGCGCACCAGGGTGTCGATGTTCTCGATCCGGGCGCGGGCCAGCACCTCGGCCGCCGCGACCGGCACGAAGGCCGGATGAGCTGCGCTGAAGGCCTCGGCGATGGCCTCGTTCTCTTCTTCGAGCAGGCTGCAAGTGGCGTAGACCAGGCGGCCGCCGGGCTTGAGCAAGCGGGCCGCGCTGGCCAGGATGGCGCGCTGCTTTTCCTGCAGCTCGGCCAGGGCCTGCGGCGTCTGGCGCCATTTCAAGTCGGGATTGCGGCGCAGCGTGCCGAGGCCGGAGCAGGGCGCATCGACCAGCACCCGGTCGAGCTTGCCCGTCAGGCGCTTGATCCGCTCGTCGCGCGCATGGGCAATCTGCGCCGGATAGACATTGGACAGGCCGCTGCGCGCCATGCGCGGCTTGAGCGCCTCCAGCCGGTGGCCGGCGGTGTCGAAGGCATAGAGCCGGCCGGTGCTGCGCATCATCGCGCCCAGGGCCAGGGTCTTGCCGCCGGCGCCGGCGCAGAAGTCGGCCACCATCTCGCTGCGGCGGGCCTCGGTCAGCAGGGCCAGCAACTGGCTGCCCTCGTCCTGCACCTCGACCAGACCTTCGGTGAAGACCGGCAGGCGCTGAAGCGCCGGCTTGCCCTCGACCCGCAGGCCCCAGGGCGACCAGGGCGTCGGCTGGGCCTCGATGCCGGCTTCGGCAAGCTGCTGCTGCACCTCCTCGCGCCGGGCCTTGAGGGCATTGACCCGCAGGTCCAGCGGCGCACTGCGGTTGCAGGCCTCGACGAGGGCCCAGAAATCCTCTTCGCCCAGGCGCTCGCGCAGCGGCGTGGCCAGCCAGTCGGGCAGGTTGTGGCGCTGCGGGTCGGGCAGGGTGGCCGGGTCGATCGCGCGGGCGTGGCGGGCCCAGGCGTATTCCTCGGGCGTGCAGGCCGCCTCCAGCATGGACTCGGGACCGACCCAGGCCAGCAGGGCCAGGCGCCGCTCCAGCGGACCGCGGCCGGACTGCGCGAGGTGCGCGAGCCGGGCCTTGAGCCGCAGGACGGTGTAGGTGGTTTCAGCGAGCAGATGACGCTCGCGGCTGCCGAGGCTGCGTTGATCGCGGAAGTGCCGCGAGACGATGCCATCGGCCGGGGCGTCGAGCTTCAGGACGGCGCGTAGCAGCTCCGTCACCGACGCCAGCAGGGCAGAAGGAGACATCGCCCGATTATCCGCGGCCGGCTCGGCAGGGGCCGACTTCTACAATCGCCGGCTTCGTCCCGCGCCCGGACGTCTCTCCTTTTCAGCGGTCCCGAACGACATGAGCACCCCGTCCGCCCCCCACCAGCTCGACAAGAAGGCCGAGGCCTGGTCCGCGCTGTTCTCCGAGCCGATGAGCGAGCTGGTGCAGCGCTACACCGCCAGCGTCGACTTCGACCGCCGCCTGTGGGATGCCGACATCCGCGGCAGCCTGGCCCATGCCGAGATGCTGCAGGCGGTGGGCCTGCTCAGCGCCGAGGATGGCGCAGCCATCCAGCGCGGCATGGCGCAGATCCGCGCCGAGATCGAGGCCGGCCAGTTCGAGTGGAAGCTGGTGCTGGAAGACGTGCACCTGAACATCGAGGCCCGCCTGACCCAGTTGGTGGGCGATGCCGGCAAGCGCTTGCACACCGGCCGCAGCCGCAACGACCAGGTCGCCACCGACGTGCGGCTGTGGCTGCGCGGCGAGATCGACGAGCTGCTGGCCCTGCTGGCCGCGCTGCAGTCGGCGATGGTGGGCGTGGCCGAAAAGAACGCCGAGGTCATCCTGCCCGGCTTCACCCATCTGCAAGTGGCTCAGCCGGTGAGCTTCGGTCATCACCTGCTGGCCTATGTCGAGATGTTCGCGCGCGATGCCGAGCGCTTGGTCGATGTACGCAAGCGCGTCAACCGCCTGCCGCTGGGCGCCGCCGCCCTGGCCGGCACCAGCTATCCGCTGGACCGCGAGCGCGTGGCCCGCACGCTGGGCTTCGACGGTGTCTGCCAGAACAGTCTGGATGCCGTGAGCGACCGCGACTTCGCGATCGAGTTCACCGCCGCCGCCACGCTGTGCATGGTCCACATCAGCCGCTTGAGCGAAGAGCTGATCCTGTGGATGAGCCAGAGCTTCGGCTTCATCGACCTGGCCGACCGCTTCTGCACCGGCTCGTCGATCATGCCGCAGAAGAAGAACCCCGACGTACCCGAGCTGGCACGCGGCAAGACCGGCCGCGTGGTCGGCCACCTGATGGGCTTGGTGACCTTGATGAAGGGTCAGCCCCTGGCCTACAACAAGGACAACCAGGAGGACAAGGAGCCGCTGTTCGACACGGTGGACACCCTGCGCGACACGCTGCGGATCTTTGCCGAAATGGTCGGCGGCATCACCGTCAAGCCCGAGGCCATGGAGCGCGCGGCGAAGAAGGGCTATGCCACCGCCACCGACCTGGCCGACTATCTGGTCAAGAAGGGCTTGCCTTTCCGCGATGCGCACGAGGCCGTGGCCCATGCCGTCAAGACGGCGATCGGCCGCGGCATCGATCTCAGCGAGCTGACGCTGGCCGAGTTGCAGGCCTTCGATGCCCGCATCGAAGCCGATGTGTTCGAGGTGATGACGCTGCGCGGTTCGCTGGAGGCGCGCAAGGTGCTGGGCGGCACGGCGCCGGTGCAGGTGCGCTCGCAGATCGCGCGACACCGTGCGCGGCTGGCGGGCTGAGCCGCCGCAGCCTCAGCCTCAGCCGATGAGATTGGCCAGCGACAGCAGGGCCAGCAGCAGCATCCACAGCAGCACCGAGCGCCAGACCAGGCCCACGACGCTGCCCAGGTGACCCGGCTCGGGCGACTGGCCCGGCGTGCCGGGACCGGCCTCGGGGCCGGGCGTCCAGGCCCCGCTGGCCGCGCCCAGGCGCAGGCCCACTGCGCCGGCGGCGGCAGCCAGCACCGTGCCTTCATTGCGGTCGGCCCAGAGCAGGGCATCGCGCCGCCAGCAGGCCACCGCTTCCTCGAAATTGCCTACCACCGCGAAGCCGAAGGCGGTCAGCCGGGCGGGCACATGGTCGAGGCCCGCGAACATGGCCTGGGCCACTTCCAGCAGCCGGGCATTGGCGGGCACCCCGCTGAGGTTCTGCTTGTGCGACCAGTAGCGGGTCTGGAACTCGGCCAGGCGGTAGAGCACCGCGCCGGCCGGGCCGAGGCCGAGGATGGCGAAGACGACGAAGCAGAAGAACACGCCGAAGACATGGCGGTGGGCGGCGATCAGCGCATGCTCGATGACCTGGCGCAGCAGCTCGCTGCGCGGCAGGTCGATCAGCTCGATGCCGCGCCATTCGGCCAGGGCGCTGCGCGCGGCCTCTTCGTCGCCGCGGTCGATCGCATCGCGGATGCGGGTGTAGTGGTGGCTGAACTGCCGGAAGCCCATGCACAGGTAGAGCACCAGAACATTCCAGGCCAGGGCCAGCAGCAGGCTGAAGGGTGCGAGCAGCAGGGCGACCACGGCGCTCAGCAGCGTGGGCAGGGCCACGCCCAGGCCCCAGACGATCCAGGCATGGTGGCTGCGGCCGGCGTCGAAGTTGCGGCCGATCCAGCGGGTCCAGCCCAGCACCGCCTCATGCGCCAGCGCCCGCTGGGGCAGGGGCCGCAACTGCTCGATGAGCAGCGCAAGCAGGACGGAGAAGAAGCTCATGCAATCGATGATAGCGAGCGCCTGCGGCCCCCGGCCCGGCGCTCAGGCGCGCAGCAGCAAGTAGAGGTTGCGCAGCATGGCCGCGGTGGCCCCCCAGATCAGTTGCCGGCGCGGCGCGCCGTCGGGCGCCACGGCCGTCCAGGGCATGCTGTAGATCAGCCGCAGTCGGCCGTCCCGTTGCAGGCCGCGGCGTTCGTGATGCTGCGGATTCATCAGGAAGCCCAGCGGCACCTCGAAGATCTCGCCGACCTCGAAAGGGTCGGCTTGCAGCCTCAGGGCCTCGCCATCCACCAGACCGACCACCGGCGTCACGCGGTAGTGGGTGACCGTGGTGTAGACCGGCAGGCAGCCCAGCAGCTCCACTGCCGCAGCGCTCAGGCCGATTTCTTCCTGCGCCTCGCGCAAGGCGGTGGCGACCGGGTCGGCGTCGCCGGCCTCGGCCCGCCCGCCCGGGAAGCTGATCTGGCCGGCATGCTTGCGCAGTTGCGCGGTGCGCCGGGTCAGCAGCACGTGCAGCGTGTGGCCGCCGCCGGCCTGCACGCGCTGCACCAGCGGGATCAGCACGGCTGCGTCGGTGAGCGGGCCTTGGGTCTCCGGACCTTCGCCGCGGTCGCCGAGCAGCTCGGGCGTCCAGGCGGGCGGCTCGGCGAAGTGACGGCGCAAGGCTGCGGCCTGCAGGCGCTCGGAGGGCACCGGCGCTTCGCCGTGGCCGGTGCCGAGCACGGGCAGCGATTCCGGATCCAGCGGGGGCAGGGCGGTGGCGAGGCTCATCGCATGCGACAGGGACCGGTGGACGCTTGAAGCCGGACGAGAAAAAACCGCCAGCGCGCGAAGGCGGTGGCGGTTCTCGGGGCGGGCGGCCGTCCGGGTGGGGACGATCAGGCCAGCTTTTCCTTGATGCGGGCCGACTTGCCGCTGCGCTGGCGCAGGTAGTACAGCTTGGCGCGGCGGACGTCGCCGCGGCGCTTGACTTCGATCGAGGCGATCAGCGGGCTGTAGAGCTGGAAGGTCCGCTCGACGCCTTCGCCGCTGGAGATCTTGCGGACGATGAAGCTGCTGTTCAGGCCGCGGTTGCGCTTGGCGATCACGACGCCTTCGTAGGCCTGCACGCGCTTGCGGGTGCCTTCGACGACGTTGACGCTGACGATCACGGTGTCGCCGGGGGCGAAGGCCGGGATGGTCTTGCCCAGGCGGGCGATTTCTTCTTGCTCGAGTTGGCGGATCAGGTCCATGGGGTCCTCTTGCGATCGTGCCGGCGTCCTGGGTTTGCGTCGCACACCGGGGGGTGCGGCGGGAGGCGGAGCGGCCCCGGGGGGCTGCCTGGAAATCCGCACTCCGACCTGGCAGAGGATCGGGAAAAGCCTGCGAGTATAGCCGCAAGCCCGGCCGCTGCATGCCCTGCCGGGCGTGGCCGTCTCAGCCCGCGCCGCTGGCGGTGTCCTGCGGGGGGGACTCGGCCAGGCGGCGCAGCAGGGCCTCGTCGCGGGCGTCGAGCCGGCCGGCCGCGCGGGCCGCGGCGATCAGGTCGGGGCGGCGCGCGGCGGTCAGCGCCAGCTGGCGTTCGCGCCGCCAGCGCGCGATGGCCGCGTGGTGGCCCGACAGCAGCACCGGCGGCACGGCGGCGCCGTCCTCGGGCAGGCGCTCGGGCCGGCTGTAGTGCGGGCAGTCCAGCAGGCCGTGGTCGGCCGCGAAGCTGTCCTGCTCGTGCGAGGCGGCGTCGTGCAGCACGCCGGGCTGCAGGCGCGCGACGGCGTCGATCAGGGTCAGCGCCGGCAGCTCGCCGCCGGACAGCACGAAGTCGCCGAGGCTCAGCTCCTCGTCGACATGCGCGTCGATGAAGCGCTGGTCGACCCCCTCGTAGCGGCCGCACAGCAGCACGGCGCCGGGGCTGGCCGCCAGGGCGCGCACCCGGTCCTGGCTCAGCGGCCGGCCGGCCGGGCTGAACAGGATCAGCGGCGTGCGCGGCAGGCCGGCCTCGGCCTGCTCGGCGCGCACGCTGCGCAGCGCGCGCGTCAGCGGCTCGACCAGCATCACCATGCCGGGGCCGCCGCCATAGGGCCGGTCGTCGACCCGGCGGTAGGCGTCTTCGGCGAAGTCGCGCAGGGCCCAGAGCTTCAGGTCCAGGGCCGGCGGCCGGCCGCCGCGGGCCTCGAAGGCGCGGCGGATCACGCCCTGCTGCGTGTAGGGCGCGAAGAGTTCGGGGAAGAGGGTGAGGACGTCGAAGCGCATCGCGTCCGCGGCGGCCGGCCCGGGCGGGGCCGGGGCCGCTCAGTAATCCAGGCCCCAGTCGACCCGGATGCGGCCCAGCTCGCGCTCGACCGCGTCGATGTAGGCCGCGACGAAGGGGATCAGCCGCTCGGCAGGCGCCGGCTCGCCGGGGGCGGCGGCGGGCTGCACGCGCAGCACGCTGTGGGCGCCGGTGTCGAGCAGGTCGACGACCTGGCCGAGCACCACGTCCTCGCGGTTGAGGACCTGCAGGCCGATCAGGTCGACCCAGTAGAACTCGTCCTCGGCGGCGCTGGGGAAGCTGCTGCGCGAGACGAAGATGCGTGCGCCGCGCAGGGCCTCGGCCGCGTTGCGGTCCTCGATGTCGTGCGCGCTGGCGACGATGCCGTCGCCGTGCTCGCGCGCCTGCACGATGCGCAGCAGGGTCGGCAGCGGCGGGCTGCCCGGCGGACGTGGGCGAAGCGCTGGCTCCTTCAGGAACCAGCGCTTGGAAGAGAAGAGGGCCTCGGGCTCGCTGGCGTGCGGCAGCACGCGGAAGCCGCCCTTGATGCCCCAGGCCTCACCGATGCGACCGATCTCGATCGCATCGGCGGGCCAGGCCTCGCCGTCGGGTGTGCTCACGTCCCGGGGACGATCCACGGCGCAGGCCGAAGCGGGCTCAGGCGGCCGGGGCGGCCTTGGCCTTGGCGTCCTTGACCAGACGCACGACGGTCGGCGACAGCTGCGCGCCGTTCTTGACCCAGTGGTCCACGCGCTCGAAGGCCACGCGCAGCGGCTCTTCGCCACCCGCGGCGACCGGGTTGTAGAAGCCCACGCGCTCCAGGAAGCGGCCGTCACGGCGCTCGCGCTTGTCGGCAACGACGATGTTGTAGAACGGGCGGCTCTTCGAACCCCCGCGGGACAGTCGGATCACGACCATGGGATTTCCTTGACGTAGTGCACTCAGCGCGCCTGCCGCTCGCCCGGAGACACACGGGGGCTGGCAGGCTGGTGGCCGGTGCATGGGCACCGGCCCGGGCTCCGGTGCCGTAGATACGCCGCCCCGCCACCGACCGCCCGGGCGCTTGCCGCGCCGCGTGGCCGAAGGACGGGTCGACCGTCACCGAAACCCGCGATTATAGGGCTGCGCGGCAGCTGCTCCGCCTTGCGGGCGCCCTTGCGCCGGCCGGGGGCGGCGCGGCTGGTCACAATGCCGGGGTCCGGCGTCCGGCCGGCATCCCGTTTCCCTGACCCTCGACGCCCCGCCATGTCCGGTTCCGCCCGCGCCAAGTCCAAGACCCTGACGGCCTGGATCGCCTTCCTGGGCGGTGTGCTCGGATTGCACCGCTTCTACCTGCGCGGCTGGCGCGACCCGATCGGCTGGCTGCACTGGCCGCCGGCCCTGCTGGGCGCCTGGGGCCTGTGGCGCATGGACCACTACGGCCAGGACGACCGCCTGGCCTGGCTGCTGATCCCTCTGTTCGGCCTGGCCCTGGTGGCAGGGGCGGCCGCGGCCCTGCATGCCGGCCTGATGCCCGATGCGCGCTGGGACGCCCGCCATCGCCCGGACGGCCCGGCCAGCACGAGTGGCTGGCCGGTGGTCTTTGCCGTCATCGGCGCGCTGATGGTGGGCGCGACCGTGCTGATGGCGACCATCGCCTTCTCCGCCCAGCGCTTCTTCGAGTACCAGACCGAGCCGGTGCCCCAGGCGCAATCCGCGCCCTGAGCGGAGTCGGCTGGCGCCGCCCCTCACTGGCCGCCGGGCTCAGCCCCCGGCGGGGCCCGGCGTGAAGGCCCCGGCATGCTGCTCGCGCAGCTGCTTCTTCTGCACCTTGCCCATGGCATTGCGGGGCAGGGCCTCGGTCCAGACGATGGCCTTGGGGCACTTGAAGGCCGCCAGCTTCTGCCGCAGTGCGGCCAGCAGGCCGGCGTCCTCGGGCGGCGGCTTCGTCGAGGCCACCAGCACCGCCAGCACCCCTTCGCCGAAGTCCGGGTGCGGCACGCCGATCACGGCCGACTCGGCCACGCCGGGCAGGCTGTCGAGGGCCTGCTCGATCTCGGCCGGATAGACGTTGAAGCCGCCGCTGATGATGAGGTCGCTCCCGCGGCCGTCCAGGGTCAGCACGCCGTGGGCGTCCAGGCGGCCGAGGTCGCCGGTGCGAAACCAGCGCCGGCCGTCCGCGTCGGTGACGAAGGCTTCGGCCGTCTTGGCCGGCTGGCGCCAGTAGCCGTCGAAGAGGCTCGGCCCGGCGACCTGCACGGCGCCGGTCTCGCCCGCCGGCAGCGGCCGGTCCCCGGCGTCGACCACGCGCAGGTCCACCCCCGGCAGGGCCGGTCCGACGGTGGCCGGGCGCCGTTCGCCGTGCAGGGGGTTGGAGGCGATCATGCCGGCCTCGCTCATGCCGTAGCGCTCCAGGATGCGGTGGCCGGTGCGGGCTTCCCAGGCGGCGAAGGTCTCGGCCGAGAGCGGCGCCGAGCCGCTCACGCACAGCCGCAGGCTGGCGCAGGTGGCGTGGTCGAGCTCGGGCTCGCGCAGCAGGCGGCTGTACATGGTCGGCACGCCCATGAAGAGGCTGGCGCCCGGCAGCTGCGCCCGCACGGCCTGCGGCTCGAAGCGGTCCAGCCAGCGCATGGTGCTGCCGTGCAGCAGGGCGCCCATGGCAGCCACGAAGAGGCCGTGGATGTGGAAGATCGGCAGGGCATGCACCAGCACGTCCGCGCCGGTCCAGCCCCAGGCCCGGCCGACGATGCGCGCATTGGCGAGCAGGGCCGCGTGGCAGAGCTGGGCGCCCTTGCTGCGGCCGGTGGTGCCGCTGGTGTAGATCAGCGCCGCGGCCTGGCCCGGCGTGCAGGGCTGGGTGGCACAGGCTTCGGGCTGGAAGCTGGCCCGGTCGATCAGCGTGCCCTCGCCCGCGCTGCCCAGGGTGTAGACATGGCGCACGCCGCGCTGGAAGCCCAGGGTGGACAGGGCCGGGAACGCCGCCGGGCTGCACACCAGCACGGCCGGCCGGGCGTCCTCGATGAAGTGCTGCATCTCCGCGTCCCGGTAGGCTGGGTTCAGCGGCACGTGGACGAAGCCCGCGCGCAGCGCGGCCAGGAAGAGCAGCAGCGCCTCGGGCGACTTCTCGGTCTGCACCATCAGCCGCGGCGGGCTGCCGTCGGGCTCGGGCGGCAGATCCAGGCTGAGCAGCAGGTTCGCGATCTTTCCGCTCGCGGCGTCGAGGTCGCGCCAGCGCCAGGCGCGGCCGTCGGCCAGCGCCAGGGCCGGGCGGTCCATGTCGGCTGGAAAGCCCGCGCGCAGCGCGTCGTAGAGATTGCCGGACGCCGGCAGCAGGTCGGTGGGGGCCATGGGCCGCGATGGTAGGGGCGGCCTGCGCAGTTCCCACAGTCCGGGCCGGACGCGGCCCCGGCACACTGCCGCGGCCGACGGCCTCGCAGCCCTTGCGCTGGCGCCACGGCGCCGCGGCGGCTGCACCGCGGCCCTCGCGCCGCCCGTTCGCCGCCCGCCCTCCCGTGCCTGTCCTGTCCGCTCCGCCATGCTGCCGCCCGATCCGCTGAGCCTGCAAACCGCCCTGCTGCTGGTCGAGATCGCGGCCATCGCCGCCTTCGCGCTCAGTGGCCTGATGGAGGCCGCGCACAAGCGGCTCGACGTGGTCGGTGCGCTGGCCGTGTCCGGTCTCGCGGCCTTCGGCGGCGGCACGCTGCGCGATGTGCTGCTCGACCGCCGGCCCTTCTTCTGGGTCGAGCACAGCGGCTACGTCTGGTTCCTGCTGGGCCTGGGCCTGATCACCATGCTGTGGCTGCGCCGCCGCCATCTGCGGCCCACGCGGCGCGCCATCGTCTGGCCCGACACCCTGGGCCTGGGCCTCTTCACCGCCACCGGCACCCAGCTCGGCCTGCAGCACGGCATGCCGCCGCTGATCGCGGTGCTGATGGGCGTGATCACGGCCGTCATGGGCGGCGTGCTGCGCGACATCGTCTGCAACGAGATTCCCAGCGCCTTCCGCGACCACCGCCCCTACGCGCTCTGCGCCTTCGCCGGCGGCTGGGCCGGGGTGGCCGCGCGCAGCCTGGGGGCCGACGAGGCCCAGGCCCTGGCCGCCGCGGCGGGGCTGACCATCACCCTGCGCAGCGCCGCGTTGTGGGGCCGCTGGCGCGTGCCGGCCTGGCCGGCCGACTGATCGGCCGACGGAGCCATCCGCCGCAAGGCCGCGGCCGGCCGCCCGCCAGCGCCGACAATCCGCCCATGTACCAGCCCAGCCAGGACGACGTCCGCCGCTTCTTCTGCGAGGCCCACCGCAAGGCCCGCGCCGGTGAACCGCTGACGCCGATGGATGCCATCGCCGCCGACTGGATCGCCGAGCACCCCGAGTACCACGCCGACCTGGCCGACCTGGACGCTGCGCTGGCCGCGCGCTTCACGGTGGACGAGGGCCGCAGCAACCCCTTCCTGCACCTGTCCATGCACCTGAGCCTGGTCGAGCAGGCCCAGATCGACCAGCCGCGCGGCATCCGCCAGGCCCTGGAGCTGCTGGCCCGCCGCCGCGGCTCGATGCACGCCGCCCACCACGAGGCCATGGAGTGCCTGGGCGAGATGATCTGGGCCTCCCAGCGCAGCGGTCTGCCGCCGGATGGCGAGCGCTACCTGGCCGCGGTGCGCGCGCGGGCGACGCGCGACTGAGCCGGTCGGGGTTGCTCCCCGAGGCAAGCCGTCGGCGGGTCGATTCGCGCTGAGAGAACTGCCCGTCCCGTGTGGAACGCGGCCCGCCACGCTGATCGCATGACGCCGCAGGCGGGCCGCGGATCCGGCGCGTCCTGGGCATGGTCAGCCGACCGGGCACGGCGCGGGACGGTATGCGGTCGCGTCCTGAACTCCTAGCAGGCTGCTGAAGTACTCCCGCCCCCTGGCTGACAGTCCCGATGCGCACGCTCTGAAGCCCAGGGAAGATCGAGCCCATGCGCGGACCCGACACCTACACCGAAGGCCTGTTCACGATGCGTCGGCTCGACGACTTCGTGCCGGCCAACCATCCCTTGCGACGCATCCGCGTCATGGCCAACGAGGCGCTGGCCGAGATGGACAGCTTGTTCTCGGCCATGTACGAGGCCGACATCAAGGGCGGTCGCCCGAGCATCGCGCCCGAAAAGCTCATGCGCGCCATGCTGTTGCAGATCCTGTTCAGCGTGCGCTCGGAGCGTCAGCTCATGGAGCAGACTCGCTACAACATGCTGTTTCGCTGGTTCATCGGCCTGGCCATGGACGACCCGGTTTGGGTGCCCACGGTCTTCACCAAGAACCGGCAACGCCTGATCGCGCACGACGCCGTCGTCGTCTTCTTCAACGAAGTCATCCGGACCGCCCACAAGAAGCACTGGCTGTCGGGCGAGCATTTCAGCGTCGATGGCACGCTGATCCAGGCATGGGCCGGCCACAAGAGTTTCGTCAGCACGGCCCCGGGCAAGGACGCCGACAAGGATCCGAACGACCGTAGCGGCCCGGGCGGATTCAAGGGCACCACGCGCAGCAACGAGACGCACTCATCGAAGACCGATCCGGATGTGCGGCTGTACCGCAAGGGCAAGACCGCCAGCGAGCTGCGCTACATGGGTCACACCTTGACCGACAACCGCCACGGCCTGGTGGTCAACGCCAGGGTCACGCAGGCCGATGGTCACGCCGAACGCGAAGCCGCCAAGGTGATGATTCATGACGCTCGCCAAGCCGTCGGTGACGCCGACGTCGAGGTCACGCTGGGCGCCGACAAGGGGTATGACGCGGCCGAGTTCATCGAGGCATTGCAGCGCATGAAGGTCACGCCGCACATCGCGCAGAACAAGTCCGGCCGCCGATCCGCCGTCCCCGATGAGGTAGCCGCCACCGAGGGCTACGCGCTGTCGCAGCGCAAGCGTAAGCTGATCGAACAGGGCTTCGGCTGGGCCAAGTTCGTGGGCCCGATCCGCCAGGTGATGGTGCGTGGCCTGCGTAAGGTCGACCAGTTGTTCGTGATGACGATGGCTGTCTACAACTTGGTGCGGATGCGGACCTTGGGAGAAGTCCGTCCAGTGGCTGGATGAGGGCGCGAAAGCAGCCTGGAAATGCCTCTGGACGGGCGAAATGACCGCCTGGCGGCGCTCATCGGGGCGGAATGAAGATCGAAGTGCTTCAGACACGGGCCTCAGGCGTGCTTCGTGATGGGTACTTCAGCAGCCTGTTAGCGGGGTGCTTGCAGCAGGACAAACCCGACCGGAATCCCTCGCATCGGCCTCCATGGGCCATTCTCAATGGGGCTGCCGTGCGGGCGGCCGAGAGTATTTCGGGCCGGCTCTGGCATCCTGTTTGTCAGTGGTTGCGTGAGGGCGTACCGAGCCTTTTCGTCACCGGCTTTCTAGCGGGCTTTGCGGTGCACCCTCATGCCTGAAGGGTATTCGAAACAGTATCCCTGCCCCATTGAGGGACCCTTTTGCATATCGGGCGGGGCGGGGCGGGCCGGGCCCTATCCGAATCCAGGGCCGCACTACGGGTTCTCGATTGGGTCCGCCGGGCGACGGCCTGCTGTAAATTGCCGCGCACCGATGAGGCATCACCCCGCCGCGCGCTGCCCTGGAGCCGACCATGCCCGAAAAGTTGCTTACCGAAGCTGCCTGGAAGTCGTTTGCCAAGAACGGGGACCACAAGGATGCCGCGCTGCTCAAGGCGCTCAAGGCCTTGGATCAGGCCGCGAAGGACGATCCTTCGGGCGCCCTGCATGCCTTGGACGATATCGAGGAACAGATCGGTGCGCTGCGAAAGGCCGGCAGGGCCGACAAGGCCTTGGGCAGCCATCTGAACCAGATGGAGGTCGCCCTCGGCAAGGAGAGAAAGCTGCAGCAGAAGCAGCTGGATGCGCAAAGCAAGGACGCCGACGGAGCGGATGTCGAAGACTCCCCGACCCTGTTAACCACCAAGCTGCTGCCGCTGTTGCGCGAGGTGCGCAAGGGCAGTGTGACGATGAGTGCATTGATTGTCACCGCCGGCAAGGACGCCGCGGTGATGTTGGCCCGCCGCCCGATCCCCCCGGCACGCAGCAAGCTGCTCAAGGAGTACCTGGGCATCAGCGCAGGCACCAAGATCATCCCCGCGGAGTGCCTTCTCGAAGACAACGCGGTGACCTTCCTGGTCCAGAGTCAGGCCACCGGACTTGCCAAGAAGCTCAAGCAGGCGCTGCTGAATCAGGTGGAGCAGCGGCTGAAGGTGAGGGTGCGCGGCCTGGAGCCGGGTGACGTTGACGAGGAGGCCGAGGACGAAGCTCCGGAGGGTCAAGGGCAGGCCCCGGTGTCTCCGACGGGCAGCGAGCCGGTCGACGAAACCCGGCGGCTTTTCCTGGAGCGGCTGGACCAGCTTTCGCCGCGGGTTGCCGCCGCGCTCCGTGACCAGAAGGGCGACACCGGCAAGCTGCGCGCCGTGATCGCATTTGCCCGCGAGAAGGGCGAGGCGGCCGCCTGGACCAGTGGTTTGAAGGCCCTGGAAACCCTGGAAAAGCTCCTCGAGGCAGCCGCGCAGGGTGACTCCGCGGCGTCCTCGCCCACCTCCCCGCCAGAGACCGCCGGCAAGGACGGCAAGGTCGGAGCTGGCGCGGCGTTCAACGCCCGGCTCGCCGCCTTGATGCCCAAGCTCAAGGAGGCACTTGGGGCGGGCGGGCCTGCAGCCACCGACCTGAAGCTGAAGGTCAGCGAGGCTGGGGTCACGGCGCGCAAGGGGCTCTTTGATGAGGCGCACGCGCTGCTCGACGACGCCGAGGCCCTGCTCACCGGCTCGGACGAGGAGCCGTCCTCTCCCACCGACCCCCTGGCCCTCGCGTGGCGTGAGCGCTTGCAGGGGACCGCGCGGGCCCTGGGCGAGAAGGCGCCTCCGGGCCATGCCGATGCCGCCAAGCTGCAGGCCATCCTGGACCACGCCAACAAGCTCGCGGCCGGGGGCGACTGGCGCAAGGCGCTTGCCGCGCTGGACCAGCTCGACAAGATCCTGGCCGCGCGCACCGCCCCCCCGCCCGGGGAAACCGCCGACCCGCAGCCGGGCCCGCGGCGCTTGCCGGTGGCGTATCTAAAAAGTGTCCATGCCTATCGCAAGGCCGCGGCCTTGGTCAAGGGCCGGATCCAGACCCTCAAGCAGGCAATCCCCCAGGCTCTGCCCACCCAGCAAGAGCTGATTGACACGCTCGCGGAGGTGCTCGACCAACACAACGAGCTGTTGCTCGAGGCGGTCGACGACGCCATGACGGCGATCCAGGGCGAACAGGGCGTCGTGACCCAGGCCCTCGCCGACACGATCGATACCTACCTCGACCTGCTGAGCAGCGATCCCTTGATCAAGGCGGCTGACAGCAACCCCTTCGGCGTCCAGATCGACCTCCAGGACACCCTGTTCAGTGCCCTGTCCGAAGTGCGCCGAACGATGCCCGAGCCGAACTGAGCGCTCGCGCCCCAACAACCGACCTACGGAAGAGGACAGGCATGCCCACATTGGACGAGCAGGTGACTTGGTGCAGCGATGTCGCCACGCTGCTGAAACAGCACAAGAAGGTGCAGTCCCTCGACATTCCCGTCGTCGCAGCCGAGGTCAGAGGTCTTCTCGTGAGGGTGGACACGGGGGCGCGCAGGGATGCGCCGGGGTCTCGCGTGGTCAAGGAATACGCCAACTACGCGAAGCGCTTCGAGGAGTTGAGCCGGCAGGCCAACGAAATCAAAGACAAGACCGCGGCCAAGCAGCTCAAGGAGAAGGTTGCCGCCACCCAGCTTGTGCAGGTCGGCCAGCACCTGGAACGGCTGGCTGATCTGATCAAGCTGGGCCTGTCGGAGTTCGACCCGACCCTGGCCAAGGATCCCCAGATCAAGGAGCTCCGGCGGGCTGCCGAGGAGCATCGGCCGGTCTACGAAGACAAGCGCAATCGCATCAGCTCGGCGATCGAGGAGCTGAAGCGGCTGGGACCGGGGGCGGAGACCGAGATCCAGGCGCTGGAGGCGCTGCGCGATGCCGGACGCTTCATGGAGCCTGACTACGCCAAGGCCTACGGCTGCCTCGGCGGGCTGACCGGGCTGCTGAAGGAGGGCAAGAAGGCAATCGCCCGGTTCGACCGGACCATTGACGACCCCGGCTACCGCGACAGCATGCAGGCGGCCGAAACGGCCATCTCGAATTTCGAGAGCGTTTTCGGTCTGGGCCACGCCTTGAAGGTTCAGGGCTGGCGGCAAAGGCTGAATGAGGCGCGACGCATGGCCAAGTCCCAGCCGCTGGATGCCCGGAAGGCCGTCGAGTCCGTCCGGGACGGGGCCAAGGATGCACTCCGCACCTACGCCACCCAGCGCGATAAGCTGGGTGAGTCGCTGGAGTCGATCCAGGTCAGGCTCGACACCCTGGGGATGATGGCGCCCATCGAGATCGTCGCCCCGCTTCTGCAGCAGCTGGACGAGGCGCGGTCCACCCTCGGCACGCAGCAATTCGAGGCGGCTGAGTTGCTCCTCGAGCGACTGGATTCCGAGGTCGACACCCAGCGCGAGGCGCATTTGGGAGACCAGGACCGGTGGACCAAGCTGGAAACGGTCGACAAGCTCGCCGAGCTTGTCGGCGGGCTCAGGGCGTTCACCGAATCCCAGATCGAAGAGTCCGCCCCGACGGCGATGCGGCAGGCCAAGTTGCTGCTCAATCGGGTCGACGGTCAGGCCAGGCCCTTGGCCGCTCAGCGACGCTTCGGTCAAGCCCTGGCATGCGTCGAGCCGGTTCTGCCGGACCTCAAAGCCTTTGCGCTTTGGTGCAAGACCTACATCCAGGACGCCGCGGACAAGAAGCCACTCAAGGACTACGACGT
Source organism: Piscinibacter lacus (assembly GCF_016735685.1). Lineage (NCBI taxonomy): Bacteria > Pseudomonadati > Pseudomonadota > Betaproteobacteria > Burkholderiales > Sphaerotilaceae > Aquariibacter > Aquariibacter lacus. The sequence goes on from NZ_JAERRA010000001.1 coordinate 1,438,892, forward strand.
CACGTCGGTCAAGGACCCTGTTGCGCGCCACCTGCTGGACCTGCTGCCCTACCTTACCCAGCGCTTGCAGTGGAGTTCGAAGATCGAGAAGCGCAAGGCCTTCCTCAGGGGCGTGGGGGTGAACCCGGACGCGCTCAGCAGCCCCGTGCCCGCGCTGCTCAAGGACTTCACCAACCATCTAATTTCGTGGCAGGAGCGGCTCGACCGCGACGAGCCCCGGGCTGCATCGAGGCTGGACAAGGAGAGCGAGCAAGACCACGCCTTGCGTCTGAAGAACAGCCTCGCGGCCATCGACCAGCAGTTCAAGGGCGAGTTTGTCGCCTCAGCCGATGCGCTGCTCAAGGAGCTTGAGCTGGAAAAGTACCAGCCCGCCAAGGATGTCCTAGAGCGACGCGAGTTGGACAAGGCCCTCGAGCAGGATCAGCGCAAATTGGTTCAGGCCCGTGACAGGCTGATAAACCGTCTGAAAGCCATCGATGAATCGGTGGCGACGACCAGCTCCCTGCTCGCCCAGACCGCCGATCTGCGCGATCGGGTAGGCAAGCTGCTCGAGCAGGTTCTGGGCAGCTCGGCCCAGGATTACCAGAAGAAAACGAAGGACGAACGCGACGCCCTGGTCCTCAAGATCACGCAGGAAATCGACGATTCTTTGACCAAGGAAATCGACACCCTGCGCCAGATGGCCGACGAGGAGCTCAAGGACAAGCGCAGGGTCAAGCCAGCGCTGGTAAAGGAGGCCGAGCAGCTGCTCAAGCAGCTCGAGGGCGAACTCGAGCCGGGGAGCGCCAATAACGGCCAGACCAAGGCGTCTTGGCAAGCCTACGGCGAGACCCTGCGCATTGAGCTGGACGCTGCAATCATCATGGTCGACACGGACAAGATGGAGGTGCTGGAGACCGGGCTGAAGGCCCTGCAGGAACTGATCCAGAAGGTCACGGACTTGCTGAAGCTCACGGCGGGCAAGTCGGCCGTCAAGACCGGCTTCGAGGAAGTCCAGGCCCTGAAGGACACGCTTGAGAAGGACCTGACGACCGGTCTGCCGCCGACGGCCGAGCAGTACCGGGCCGATGCCGTGGCGCGTCTCCTGGGCGAGTTCAGGACCAGCCTGGCCGAGTCCCTCAAGGGGCAGGGGCCCGACGAGGCCAAGCAGGCTCTGGGGGCATTCCGCAAGCGTCTTGACGAGGTGCTTCAAGAGGCTGCCGCGGCGAAGCTGGAGCACGACAATCTGTGGAGCACGCTGGGCACCCAGCTCGAAAGGCAACTCGACGAGCTGGCCAAGAAGCCCGGCGTCGAGTCGCTGGTGAAGAAGCTGCGGGGCAGACTGGACGGGGCGATGGCCGGCAAGTGCACGGTGAATGCCGCCACGCTGACCCTGCATGAGCTTCAGCTGACGCTCAAGCTGGCGCTCGACGACAGCAAGCCCGAGGTGCGCGAGCAGTTCAATATGCAGGCCGCACAGGAAACGCTGCGCAACGAATCCGACATCGAGTTCGCGCCCCAACGCTACGCCGCGGCGCGGGAGGTCTTCGAAAAGAGCGTGCGCCGCCGGGCCAAGCTGCTGCGCGATGAACTGCCGGCCGATCAGCGCAATGTGTCGCTCTACCAGCGCATCGACCAATTGGCCAAGACCGCCGACCAGACGGCCAAGCAGGCGTCCAAGGCGACTACGCCCACCGAAAAGGGCAAGCTCTACGACAGCGCCCGCAGCAGCCTAGATCTGGCCACCGAGGCGGCCGAGGCCTTCCTCGAGAACCCCTTGTCTGCCACGGCAGCCTCGCGCAAGGCCCTCACCGAGTGCCAGAGTCGCTGGAAGATTGCCGTGGGCGGCTTCGTGAGCGCCGTGCTGCAACTCGGCGCCGACATGGAGAAGGCCATTCAGGCCGATTCGTCGACCAAAAAGATCTCCTGGCAGCAGACCGCCTTGCCCAGCGTCAGGAAGCTGGTCGGACTGGTAGATCCCAATGCCTTTGACGCCGCGGTGGGCGTACTTGGCGAAGCGCCCCCCACGGCGCCGAAGGACCTGGCCGTTCGGCGCAAGCAGAAGGAGCAGGCCATGCTCCGTCTGGCCCAGTTCGAGCGCGAACTGCAGTCCCATCCGCTCCTGCCAGTGCTCGCCGGCAATCCCTTCGTGCCGGTGAAGTCACAGCCCTTGCTGACTGCGCTGGCCGGCGTGCGCGCGGCCGTGCTCACCAGTTGAACGACACGCCCTGAGGACATGAGCACCATGGAACAAGCCCAGATCGATTTCCTGGACAAGCTGGTCACGCTCAATGGCCAGCAGTTGGTTCACGAAAAGAAGGAAGGTCAGAAGAAGGCCCTGCTGAACAAGCTGGTCGAGCAGCGCGAGCAGAACCGGTCGGTGCTCGAGAAGGGCGCCTCGCTCTTGATGGTCCAGGAGGGCAGTGGCCGCACCATGAAGCTCACCGACCTGGAGAATCGCGACCAGACCAAGGAGTTCGACCACGACGATCAGCGCGACGGCTACCGGCTTCGCCACAGCCAGAAGCCCGGCGAGGAGTACGCGGTCTCCCAGGACGAGCAGGCCCACTTCGACGTTTCCAATCTGGTGAATCAGCAGGTGGCCAGCCTGGAGCTGGCCCTTGACGACGAAGGCAAGCCGCTTTTCACGCCCGAGGAGATCGCCGCCCAGGTGTTCGACCCGATGGTTCGCGAGGGTCTCATCAGCGAGACGATGGTGCCCGACAAGTACAGCCGCACCCGCGAGCTGCTTGAGGGCACGTTCGAGGCCTATGGCAAACGACTCAAGCGCGACAAAAAGAGCAAGGCTGGCAATTTATTCAGCGAGAACCTCGGGCTCATGACCTCCAGCATGAGCTTCATGCTGACGACGGTGGGCGGCGCCATGGATTCCAAGGTCGGCGGCGATAAGGTGGCCAAAGAAGGGGCCAAGTCGCTGAAGTCGAGCTGGTCCCGCAGCTCCAACGTCAAGGACATCAAGGACGCGCTCAGCGGCAGCCACCTCAACGAAGGGAATCAGGCGCTGAAGTTCACGACGCAGGCCTTCTCGTTCTGCACGGACTTTGGCCTGCCCTTCGGGCAGGAGGCCCACAACAAGTTTTTCTCGGGCGACGGCGAGGGCAGCGAAGGGGAGGCGCCGCGGTTGCCGGCCGCCGAGCTGGCGCTTGCCCTCTTCGGCGCGGCCGCCGCCGAACTGGCGCAGCAATTCGATGCCAAGGCCGGCATTGGCCTGGAGGTGTCCAGCGCCTTCGGCGCGAAGATCGACCGGGCCGGGATCGCCAATCTCATCCAGTCGGGCAGTTTGGATGGCATCCCTGCGTCGCTGGTCCACAGCCTCGGTCAGGCGCTCGGCCGCCTTGACCCGGGCGTCAAGGACTCGGCCGAGACCCTGGCCGCCGCCGCCGAGACATTCGGCGTGAAGCTGGCGCAGGCACTGGCCGGCGAGCCGGTGTCGAAGGCCCTGAAGTCCCCGGACGCCAAGGCCCTCGGCGACTTGTTCGGCGCGGCGGGCAAGGTCGCCGCCCAGGCGGCGCTCACCCCGGAGGTAATCCAGCTCTTCACCGACGCCGCGGTCCAGGACAAGGTCAAGAACGCGGCCAGCGACATGATGGCCGAGGAGTTCAGCGAACCGGGTCCGCTTGCCGAGGACGAACGCCTTCATGCGAAATCCCATGCAGACCATCAGGCCGACTGGCTTTTCAAGACCGACGGCAAGGACTCTTCGGGCGATGGCGGGCGCTGGGTCTGCCAGGTCTGCGAAGCCGAAAACTCCGGCGACAACCCGGAGATCTATGCCGGCATGCTGCAGCGGCGCATCGAGCAACTGGAGCGCGACAAGGAACTGCTTGAGTGGTCGACCAAGCTGGTGGGTCTGGGCATCGACACTGCGGCCAACTTCATCGCACCGCTGGCGGCCGTGGGCAGTGCAGTCAAGATGGCGAAGAACATCCTGCAGGCGGGCATGCGCACACGCGATCTGGTCGTCTTCATCGAAAAGCGCAACGGCCTGTTCAACGCCGCCAGCGCGTATTCGCAGCCGGTGAAGAATTTCATCGCCAACAGCCGGAGCCAGATGCTGCACTACATGGCCAATGCGGCCTTCGAGGCGGTGAAGATGATCGGCGCCATCCTGCAGTGCGGTGGCATCACCGCACCCGCCGGCCTGGCCGTGACGACGGCGGGCTCGATCGCCCAGTCGCTGGAGGCGGTGATCTACGAGATCGACAAGCGGGTCAAGCTTGAGATCGCCTGGCGCACCTACCGCAGCTACCTGGCCCGTCCGGAAAACCGCCGCCTGGGCCTGGTGGCCATCAAGAGCAATCCGACCCTGGCCAAGTACGCGGTGGCCTGGGGGGCGGTGATCAAGAAGGACCGGCTGGTCGTGGACTTTGTCAGCGCCTGCGGCCTGACCCCGGAAACCCTGAAGGATCCGAACGCGGGGGTCGACGAAGTCGTTAAGTACCTGGAAGCGAGAATGCCGGACGACACCGTGGTCACCGGTCGGTCCGGGGGGCTGGACGTCGACGGTGCGAGCCTGTCGCACACCAGCTGGATGACGCTGCAGACCCAGGCTGTGAAGGAAGAGGCCCTGGCCCCCGGGGGTACGGGGCTGATCGTGGCCTGCCTGCGCAAATGGGCGAAGGAGGGCGACGGCCTCGAAGCCCGCGCTGCAAAGCAGCTCGACCCCAAGGTGACGGACCCCGTCGCGATCCAGCAGGCGAAAGAGGACCGCACGCTCGCCAAGACGCAGGCCGAGAACATCCTGGAGTCCCTGGCGGGCGCCTTGCGCAAATACCAGCCCAAGACCACCAAGGGCCAGGCCTGCCCCGCCATGGTCCGCGTGGTGGCGGCGTTCGCCTCCCTGAGCCAGGCCCAGGCCGAGAAGGTGCAGGGGTGGATCCCCGAGCCGCCCTGAGCGGCCGTCTCCGCGGCGACCGACCCGCGGCGGGCAGCGCCCCGCCGCCCCGTCAGGGCCTGCCGCCCTCCACCCGCACCCACTGCCACTCCAGCCAGTTGTCCGGCCGCTGCACCACCTGCACCTTGCGGCGCATGGCCCAGACGATGGCCTGGCGGTGCAGGGGCAGGGCATGCACCTGGGCCTGGAACTCGCGCACGGCGGCACGGATGCTGGCCATCCGCCGGGCCGGGTCGGCCTCCTGCGCGGCGGCGTCGACGTGGCGGTCCAGCTCGGCATTGCGCACGCCGCCGAAGTTCCAGGCCCCCGCGCTGTCCGCGCCGGGGCTGTGGTACAGCGGGGTCAGGGTGATCTGCGCATCGGTGATGGCCCCGCCCCAGCCCAGCAGGTAGGCGCTGGTGTCGCCGCGCTGCAGCTTGGGGAAGAAGAGCGTGCGCGGCATGGCGTTGACCTGCACCTTCACCTTCAGCCGCGCCCACATCGAGGCCAGGGCCAGGCAGATCTGCTCGTCGTTGAGGTAGCGGTTGTTCGGGCAGTCCAGGGTGAAGCCGAAGCCCTCGGCGTAGCCCGCCTCGGCCATCAGGCGCTGCGCGGCGGCCAGGTCGAAGGGCAGACGCTGCTCCAGCGTCGCGTCCTGGCCGTGGCCGGCCGGGGCGGGCATCAGCGCCCCGGTCGGCCAGGCCAGGTTTCGCATCAGCTTCGTGCGGATCAGCTCGATGTCGATGGCCTGGTAGAGCGCCTGGCGCACACGCCGGTCCTGGAAGGGGTTGCGATCCTTCAGGCTGCCATGCAGCAGCTGGCCGCGGGCCTGGTCCAGGCCGATGAAGAGGATGCGGTTCTCCGGCCCCTCCATCAGCCGGATCGCCGGGTCGCGGCGCAGGCGCTCGGCGTCCTGGGGCGCCAGGTCCAGCAGGAAGTCGACCTCGCCGGAGGCGAGCGCCGCGGTGCGCGTCGCGTCGTTGGCGATCGGCCGGAAGATCACCTGCTCGACATTGCCTTCGAGCTTGCCCCACCAGGCCGGGTTGCGGCGGAAGACGGTCTGCGCATCGGCCTCGCGCCGCACCAGCATGTAGGGCCCGGTGCCGTTGGCGTGGCGGGCGGCATGGCCTTCCTCGCGGGCCTTGAGGTCCAGCGGCCGGGTCGCGCGGTGGGCTTCGGCCCAGCCGCGGCTCATGATCGGCAGCACGCTCAGGTGCTGCAGGAAGACCGGGTTGACCCGCGGCAGCTCGAAGGCCACGGTCAGCGGGTCGATCACCTTCACCGTGCCCAGGGCCAGGGCGTAGACGCGCAGGTCCGAGCTGCCCGCCGCCGCACGCTCGACCGAGAACTTCACGTCCTCGGCGCTGAAGGGCCGACCGTCGTGGAAGCGCACCCCCGGCCGCAGCGTCAGGCGCCAGCGCCGCGGCCCTTCGGCCGTCCAGGCGGTGGCCAGGGCCGGCACCAGCGCCAGTTGCTTGTCGCGCTGGATCAGGCTTTCATAGACCTGGGCATTGATCTGGTTGGACAGCGACTCGTTCTGCGCATGCGGGTCCAGGCTCTGCAAGTCGCCCTGGGCGGCCCAGCGCAGTGTCACCCCGCCGGCCGGGGCGGGCGGTGCCGCATGCAGGAGGGGCAGGGCGGCACCCAGCAGCAGCGCGGCGGCCAGCCGGACCCAGCCTGCGCGCAAGCGCCTGGCCCCAAAAGAAAAACCGCCCCTGGGGGCGGCTGCATCGCGGCGGTTCATCGCGCGGCGGGGTGCTCGTCGATCAGCGGAAGCGCGATTGCGGCACGGTCTTCAGGTCGCCGGGCAGCGAGGCGATGTACTTGGCCATGGCCTTCAGCTCGGCATTGCTGAAGTTCTTGGCCGTGGCCGACATGATCGCGTTGTTGCGGCCGACCTGCGGGTTCTTCTCGGTCTTGTAGGCCTTCAGCGCCACGTAGAGGAAGTCGGCATGCTGGCCGGCGATCTTGGGGTAGCTGCCGTCGATCGGCTTGTTGAAGTTGGCACCGTGGCAGGCCACGCAGCCGCCCTTGGTCAGCAGTTCGGCGGTCTTGGCATCGGGCGCGGCCGGCGCTTCGGGCACGGCGGCGGGGGTGCCGGCTTCGCTGGCGTAGTAGGCCGAGAGGTCGGCGATGTCCTGGTCGCTCAGGGTCTCGGCAATGCCGCGCATCGTCGGATGCTTGCGGTCACCCTTCTTGTAGGCCAGCAGGGCCGCATTCAGGTAGCCCGCGGTCTGGCCCGCGATCATCGGCACCTTGTGCACTTCGGGGAAGCTCGCCTGGTAGCCATGGATGCTGTGGCAGCCGATGCACATGGCATTCTTGGACTTGCCGGCGGCGGCATCGCCGACGATGTCGGCCGCGAACACGGACGTGGCGCTCAGGGCAAGCACGGCAAGGGTGGCGGAGACGACAGCTTTCATGGTCGGCACGGACTCGTTGTTGATGTCACTGGGGGGCGCGTCGCCCAGGGGAACGCGAAGCGGCGCGGATTATAGGGGGGGACCTATACTGATTCCAATGCGCGACGTGATCCTGTGCAGCCCCCCTTCGCTCCATCCTTTTGGCGCCCCGCGCCGGACCCGATGACCATGAAGTTCCAGGGCTCCGCCCGCTACGTCGCCACCGACGAGCTGCAACTGGCCGTCCATGCCGCCGCCACGCTGCGCCGGCCCCTGCTCATCAAGGGCGAGCCCGGCACCGGCAAGACCCTGCTGGCCGAGGAAGTCGCCGCCGCCCTCGGCATGCCGCTGCTGACCTGGCACATCAAGAGCACGACCAAGGCCCAGCAGGGCCTGTATGAATACGACGCCGTGGCCCGCCTGCGCGATGCGCAGCTTCCGGATCCCGAGGCCCAGGCCCGCGTGCGCGACATCCGCCACTACATCCTGCCCGGCGTGCTGTGGCAAGCCTTCACGGCCGAGCAGCAGGTGGTGGTGCTGATCGACGAGATCGACAAGGCCGACCTGGAATTCCCGAACGACCTGCTGCACGAGCTGGACCGCATGGCCTTCCAGGTGCCCGAGCTGCGCGAGACGGTGACGGCCCGGCACCGGCCGCTGGTCGTCATCACCTCGAACAACGAGAAGGAGCTGCCGGACGCCTTCCTGCGCCGCTGCTTCTTCCACTACATCCGCTTTCCCGACGCGGCCACGCTGCGCGCGATCGCCGAGATGCACTTCCCCGGCCTGCAGCCGCGCCTGCTGGAGAGGGCGCTGCGCCGCTTCAGCCAGATCCGCGCCCTGCCGGGCCTGAAGAAGAAGCCCAGCACCAGCGAGCTGATCGACTGGATCGCCCTGCTGCTGGCCGACGGCCTGCCGCCCGAGGCCCTGGGCGAGGACGAGGAGCTGGCCGCGCTGCCGCCGCAGGTCGGCGCGCTGCTCAAGACCGAGCAGGACCTGGCCTTGTTCGAGAAGCTCGTCGAGATGCAGCGCCGGCACCGCTGAGCCGCGGCCCGCAGCCCGCCGTGCTGATCGACTTCCTCCTGGCCCTGCGTGCCGAGGGCCTGCGCATCGGCCCCGGCGAATGGCTGGCCCTGCTGGGCTTGCTCGACGCCGGCCTGCTCGATGCCCCCGCCGGCGGGGCCGAAGCCGAGCCGCCCGGCAGCCTGGCCCGGCTGCATGCCCTGGGCCGCCTGGCCCTGGTCAAGGACGAAACCCTGTTCGACCGCTACGACCGCGCCTTCGGCCGCTTCGTCGACGGCCTGCCGCCGGCCGAGGCCGACGGGCCCAAGGTGCCCGAGGACTGGCTGATCCAGCGCATGCGCCGCCAGCTCAGCGCAGCCGAGCGGGCCGCCCTGCAGCCGCTCGACCGCGAGGCCCTGCTGCGCGGCCTGGAAGAACGCCTCGCCACCCAGCGGGGCCGCCATGAGGGCGGCAGCCGCTGGATCGGCACGGGCGGCAGCTCGCCCTATGGCCACGGCGGCAGCAACCCGCGCGGCCTGCGCCTGGGCGGATCGGGCGCCGAACCGGGCCAGGGCCGGGCGATCAAGGTCTGGCAGGCGCGCGACTTCCGCGCCCACGATGTCGATGCCCCGCTGCAGGGCCGCGCCCTGCAGCTCGCGCTGCGCCGCCTGCGCCGCTTCGCCCGCGAAGGCGCGGCCGAGGAACTGGACCTGCCCGGCACCATCGCCGCCACCGCCGCCAATGCCGGCTGGCTGGACCTGAAGCTGCGGCCCGAGCGCCACAACCATGTCAAGGTGCTGCTGATGATGGATGTGGGCGGCTCGATGGACCCGCACATCCGCCGCGTCGACGAGCTGTTCCGCGCCGCCCGCAGCGAGTTCAAGCACTTGCAGCGCGTCTACTTCCACAACTGCGTCTACGAAGGCGTCTGGCGCGACCCGGCCCGGCGCCGGGCCGACCGCCTCGACACCGCCGAGCTGATCCGCGCCACCCCGCGCGACCACCGACTGATCCTGGTCGGGGATGCGACCATGAGCCCGTTCGAGATCACCCATCCCGGCGGCAGCGTCGAGCACATGAACCCCGAAACCGGCGCAGCCTGGCTGCAGCGGCTCTTTCAGCACTTCCCGCAGCATGTCTGGCTGAACCCGGTCGCACCGGCCGAATGGGGCTGGCGGCCGAGCATCGGCCTGATCGAGCGCCTGATGCGGCCGCAGCGCATGTTCTCGCTCAGCCTTGCCGGCCTCGAAGGCGCGATGGCCAGCCTGTCCCGATGAGGGCTGCGCGCCGCATGCCGCTGCACCTGCTGCTGGCCGCCGGCCTGCTGGGCCTGGCAATGCAGGCGGGCGCGGCCACGCCGGAGCCGCCGGGCGATGCCACGCCGGCACCGCCGGCCGCCGCCACGCCAGCCCCTGCCGCCGCGCCCAGCCCATCCGAGCCCGCCCGCATCGCCGACCCGGCCGTGCTGGAGGCCATCCCCGAGGCCCGCTACCGCCTCGAACTGCATGCCCCGGCCGCGCTGCAAGCCCTGCTGATCCGCCACCTCGACCTGGCCCGCTTCCAGCATCCCCAGGGCCTGGGCGCCGCCGGCTTCGTCAGCCGCCTGGGCGCGGCCCTGTCCGGGCCGGACGAAGGCCCGCCGACCGTGGAAGACCGCAGCGGCATCAGCGCCGCCGAGATCGGCCGCCTGCTGGCCGCCGCGCCGGCCCAGGCCGCGGCCCTGCTGGAGACCGAGGGCTACTTCCAGTCGCGCATCCGCACCGAGCGCGAGGACGATGCTGCCGGCGGCCTGCCCACCCTGCGCCTGCTGGTCGATCCCGGCCCGCAGGCCCGCATCGAGCGCCTGAGCCTGAGCCTGGAAGGCGCGCTGGCCGAAGCCGGCGAACAGGACGGCCCGGCCGCCGCCCCGGCCCGCTCGCGCTGGCGGCGGCTGCAAGCGCGCTGGTCGCTGCCGCAGGGGGCCGGCTTCACCCAGGCGGCCTGGGCCGCGGCCAAGGCCGAGCTGCTGAGCAGCCTGCGCGCCAACGGCTACCCCAGCGCCCGCATCGCGGCCAGCGAGGCCCGGGTCGAGGCCGAGCGCGGCACCGTCGCGCTGAGCTTCCGCGTCGACAGCGGGCCGGTCTTCCGCATCGGCCGCATCCGGGTCGAGGGCCTGGTCCACACGCCCGAGGCCGCCGCGCTGAATGTGCGGCCCTTCCCGCTCGGCAGCGTGCATGCCGAGCGCCTGCTGCTCGACTACCAGGAGGCGCTGCAGCGCGTCGGCCTCTACCAGGGCGTGGCCGTCGAGCTGGACGCCGACCCCGAGCAGGCCGACCCCGCCACCCTGGTGCTGCGCCTGCGCGAGCAGCCGCTGAAGTCGGCCACGCTGAGCCTGGGCTACAGCAGCAACACCGGCCCGCGCTTCGGCGGCGACTTCATCCACCGCCGGCCCTTCGGCCAGAACCTGGTCGCCACCACGCGGCTGAAGTTCGGCCTGCTCGAACGCCTGGTCTCGCTGGAGCTGCTCGGCGACCCGCAGCCCAAGAACTACCGCAACCTGCTCAGCATGCAGGCCGACTACCTGGATGCGGCCGGCGCGATCACCGAATCGCAGCGCCTGCGCGTCGGCCGCAGCCAGGACAGCGACCCGATCGAGCGGCTCTACTACCTGGAGCTGAACCGCAGCGTGGTTCGCACCGACAGCCAGCGCAGCGATGCCCGCTCGCTCGGCGGCAACTATGTGTGGTCGCGCCGCGCGGTCAACAACCTGATCTTCCCGACCCGCGGCTGGGCCGTCACGCTGGAGGCCGGCGGCGGCTATGCCGTCGATGCCGACGGCGACCGCGGCCCCTTCAGCCGCGTCTACGGCCGCGGCCTCTGGTACCAGCCGCTGGCCGAGCGCGGCGGCCACTGGTTCACCCAGTTCCGCGCCGAGGCCGGCCAGGTCATCAAGCGAGACGGCCTGGCCGTGCCCGATGCCCTGCTGTTCCGGGCCGGCGGCGACGATTCCGTGCGCGGCTACGGCTACCAGACCCTGGGGGTCGACCGCGACGGCGCCACCGTCGGCGGCCCCCTGATGGCCACCGCCAGCGCCGAGCTGCTGCGCCGCTTGCAGGGCCGCTGGCGCGACTGGTATGCCGCGGCCTTCCTCGACGCCGGCAATGCCGGCTCCGGCTGGCGCGACCTGCAGCCGGCCTACGGCTACGGCCTGGGCCTGCGCTGGCGCAGCCCCATCGGCCCGCTGCGCATCGACCTGGCCTATGGCGAGGCGACCGGCTCGCTGCGCCTGCATGTCAATGTGGGGGTGCGCTACTGATGGCCGGCGGCCCGCCCCCCGCGCCGGACGGCTTGCCGCCGGTCGAAGTGCCGCCGGTCGAAGTGCCGCCGGCGGCTGCCGCGGCATCGACGGCTGCGGCTGCTGCGGCACCGCCGGCCCGCGCGCGGCGCGGCCTCGGCCCCTGGGGCCTGGGCCTGCCGCTGTTCGCGGCCCTGCTGCTGGCGGCCGGCCTGGCCGCGGCCCTGGGCCTGTGGCGGGCGCTGCACAGCGAGGCCGGCACCCGGCAGATCCTGGGCTGGGCCCAGGCTGGCCTGCCCGGGCTGGCGATCGAGCAGCCCAGCGGCCCGCTGCTCGGCCCCGGGCCCTTCCGGCTGGCGCGCTTGCAGCTTGATGCCGGTCGATGGCGCGTGCAGATCGACCGGCTCGAACTCGCCGGCCTGCGCCTGGCCCCCGGCGGGCCGGGGCCGGCCTGGCTGGCGGTGCAGGCCGAGCATCTGCGGGCCGGCCGCTTCGCCCTGCAGGCCCTGGCCCCGGCCGCGCCGGACGCGCCCAGCCGCCCGCCGCTGCAAAGCCTGGAACTGCCGATCCGCCTGGCGCTGGCGCGGCTGGAACTGGAGCGCATCGAGCTGCCCGGCCTGTCCGCGCCCCTGGAGGCCCTGCGCCTGGAGGGCCTGAGGCTGGGGCCCGAGCACCGCATCGAGCACATGCAGGCCCGCTGGCGCGGCTTGCAAGTCGACGGCCACCTGGCGCTGGGCGCCGCCGCGCCCCTGCCGCTGCGGGCCGAGCTGCGGCTGGCGGCGCAGCCGGTGCAAGCGGCGGCGTCCGTCCCGCAGGATCCCCCGGCCCTGCTGCCCGCCGCCCTGCAAGGCCTGCAGGCCAGCCTGCAAGTCGACGGCCCGCTGGCCGCGCCGCAGGCCCGGCTGGCGCTGCGCTTGGCCGATCAGACCGTGCAGGCCCAGGCGCGGCTCGCGCCCTTCGCGGCCCCCCCGCTCGACGGCCTGGACGCCACGCTGGACCGGCTGGACCTGGCGCCGCTGGCCGCCCTGTTCGGCGCGCAGGCGCCGCAGACCGCCCTCAGCGGCAGCCTGCAAGTCGAGCTGCGCGACCCGGCCGCCCAGCGCGTGCAGCTTGCGCTGCGCAATGCGGCGGCTGATCGCTGGGATCTTGGCCGCCTGCCGCTGGCGCAGCTCGAGGCCCGCCTGCAAGGCGCCGGCCGGCAATGGACGGTGGAAGCCGCCGAGCTGCGCTTCGCCGGTCGCCCGGCCGAGGCTGCCGCCCGCGCCCCGGCCGCCGACGCGGGCCGCCTGCGCCTGGCCGGCCGCTTCGCCCTGCCCGAGACCGGCCTGCCCCAGCTCGACCTGCGGCTGACGCTGGACGAGCTGCAACTCGCCGCCCTCGACCGCCGCGCCCCGCCGCTGCAACTGGCCGGCCCGCTCAGCGTGCAGCATGCGCTGGACGCGGTGGCCGGCGCTGCCGGCCTTGCGCCCGCCGCATCCGCTGCCCGCGTCGCCGGCCCGGCCACCCAAGCCGCTCCAGTCGCTCCAGTCGCTCCAGTCGCTCCAGTCGCTCCAGTCGCTCCAGTCGCTCCAGTCGCTCCAGCCGCCGCCCCCAAGGCCCATGCCGCCCCCGCGGCCCCGCCCGCCTGGGGCCCGATCCTGCTGGACGCCCGGCTGCAGGGCCGCGTCGTCGGCGCAGGCCGCGAGCGCCTGCCCGCCGCGCTGCGCGAGGCGCCGGTCCGCTTGCAGCTCCGTCTGGGCGCGCGGCCGGGCGAGATCGCGCTGCACACCCTGCGCGCCGAGGCCGGCGGCAGCCAGCTTCAGGCCGAGGCCGTGCTGCAGGGCGCGCTGGCCGGCGGCGCGGCCGGCCAGGCCTCGCGCAGCAGCGGCCGGCTGAGCCTGTCGGCCTTCGACCCGCGGCTCTGGCTGCCCGGCCCGCCCGAGGCCGCCTGGCGCCGCGGCCGCCATGCCCTGAACGGCGCGGCCGACTGGGCGCTGGACGCCGCAGCCGGCGCCGCGCCGGCCGATCCCGCGGCCTGGCGCGGCCGCGTGCAAGCTCGGCTCGATGACAGCCAGCTCGCCAGCCTGCCCCTGAGCCTGGCCCTGGACCTGAAGGCCCAGCCCCTGGCCGAGCTGGTCGCCCGCCTGGCCCTGGCCGGCAACCATCTGGCGCTGCAAGGCCGCTGGCCGCTGCCCGGGGCGACCGGCGACCTGGAGGCCACCGGCCTCACGCTTGAGGTGGACGCGCCGGCCCTGGCCGCGTTGGCGCCGCTGGTTCCCGGTCCGGCCGCCCAGGCTCCGGCCGGCCGGCTCAGCGGCCAGATGCACTTCGACCGCCCGCAGCCCGGCCCCTGGCCCGCGCCCGGCCGCAGCCGCGGCAGCTTGCAGGCCGAGGGCCTGAAGCTGGCCGGCCTGGGCCTGGCGCAGCTCCAGGCCCGCTGGGATCTGCAGGGCCTGCCCGGTTCGCCCCAGGCCGCGGCCGAGGCCCGCATCGACAGCCTGCTGACCCTGAGCGGCCTGAGCCTGCCGGCCCTGCGGGTCGACAGCGCCCGGCTGGCGCTGCAGGGCCGGCTGGACGAGCACCGCGCCCAGCTCTCCGCCCGCCTGCGGCCGGCTGCTGCCTCCCCGGCCGCCACGCCGGCTGCCACCCCGGCCGCCAAGCAAGGCGCCACGCAGGGCGCCACGCAGGCCGCCACCCCAGTCGCCGCCAGCGCGGCCGCGGCCGCGCCGGTCGGCCCCTTGCAGCTCGATGCCGAGCTTGAAGGCCGCTGGACGGCCACCGCCGAGGCCGGGGGCCGCTGGCTGGGCCGGCTCGCCCAGCTCAAGCTCCAACCCCTGGTCGTGCCCGAGGCGCCGCCGCCGCGCATCGCCGGCCCCTGGCTGGCGGCCGAGGGCTTGCAAATGCAGATCGACCATGGCCCCGGCGGCTGGCAGGCCCGGCTGGCCCCGGGCCTGCTGAGCCTGGCCGGCCAGGCGCTGCGCTGGCAGCAGGCCGAGGCCCAGGGGGCGCCCGACGGCGGCCCGCCGCAGATCGCGCTGGACGCCACGCTCGACGCGCTGGATGTGCCGGCCCTGCTGGCGCGGCTGCAACCCGAGGTGGGTTGGGGCGGCACGCTGCGCGTCGGCGCCCGCGTCTTGCTCCACACGCGCGGCGGCATCCGCCTGAAGGCGGCGGTCGAACGCCAGGGCGGCGACTTGCAGATCAGCGAATACGGCCAGACCGAGCGCTTGCAGCTCCAGGCCCTGCGCCTGGCCGTCGAGGCCGAGGACGGCGCATGGCGCTTCACCCAGGAGATTGCCGGTGCCGGCCTGGGCCGCATCGATGGCGAGCAGCGGCTGCAACTGCGCGACCCGGCCGCCTGGCCCGGCCCGCGGGACACCGTCTACGGCGCCCTGCGCCTGGCCGTCGACAGCCTGGGCGGCTGGGCGGCCTGGCTGCCGCCGGGCTGGCGCCTGGGCGGCCGGCTGGAAGCGGGCCTGGCGATCAGCGGCCCGCTCGGCGGCCCCGAGCTGAACGGCCGGCTGGAGGGCCGCGACCTGTCGCTGCGCCAGGCCCTGGAGGGCGTGGCCCTGCGCGAGGGCTCGGTCGACCTGAGCTTCGACGGCCGCAGCGGCAGCCTGTCCCGGCTGCGCTTTGCGGCGGGCGAGGGCGAGATCGTCGCGACCGGCGAGGCCCTCTTCGGCGCCGCGCCCGAGGCCACCGTGCGCTTGCAGACGCGCCGCGCGCAGTTGCTCGGCCGGGTCGACCGCCGCCTCATCGTCAGCGGCGAGGCCGAGTTGCGCATCGACCCGCAACGCCTGAGCCTGCGCGGCCAGCTCGCCGCCGAGGATGGGCTCTTCGACATCCGCCAGGCCGGCGCGCCCAAGCTCGGCGACGACGTGCGGGTAATCCGCCGCGGCGCGCCGCCGGTGGCCGCGGCGCGCGGCCCGGGGCGCGCGATCGATCTGGACCTGCGCCTGGGCCTGGGGCCGCGCGTGCTGCTGCGCGGCCGCGGCATCGACACCCGCCTGGTCGGCGAACTGCGGCTGAGCGCGCCGCGCGGCGAGCTGCTGGCGCAGGGCGAGATCCGCACCGAGCGCGGCAGCTACGAGGCCTATGGCCAGAAGCTCAGCATCGCGCGCGGCGTCGTCACCTTCGCCGGCGACCTGGCCAATCCGCGGCTGGACATCGAGGCCGTGCGCGCGATCAGCGACGCCACGGTCGGCGTGCGGGTGGGCGGCAGCGCGCAGGCGCCGCGGGTCAAGCTCTTCTCCGACCCGGAACTGCCCGACACCGACAAGCTGGCCCTGCTGGTGACCGGCCGCCGCTACGACAGCCTGGCCGGCAGCGAGACCCTGCTGCTGCAACGCGCGGCGGTGGCCTTGCTCTCGGGCGAGGGCGGCAGCGAATTCAATCTGGCGCGCAGCCTGCGGCTTGATGAATTCGCGGTGCGCCAGGACGAGACCGGCAGCGTGCGCGACACCGTCGTCACCGTCGGCAAGCAGCTCAGCGAGCGGGTCTACCTGGGCTATGAGCGCGGCCTGGCGACGGCGGCGGGCAATTTGCAGCTCATCTACCGCGTGGCCCAGCGCTTCACCCTGCGCGCGCAGGGCGGCAGCGACAGCGCGGTGGACCTGATCTGGACCTGGAACTGGAACTGATCAGAGCGTGCGGCTGCGCGGCCGCACCGGATGCTTGGCGAAGTAGCGCTGGATGCCGGTGGCCAGGGCCTCGACCAGCTTGCGCTGGTGCTCGGGGTCGGCGAGCAGGGCTTCTTCCTGCGGGTTGGAGATGAAGGCGGTCTCGACCAGGATGCTCGGGATGTCCGGCGCCTTCAGCACCGCGAAGCCGGCCTGCTCGACCTGTGGCTTGTGCAGGCGGCCGACCTTGCCGATGTCGCGCAGCACCTCGTGGCCGAGCTTGAGGCTGTCGCGGATCTGCGCGCTGGTGCTCATCTCCACCAGCGCGCGGGTGAGCTGCGGATCCTTGGTCTCCAGGTTCACGCCGCCGATGCGGTCGGCCTCGTTTTCCTTGCGCGCCATCCAGCGCGCGGCGGTGCTGCTGGCGCCGGATTCCGACAGCGCGAAGACCGAGGCGCCGCGCGCCTGCGGCGTGAAGAAGGCATCGGCATGGATGGAGACGAAGAGGTCGGCCTGCACCCGCCGTGCCTTGCGCACGCGCTCGTGCAGGGGCACGAAATGGTCGCTGTCGCGGGTCAGGTAGGCGCGCAGCGGCGGCATGGCGTCCAGGCGCTCGCGCAACTGGCGGGCGATGGCGAGCACCACGTCCTTCTCGCGCAGGCCGCTGGGGCCGATGGCGCCGGGGTCTTCGCCGCCGTGGCCCGGGTCCAGGGCGATGACGATCAGGCGTTCGGTGTGCCGCTCGGCCGGGGCCTCGGGCGCGGCCGGCGGCTTGCGCGCCGGACGCGGCGGCGCCGAGGCGGCCGGCGCCGCGCCGCCCTGCGGCATGCGGCCGATGAACTCGCCGAGCGCATCGCGCACGCTGTCGGCCGCCTCGCGGGCGGCCTCGCTGGCGGCGGCAGCCGGCGGCGCGGCGGCCGGCGGGCCGGCCAGGCCGCGTTCGCTCAGCAGGGCCAGCAGCGGGTCGCGCTCGACCACGGGCTTGAGGTCGAAGACCAGGCGGTGGCCGTAGGCCGCGACCGGCTCCAGGCCGAAGACCTGCGGCGCCGTCGGCTGCCGCAGGTCGAAGACCAGGCGCACGACCTGCGGACTGAACTGGCCGATGCGCACGCCGGCGATGTAGGGGTCGTCGCCGCGTACCTTGCCGGCCAGCTCGCGCAGCGTGGGGTTCAGCACCAGGCCCTGCAGGTCGATGACCAGCCGGGCCGGCTCGGCGATCAGGAAGTGGCTGACGCTGAGCCGGGTGTCCGATTCCAGCGTGACGCGGGTGTAGTCCTCGGCCGGCCAGACCCGCACCGCCAGCAACTGCGCCCCGGCCGCCAGCTCGGCCACCCCCAGGCCCAGCACCAGGCTGGCGCCCTGGCGCAGCAGGCGGCGGCGGGCGGGCAGGGTAGGGGGGCGGGGTGGGGTGGGCATCCGGCAGGTCGGGCGGGGTGGGGTGGAGGCGGGGCTTGGGACGAAGGGCCAGGGGGAAGGGCGGGCCTCAGTGCGCCGGCCGCAGGGCGTCGATCAGTTGCATGCCGCGCGGGCTGCGGGCCTGGGCCAGCACGCTGCGGCTGCCTTCGTCGGCGACCGGCGCCAGTTCCAGGCGCAGGTCGCAGGCCGGGCGATCGGGGCCGGCCAGGGCGGGCCATTCGACCAGCTTGAGTCCGGGGCCGGCGAAGAGTTCGCGCAAGCCGGCATCCTCCCATTCGCGCGGGTCGCCGAAACGGTAGAAGTCGAAGTGCCAGGCCTGGCGCGGGCGGCCATCGGCGCCGGTCCAGGCATGCGGCTCGACCACGGCATAGCTCGGGCTCTTGATGCGGCCGGCCACGCCCAGGGCGCGCAGCAGGTGGCGGGTGAAGCTGGTCTTGCCGGCGCCCAGGGGGCCGTCGAGTTCGATCAGCGCATCGTCCAGCGCCGGGCTGGCGGCCAGGGCCTGGGCGCAGGCGGCGCAGGCGGCTTCGTCGGGCCAGGCCAGCGACAGGCTTCCTAGAATCGGGGCATGCATGCGACGTCGGAATCGGCTCCCGCGCCGGCCGCGCCGCTGGACGGCGCCGCCGTGCTGGCGGACCTGCGGCGCTGGGCCGCGGAACTTGGATTTTCCCAGATCACCGTGGCCGACCCGGCGCTCGATGGCGCCGAAGCCGGTCTGGCCGCCTGGCTGGCCGCCGGCCACCACGGCAGCATGGACTACATGGCCGCCCACGGCCCGCTGCGCGCCCGGCCGGCCGAGCTGGTGCCCGGCACCCGCAGCGTGATCTGCGCCCGCATGGACTACCTGCCCGTCCCCGCCCAGGGCGGCGCCGAAGGCGACTGGGCCGAGGCCGAGGCCGCCCGCCTGGCCGATCCGCGCGCAGCCACCGTCTCCGTCTATGCCCGGGGCCGCGACTATCACAAGGTGCTGCGCCAGCGCCTGCAGAAGCTGGCCGACCGCCTGGCCGCGCAGATCGGCCCCTTCGGCCATCGCGTCTTCACCGACTCGGCTCCCCTGCTGGAAGTGGAACTGGCCCAGCGCAGCGGCCTGGGCTGGCGCGGCAAGCACACCCTGCTGCTCAGCCGCGAGGGCGGCTCGATGTTCTTCCTCGGCGAAATCTGTACCGACCTGCCGCTGCCCGCCACGCCGCCCACCGCCGAGCACTGCGGCCGCTGCACGGCCTGCCTGGACGCCTGCCCGACGCAGGCCATCCTCGGCCCGCAGCGCCTGGACGCGCGGCGCTGCCTGAGCTACCTCAGCATCGAGCAGGACGGGCCCATTCCGCTCGAATTCCGCGCCGCCATGGGCAACCGCATCTACGGCTGCGACGACTGCCAGCGCGTCTGCCCCTGGAACAAGTTCGCGCAGCGCAGCCCGCTGCCGGACTTTGCCGTGCGCGAGGACTTCCGCGATCCCACCCTGCTCCAGCTCTGGGCCTGGGATGAGCCCACCTTCCTGCGCCGCACCGAGGGCAGCGCGATCCGCCGCATCGGCCACGCGCGCTGGCGCCGCAACCTGGTCGTGGCCCTGGGCAATGCCCTGCGCGCCACGGGCGATGCCGACATCCGCCAGGCCCTGGCCGCCGAGCGTGCGCGGCCCGGCCTGACGCCGCTGCTGGCCGAACATCTGGACTGGGCTCTGGCCCAGGCGCCTGATCCGGCGTGAACCCGACCAGGACCCGACCCGCGCGCCCGCCGGCTCAGCCGGTCAGCTGGTCAGCCGCCCGGCCAATGCCGTCCACAGCGGCAGCGTGACCATGCCGAGCGCGGTCGAGACCGTCACCAGGCCCGCGACGAAGGGCCCGTGGCCGCCCATGCGCACGGCCAGCACATAGCAGCTCGACGCGGTCGGCAGGGCCGAGAACATCACCAGCACCGTGCGCTGGGTGGGCGACAGCGGCAGCAGCAGGGCCAGGCCCAGGCCGGCCAGCGGCAGCAGCGCATGGCGGATGGCGAGGAAGCCGGCGGCCAGCCGCGGGCTGGCATTCAGACCGCCGAGCTGCAGGCCGGCGCCGACCGCCATCAGGCCGATGGGCAGCGCGGCCGAGCCGATGCGTTGCAGCGTCGTGCCCAGCACCTCGGGCAGTTGCAGGCCGGCCAGGTTGCAGAGCAGGCCGGCCACGGTCGAGAGGATCAGCGGATTGCGCAGCAGCTCGCGGCCGAAGGCCTGCTGGCCGTGCCGGGCCAGCGGCCAGACCGCCGCGACATTGCACAGCGGCACGCACAGCGCCACCAGCAGCGCGACGCCAGCCACGCCGGCGCCGCCGGCCAGGCGCTCGGCCAGGGCCAGCGCAACATAGGAGTTGAAGCGGAAGGCCGTCTGCGCGCCCGAGGCATGCAGGCGCGCCTCGACCCCCGGCAGCCGGCCCAGGCCCAGGCTGGCCACGACGCCCAGCGCCGTCAGGGCCAGCGCGCCGCCGCCCAGGGCCGCGCTCTCGCCCAGGCTCAGCGGGTTGCGCACGATGGCGCCGAACAGCAAGGCCGGGAACAGCAGGTGGTAGACCAGCTTCTCGGCCGCCGACCAGACGCTGCGGTCCAGCGCCGTGTAGCGGCAGACCAGGAAACCGCAGACGATCAGCAACAGGTCGGGCAGCAGGAGCAGGGCCGTGGTCATCGCCGCAGCTTATTCCGGGGCCTTGTAGGTAATCTCCACGATCAGAACCAGTGCCGGCTGTGGGCAGAGTGGGGCGACCCGGCAGCGTCCGCATCGCCCGGCCCGATCCACGACACAGGAGACAAGGCATGAACCGCAAGACCATCGACCGCCGCGAGCTGCTGGCCCTGGGCCTGGGCCTGGCCGCCGCCCCCGCGCTGCGCGCGCAGGGCGCCTACCCGAACAAGCCGGTGCGGCTGATCGTGCCCTTCGCGCCGGGCGGCACCACCGACATCATTGCCCGCGTGCTGGCCGAGAAGATCGGCCCGCACCTGGGCCAGACCCTGCTGGTCGAGAACAAGGGCGGCGGCGGCGGCATCGTCGGTGCCGACCAGATCGTCAAGTCGGCGCCGGACGGCTACACCCTGGGCGTGGCCACCGTCTCGACCGTGGCCTCCAACCCGGCGATCAACCCCAAGACGCCCTACAACCCGCTGAGCGACTTCACCTCGATCATCAACATGGCGGCCACGCCCAATGTGATCGCCGTGCATCCCAGCTTCCCCGCCAGCGACTACGCCAGCTTCCTGGCCCTGCTGAAGAAGAGCCCCGGCAAGTTCAGCTTCGCCAGCTCGGGCACCGGCGGCATCGGCCACTTGCAGTTCGAGCTGTTCAAGAGCCTGACCGGCACCTTCGTCACCCACATCCCCTATCGCGGCGCGGGCCCGGCACTCAATGACACGGTCGGCGGCCAGGTGCCCATCATCTTCGACAACCTGCCCTCGGCCCTGCCCTTCATCAAGCAGGGGCGGCTGAAGGCCATCGTCGTGGCCTCGGCCGAGCGGGTGTCGGTGCTGCCGGAGATCCCGACCTTCGCCGACGTCGGCCTGCCGGCCGTCAACCGCATGGCCTTCTACGGCATCCACGGCCCCAAGGGCCTGCCGCAGGAGGTGATCGACAAGATCCATGCGGCGGTCTCCAAGACCCTGGCCGATCCCTCGGTCAAGCAGCGCATCGAGGCCACCGGCTCGATCGTCGTGGCCAACAGCCCGGCCGCCTTCACCGAGCAGACCCGCGCCGAGTTCGAGGTCTACAAGAGCGTGGTCGAGAAGCAGAAGCTGCGCCTGGAGTGAAGCCCGCCGCCGCGCCGACCGCGGATCCGGCCACGGCGGCGCCGGTGCGTCGCCGTGGCCGCCCCGCGGCGGCGGCGGTGCCAGCGGCCAGCGCCGAGGCCATCGAAAGCTTTCTCGGCGCGCTCTGGCTGGAAGACGGCCTGTCGCGCCTGAGCCTGGCGGCCTACCGCCGCGACCTGGCCCTGTTCGCCACCTGGCTGGCCGCCCAGGCCGGGAGCCGCAGCCTGGACGAAGCCCGCGAGGCCGATCTGCTGGCCTACATCCTGGCCCGCCATGCCGAGACCCAGGCGGCCACTGCCAACCGCCGGCTCAGCAGCTTCCGCCGCTACTTCCGCTGGGCGCTGCGCGAGCGCCGCCGCGCCGACGACCCGACCCTGCGCCTGAGCCCGGCGCGCCAGGCGCCGCGGCTGCCCAAGTCCCTGGGCGAGGCCCAGGTCGAGGCCCTGCTGGCCGCGCCCGACGTGGCCACCCCGCTGGGCCTGCGCGACCGCGCGATGCTGGAGCTGATGTATGCCAGCGGCCTGCGCGTGTCCGAGCTGGTCGATCTGCCCGCCGTGCGGGTGGGCTGGAACGAGGGCGTGCTGCGCATCGACGGCAAGGGCGCGCGCCAGCGCCTGGTGCCCTTCGGCGAGGAGGCCCGCCGCTGGCTGCGCGCCTATGCCGACAGCGCCCGGCCGCTGCTGCTGGCCGGCCGCAGCAGCGCGGCGCTCTTCCTCACCGCCCAGGCCGAGGCCATGACGCGCCAGCGCTTCTGGCAATGCGTCAAGGCCCATGCCCTGCGGGCCGGCATCGCCCAGCCGATCTCGCCGCACACCCTGCGCCATGCCTTTGCCACCCACCTGCTCAACCATGGCGCCGACCTGCGCGCGGTGCAGTTGCTGCTGGGGCATGCCGACCTGTCGACCACCCAGATCTACACCCATGTCGCCCGCGAGCGACTGCGCAGCCTGCATGCCGCGCATCACCCGCGGGCCTGAGCCCGTCCCCGCCCCATGCCCCCGCTGACCCTCCACGGCATCCCGAACTGCGACACCGTCAAGCTCGCCCGCGCCTGGCTGGCCGAGCAGGGCGTGGACCATGCCTTCCACGATTTCAAGAAGCTCGGCCTGCCGCCCGGCGTGCTGCCGGCCTGGCGTGCCGCGCTGGGTGACCGCCTGCTGAACCGCCAGGGCACGAGCTGGCGCAAGCTCGACCCCGATCAGCAGGCCGCCGCGGCGACGCCCGAGGGCCTGGACCGGCTGCTACAGGCCCAGCCCAGCCTGATCAAGCGCCCGCTCGTGCAGTGGCCCGACGGCGCGCTGACGGTGGGCTTCGATCCCGCCGACTGGGCCCGCCGCCTCGGGCGCTGAGGCAGGTCGCGGCAGCGTCTCGGGCGGACGCTCGACACAGCGCCGTCCCGGTTCGTTGCGATTCATCGCCTTCTTGCAGGCCAGCTCGGTCGGGTGGGGGCCGCTCAGGCTTTGCAGGCCGCCCGGCTGCTCCCGCACCTCGAACCATGTGCTGCGCGGAGGCTCCGGCGCCGCGCCGGCCAGCGGCGCGGCCAGCAGCAGGCTGCCCAGGGCCAGCCGCGGGCCGGATCGGGAGGCGGGGGACCAGGCCGTGGTCGGGCGCGGTGCGGGCGGGAGCTGGGGCATGGCCGGGGGAAGGATTTCGACGCGGGCCCCGATTCTTGGCCGATCCAGCCCCGCTTGTCCGCCGCCGCCGGCACATCCCGGGCCTTTGCGGGCCCGGGGCAGCCCCTGGGTCCCGTGCGCCGGCCTGCGCTGATAAGCTCCTTGTCCCAGGCCTTCGGGCCTTTTTTGCTGTACCTGCCATGCCTGCCTTGCTCCCCCACGTCGATCCCGACGGCTTGCTCGAGTACTCGGTGGTCTACACCGACCGCGCGCTCAATCACATGTCGAAGAAGTTCGGCGGCGTGATGCGCGACATCTCCGGCATCCTCAAGGGCGCCTACCAGGCCCATGCGGTGGCCGTCGTGCCGGGCAGCGGCAGCTTCGGCATGGAGGCAGTGGCCCGCCAGTTCGCCACCGGCCAGCGCGTGCTGGTGATCCGCAATGGCTGGTTCAGCTACCGCTGGTCGCAGATCTTCGAGATGGGTCACATCCCCTCGCAGCCCACCGTGCTGCGCGCGGCCAAGACCGGCCCGGATGCCACGGCGCCCTATGCCCCGCCTGCCCTCGACGAGGTGCTGGCCACCATCGCCCGCGAGAAGCCGGCCGTCGTCTTTGCGCCGCATGTCGAGACCTCGGCCGGCATGATCCTGCCGGACAGCTACCTCAAGGCCGTGGCCGATGCCGCCCATGCCGTCGGCGGCCTCTTCGTGCTGGACTGCATCGCCTCGGGCTGCGCCTGGGTCGACATGCAGGCCACCGGCGTCGACCTGCTGGTCTCGGCCCCGCAGAAGGGCTGGAGCGGCCCGCCCTGCGCCGGCTTCGTGATGTTCAGCGAGCGTGCCCACCGCGCGATCGAGTCCACCACCAGCAGCAGCTTCGCCATCGACCTCAAGAAGTGGCTGCAGATCATGGCCACCTTCGAATCGGGCGCGCATGCCTATCACGCGACCATGCCGACCGAATCCCTGGTCGTCGCCCGCGACGTGATGGCCGAGACCCGCGACTTCGGCTACGCCCAGGCCTCGGCCGCGCAGTGGGAGCTGGGCCGCCGCGTGCGCGCGCTGATGGCCGAGCTCAAGCTGCCCAGCGTCGCCGCCGACGGCTTCCAGGCCCCGGGCGTGGTCGTCAGCTACACCGCCGACCCGGCCTGGCAGAACGGCTCGCGCTTCATGGCCGAAGGCCTGCAGATCGCCGCCGGCGTGCCCCTGGCCCTGGACGAAGGCCCGGACTTCCGCACCTTCCGCCTCGGCCTCTTCGGCCTGGACAAGCTCAAGCACATCGACCGCACCGTCGCCCCGCTGGACGCCGTACTGCGCAAGCTCGCCAGCGCCTGAGCTGCCCCGCCCCCGAGCCGGAAAGCCCGCCGCGTGCGGGCTTTCTTCATGGGTCCGGCGCAGCAGGCCCGCAGGCTCAGGGCGGCGCGGGCGGCTTGAGCCGCCCGGGGCTGCGCTGGAAGCGCAGGTGGGTGATGTCGGTCGGCGTGAACATGCCCCAGACCCATTCGAAGAAGACCCGCAGCCGGCGGCCGGTGGAGGGGATCTGGCTCAGGTAGTAGGCCCGCCACATCAGCCAGGCCGGCAGACCGTGGAGTTGGAAGGGGCCGGCCTGGGCCACGCCCTTGAGGTGGCCGATGGAGGCCATCATGCCCAGCGAGCGATGGCTGAAGGCGAGGGTCGGCCGGTCGGCCAGGGCAGCGGCCAGGTTGGCTGCCAGATGACGGGCCTGGCGCACGGCGAACTGGGCCGTGGGCAGGGCGATCTGGCCGCCGCGGCCGTTGGGCACATAGGCGCAGTCGCCCAGGGCCCACACGCCGTCGTGGCCGGGCACCGACAGGTCGGCCGCGGTGACGATGCGGCCCTGCACCAGCGGCAGGCCGAGCCTCAGCGTCAGGGCCTGGGCGCGCACGCCGGCGGTGGCGATCACGGTGCGGCCGGCCAGGCTGCGGCCGTCGTCCAGGTCGACGCCGTCCTCGCGCACCTGCTGCGCGCGGGCTTTGAGCAGCACGTCCACGCCGCGTTCGACGAGCGAGCGCTCGGCCGCCTCGCCCAGACCCGGCGGCAGCTCGGGCAGCAGGCGCTCCCCGCCGTGCAGCAGGCTGACCCGGATCTCCGCGGCCGCCACCTCGGGGTAGTAGCGGCGCATGCTGTGCAGGCAGTCGATCAGCTCGCCGGCCACTTCCACGCCCGAGAAGCCGCCGCCGATCACGATGAAGTGGCCGAGCTCGCGGCGCAGCGCCGGGTCGCGCTCCAGCTCGATGCGGGCCAGGCGGCGCAGCACGGTGTTGCGGATGTGCATGGCATCGCCCACGGTCTTCAGCGGCAGGGCGTGCTCGGCCATGCCGGGCATCAGGTCCAGGCGCGCGGCGCTGCCGACTGCCAGCACCAGGTGGTCCCAGGGCAGGGCCAGCGGGCCGGCCAGGGTGTGGCAATGCAGCTCGCGCGTCTGCCAGTCGATGCCGCGCACCTCGCCCATCACGAAGCGCCGGCCGGGCGCGGGGCGCAGCATCTCGCGCACCGGCACGACGACCTGCTCGGGGAAGACCGAGGCCCCGACGGCCTCGGGCAGCATGGGGTTGAAGGTGGTGTAGCTCTCGTCGGAGACCAGGGTCAGCTCGATGGCCGGGCCGCGCCAGCGCCGCAGCGCCCGCGCCAGCGTGGTGCCGCCAAAGCCGGCACCGACGATGACGATGCGCCAGGGTGAGGCATGGCCGCCGCGTTGCGGCTGGACCACAGGGCAGGGGGCTGGCGGCTCGGTCGGCATGCCCCTTTCCCAGCACGAAGCATGCGCAGGCCGGCCGGGTGCCGGGGCATCGCGCTGGCTTCGTCCTGCGTCACGGGTTAGGCTGAGGCATGTTCGGACGCAATCGACCCGTGGTCTTCGACCCTTATGCCCGCCGCCGACGCCGCATGCCGGCCTGGCTGGTGTCCCTTTTCATCGGTGCGGCCCTGGGCTCCGGCGGCCTGTGGTGGGCCCAGACGAAGTGGCTTCCGCCCCGCCTGTCGGTGGCTGAAGGCCGCGATCTGCTGGCCCGCCACCAGGCCGCCCAGGCGCAGCTTGCCACCCAGGCGACGGCCCTGGAGGAACTGCGCCAGGCGCGCGACGGCGCCGTCGCCGAGCTGGCCCGGCTCAAGGCCAGTGCCGGCTCCGAGGGCCGCGCCCTGGAAGAGGCCCGCGCCACTCTGGATGCCTTGATGGAGGCCCTGCCGCCCGATCCGCGCGATGGCACGGTGGCCGTGCGGGCCGCCCGCTTTGCCGCGCGCGGCGGTCAACTGGGCTACACCCTGGCCCTGAGCCAGGCGGGCACGGCGCCGCGCGCGCTGACGCTGAAGCTGGTCGTCGAAGGTGAATCGGCTTCCGGCACGGCGCGCAGCGTCGAGCTGAGCCCACCCCCGCCGCCGCCGCTGGGCCGCAAGGCCCTGCTGCAGGGCAGTGTGGCCCTGCCTTCGGGCCTGCAAGCCCGCCAGGTGACGGTGCGGGTGCTGGCCCGCGAGGGCGGCGAATCGCTGGGCATGCGCGTCCTGCCGGTGCGCTGACGCCGGCCCGGCGCGGCCGGGTGCGATCAGCCCAGCGCCGCGCGCAGGGCGGCCACCCGGGTGCCGTCGAGCGTGCCGCTGCGGCCCGCGGCGCAGGCCGCACCGCGGAAGCCCAGCAGGTCGGGCGCGAGGCTGCGCAGGGCCGGCAGATCCTCGGTCCGCAGGGAGCCGGCGAGGCCGGCCCAGGCGCCGTGGGCCTGCACCGTCTGCACGAAGGCTTGCAGCTCGGCCAGGGGCCGGCGGGCCAGCAGGCTGCCGCCGCGCTTGTCGGCGGTGTCGAGCATCACGGCCGGGAAGCCGCCGGCCCGGGCCGCATTCAGGCGGCAGCTCTCCAGGCCTTCATCGGCCAGCAGCACCGGCACCAGGCCGAGCCAGTCGGGCAAGGGCCGCGCCGGGCCGGCGGCTTCGGCGGCGGTCTGCTCGGCGCGCAGCCGGGCCTGGAGCCGGCCCAGGGCGACGACGCTGCGGGCTTCGCCCGGCCCGGCGCCGACCTTGACCCACTGCACGCCGCAGGCGGCGGTGGCGCGCACGCGGGCCTCGAGCGCGGCCTCGTCCCAGGGGCCGTCGCCGATGGTGGCGCTGACCGGCTGGCCGTGGCCGGCCGCGCGCAGGGCGCGGACGATGCGCTGCAGTTCCTCCGCCGGCACGGCGCCCAGGGCGCCGAGGGCGGGCTCCTTGGCGTCGATGATGGCGGCGCCGGCGGCCGCGGCCTGCAAGGCCTCGGCGGCATCGCGCACGCTCACCAGCAGCCGGGGCGGCTGGCGCTCCTCCGCCTCGAAGCGGGGCGGCGCCTCCGGCACGGCGAGCGGCGGGCAGACGCCGCGCGGCAGCGGCGCATTCATCGCCCACCCTCCGCCGCGGCGGCCTTGGCATGGTGGGCGCGCACGGCCTCGACCAGCCAGGACCAGGCCTCGCGCTCGGCCGTGTCGGCCGTCTTGTCGATGGCGATCTGGAGGTAGGCCATCTCCGCCTCCACCTTGGCCCGCGGCAGCAGGTGCAGGCGGCTGATCAGCACCGCGCCTTCCAGCACGGCGGCCTGGGCGCGCTTGAAGCCGGGCCAGGGCGCATGCGTCACGTCGTGCAGCACGCGCAGGCGCAGCAGCGGGCGGCGGGTGGCCTCCTGCACCTGCTCGCTGGCTTCGACCAGTTCCAGCGCCAGGTGGCGCAGGGTGTCGGCCAGGCGGCGGTTGCGCACGCCGGGCACGCCCGGCACCTCGACCAGCGGCCACTCGCGGCGGCCGGTGACGCTGCCAGCGATCACGCGCACGTCGGTGCTCAGGTTCAGCACGGCCGCGCGGGTGGCCAGGATGTTGTCCAGCGTGGTCGAGGGCGCGAAGGGCATCAGCACGATCTCGTCGCCGCGGTAGCGCACGCCCAGCGGCGCGACATTGGCCTGGCCGTCCGCCGAGCTGGTGCTGACGACGGCTTCGAAGATGGAATCGTTCATGGGGCGGCGGCCGGATCGCCGGCGGCATCGGCCGCCGGGGCCGGCGCGGGGGACGGCCGGGAGGCCGGGGCATCGTCGGCCGCCGCGGCGGCGGCCGGCTTCGGGCGCTTGTGGGTCAGGGTGCTGCCGGGGGCGCAATAGGCCCCGTCGTCGCCGGCCGCGCGGGCATGGGCCACGCCCCAGTCCAGCGGCTGGTCCTGCACATAGCGCTTGCCGAGCTGCCAGGCGATCTCGGCCCGGGCCAGCTCCACGCCCATGTAGAAGGCGTGGCTGGCGTCGTCTTCCAGGCCGAGCTGCGGCCAGAGCGCAAAGGCATCCTGCGCGACGCGCAGGCCTTCGCGGTTGTAGACGTGGATGCCCTCGGGCGCGATCTGCACGCGGAAGTTGGGGTCGCGCACCTGGGCGGCGGTGGCAGCGATCTCCTCGGCGCTGTCCGTCCACGGCCGCTTGGCATGCACCGTCATCAGCCGGTCGCTCAGGCCCTTAGGCAGCATCTGCTGCTGCATGGCGGCATGCATGATGCGGCGGGCCGCATCGGCCTCGGCCACCGCGCGGCGGGCATGCGGGCTGACCTGGGTGGTCAGGATCGCAGCCGCATCCAGCTCGGCGCAGATGCCGAGCAGCAGGGCATTGAGGCCGGCGGTGTCGACCTCGGTCAGCTCGGTCACATTGCCCACGCCGACCATGATCTCGATCTGCGGATAGCGTTGCCGCAGCCGCTGGTAGCGGCACAGCGATTCGAGCAGGCCGAAGGGCAGGGGGTCGAGGATGGGGTCGGCCAGGAAGGGCTTGCCGCGCGCGAGCATGGCGTCGATGGCGGCATGCAGCGAGGCTTCGTCGCCCGGCTCGCGGCCGATCAGCACCGGGATGCTGTCGACCTCGTCGGCGATCCACAGCGTGTCCAGCCGCAGGCTCAGCAGATGATCCGCACCGGCCCGGCCGCCGCGCAGCAGTTCCTGCGGGTCGAGCGAATCGACGCTGACCTTCAGACCCTCGGCCTTGAGCGCGCGCACGCAGTCTTCCAGGTGCGGGAAGGGCGTGGCCGGCAGGCCGCCGATGTCGATGACGTCGGCGCCGTCGGCGGCATAGGCGCGGGCCTTGGCCAGCACCTCGTCGACGCTGAGCCGCGCGGCATCGGTGATCTCGGCAAAGATCCGCGTGCGGTAGCGGCTCAGGTCGATCGCCGTGGCCGCGCGCTTGAAGAAGGCCGGCAGGTCCTTCAGCTCCTCGGGCCCGCGCTGCACCGGGATGCCGTAGTGGGCCGACAGGGCCTCGACCTCGCCGCGGCAGCGGCCCGGCAGGATGAGGCGGTCGGCGCGGCGCTCGGGCTGGCCCTCGGCCGCGGGGGTGATCAGCGGCGCCGGCACGCGCCGCTGGACCATGTCGGCCGTCATCAGCGCGGCGACTTGCAGGCCGATCTCGCGCACCTCCCAGGTGAAGGACGGCGGCTGGAAGCTGCCCAGCACGCGGCGCAGCGCC
The DNA here is from genome assembly GCF_016735685.1 of Piscinibacter lacus. Lineage (NCBI taxonomy): Bacteria > Pseudomonadati > Pseudomonadota > Betaproteobacteria > Burkholderiales > Sphaerotilaceae > Aquariibacter > Aquariibacter lacus. The sequence goes on from NZ_JAERRA010000001.1 coordinate 1,468,294, forward strand.
GGCTCGGCCAGGCGGCCGGTGAGGAAGACGAGATGCTCCATCGCGGGGGAAGGCCGGGGCGCCGGCTTCAGGCCACCCAGGCCAGGCCGAGCTGGTCCAGGCGGCGGTCCAGCGCGGCTTCGAGCTGGGCCGGGTCGCAGACGACCTCGATGAATTCCATCGTGCGCAGGCGATCGACATTGGCCAGCTCGATGCGGCGCGGCCTGAGGGTGAACCAGTCCTGGTTCGAGGTCTTGGGCGCGGTGGTCAGCACGACCGGCTCGGTGTCGCAGGCGAAGACGATGCTCGGGATGCCGAGCTTGCCGGCCTGCGCGACCATGTTGGTGGGCAAGGTGTCGGACAGGCCGTAGGCGATCTTGGCCACCGTGTTGCTGGTGGCCGGGGCCACGACGATGGTGTGGTAGGCCTCTTCGTAGATCTGTCCGACCGGCACCGCGCTGGCCGTCTTGTCGCGCACGACGCGAAAGTGCTGCTTCAGGCTGTCGAGGCTGTGGCCGTACATGGGCAGCACCTCCTCGCCAGCGGCGGAGAGCAGCAGGTCCGCATCGGGCAGGCGGCGCGCGAGGGCGAGGGATTCCTCGAGGAAGTGGCCGGAGCCGGTGATCGCGAAGGCAAAGCGCTGGGGCGGCCGTGCGGCGGCAGCGGCGGGATCGGGACTCATCGCGCGTGGGTCAGCGGAATGTGCAGCTTGTGCAGCTTGCGGTAGAGGGTGTTGCGGCTCACGCCCAGGGCCTGGGCGACCTTGCTGACGTTCCAGCGTTGCTCGTTGAGCAGGCGCATCAGCACCTCGCGCTCATTGGCCTGGATCACATTGAGGTGGACGGCGGGGTCGGACAGCTCATCCGCCTCGTCCGCCAGGCCCGAGGGCTGCGGCGCGGCCAGGGCCGGCGCCGCCGAGGGCGCGGCCACGCTGGCAAGCTGGGCCAGGTGCTCGGCATCGATGCGGTCGCCGTCGGCCAGGGCCACGGCCGTGCGCAGCACATGGCGCAGTTGCCGCACATTGCCGGGCCAGGGGTGGGTGAGCAGGCGGTCCATGGCGCGCGGGCTGAGGGTGGCGTCGGGGCCGGCCTCGGTGGCGAGCAGGGCCAGGATCAGCTCGCGCTGGTCGCTGCGCTCGCGCAGCGGCGGCAGCATGACGGCCAGGCCGCAGAGGCGGTAGTACAGGTCCTCGCGGAAACGACCGGCCTGCACCAGCGCGGGCAGGTCGCGGTGGCTGGCGCTGATGAGCTGGAACTCGACCGGCACCGTCTCCTCGCTGCCCAGGGGCGTGACCTGGCGCTCGTCCAGCACGCGCAGCAGCCGAGCCTGGAGCTCCAGCGGCATGTCGCCGATCTCGTCGAGGAAGAGCGTGCCGCGGTCGGCTTGCAGCACCTTGCCGCGCCGGCCGCTGCGCTGCGCGCCGGTGAAGGCGCCGGCGCGGTAGCCGAAGAGCTCGCTCTCGATCAGGCTTTCGGGCAGGCTGGCGCAGTTCACGGCGACGAAGGCTCCGGCGGCATTGGGGCTGCGGCCGTGCAGGGCGCGTGCGAAGACTTCCTTGCCGGCACCCGTCTCGCCTTGCAGCAGCACCGGGATCTCGCGCGAGATGGCGCGTGCCGCACGGTGAAGCTGGGTGGCCAGGCGCGGGTCGCCGAAGGCGCCGGATTCCTCGCCCGCGGGGCGCACGGCCTCGCCCTCGCCCCGCCCGCCGACCGGCCGGGCGACGATGTCGATGGCTGGCTCCAGGCCCGGCTTGCCGCCGGGCACGCTGCGCTCGCCCAGGGCCGTGGCGGCCGGCGGCCGCGCCACGGCAAAGAAGCGGTGCGCGGCCTGCGCCGCGCGGTAGGTCACGACCGGGTGGTAGGCGCTGCGGCTGCTGCGCTCCAGCAGGCTGGCCAGCGAGGTCTGGAAGATTTCGTCGACATGGCGGCCGCGCAGCTCGTCCATCGTGCGGAAGCCGAGCTGCATCAGCGCGCTGCGGTTGGCCGCCTGGATCTGCCCGCCGCCGCTGACCGCGAGCCGGCCTTCATGCAGGGTGTAGACGAACTCGGGCCGGCTGTGGAAGTGCAGCGGATGCGCATCGCGGCAGCGCAGGTCGAGCAGGCGGTTCTCGACCATCTGCGCCGTCATGCCGAGCAGCACCAGGCCATGCTGCTGCGGCAGGCTGGAGCGGCTGGTCACGTCCAGCACCGCGCACATGGCGCCGCTCGGGTCGAAGATCGGCACCGCCGAGCAGGTCAGCGAAGTGAACTGGGTGAAGAAGTGGTCCTCGCGGCTCACGGCCACCGCGCTGGCCGAGGCCAGGCAGGTGCCCATGCCGTTGGTGCCGGCCTCGGCCTCGCTCCAGATCGCGCCGACATGGAAGCCCATGGGCTTGAGGTCGTCGGCGAACTCGGACGAGGAGACCATGTGCAGGATCACGCCCTCGGTGTCGGTCAGCACGACGGCGGATTCGGGGTCGGCAAGCTGCTGGTAGAGCGTGGCCATTTCATGGCGCGCGCAGTCGAGCAGATCGGCCAGGCGCAGGCAGCGCGCGTCGAGCTGGTCGCGCGGCAGCACCGGCGGCTTGCGCGGATGGTCGGGATGCAGGTGGTGCTGCTGCATGCAGCGCTGCCAGGACTGCACGACCACGTCGCTGGTCTCGGCGCGGAAGCCCTGAAGCACGACCTCCATCACGCGGTGTGCGTGGCGGTTGTTCTCGATGACCGTGAGGCTCATGGCGTAGTCCCTTGAGGGCGGAGGGTTGGACGTGCAGTCGCGGATTGTCGCGCCCCGCGCGCCCGCGAGCAGCCCTCCATATCCTGGCTCGGGGCAAGGGCGGGCGAAGGGTTCATGCGGCTTTCGTGGCCCGTGACTTGCTGCATCATGCGGCTTGACACCCTGCCACGGCCCCCAGGCGCGGCAGCGGTCTGCGGGCCCAGCCCGTCGCCCCGAGGACTTCCCAGATGAACGCCCCCCGCCCCCAGATGCCCGGCATGCTGCCCCCCGCTCCCCTTGCCGCCGAAGCCGCGCAACCGCTGGACTTGATCTTCATCGAGGGCTTCATCGGCCACACGGTGATCGGCATCCACCACGATGAACTGCACGACACCCAGCCGCTGCGCATCGACCTGTATGCCGGCGTACCGCGGCCCCGTGCCTGCGACAGCGACGACATCGGCGACACCATCAACTACGCCGAAGTGCGCGAGCGCCTGCATCGTCTGATGGCCGAGCACAAGGTGCGCTTGCTGGAAGCCTTTGCCGAGGACATCGCCGACATCATGCTCGGCGAGTTCCGTGCGCACTGGGTGCGCGTCGTCGTCGTAAAGCCGCGCAAGTTCCCGGACCTCGAAGGCGTGGGCGTGGCCATCGAGCGGCGGCGCGAGATCAAGGCCGTGGAAGCGGCTGCCGGCCCGGCGGCCGTGCTGTCGGTGATCGGCCACGGCATGGTGCCCGGCAAGGCCTGAAGCCATGAAAAAAGCCGACCGCGTGGCGGTCGGCTTGTTCGATCGGCCGGGAGGCCGAATCGGGTGGCCCAAGATCTTGCGGACCTGCCGCAAGCCGAGGACCGCCCGAAGCCGAATCAGTTCGGCGCGAAGGGGTGAGAGGCGCTGCCCTTCTTGGCCACGACTTCCTTGGCCGAGGGCTCGCGGTTCACCGCGCGCTTGATGGCTTCGCGGGTGGCGGCGTAGTTGTAGTCCTGGATCTTCTTGTCGTCGTCGGCCATCCAGTGGATGAACACGCCCACGCTGACGAACACGTCATCGGCTTCGTCGGCCGGGATGGTGCCGTCTTCGACCGAGTCGGCCACCGCCATGGCCACGCCGCGCTGGGCCGGGCCAAACATCTGGACGGCCTGCTTGGCGCCCTTGATGGTGACCTTGTTGAACATCACGGTGGCGGGCTTGCACAGCAGGTTGGGGGCAACCACGGCCAGCAGCGAGGTGAAGCCGTCCTTGTTGTTCACCAGGGCGTTGGCGAAGGCGCTTTCGGCGGCGCTGCCGCGCGGGCCGATGAGCAGGTCGATGTGGGCGACTTCGTTGCCGTCACCGACGAGCGATTCGCCGACGAGCACGCGATCAATCTTTGCCATGGGGATGTCTCCGTTTGCAGGGGTCTGGGGGTTCGAGCATCAGTTCGCTGACGCCTTGGGCATCAACCCCAAGAACCTATCACGATCCATGCCACCGCCCATGATCGCCAACCCTAGCGCAGCAGGCGCGGGCCGCACAGTCCGGCCAGCATGAGCGTTGCGACGGTGAAATCGGCGCTGGTGCCGGGGTTGAGGCCCGAAGCCTTCAGTTCGGCATCCCAGGCGCTGAAACCCGGCGCCTCGTCCAGGCCTTCGCCCCCTGGATGGCGCGCCTGCCAGCCGGCGGCGGCGGCGGTGACAGCCTGTGCCGGCCCCGGGCCGTGCTTGCGGACAATGTGTGAATCCGGCGCGCTGGCCAGGAAGGCCAGGAAAACCGACTGCACCGCCGCTGTCGGCAGCCCGTGGGCGCCCGCCGGCCGGGCAGCCTGCCAGTGGCGCAGGCCGGGGTCGAAAAGCTCGGCCAGGCCCTGGGCATAGGCCTGGGCGATGCGGTCGCGGTCGGCGGCCAGGGCCATCGCCGCCTGCAGGGGCAGGCGGGGGGCGGCCTGGACATCGCCTTCGGCAGCCCGCCCCAGGCCGCCCGGCCGGGCGCGGGCGATGGCGCGGTAGGCCGCGCGGCTGTCGTCCAGGTCGAGGCTGCGGCAGACCTGGGCGCAGCGGGCCTGAAGCGCCTGCGGGTCCAGGGCCTGCGGGGCCTGGGCATCGAGCAGGGCCTCGGCCGCCGCTGCCAGCGGCGCGCAGAGCAGCAAAATGCCCAGGTTGGTGTTGCAGCCGGCCACCGCCCAGGTGGCCTCGACCGCGGCCTCGATGCGCTCGCCGACCGACCGGCCGCGCACGATCAGGGCCGGTGCCGCCGCAGCCGCGCTGTACAGGAAATGCCGGGCCTGCATGCCATGGCCGGGCGAATCCAGGCTGACATTACCGGGCTTGCGCACCGCCACGTCGAGCTGGCAGGCATCCAGGAAGGCCTGGCGCAGGGCCAGCACGGCAGCATCGGACATGGGCAGGGGGGCGGAGGTAAGGGCGCAGGCCGCAGCGCCTCAGGCCTGCCGCACAGCCGGCCGGGCGCGCTGCGGCACGACGCGGTCGAGCAGGTCGGCGACCAGGGCCTCGGCCAGGTTGAAGGGCGTGACCTTCTGCAGACCGCGCCAGGCCGCCACGCCATTGACTTCCAGCACCTGCGGGCCGGCGGGACTGGGGATCAGGTCCACGCCGGCGTAGTCCAGGCCCAGGGCCTGGGCGGCGCGCTCGGCGGTGCCGCTCAGGGCCTCGGTCAGCGGCGCGGCCACGCAGCGGGCGCCCTGGGCGACGTTGTGGATCCAGTGCCGGCTCACGCGCTGCATGGCCGCGCGCGCGCGGCCGCCGACGACCAGCACCCGCCAGTCGAAGCCAGGCTCATGCGCTGCGCCTTGCGGCGGCACGAAGCGCTGCAGGTAGTACAGGCCCTGCACCTCGGCCGGCGGCGGCAGCGGCACGGCATGGCCCTCGGGGTGTTCGGCATCGCGCACCCAGCCGACCTGGCGCAGGCCCTTGCCCTGCGAGCCGAAGACGGGCTTGAGCACCAGGGTGCGGCCGGCCGCCGTCTCGCGCATCAGCAGGCGCTGCGCGACGGCTTCGGATTCCATCGCCCAGGCCGGCGGCGTCGGCACGCCCGCAGCATGCAGCAGGGCGCTGGTCGTGGCCTTGTCGACGCTGCGCTCGATGGCCCGGCCACGGTTGTAGACCGGCACGCCCAGGCGCTCCAGCAGGTGCAGCACGGCCAGGCGCTTGGTCACTTGCTCGAAGCTGCCGCCAGCGATGCCGCGCACCAGGGCAGCATCCGGTAGCGCATCGCCCCAGCCCGGGATGACGAGACCGTGCACCCCCGCTTCGGTGTCGATGCGGCAGGCCTCCAGATCGACGCAGCGGCCCTCGGCGCCCCGGGCGCGCAGGGCCTCGCGCAACTGGCGGGTGTGCCAGCCGGTCTCGTCGGCAAAGATCGCGACCTTGCGTGTCATCGGCTGAGCCTCGGCCGCTGTCGGCTCAGGATCCGGCCTGCCACTGTGCGCGCAGCAGCTCGAAATGGCAGTGGCCGCCATGGAAGGTGGCGCCGCTCTGCAAGCTGCTGACCCAGACCTCGGCCGGCGCGAACAGCGCCCCGTCGATCTTGTAGAAGTCGTAGTCGGCGGCCTTGAAGATTTCGGCAAAGCCCTTGCCGTAGTCGCGCGAGTTGAGCGAAGGCAGTTGCTGCGCCAGTTGGCGCGCGGCGGCATCGTCGGCATCCACCGTCAGGTGCACCCGGCCGCCGTAGAGGATGGCGTCGTTGGTGCGGCCCATGGCCTCCAGGCCGTCGGCGGCCGGGGTGGGCAGCGGCGCGCTGGCGCTGCCGTCGACGATTTGCTCCAGCGGAAAGTGCAGCTCATGCGCCTTGTGCAGCGCCACCTCCAGCACCCGGCCGACCACCTGCGTGGTGCCGGCCAGGCTGCGGGTGGGGGTGAGGATGATCGTCAACTGCGCCGGCTGCAGGCCGCAGTCGCGCAGGATCTTGTCCAGCACGACGGGCGGCGGCTCGCGGTCGACTTCCAGCACCAGCACGGCGGCCTCGGCGCTGTCGCGGTAGCCCAGCTCGGCATAGAGCGCTTCCTTCTGCGCCAGCGCGCGTGCCGGGCCGGAGCCCAGGCTGAAGAACTTCTTGCCACCCGCTTCCTCCTTGCTGGCCGACAGGCTCCAGCCGGCGTACTGGCTGGCCAGGCAGGCCAGCACGGGCTGCGCGCTGCGCACCTCGACCCAGCTCGGCCAGTCGGCCCAGCCGCTGTCGGCGCGGCTGCTCAGGCCCACCTGGCCGAGGCCGCCCATGCAGATCTCGGCGATGCGCAGGCCGGCCTCGGTGCTGCCGCGGGTGGCGATGCCGGCATCGACGAAGGTGATGCCGCGCGCGTCACGGTGAACCTTCAGCCGCAGCGCATCGGCCTGGGCCAGCAGGGCCTGGACCTGGACAGCGGCCAGGCGGTTGACGCTGAGGGGCGAATCCGCGAAAGCGGCTTGGAGGGCGGTGGGCGTGCTCATGGGGGTCTCGTGCAGTGAGCCGGCTTCTTGGCGGCCGGTCGGAGGGGGGCGTGACGCGGGATCGGTCGAAGGGCCTGGAGCGCTGAGGCTTCAGGCCGGAAGCGGAAGGTGATTCAAGCAGGCGGCTTGCGGGCCTGCCGGCCCGGGGGCATGGTCGGCCTCTAGCTGGTCCTGGAGCCGGCGGCGGGCCTGCTGCAGCGCGGCTTCCAGGGTGGCTTCGTCCGGCCCGGACTGTTGCAGGCTGCAAATCGGGTCGCCGCGGCCCAGGCGGCTGCCGGGCAGCGGATGGTCGTGGCAGCCCGGCCAGCGGGCCAGGGCGGCGGCTTGCCCGGCGTTCAGCGTGAAGGGCCGGCGCGCCTCGACGAGACCGCTGCCGCGCAGGCTCAGGCCCTGCGCCTCGGCCGCCGTCAGCGGGCCGGGCGGCAAGGGGCAGGGGGCATGCTGCCCCGCGGCGCGGGCGCAGGCGGCCAGGTGGGCGGCGATCAGCGGCAGCTCGGGGTAGAGGCCGAGGCTGGCGCTGGCGCGGGGATTGATCTCCAGCAGCTCGATGGCCTCGCCGTCCACCAGCAGGTCCAGGCTGCCCAGGCCGACCAGACCGAAGGCCGGCACCAGGGCTTGCAGGGCCGCCTCGGCTGCAGCGTGTGCGGCGCCGGGCAGGCGCAGCGGCCCGATCAGGCCGTCGAAGACCCAGGGCCGGCCGCGCAGCGCGCGGTTGCGCTGCCATTGCGCAGCGACCACGCGGGCCTGCCGGCCGTCGGCCACATAGAGCAGGGAGGCGGCGCGGCCCGGCCGCTCGCGCTGCCAGAAGTCGCCGATGCGGGGCGGGCGCGGCCCCCCCGCGGGGCCGCGCAGCGCCCGCCGCACCTGCCAGCCGCCGCTGCCGTGGGCTGACTTCAGCAGCCAGCCGCTGGCCTCGGCCGGGCGCTGCCGGCATGCATCGGGCAGGGTCTCGGGATGGGGCAGGCGCAGGGCCTGCAGGGTGGCTGTCCAGTGCGCCGGATCGCGCACCCGGGCGATGGCCGCGGGCGTCATGCCCAGCGGCGCGAGTCGTGTCGCAGCCGCCGCCAGGGCCCGGGGTGCCGTCTCCAGCCCGGGGCCGGCCAGCCAGCCGCGCAGGCCGGGGCCGTCCTGCCAGGCGGCCAGGGCCTCGACCAGTGCGTCCGCTTCAATGCGCAGGCTGCCGGCCGGGCCGATGGGCCGCCAGGCCGCGCTGGCCGCCCGGGTGTCGGCATCGCCGAAGGCATCGACGGCTAGCACGCGCCAGCCTTCGCGCGCGGCCGACTGCGCCAGGGCGCGCACCGACAGGCCGGCGACGATCAGCGTCGGCGGGGCAGGACGCATGAGGCGGTCCTCGGGACGGGATCGGCCGCGGCTCAGCCCGCGGCCGCAGCCTCTTCGGCCAGCACCTCGCGGGCGACCTCGAAGGCATCGGGGAAGCTGTAGGTCACCGGCTTTTCCGATTCGCACATGCGCTTGAGCAGGCGGTGCTGGGTCTGGTACTTGACGTTGCCGATGGCCAGCGGGCCGATGGCCAGGGCCTGGGTGCCGGGCAGGATGTTGAGCTTGTCCATCACGCCCATGCCGGCGATGCCGGCCGGCGGCACGGCATTCACATCGGCCGCGACGAGCAGGCGTTTGGCCACCGCCAGGTCCTCGGGCAGCACGACCTGGATGCCCGCCGCGGCCGTGGCCAGCAGCACGTCGGCATCGGCCAGGGAGCGCTGCACGGCATGGCGGTCGCCACCCGAAGTGCCTTCCAGCGTGACGCCGAAGCGCTTGCTGGTCTCGGCCGCGGCCTGCAAGGCCATGCTCTCGCCGAAGTGGGTGGACAAGCAGACGCGCGCGCCCTGCTGCGCGGCGATCACGCCGGCGATGCGGCCGACCGTGCCGGTGCCGCCGATGACGACGACCTTCAGCCCGGCCAGCGTCCTGCCCAGGGTCTTCAGCCCGGCCTCGACGCAGGCCACCATCGCGGCGGCCGTCGTGTAGGAGCCGCTCGGGTCGGCGAAGACCGAGACGACGAAGGGCGGCACCATGGCCGCGACGGCCTTGTCCACCATGTCGGCGGCCAGCAGCACGTCGCGCCCGCCGATGAAGATGCCGGTGCGGCTGACCCCGCGCGGCCCGCGCGAAAAGATCGCGTCCTGCGTCAGGCCGGCAACGCGGTCGAGCGTCACGTCCGAGTAGATCGGGACCATGTCGTAGCCGGCATCGGCTGCCATGTTGATGTCGAAGGGGCTCATCTGCTGGCCCGGGGTGAACATGTGCAGGATGCGGGGGCGTTCCATGATCGTTCTCTCGTTCTTGTCGTGGGGAAGGACGCGGTCTCGGTGACCGCGCAGTGCGCGCTCAGGCGGTGGCCAGCGGCTGGCCCTCGGGGCGGGGCCGGGGCGAGGCCTCCGGGCCGAGCAGGCGAAGCGCAGCCCCTTCGTTACGCGGCGCGACGATCTGCAATTGCAGGCCCTCGGGCACCTGGCCTGCGGCCAGGGCGGCGGCGCGCAGGGTCTCGGCGGCATGGGCGCTGGGCAGGAACACGAAGCCGGTGGGGCCCCAGCTCGACTGGCCGATGCCGGCCGGCAGGCCCAGGCGGCGAGGAGCCTCGGCCGCCAGCCAGTCCATCACGCTGGCCACCCGGGCGCTCAGGTAGGCACGGCCCGACTGCGCTGGCGCGAAGTGTGCGCCCAGCAGGGCCTGCACGGCCGAGATGCCCAGTGCAAAGGCCTCGTAATCGCCGTCGGCTGCCGAGGGCAGCACGCGCATCAGCACCTCGTGGCAGAGCGCGGCGGCCTGGGCCTGGCTGAGCGGGCGCAGGCTGGCGAGTGCGCTGCGTTCGCGGTCGCCGGCCAGGCCGGTCTCGTCGGGGTCCAGCACCAGCAGCACGCGCCAGTCGGCCGGCAGGCACAGGCGGGCCAGCAGCGGGGCGGGCTGGCCGCCCCGGCCCGGGCCGCCGTCGAGCAGCAGGCCGCCCTGGTCGAATCCGGCGATGCCCACGCCGGAACGCAGGCCGCGGCCCAGCAGGCGTGCGAGGCTGGGCGTGTCGATCTGCAAGCCGTGGACGGCGGCATAGGCCCGGCCCACGGCCAGGGCAAGCTGGGTGCCCGAGCCGAAGCCGGCATGGGCGGGCAGCACCTGGTCCAGCCGCAGGCGCAGGGGCGGGCTGTGCGGCACCGGCAGACCCTGGCGCAGCGCGGCCAGATGGGCGGCGGCGCGGGGCAGTTCGGCCCGGGCGGCGGGGCTGTCGGCTTCGAGCCGGTCCGGCCCGCCGGCCGGGCCGGCCAGCGGACCGAGCTGGACGACGGTTTCGAAGCCCGCGATCACCAGGCCCAGGCTGCCGAAGCGCCGGCCGAGCGTGGCCGCGGGGTCGAGAAAGCCGAGGTGCAGCCGGCCGGGGGCGCGGACTTCCGCGACCGCAAGACGCGGCTCGGCCGGGGCCTCGGCGGGCGGGAAGTCAGGAGAGGGGCGGCGGTCCATCGGGCCCTTAGAAGCAATCGGCATTCCCCGCATCATCGGTGGCCCCCGCGCCGGGCGCCACCCGCAGCAGCCCGGGTGTCCTCTTGTGGAGCCTTGTCCCAAGTCGAAGAGCGTCTGAGCCGGAAACCGAGGGTAGACCCTGGGTTGGACATCGCACCCTGCCGGTGTCGAGCCCCGTAGCAACGCGGGGTGGGATTGAGGAAAAACTCCGGGCACGATGCCTGGGTCGATTCCACGAGGGTCTGGACTCAGGGCTTGCCCTTGATCGGCCATCCCGACCGCCGCTTTGGCACGCGAGTTGCCATTTCGGGCTGTCCTGTGGACCGCACACCCTGCGTCATTGATGTCACAACCGGAGGAGCACATCCCCATGAAGCTGAAGACCACCGCCGTCCTGATCGGTATGGCCCTTGCCACCCTCGGTGCGCAAGCTGCCGTCACCGACCAGATGATCCTGAACGACGCCAAGACCCCGGGCGACATTCTGAGCTGGGGCATGGGCACCGAGGGCCAGCGCCATAGCCCGCTGACCAAGGTCAACACTGCCACCGTCAAGAACCTGACCCCGGCCTGGGCCTTCTCCTTCGGCGGCGAAAAGCAGCGCGGCCAAGAAGCCCAGCCCGTGATCTACAAGGGCAAGATGTTCGTCACCGCGTCATACTCGCGGATCTACGCGCTCGACGCCATCACCGGCAAGCGCCTGTGGAAATACGAGCACCGCCTGCCTGAAGGCATCGTGCCCTGCTGCGACGTGATCAACCGCGGCGCCGCCCTGTACGACAACCTCGTCATCTTCGGCACGCTGGATGCCCAGATCGTCGCCCTGAACCAGGACACCGGCGAAGTCGTCTGGCGCGAGAAGATTGACGACTACCAGGCCGGCTACAGCTACTCGGCCGCCCCCCTGGTCGTCAACGGCCTCGTCCTGACCGGCGTGTCGGGCGGCGAGTTCGGCGTGATCGGCCGCGTGGAAGCGCGCGATGCCAAGACCGGCCAGATGGTGTGGTCGCGTCCGGTGGTCGAAGGCCACATGGGCTACACCTACGACAAGGCGGGCAACAAGGTCGAGAACGGCATCTCGGGCACGACCAACAAGACCTGGCCGGGCGACCTGTGGAAGACCGGCGGCGCCACCCCGTGGCTCGGCGGCACCTACGATGCCAAGACCGGCCTGGCGTACTTCGGCACCGGCAACCCGGCTCCGTGGAACAGCCACATCCGTCAGGGTGACAACCTCTTCTCGTGCTCGACCGTCGCGATCGACGTCAAGACCGGCAAGATCGTCTGGCACTACCAGAACACCCCGAACGACGGCTGGGACTTCGACGGCGTCAACGAGTTCGTGACCTTCGACATGGACGGTCGTCGCGTCGGCGGCAAGGCCGACCGCAACGGCTTCTTCTACGTCAACGACGCGAAGACCGGCGAGCTGATCAATGCCTTCCCCTTCGTCAAGAAGGTGACCTGGGCCACCGGCATCGACCTGAAGACCGGCCGTCCCAACTACGACCCGGCCAACCGTCCGGGCAACCCGGCGGCCTCGGCCGACGGCAAGAAGGGCAACGTCGTCTTCTCGGCCCCCAGCTTCCTGGGCGGCAAGAACCAGATGCCGATGGCCTACTCGCCGCAGACCAAGCTCTTCTACGTCCCGTCGAACGAATGGGGCATGGAGATCTGGAACGAGCCGATCACCTACAAGAAGGGTGCGGCCTACCTGGGCGCCGGCTTCACCATCAAGACCATCGACGACAACTACATCGGCTCGCTGCGCGCGATCGATCCGAAGTCGGGCAAGATCGTCTGGGAAGTGAAGAACGAGGCCCCGCTGTGGGGTGGCGTGCTGACCACCGCCGGCAACCTGGTCTTCTGGGGCACCCCGGAGGGTTACCTGAAGGCCGCAGACGCCAAGACGGGCAAGGTCCTGTGGCAATTCCAGACCGGTTCGGGCGTCGTCGCCCCGCCGGTGGCCTGGGAAGCCAATGGCGAGCAGTACATCACCGTCGTCTCCGGCTGGGGCGGCGCCGTCCCGCTGTGGGGTGGTGACGTGGCCAAGAAGGTCAGCTACCTCGAGCAGGGTGGCATGGTCTGGACCTTCAAGCTGGGCAAGGGCGGTTCGGCGGTTGCCGGCGCCCCCACCGCGGCCAAGGTCTCGGCCCCGGCCGCTCGCTGATCGACCCTGAGGATTCCCCGCTCGCGTGCCGCAAGGCATGCGGCGGACGGAAGCCCCGGCATCCGGCACAAGCCACCCCTCGGGGTGGCTTTTTTCATGGGCGCTTCGCTTGGCCGGACCGGCCATCGACCATGAAAAAGGCGGCGCCCCGCCTGCGCGGGACGCCGCCTTCAGGCGCCGCCCGGCAAGGGCGACGCGGGAGCTTCGAGGCTCAGGCCGCCAGCAACTGGCGCAGCACGAAGGGCAGGATGCCGCCGTGCTTGTAGTAGTCGACCTCGATCGCGGTGTCGATGCGCAGGGTGACAGTGACCTTGCGGCTCGTGCCGTCGGCACCGGTGATCACCAGGGTCGCGTCGCTCTGCGGCTTGATCTCGGCGCCGAGCACCACGTCGATGGTCTCGCTGCCCGTCAGGCCCAGCGTCTCCCAGCTGTCCTCGCCCTTGAACTGCAGGGGCAGCACGCCCATGCCGACCAAGTTGCTGCGGTGGATGCGCTCGAAGCTGCGCGCCACGACGGCCTTGATGCCGAGCAGTTGGGTGCCCTTGGCGGCCCAGTCGCGGCTGGAGCCCGTACCGTATTCCTCGCCCGCGAAGATCACGGTGGGGGTGCCGGCGGCGATGTACTGCATCGCGGCGTCGTAGATGAAGGCCTTCTCGCCGCTGGGCTGCAGCAGGGTCAGGCCGCCTTCCTCGCGCGAGCCGTCTTCCTTGGGCGGAATCATCAGGTTCTTGACGCGCACATTGGCGAAGGTGCCGCGCATCATCACCTCATGGTTGCCGCGGCGCGAGCCGTAGCTGTTGAAGTCGGCCTTCTGCACGCCGTTGTCGTTCAGGAACTGACCGCCCGGGGTGCCGACCTTGATCGCGCCGGCCGGCGAGATGTGGTCGGTGGTGATCGAGTCGCCGAACAGGGCCATGATCTTCGCGCCCTTCACGCCGGACTCGGTCACGGCCGGCTCCATGGTGAAGCCTTCGAAGAAGGGCGGCTGGGCGATGTAGGTGCTCTTGGGCCAGGTGTAGACCTGACCGGCGACGCCCTTGACCTTCTCCCAGAGCTTGCCCGGATCGTTCTTGACCTTGTCGTAGTTCGCCTTGAAGGCCTTGGCATTCATGGCGTGCTTCATCAGCGCATAGATCTCGTCGCTGGTCGGCCAGATGTCGCCCAGGTAGACGTCCTTGCCCTTCTTGCCCTTGCCGACCGGCTGGGTCATCAAGTCCTTGGTGACGTTGCCGGCGATGGCATAGGCCACGACCAGCGGCGGGCTGGCCAGGAAGTTGGCCTTCAGGTTCGGGTGGATGCGCGCCTCGAAGTTGCGGTTGCCCGAGAGCACGGCCGCGCAGACCAGGTCGTTCTTCTGGATGACCTCGTTGATCTCCGGGGTCAGGTCACCGGCATTGCCGATGCAGGTCGTGCAGCCGTAGGCGGCGACATTGAAGCCCAGCTTCTCCAGGTAGGGCAGCAGGCCGGCCTTCTCCAGGTACTCGGTGACGATGCGCGAGCCGGGGGCCAGCGAGGTCTTGATGTGCGGCGCCACCTTCAGGCCGGCTTCGACAGCCTTCTTCGCGACCAGGCCGGCGGCCAGCAGCACGCCCGGGTTGCTGGTGTTGGTGCAGGAGGTGATGGCCGCGATCAGCACATCGCCGTTGTGGATGACGGTGCCGTCGGCGGCGGTGAAGGCCTGGCCCAGCTTCTCGGCCGGCTGGTTGAAGCCGTTGTTCGCGGTCGGCTTGCTGAACAGCTCGCTGAAGGTGCTGGCCAGGCTGCCGAGCTCGATGCGGTCCTGCGGGCGCTTGGGGCCGGCCAGGCTCGGGGCCACGGTCGAAAGGTCCAGGCTGACGACCGAGGTGTAGTCGATCTCGCCCGCGCCCGGCACGCCGTACATCTTCTGGGCCTTGAAGTAGGCCTCGAAGGCTTCGATCTCGGCCTTGCTGCGGCCGGTGCCCTTGAAGTATTCGACCGTCTTCTCGTCGACCGGGAAGAAGCCCATGGTCGCGCCGTATTCGGGGGCCATGTTGGCGATGGTCGCGCGGTCCGGCAGGGCCAGGGTGCGGGTGCCTTCGCCGAAGAACTCGACGAACTTGCCGACCACCTTGTGCTTGCGCAGGATCTCGGTGACGGTCAGCACCAGGTCGGTGGCGGTCACGCCCTCGCGCAGCTTGCCGGTCAGCTCGAAGCCCACCACGTCCGGGGTCAGGAAGTAGACCGGCTGGCCCAGCATGCCGGCTTCCGCCTCGATGCCGCCCACGCCCCAGCCGACCACGCCGATGCCGTTGATCATGGTCGTGTGGCTGTCGGTGCCGACCAGGGTGTCCGGATAGTGCACGGCCGGGGTGCCGCGGGCCGCAGCGGCCTTGTGCACGCCGCGCGCCAGGTACTCCAGGTTCACCTGGTGGACGATGCCGAAGCCCGGGGGCACGACGCCGAAGGTGTCGAAGGCCTGCATGCCCCACTTCATGAATTCGTAGCGCTCCTGGTTGCGCTCGAACTCCAGCTTCATGTTCAGGTCGAGGGCCTTCTTCGAACCGTAGTGGTCGATCATGACCGAGTGGTCGACGACCAGATCCACCGGCACCAGCGGCTCGATGGTCTTGGGGTTCTTGCCCATGGTCTCGGCGACGTTGCGCATCGCGGCCAGGTCGGCCAGCAGCGGCACGCCGGTGAAGTCCTGCAGCACGACGCGGGCGACGACGAAGGGGATCTCATCGACGCGATCGGCCACCGGCTTCCAGTGGATCAGTTGCTCCACATGCTCCTTGGTGACCTTCTTGCCGTCGCAGTTGCGCAGCACGCTCTCCAGCACGACGCGGATCGAGACCGGCAGGCGCGACACATCGACGCCGAGCTGCTTGCCGAGCTGCGGCAGCGAGTAGAAGAGACCTTCCTTGCCCGAGGCAGTGGAGAAGGATTTCAGGGTCTTGGCGAATGCGTGCGCAGGCGCCTTCTTCGCGGGGGCGGCTTTGGCCATGGCTGGAGACTCCGGGGAGCTGGGGGGAAAGGGGGTGCAGGCGGTTGGCGGGGCCGGTTGCTGCACTGCGGCATATTGTCGCAGGCCGATGGGCGAGCGCTCCGTGCGCACCTCAGCGCGCATGCGACAAGGGAAGGGGTTCGCCAGCCCCCGCGGCCAAGGCCGGGCAGGGGCGGCAAGAAGGGACAGGCTTCAACGCGCAGGCTCAAGCAGTGAGCCTGAAGCGGGGGCCGAGGCCGCCTCGCCAGGTGCCGTCGCGGCGACCCGGGTGGCCGCGCCTTCGCGCTGCTCGGCATGCAGACAAAGGTCGGCCAGGCGCTGGCCGGCCTTCTGGTCCAGCATCATCGACTTGCTGGGGATCTGCAACCAGACGACCTGCGCCCGCGCGTCGTGAAGGCGCACGGCGCCGGTGGTGGTCTCCTCCGGCACCATGCGGAAGCTGCGGTTGCCGAAGCGCACATCGAAGTGACCGGCCTGGCCGGCCACCCGCTCGACCTGCACCGACTGGCGGTGTTCGCAGTCGGCCTGGCCGGTGTGGACCCGCTCGGCCGCCGCCAGCTGGCCGGGCGTCAGCGGAAGATCGAGCACCGTGCTTGCACCCGCCGCCGCAGCCGCGCCGGCCGTGGCCGTGGCCGTGGCCGTTGATCGCCGGCTGCTGGGCTTGGCCGCCGCCACCTTGGTGGGCGGCTTCTTCACCGCGCGGGGCTTGGCCGGGGCGGTGGGGGTAGCAGGCGCGGGCGCGGCCGACTGGGCTGCCAGCGGCCCCGTCAACAGCATCAGGGTCAGGGCGCAGGCGGCGGGCAGCAGGCGATTCATGAGACGGCACTCCTTGGGACGGCGTGGCGGATTGTGCTCAATCCCGTGCCGATCCGAGACCGTCCGCGGGCACGCGCACCCAGCCTTCCATCAGGATGCGGGCGCTGCGGCTCATGATGGCCTTGGTGACCACCCACTGGCCGTCGCGCTGCTCGGCTGCCGCGCCGACGCGCAGCGTGCCCGAGGGGTGGCCGAAGCGCACCGACTCGCGCGCGCCGCCGCCGGCGGCCAGGTTGACCAGGGTGCCGGGAATGGCTGCCGCGGTGCCGACGGCCACTGCCGCCGTGCCCATCATGGCGTGGTGCAGCTTGCCCATGGACAGCGCGCGGACCAGCAGGTCCACATCCTGCGCCGCAATGGTCTTGCCGCTGGACGCGGTGTAGTCGGCTGGCGGGGCGACGAAGGCGATCTTGGGCGTGTGCTGGCGGGTGGCGGCTTCCTCGGGCGTCTTGATCAGGCCCATGCGCAGCGCGCCCGCCACGCGGAGGGCTTCGAAGTGCCTGAGCGCGGCCGTATCGCCGTTGATCGCCTCGCGCAGCTCGGTGCCGGTGCAGCCGATGTCGGCGGCCTTGACGAAGACGGTGGGGATGCCGGCGGTGATCATCGTGGCCGGGATCGTGCCCAGGCCCGGCACCTCCAGCGCGTCCACCAAGTTGCCGGTGGGGAAGAGCGCGCCGCCGTCCTCGCCCTCGTCGGACGGGTCGAGGAACTCCAGCACGATCTCGGCGGCCGGGAAGGTCACGCCATCGAGTTCGAAGTCGCCGGTCTCCTGCACCTGGCCGCCGCGCACCGGCACATGGGCCAGGATGGTCTTGCGGATGTTGGCCTGCCAGATGCGCACGGTGCACATGCCGTCCGCCGCCAGGCGCTCCGCCGGGATGAAGCCGGAATGGATGGCGAAGGCGCCGGCCGCGGTGGACAGGTTGCCGCAGTTGCCGGACCAGTCGACGAAGTCCTTGTCGATCGAGACTTGGCCGTAGAGGTAGTCCACGTCATGGCCGGGCTGCGTGCTCTTGGAGAGGATCACGCACTTGCTGGTGCTGGAGGTGGCGCCGCCCATGCCGTCGATCTGGGCGTCATAAGGGTCGGGGCTGCCGATCACCCGCTGGAACAGCCGGTCGCGCGCTGGGCCCGGCACCTGGGCTGCGGGCGGCAGCTCATGCAGGCGGAAGAATACGCCCTTGGACGTGCCGCCGCGCATGTAGGTGGCCGGCACCTTGATCTGCGGAGCGTGGGCCATGGTCATGCCGCCTGGGTCGAAGCCAGGAAGTCCTGCGCGAAGCGCTGCAGCACGCCGCCGGCCTGGTAGACCGAGACCTCCTCGTCGGAGTCGAGCCGGCAGGTCACCGGCACGCGAAGGATTTCGCCGTCGCGGCGGTTCACCACCAGGGTCAGGGTGCTGCGCGGCGTCAGCGCGCCCTCGACGTCATAGGTCTCGGTGCCGTCCAGGCCCAGGCTCAGGCGGGTGGTGCCCGGCTTGAACTCCAGCGGCAGCACGCCCATGCCGATCAGGTTGGTGCGGTGGATGCGCTCGAAGCCCTCGGCCGCGATGGCTTCCACGCCGGCCAGGCGCACGCCCTTGGCGGCCCAGTCGCGCGAGGAGCCCTGGCCGTAGTCCGCACCGGCCACGATGATCAGCGGTTGCTTGCGGCCCATGTAGGTCTCGATGGCTTCCCACATGCGCATCACGGTGCCGTCCGGCTCGACGCGGGCCAGCGAGCCCTTCTTGACCTTGCCGTCGACCACGGCCATCTCGTTGACGAGCTGCGGGTTGGCGAAGGTCGCGCGCTGCGCGGTCAGGTGGTCGCCGCGGTGGGTGGCGTAGGAGTTGAAGTCCTCCTCCGGCAGGCCCATCTTGTGCAGGTACTCGCCGGCCGCGCTGTCCATCAGGATGGCGTTGGACGGCGACAGGTGGTCGGTGGTGATGTTGTCCGGCAGCAGGGCCAGCGGGCGCATGCCCCTGAGCGTGCGCGGCCGGGCGGCCAGGGCGCCTTCGCCCTCCGTGTCCCAGTAGGGCGGGCGGCGGATGTAGGTGCTCTGCGGGCGCCAGTCGTAGAGCGGCGACGCGGCGCGCTCGGTGGCCTGCTTCGCGAACATCGGGATGTAGATGCGGTTGAACTGCTCGGGCTTGACGGCCCGCGCCACCAGCGCGTCGATGTCCTCGTCCGAAGGCCACAGGTCCTTCAGGCGGATCTCGCGGCCCTCGACCACGGCGAGCACGTCCTGCTCGATGTCGAAGCGCACGGTGCCGGCAATCGCATAGGCCACCACCAGCGGCGGCGAGGCCAGGAAGGCCTGCTTGGCATAGGGGTGGATGCGGCCGTCGAAGTTGCGGTTGCCGGAGAGCACGGCGGTCGCGTAGAGGTCGCGGTCGATGATCTCCTGCTGGATCTTCGGGTCCAGCGCGCCCGACATGCCGTTGCAGGTCGTGCAGGCGAAGGCAACGATGCCGAAGCCCAGCGCCTCCAGGTCCTCCAGCAGGCCGGCCTCCTTCAGGTAGAGCTCGACCACCTTGGAGCCGGGCGCCAGCGAGGACTTGACCCAGGGCTTGCGCACCAGGCCAAGCTGCCGCGCCTTGCGCGCCACCAGGCCGGCGGCGATCACATTGCGCGGGTTGCTGGTGTTGGTGCAGCTCGTGATGGCGGCGATGATGACCGCGCCGTCCGGGATCAGGCCCTGAGCCTCCTGTGCGCGGCCCTCGGCCAGACCGGTGGCAATGCCGCGCTCGGCCAGGGCGCTGGTCGGCAGGCGCTTGTGCGGGTTGCTCGGGCCGGCCATGTTGCGCACCACGCTGCTCAGGTCGAAGCGCAGCACGCGCTCGTACTCGACATTCGCCAGGCTGTCGGACCACAGGCCGGCCTGCTTGGCATAGGTCTCGACCAGCTTGAGCTGTTCCTCGGTGCGGCCGGTCAGGCGCAGGTAGTCCAGGGTCTGGCCGTCGATGCTGAACATCGCCGCGGTGGCGCCGTACTCGGGCGCCATGTTGGAGATGGTCGCGCGGTCGCCAATCGTGAGGCTGGCCGCACCCTCGCCATAGAACTCCAGGTAGGCGCCGACCACCTTCTGCTGGCGCAGGAACTCGGTCAGGGCCAGCACCAGGTCGGTGGCGGTGATGCCGGGCTGGCGTCTGCCGCTCAGCTCGATGCCGACGATGTCCGGCAGACGCATCCAGGAGGCGCGGCCCAGCATCACGTTCTCGGCTTCCAGGCCGCCCACGCCCACGGCGATCACGCCGAGCGCATCGACATGCGGCGTGTGGCTGTCGGTGCCGACACAGGTGTCGGGGAAGGCGACGCCGTCCTGGGCATGGATCACCGGCGACATCTTCTCCAGATTGATCTGGTGCATGATTCCGTTGCCCGCGGGAATCACGTCCACATTGTCGAAGGCGGTCTTCGTCCAGTTGATGAAGTGGAAGCGGTCCTCGTTGCGGCGCTCCTCGATGTCGCGGTTCTTCTGGAAGGCATCGGGGTCGAAGCCGCCGCACTCCACCGCCAGCGAGTGGTCGACGATCAACTGCACCGGCACGACCGGGTTGACCTTGGCCGGGTCGCCGCCTTGCTGGGCGATCGCGTCGCGCAGGCCGGCCAGGTCCACCAGCGCGGTCTGGCCCAGGATGTCGTGGCAGACCACGCGCGCCGGATACCAGGGGAAATCGCGCTCGCGCTTGCGCTCGATGAGCTGCAGCAGGCAGTCGTCGACGATGGCCGGGTCGGCCTTGCGGACGATGTTCTCGGCATGCACGCGGGCGGTGTAGGGCAGGCCGTCCCAGGCGCCCGGCTTGAGCGCATCGACGGCGGCGCGCGCGTCGAAATAGTCCAGCGAGGTGCCCGGCAGGGGCTTGCGGAAGGCGGTGTTCATGGCGGCGGCTTGACCTTCTGCTTGCGGCTTACTTGCGGTCAGCGATCGGCACGAAGACCTGGTCTTCGGGGCCGGTGTAGTTCGCCGAGGGGCGGATGATCTTGCCGTCGATGCGCTGCTCGATGATGTGCGCGCTCCAGCCACTGGTGCGGGCGATCACGAAGAGCGGGGTGAACATGTCGGTCGGCACGCCCATCATGTGGTAGCTCACCGCGCTGAACCAGTCGAGGTTCGGGAACATCTTCTTGATGTCCCACATCACCGATTCCAGCCGTTCGGCGATGTCGTACATCTTGGTGTTGTCCTGCTCGACGGCAAGCTGGCGGGCAACATCCTTGATGACCTTGTTGCGCGGGTCGCTGACGGTGTAGACCGGATGGCCGAAGCCGATCACGACTTCCTTCTTCTCGACGCGGGCGCGGATGTCGGCCTCGGCTTCGTCCGGGCTGTCGTAGCGCTTCTGGATCTCGAAGGCCACCTCGTTGGCGCCGCCGTGCTTGGGGCCACGCAGCGCGCCGATCGCGCCGGTGATGGCCGAGTAGATGTCCGAGCCCGTGCCGGCGATGACGCGGCCGGTGAAGGTCGAGGCATTGAACTCATGCTCGGCATACAGCACCAGCGAGGTGTGCATGGCCTGGACCCAGCTCGCGCGCGGCTTCTCGCCGTGCAGCAGGTGCAGGAAGTGGCCGCCGATCGAGTCGTCGTCGGTCTCCACCTCGATGCGCTTGCCGTTGTAGGCGAAGTGGTACCAGTACAGCAGCATCGAGCCCAGCGAGGCCATCAGCTTGTCGGCGATGTCGCGGGCGCCCGGATGGTTGTGGTCGTCCTTCTCGGGCTTGACGCAGCCAAGCACGGACACGCCGGTGCGCATCACGTCCATGGGGTGCGAAGAGGGCGGCAGTTGCTCCAGCGCGGTCTTGACGGCCGCGGGCAGGCCGCGCAGGGCCTTGAGCTTGTTCTTGTAGGCCGCCAGCTCGGCCAGGGTCGGCAGCTTGCCGTGGACCAGCAGGTGGGCGATCTCCTCGAACTCGCACTGGGTGGCGACGTCCAGGATGTCGTAGCCACGGTAGTGCAGATCGTTGCCGCTGCGGCCGACAGTGCACAGCGCGGTGTTGCCGGCGGCGGTGCCGGACAGGGCGACGGACTTCTTGACTTTGGGCAGGACGGTGGCGGGGGCTTCGGTCACGGAGGGCTCCTCGAATCGGATCAATGCGTGGGGCGGGGCGCGCAGCGCGCGCTTACTTCTTCGCGGCGAACAGCGCGTCCAGGCGCTGCTCGAAAGCGTGGTAGCCGATGCGGTCGTAGAGCTCGACGCGGGTCTGCATCCGGTCCAGCACATCCCGCTGGTGGCCCTGGCTGCGGATCGAGGTGTAGACCGCCTCGGCCGCCTGGTTGGCTGCACGGAAGGCCGACAACGGGAAGAGCTGCATGGCCACGCCGACCGAGGCCAGCTCCTCGCGGCTGAACAGCGGGGTGGCGCCGAACTCGGTGATGTTGGCCAGCACCGGCACCTTCACCGCCTCGACGAAGCGCTTGTAGGTCGGCAGGTCGTGGGCGGCTTCGGCAAAGATCGCGTCGGCGCCGGCCTCGACGCAGGCGATCGAGCGCTCGATGGCCGCGTCCACGCCCTCGGCCTGGATGGCGTCGGTGCGGGCGATCAGGAAGAAGGCGGCGTCGGTCTTGGCATCGGCGGCGGCCTTGACGCGGTCGACCATCTCGCCCTGGGTGACGATCTCCTTGCCCGGTCGGTGGCCGCAGCGCTTGGCGCCGACCTGGTCCTCGATGTGGCAGGCGGCGGCCCCGGCCTTGATCAGGCTCTTGACCGTGCGCTCGATGTTGAAGGCGCTGGGGCCGAAGCCGGTGTCGATGTCGACCAGCAGGGGCAGGTCGCAGACGTCGGTGATGCGGCGCACGTCGATCAGCACGTCTTCGAGCGTGTTGATGCCCAGGTCGGGCAGGCCCAGGGAGCCGGCGGCCACCCCGCCGCCCGAGAGGTAGATGGCGCGGAAGCCGGCGCGCTTCGCGAGCAGGGCGTGGTTCGCGTTGATCGCGCCGATGATCTGCAGCGGGGATTCGGCTTCCAGGGCGGCGCGGAAGCGCTGGCCGGGGGTGAGGGCAGCTTGGCTCATGGCGTGTCGGTGTCGGGGAGGGTGGACCGGGGGGCGCGAGACGGCGGGGTGGATCGCCGTGCCGGCCGGGCGGGCGAAGGCGGCCGGTTCAGGCCGCCGGATCGAAGAAGGCGCGGCGCACCTCGGCGGGCAGGGCCTGGCCGGTGCGCTCGGCGCGCTCCAGCACATGCCAGAAGTAGCGGAAGCTGGCGCGGTCGTGCAGCAGGCCCTTGTGCGCGATGGGCGCCCACTGGTTCGCCTGGGCGGCGCTGACGATGGCGATGGCATCGTCGAGCTCGGCCGGATCCGGCGCGAAGGCTTCGATGATGGGCGCGATCTGGTTCGGGTGGATGGACCACATGCGCAGGTAGCCGAAGTCCTGCGCCGCCTTGCGCGCGGCCTGCGTGATGGCCTCGCGGTCGTTGAATTCGGTGATGACGCTGTGCGAGGGCGTCTTGCCCTGGGCATGGCAGGCCGCGGCAATCTCCAGCTTGGCGCGCACGATCAGCGGGTGGCTGAACTGGCCGTGCAGGCGCATGCCCTGGGCGCTGATGGCTCCGCGGTGGGCCGAGACGAAGTCCATCAGGCCGAAGGAGAGCGATTCGACCGCGGGCAGGGCGGCCAGGGCCTGCACCTCGCGCAGCGCGCCATGGGTCTCGACCAGGGCATGCACCGGCGGCGGCGTGCAGCCGGCCGCCAGGGCGGCGGCCTCGATCTGCGCGCAAGCGGCGGCCAGCTCGGCGGCATCGGCCACCTTGGGCACCATCAGGAAGGCCAGGCGCGGGCCGGCGCCGGCCGGGCCGAAGAGCATGGCCAGGTCCTGCGCGAAGCAGGGGTGGCCATGGGGATGCAGCCGCACGCCCACCCGGTTGAAGCGGTTGGCCGGGCTGGCGATCAGCTCGGCGATGCGCGCCGCCTGCTCGGCCTCGGCGCCCAGGGCGGCCCCGTCCTCCAGGTCGAGCGTCACGTCGAACAGCGCCCGGTCGGCCATCTCGCCCTGGATCGCCAGGGCCTTGCGCATGCGGGCGTCGACGCCGGCGTAGTGGTCGGCCACCGGCAGCAGCGGGGCGCGCTCATGCGACGCGAACAGCGCGTCGCGGGGGTGCAAGGCGGTGCGCATGGCAGTCTGGATCCGGTGGGAAGAGGGTGGACGGGGCAGGCCGCGGGCTGCGGCAGGCGCAAAAAAAGCCGGTGGGTGGAGGGACCGGCCTTTCTTGCGCGAACTCAGCGTCGGACGCTGGCGGGGATCACAGCAGGTGCTTGACGCCGTCCTGCTCGCCCTGCAGCTCGGCCAGGGTCTTGTTGATGCATTCCTGCGAGAAGGCGTCGATGGGCAGGCCTTCGACGATCTTGTATTCGCCGCCTTCGCAGGTGACCGGGTAGCCGAACATCACCTCGGAGGGGATGCCGTACTCGCCCTTGGATGGCACGCCCATGGTGACCCACTTGCCCTGGGTGCCCAGCGCCCAGTCGCGCATGTGGTCGATGGCGGCATTGGCGGCCGAGGCGGCCGAGGACACGCCGCGGGCGGCAATGATCGCGGCGCCGCGCTTGCCCACCGTCGGCAGGAAGGTGTCGCGGTTCCAGGCTTCGTCGTTGATCATGTCCTTGACCGAAGCGCCGTCGATGGTGGCGAAGCGGTAGTCGGCATACATGGTCGGCGAGTGGTTGCCCCAGACCGCCAGCTTCTCGATCGAGGCCACGGCCTTGCCGGTCTTGGCTGCGATCTGCGAGGCGGCGCGGTTGTGGTCCAGGCGCAGCATGGCGGTGAAGTTCTTGGCCGGCAGGTCCGGCGCCGACTTCATCGCGATGTAGGCATTGGTGTTGGCCGGATTGCCCACCACCAGCACCTTGACATTGCGGCTGGCCACCGCATTCAGGGCCTTGCCCTGGGCGGTGAAGATCTGGGCGTTGGCGGCCAGCAGGTCGGCACGCTCCATGCCGGGGCCGCGCGGGCGGGCGCCGACCAGCAGGGCGTAGTCGGTGTCCTTGAAGGCGGTCATCGGGTCCGAGTGCGCCTCGATGCCGGCCAGCAGCGGGAAGGCGCAGTCTTCCAGTTCCATGATCACGCCCTTGAGCGCTTCCTGGGCCTTCTCCATCGGCACCTCAAGCAGCTGCAGGATCACCGGCTGGTCCTTGCCGAGCATTTCGCCCGAGGCGATGCGGAACAGCAGGGCGTAACCGATTTGGCCGGCGGCGCCGGTGACGGCGACGCGAACGGGGGACTTGCTCATGTTGGAGGCTCCGATGATGAAAACGGCTGGCCGGATGGGTCGGGAAGGGCGGCGAGGTCGGCAATTCCGCCGCCCGGCACCTGTGCATCCGGGCGGGTAGACCCGCTGGGCCAGGGCGTTTTTCGAGTGTAGGAGAGTCTAGGTTCGCTGCCGGTGATGCGTCAATAGTCTTATGTCTTATATAAGACATCATTCAGCCCTCCCGTCGACGCGCCGCGGCGGCTGTGTTGCAATCGCGCTCGAGATGAATGCCGTGCCACCCCTCTCTCCCGAAAGCGCCGCGCCCGAGGCGGCCGGCCCGGCCTTCAGCCCGCTCTACCGGCAGATCAAGGCGCTGATCGTCCGCAGCCTGCAAGCCGGCGAGTGGCGGCCGGGCGAGGCCATCCCCAGCGAGATGGAGCTGGCCGCCCGCTTCCGCGTCAGCCAGGGCACGGTGCGCAAGGCCATCGACGAGATGGCCACCGAGAACCTGCTGCTGCGCCGCCAGGGCAAGGGCACTTTCGTGGCCACCCATGCCGAGCAGAAGGTGCAGTACCGCTTCCTGCGCCTGGAGCCGGCCGACGAAGCGGTGGCGCCCGGCCCGGTCGAACGCCTTTTCCTGGACTGCCGCCGCCTGCGCGCACCCGCCGAGGTGGCCCGCGCCCTGGACATGAAGGCCGGCGAGACGGTGGCCCAGATCCGGCGCATCCTTTCGTTTGGTGGAACGCCGGCCGTGCTGGATGAAATCTGGCTGCCCGGCACCCTGTTCAAGGGCCTGACGGCCGAGCGGCTCAGCGAGTACCGCGGCCCGCTCTACGGTCTTTTCGAAAGCGAGTTCGGCGTGCACATGGTGCGCGCCGACGAGAAGCTGCGCGCCGTGCCCGCCGGCCCCGACGAGGCCGAGCTGCTGCGCGTGCCCGTCGGCACGCCGCTGCTCAGCGTCGAGCGTCGTTCCTTCACCTATGGCGACAAAGTGGTCGAGCTCCGACGGGGTCTTTACCACACCGCCAAGCATCACTACCGCAACGAACTGAGCTGACACCTTGCTGGCAGCCTGGGGTCGCAGTCGGGTAGTCCCGGCCCCTGACATCGCCCTGCCTAGAATCCTAAGGTTTACCCGTAGCCACTCCAGCCCATCCCCACGCCATGAGTGATCACGCTCCCGCCAACCGTCCGCAACGGCCGGTGTATCGCAACATCCATGTGTCGCAGATCGTTGCCTACCGGCTGCCGCCGGCTGGCATCGTCTCGATCCTGCACCGCATCAGCGGCGCCCTGATGTTTCTGCTGCTGCCCTTCATCCTGTGGATGTTCGACAAGAGCCTGAGCTCCGAGGTCAGCTACGAGCAGTTCACCAGCGCCTTCGCCCACGGCGTGGGCCTCTACCCGGGCTGGTTCCTGAAGCTGGTGGCGCTGGCACTGATCTGGGCCTACCTGCATCACTTCGTCGCCGGGGTGCGGCACCTGTGGATGGACGCCACCCACAGCGTCAGCAAGCAGCAGAGCCATGGCTCGGCCCTCGCGACCCTCGCGATCGGCAGCCTGCTGACCGTGGCGCTGGGCGCCAAGCTCTTCGGCCTGTTCTGAGCCCGAAGCCCCCGAGTTCCAAGAGAAGCCCTTGTCATGACGCAGAACTACGGCTCCAAGCGCATCGTCGTCGGTGCGCACTACGGTCTCCGCGACTGGTTGTCCCAGCGCGTCACCGCCACGCTGATGGCCCTCTTCACCGTGGTGCTTCTGGCCCAGGTGATCCTCGGCGGCCCGCTCGGGTATGACCGTTGGGCGAGCATCTTCGCGGCCCAATGGATGAAGGTCCTGACCTTCGTCGTGATCGTCGCCATGCTCTGGCATGCCTGGGTGGGCGTGCGCGACATCTGGATGGACTACGTCAAGCCGGTCGCGATCCGGCTCTCGCTTCAGGTGTTCACCATCGTCTGGCTGACCGCGTGTGCCGGCTGGGCAATCCAAGTGCTGTGGAGGCTGTAATGCAGGTGGGTAGCTCTCTTCCGACGCGCAAATTCGACGTCGTCATCGTCGGGGCCGGTGGCTCCGGCATGCGTGCCTCGCTCCAACTGGCCCGTGCGGGCCTGAATGTGGCGGTGCTGTCCAAGGTCTTCCCGACCCGCTCGCACACGGTGGCGGCGCAGGGCGGCATCGGCGCCTCGCTGGGCAATATGTCCGAGGACAACTGGCACTTCCACTTCTACGACACCGTCAAGGGTTCCGACTGGCTCGGCGACCAGGACGCGATCGAGTTCATGTGCCGCGAGGCGCCCAAGGTCGTCTACGAGCTTGAGCACTTCGGCATGCCCTTCGACCGCAATGCCGACGGCACGATCTACCAGCGCCCCTTCGGCGGCCACACCGCCAACTACGGCGAGAAGCCCGTCCAGCGCGCCTGCGCTGCCGCCGACCGCACCGGCCACGCGATGCTGCACACGCTCTACCAGCAGAACGTGAAGGCGCGCACGCAGTTCTTCGTCGAGTGGATGGCGCTGGACCTGATCCGCGATGCCGACGGCGATTGCGTCGGCGTGACCGCGCTGGAGATGGAAACCGGCGAGGTGCATGTGCTGCACGCCAAGACCGTGCTGCTGGCCACCGGCGGCGCGGGCCGCATCTATGCCGCGTCCACCAATGCCTTCATCAACACCGGTGACGGCCTGGGCATGGCGGCGCGCGCCAGCATCCCGCTGCAGGACATGGAGTTCTGGCAGTTTCACCCCACCGGCGTGGCCGGCGCGGGCGTGCTGCTGACCGAAGGCTGCCGCGGCGAAGGCGCGATTCTGCGCAACTGCAATGGCGAGCGCTTCATGGAGCGCTATGCGCCCACGCTGAAGGACCTGGCGCCGCGTGACTTCGTCTCGCGCTGCATGGACCAGGAGATCAAGGAAGGTCGCGGCTGCGGTCCGAACAAGGACTATGTGGTGCTCGACATGAGCCACCTGGGCGGCGACACCATCCTCAAGCGCCTGCCCTCGGTCTACGAGATTGGCCACAACTTCGCGAACGTCGACATCACCAAGGAGCCGATCCCCGTGGTGCCGACCATCCACTACCAGATGGGTGGCATCCCGACCAACATCCACGGCCAGGTGGTCGCACCCAAGGGCGAGGACTACAAGAGCGTGATCGAGGGCCTGTATGCGGTGGGCGAATGCGCCTGCGTCTCGGTGCACGGCGCCAACCGCCTGGGCACCAACTCCCTGCTGGACCTGCTGGTCTTCGGCAGGGCGGCGGGCAACCACATCGTGGACAGCTTGGCCAAGTCGGTGAAGTCGCACAAGCCGCTGCCCAAGCATGCGGGCGACTACTCGCTGGCCCGCCTGGCCCGCCTGGACAGCAGCAACAGCGGCGAGTACGCCCAGGACGTGGCCGATGATCTGCGGGCTGCCATGCAGCAGCATGCCGGCGTTTTCCGTACCCAGGCCCTGCTCGACGAGGGCGTGTCCAAGGTGGCCGCGGTCCGCGAGCGCGTCAAGGCCGTGGGCTTGAAGGACAAGTCCAAGGTCTTCAACACCGCGCGCATCGAGGCGCTGGAAGTCGAGAACCTCATCGAAGCCGCCCAGGCCACCATCGTCTCGGCGGCCGCCCGCAAGGAGTGCCGCGGCGCCCACAGCGTGCTCGACTACGAGCGCGGCGCCGACGATGCCGAGACCCCGCTGGGCCGCAACGACAAGGAGTGGATGAAGCACACCCTGTGGTACAGCGAAGGCAATCGCCTCGACTACAAGCCGGTGAACCTCAAGCCGCTCAGCGTCGAGTCCGTGCCGCCTAAGGTCCGCACCTTCTGAGCGACCTGCACGCCCGCGATTTTTCCGTCGTCCCCCGCCAAGCCGTCCCGGGCATGCCGCCCGGGGCGATCCCAGCCCCGATTCCTCAAGCGCCCCGGAGAGCCGTCATGTCCATGCGCCGTTTCCAGATCTACCGCTACGACCCCGACAAGGACGCCAAGCCCTACATGCAGACCCTGGAGGTCGAGCTCGATGGTTCCGAGCGCATGCTGCTGGATGCCCTGATGAAGCTCAAGTCGCTGGACCCCAGCCTGAGCTTCCGCCGTTCCTGCCGCGAAGGCGTCTGCGGCTCGGACGCCATGAACATCAATGGCAAGAACGGTCTGGCCTGCCTGACCAATCTGCGCACCCTGCCGGCCACCATCGTTCTCAAGCCGCTGCCGGGCCTGCCCGTCGTCCGCGACCTGATCGTGGACATGACGCAGTTCTTCAAGCAGTACAACTCGATCAAGCCCTATCTCGTCAATGACGAGATTCCGCCCGAGAAGGAGCGCTTGCAGTCGCCCGAGGAGCGCGAGGAGCTCAACGGCCTCTACGAGTGCATCCTGTGCGCAAGCTGCTCGACGAGCTGCCCCAGCTTCTGGTGGAACCCGGACAAGTTCGTCGGCCCGGCCGGCCTGCTGCAGGCCTACCGCTTCATCGCCGACAGCCGCGACCAAGCCACCGGCGACCGCCTCGACAACCTCGAGGACCCGTACCGCCTGTTCCGCTGCCACTCCATCATGAACTGCGTGGATGTGTGCCCCAAGGGCCTGAACCCGACCAAGGCCATCGGCAAGATCAAGGAGCTGATGGTCCGCCGGGCCGTCTGATTCCCCGATCCCCTGACGACCTGCGGCCGCCCATGGACCCCCTGCCTCGCCCCACGATTTCCGAGGCGCTGGACCCGGACGCGCCGCTGGACGAGGCCGACCGCGGTCGCCTGCGCTGGCGCTGCCGGCGCGGGCTGCTCGAGAACGATCTGTTCGTCGAGCGTTACTTCCGGGCTCACGAGGCCCCGCTGACCTGGCGCGAAGCGCGCGCCCTGGCCCGGCTGATGGAATTGCCGGACAACGACCTGCTCGACCTTCTGCTCGCGCGTCGCGAGCCCGAGGGCGAGCTGGTTGACCCCGACGTACGTCGTGTGCTCGACGCGCTGCGCAGCGCACCCGTCTGAGGCCCCCTTGTGGGCCGCGGAGACGGCATCGAGCTTGCTTCCCCAATCCTGCCCCTCTTCCCTGAAGGAATGCCCATGACCCCTTCCGACGTGAAAGCCACGCTGTCGTTCTCGGACGGCAGCCCGTCGATGGACCTGCCCATCTACAAGGGCACGGTCGGCCCGGATGTCATCGACATCCGCAAGCTCTACGCCCAGACCGGCAAGTTCACCTACGACCCGGGCTTCCTCAGCACGGCGTCCTGCCAGTCGTCCATCACCTACATCGATGGCGACAAGGGCGAACTGCTCTACCGCGGCTACCCCATCGAGCAGCTCGCGGTGAACTGCGACTTCCTCGAAACCTGCCACCTGCTGCTCAACGGCGACCTGCCCAATGCCGCCGAGAAGAAGGACTTCGTCAGCCGCGTGACCAAGCACACCATGGTCAACGAGCAGATGCAGTTCTTCATGCGCGGCTTTCGCCGTGACGCGCATCCCATGGCCGTGCTGACCGGCCTGGTCGGCGGCATGTCGGCCTTCTATCACGACACCACCGACGTCACGAACCCGCAGCATCGCGAGATAGCCGCGATCCGCCTGATCGCGAAGATGCCGACCCTGGTGGCCATGGCCTACAAGTACTCGGTCGGCCAGCCCTACATCTATCCGAAGAATGACCTGAGCTATTCGGCCAACTTCATGCGGATGATGTTCGGCACGCCCTGCGAGGAGTACCAGCCCGACGACGTGCTGGTGCGTGCGATGGACCGCATCTTCATCCTGCATGCCGACCACGAGCAGAACGCCTCCACCTCGACGGTGCGCCTCTGCGGTTCCTCGGGCACCAATCCCTATGCGGCCATTGCCGCGGGCGTGGCCTGCCTGTGGGGCCCCGCCCACGGCGGTGCGAACGAAGCCTGCCTGAACATGCTGGCCGACATCCAGCAGATGGGTGGCGTGGCCAAGATTGGCGAGTTCATCACCAAGGTCAAGGACAAGAACAGCAGCGTCAAGCTGATGGGCTTCGGCCACCGGGTCTACAAGAACTACGACCCGCGCGCCAAGCTGATGCGCGAGACCTGCCACGAGGTGCTCGGTGCCCTCGGCCTGGAGAACGATCCGATGTTCAAGCTGGCCATGGCCCTGGAGAAGATCGCGCTGGAGGACGAGTATTTCGTCGCCCGCAAGCTCTATCCGAACGTCGACTTCTACTCGGGCATCGTGCAGCGCGCGATCGGCATTCCGGTCTCGCTGTTCACCGCGGTCTTCGCGCTGGCCCGCACCGTCGGCTGGATCGCCCAGCTCAATGAGATGATCTCGGACCCCGAGTACAAGATCGGCCGTCCGCGTCAGCTCTTCACCGGCTCCGCCACCCGCCAGGTCAAGCCGCTGGCCGAGCGCTGAAACCCGTCCCGACGGGCTTCGGCCGCCGCGCCGAAACCTCCGCGTGCAAGGGCCCCCTCGGGGGCCCTTCTTGCGTCTGGCGGGGCCGAAGGCATCCATCGTCCCCCCGGGCCCGTAAGCAGTCACGCGCCTCACCGACCACCCTTGCGCATGCGCTTGTCTTCCGTTCCCGATGCTGTGGCTGGCTGGCCTGGCCGCAGCGGTCTTCTGGCGTCCCTCGCCCTGGCCCTGCTGCTTGCGCCGGCCAGCGTAGCCGCGGCCGAGGCGCTTTCCTCGGGCGACTGGCTGACGCAGACGCCGGGCCTGGCGGCGCGGGTCTGGTCCGAACCCCTGGCGGTGGCGCGTGAGCTGGCCCGGCTCTGGCAAGGCCTGCCCGCCTGGCCGCTGACGGGGCTGCTCTTCCTGCTGCTCACCCTGTGGTCGGCCACCGGCATCCCGGGCTGCTCGGTGCTGCTGCTGGCCATCGGCGCGCGCTATGGGCTGGAGCTGGGCACCCTGCTCGTCACCCTGGCCACCACCCTGGGCGCGGCGGCGCCTTTCCTGCTGAGCCGCCACTGGTTGCGCGAGCGCGTCCAGGCCCGCCACGGCGCGCTGCTGGCCCGCGTCGATGCCGTGCTGGCGCGCCATGGGCCGGTGGCCCTGCTGGCCCTGCGCCTGGCGCCGGTGCTGCCCTACCAGTTGCTCAATCCCCTGATGGGCCTGAGCGCGATGCCGCTGGGCCGCTACCTGCTGTGGACCGCCCTGGGCATGGCCGCCAGCAGCGCGGCCTATGTGCAGCTCGGGCTGGAGCTGGGCCGTGCCACCCAGCTCAGCGACCTTTTCGCACCCGGCCTGGGCCTGGCCCTGGCGGGCTTGCTCATTCTGAGCTGGGGCGCCCAGCGCTGGTGGCGTCGCGCCCAGCAGGCCCTGCCCCCATCCCCCCGGGAGTCTTCCTGATGCGGTCCCCCCGCCCCCCCGCGCTCCAGCTCTTCAGCTACGACTGGGACCGAAGCGCCTTCGAGGCCTGCGCCCAGCGCGTGCGCTTCGACCATGCCGGTTTCGATCTCTTCAGCTTCCCCAGCCAGGTCGGCCTGCTGGGCTTCGACCTCGACCGTTTCACCGACCGCCTGGTCCGCCGGGCCCGCCGGCGCGGCTGGCAGGCCGTCGTCTCGCACCACGAGCAGTTCGGCGCCCTGGCCGCAGCCCTGCTGGCCGAGCGCCTGGGCCTGCCCGGCACCGCGCCCGATGCCGTCATCGCCTGCCAGCACAAGCTGCATGCGCGGCGCGTGCTGGAGCGCGTCGCGCCCGAGGCCACCGTGCCCTGCGAGCCCCTGCCCGTGGCCTATGGCGAGCCCATTCCCGCCGGCCTGGACTACCCCTGCTTCGCCAAGCCCGTGAAGGCCGCCTTCTCGGTGCTGGCCCGCGAGGTGGCCGACCGCGAGGCCCTGAGCGCGCTGACCCGCTTCGGCTGGGCCGAGCTGTGGATCATCCGCCGCCTGGTCGAGCCCTTCGAGCGCGTCGCCCGCCGGCGCCTGCCCGAGGCCGGCACGGCCCACCGCATGATGCTGGAGCAGCCGGTGCAGGCGCCGCAGTACAACCTGGACGGCTTCGTCGCCAAGGGCCAGGTGCATCTGCTCGGCGTGGTCGACGCCATCATGTATCCCGGCACCCAGGCCTTCATGCGCTGGGACCTGCCCAGCCGGCTGGACCCGGCCGTCCAGGCCCGGGCGCTCGATGTGGCGCGGCGCTTCCTGGAAGCGGTCCGCTTCGAGCACGGCTGCTTCAACATGGAGTTCTTCCACGATCCCGCGAGCGACCGCCTCACGGTGATCGAGTTCAACCCCCGCCTGGCCTCGCAGTTCGGCGACCTCTACCGCCGCGTGCTGGGTCTGGATCCGCACAGCCTGTCGCTGACCCTGGCCCTGGGCGGCGGCCCGTCCGACGAGCCGCGCCAGGAGCCCACGGCTGGCGCCAGCGCCAGCTTCGTCTTCCGCGCCTTCGACGCCAGCCAGGTGCCGGCCATGCCCGGCCGGGCGCAGCAGGCCGCCTTCGCCGCGCGCTTCCCCGACGGCATGCTGCTGCCCATGCCCAAGCAGGGCGCCGGCCTGGCCCGCGAGTTCAAGTGGCTCGGTAGCCACCGCTACGGGGTGATGCACCTCGGCGGCCGCGACGAGGCCGATCTGCGCCGCCGTTGCGAGGAAGCCTGCAACCTGCTCGGCTGGCCCTTGCCCTATGCCGACGCCTGGACGGTCGATGCCCAGGGCCTGCCGCGGCTGCGCAGCCAGCCGGGCACCGGCTGGCCCCACCGCGAGCCCGTGCTCAGGGCCTGAGCGCGGCCCGCCGCGCCGCTCGGCCCCGGCGTCCCCCGGCGGCCGCCACCTGCGGACCCAGGTCCACCGCGCCCTGCAGGGCCGGTCGACGCGGTCGCTGCGGCGCCACCGGCCGCCCGCCTGCGCCGCCTCGGCGCCGGCCCGCGGGCCCCGGCGCCTGGGGCAGTGGCGCAGTCGGCCGGGCCGCCCAGCGCGACATCCAGGCGCAGACCAGGGCCGCCGCATAGGGCACGGCCTGCAAGGCCAGCACGCCCAGCCACATCAAGGATTCGACATGGTCGGCCGGCCGCACCCAGGCCACCGCCGCCAGGGCCAGCATCAGCGCGCCGAAGAGGCCGGCCTCCTCGCGCACGCCCACCGGCCCGCCGCGACGCGCGGCCGCTCCGGCCGCACTGCCCTTCTGCGTCACCTCGAACACCGCCGTGCGCTGCGTCAGGCCGGCGAAGACGCCGCGCGCGATCGCATGCGACAGGCTCAGCCCGGCCAGGGCCGCACCCACGATGCCCGCCGGCCGGCAGGGCACGCGCTTCAGGTAAAGCAGCGGGCCGATCAGCAGCCGCACCGACATCAGGCCGGTCAGCGGCCCGAGGAAGAGCATGGCCGGCAGGCTGAACCACTGCGGCGCGGCGATCAGGCCGATGGTCCAGAACAGGGTCGCGAAGCTCAGCACCAGGTGCATGGCATCGCCCAGCCAGGGCAGCCAGCCGGCCACGAAGTGGTAGCGCTGCGCGCGGCGCAGCGTCGCCTGCGGCTGGCCGGCGGCCGGCTTCAGGCCCAGCAGGCTGCGGGCATGGGCCTTGAGGATCTGCATCGCCCCCTGCGCCCAGCGCTGGCGCTGCTTCTTGAAGGCGACGAAGCCGTCGGGCGTGAGGCCGCGGCCCATCACCCGGTCGACATAGACGGCGCGCAGGCCGCGCTGCATCAGGCGCAGGCCGAGTTCGCTGTCCTCGCAGATGCACCACTCCGACCAGCCGCCATCGCGCAGCGCGCTGGCGCGAATCATCGTCATCGTGCCGTGCTGGATGATCGCGTCGCGCTCATTGCGGTGGTGCATGCCGATGCGGAAGAAGCCGTCGTACTCCCAGTTCATCGCACGCCGGAAGGCCTGGCCTTCCCAGTCGCGGTGGGCCTGCGGCGACTGCACAACGCCGACCTTGGCATCGTCGAAGTGCGCGACCAGGTCCCGCAGCCAGTTCGGCTCGACCAGGTAGTCGGCATCGACCACGGCCACCACCTCGGCCGCCGGGTCGGTGTGCTGAAGCGCGAAGTTCAGCGCGCCGGCCTTGTAGCCCGGCCAGCTCGGCAGGTGGAAAAAGCGCACCGTCGGGCCCTCGCCGCCACGCGCGGCGGCCAGGCGCTCGCAATGCGCCTGCACCGGTTGCCAGAGCGCCGGGTCGCGGGTGTTGTTGTCGATCACCAGCACCTCGAAGTTGCGCCAGTCCAGGCGCATCAGGCTGTCGAGGGTGGCGATCACCATCGCCGGCGGCTCATTGCAGCAGGCCAGGTGGATGCTCACGCGCGGCTCGCGCGCGCCGCGCGGCAGCGGCTTGGGGCCGAAGCGGCGACGCAGGTTGCCGTCCCAGAACAGCTCGGCGAACTCGAAGAGCTGGGCCAGCAGCGTGACCGCCGTCAGCGCCAGCGCCGGGGCCAGCACGGCCAGCACGATCCAGTCGAGGTGTTCGAGGTAGTGCTTCATCGGCAGCGTGGCCAGCAGCACGGTCAGGGTCACCACGCCCTGCGCCGCCACGGCGAAGCCGATGCGCGCGGCCAGCCGCAGCCGCGGCAGCAGGCTCAGGCTCAGCACGATGAGCAGGAAGCCGGCAAGGCTGGCCAGGCCGGCCTTGCCGCGCTCGTGGCGATCGACATTGAGCCGGCCGTCGAGCGAGAACTTGGGCTGCCGGTCGGCATCGAGGATGCCCCAGTAGGCGCCGGCCCGGCCTTCCGTCGCGCGCTTCCAGGGCTGGTCGACGGCCTCCATCAGGAAGTAGTCCAGGCCCAGGCCGCGGCTCTTGGCCAGGAAGCCGCGCACGAAGGTGGCCTGGTCGGCGGGGCTGGCGCGGGCGCCGTCGACGCGGTCGCCGCCGCTCGGCCAGCCGACTTCGCCGATCACGATGGGCTTGCCGGGGAAGCGCTTGCGCAGCTCTTCAAGCCGCATCATGGCGTAGTCGACGGCGGCCTCGGCCGGCACGCCCTCCCAGTAGGGCAGCAGGTGCACGGTGAGGAAGTCGACATGGTCGGCCAGCTCGGGCCGCTTGAGCCAGACATGCCAGGGCTCGGCCGTGGACACCGGCACCGACAGGGTGCGACGCAGCCGGTCCAGGTAGGCGATGAGCTGCTCGGGCTCCAGGCTGCTGAGCAGCAGGGTCTCGTTGCCGGCGATGACCCGGTCGATGTTGGGATGACGGGCGACGGCGCGCTCGATGGCGGCCAGCTCGCGCTCGTTGTTGTCCATGCGCCGGTCCAGCCAGACGCCGGCCGTCAGCCGCAGGCCGTGGCGCTCGGCCAGGCCGGGCAGGGCGGGGAATTCGCTGGAGCCGTAGGTGCGGATGCGGCCGCTCAGCTTGGCCAGGGTGGCCAGGTCTTCGGCGATGGATTCGTCGCTCGGGTAGCGACCGTCCAGCGGGCTGTCGTGGCGCTGGAAGGCGTTGTAGGCCAGGCCGGCGATGCGGATCGGCGCCTCGGGCAGGGCCTGCGGCGCCTGGACCAGGCGCCAGACCAGCAGGTGCAGCAGGGCCACCGCGGTGGCAATCAGCAGGGCCGTTGCGATCCGCGTCCAGGGCAGACGGTGGATCGAGGGCAGCCTGCGGCGTGGGGATCGTTCGCTCATGGGATGGGGTGGAGCAAGAAAGCGGCCGGGTCTGCCGGGCGCCCGGGGTGGGCGGCCGA
Source organism: Piscinibacter lacus (assembly GCF_016735685.1). Lineage (NCBI taxonomy): Bacteria > Pseudomonadati > Pseudomonadota > Betaproteobacteria > Burkholderiales > Sphaerotilaceae > Aquariibacter > Aquariibacter lacus. The sequence continues at coordinate 1,504,525 of NZ_JAERRA010000001.1, forward strand.
CCGGCGGCGCACGCAATGCGTGCGTGGCGCGCAGGGGCAGGGCGGGCCGAGGCGGCACGCGCCCTGCATCCGGCTCGATACTGAAACGCGCGCCACCCGCCACCGGCTGACCGGCGCCGGCCGCCCCCGCCAGCTTTTGTGCGGCGCAAGCCGCTGCCTGACCTGCCGCATGCCTTGTTCTCGATGAGCTTTCTGTCCCTGCGCCGGCGGCTGCCGCTGCTCCTGATTTTGTCCGCGCTGATCGTCGGCACCCTGCTGTGGCTGCGGGCGCTGTGGCCGCAGGCGCTGCCCGAGCCGCCGTTGGCCGCCGGCCAGACGGGGCCGCGCATCCCCTGCCTGTCCTATGCGCCCTTCCGCGATCCGGCGCTCAGCCCGCTGCGGCCTGGCCCCAGCGTCAGCCCGGCGCAGATCAAGGCCGACCTGCGCCAGCTCCGCAGCCTGACGGACTGCGTGCGCACCTATGCCGTCGACCGCGGCCTGGAGGCCGTGCCCGCGGTGGCCGAGCGCCTGGGCATGCGGGTCAAGCTCGGTGCCTGGATCGGCCGCGACCCGGTGGCCAATGCCCGCCAGGTGCGCGAGGCCATCGCGCTCGCGCGCGCCCATCCCCAAGCTGTCGAGCTGCTGATCGTCGGCAACGAGGTGCTGCTGCGCCAGGAGCAGAGCCCCCAGGCCCTGGCCGAGCTGCTTGCCGCCGCCCGCCGCGACAGCCCGGTGCCCGTCACCTATGCCGATGTCTGGGAGTTCTGGTGGCGCCATGCCGAGCTGCTGGGCCCGCAGGTCGACCGCGTCACCGTGCACATCCTGCCCTACTGGGAGGACGAGCCGGTCGCCGTCGACCAGGCCGTCGACCATGTGCTGGACCTGGCCGCCCGCAGCCAGGCCCGCTTTCCGGACCAGCCCATCCTGGTGGGTGAAACCGGCTGGCCGGCCGCCGGCCGCCAGCGCCAGGGCGCCGTGCCGGGCCGGGTCGAGCAGGCCCGCTTCCACCGCGAGCTGCTGCTGCGCAGCGCCGGCACCGGCCTGGACTTCAACTTGATCGAGGCCTACGACCAGCCCTGGAAGCGGGCGCTCGAAGGGGCCATGGGCCAGGCCTGGGGCCTGTTCACCGCGGCCGGCGAGCCGCGCTTCCCCTGGCAGGGGCCGGTGGACAGCGGCCTGTCGCCCCTGCCGGTGCCGCTGGCGGCGGCCGCCTTCGGCCTGCTCGCCGGTTGGTTGAGCAGGCGCGGGTTGGGGCCCCTGGACCGTGCTGGCGTGATCGCGGCGGCGGCACTGGCCGGCGGCCTGCTGCCGGCCCAGCTCGACAGCCTGGGGCTCTGGGGCCGTGCGCCGCTCGACCCTTGGGTGGCCGGGCTCACCGTGGCCTGCGGCAGCTTGCTGGCCCTGGGCCTTGTCCATGCGCTGATGCAGCGTCTGCGCGCCGGGGAGGCCGGCCGGTACCGACCGTCCTGGCCCGGCCTGCGCGAGGCCTGGGCCATGCCGCAGCCCGCCGCCTGCCGACTGGCCGCCACGCTGCGCGGCCTCTACCTCTTCGGCGTGAGCAGCCTGCTGCTGTGGCAGGTGCTCGACGGCCGCTACCGCGGCTTTCCCCTGGCCCTGCTGGTGGCGCCAGCCGTGCTCGGCGCGGCCCTGGCGATGCTGGGCGAGCGCCTGCCCGCCGCGGCGCGCGAGGAGCGGCTGATGGCCGCCCTGATCGTCGCGGGCGCCCTGGCGCTGCCGGGGCTGGAGGGGCTGGCCAACCATCAGGCGCTCGCCTATGCGCTGGGGCTGCTCGCCCTGGGGCTGCCGCTGCTGCTGCCGCCCAGGCTGGCCAGCAGCGCCAGCAGCAGCGCCGGGGCCGAGGGATCGGCGGCATAAAGCATCAGCCCACCGGCCGCACAGGCCGCTGCGGGAGCCTGCAAGGCGCGCCAGCGCAGGCCGAGCAGGGCCAGGCCCAGCGCCAGCCAGCCGATGCGCTGCTGCAGCAAGGCCTCGACGGCCAGCGCGCGCAGCAGGCAGGGGCCGGGTGCCCAGGGCGCGGCCGCGCAGGCCGCGGCGACCTCCGGCGGCTCGACCAGCAGGCTGCGCAGCGCCCAGGCCAGGCCGCCGGCCAGCAGGGCGCCAAGCAGCACCCAGCCGGTCCGGGCGGGAAGGCGCAGGGGCGAGAGGGAGGGCGTGCTCATGGCGGGCGGCGGGGCAGGGCGCGGGTCCTCAGGGGGACGGGGGCATGCGGCGGGCGTCCGACAGGGCGGCCAGCGGGGTGCCGCTGTCGAAGCTGCGCAGCAGCATGCCGGTCAGGTCGTGCATGCCGCCCAGGGCAGGACGCTGCGGTTGCACGCCGGGGCGGAAGCCCAGGGCCTCGAAGCGGGCGCGCAGCGCAGGATCCGTGCCGACCACATGCACCGGCACCTCCCAGGGCTGGCCGGGGCCGGTGACGCCGCTGGCGGGCTGGTGGTCGCCCAGCATCAGCAGCAGCTCGGGCCGGCCGGCCTGGGCGCGCAGGTAGCCGGCCATCACCTGGAGGTTGTAGACCATCATGCCGGTGAAGCCGGGCCGCAGGTCCAGCCAGTCGGGCTGCTCGGCCAGGGCGCGGGCGGTGGCCTGGGGCTCGAAGGGCTCGGGCCCCAGCACCTGCGACCAGTCCGGCTGGTAGGGCGGCACCGGGCTGAAGGGAATGTGGCTGGTGATCGAGGCATAGACCATGAAGCGCGGCGGCCCCTCCACCGGCCGCGGGTGCATCTGCTCCAGCTTGGCCAGGCTGTACTGGTCCGGAATCCACCAGAAGCCGAGCTTGGGGCCGGTGTAGGCCAGGCCGGGGCCGTCGACCAGGGTCTCGTAGCCGTAGTGGCGGCTCTCCGGCCAGGCCCAGCTCAGGCCCGGGTAGACGCCGAAGCTGCGGTAGCCGTGGCGGGTGAAGTGGTGGACCAGGGTCTTGCGCTCGGTCGTCAGCAGCAGGTCATGGCGGCGCGGCTCGCCCAGGTCGATGCCCGAAAGCAGGCTGAGATGGGCCAGGTCCGAGGCACCGCCGTAGGTCGGCGAGCGCAGGTAGGCCGAGAGGATCCAGCGGCCCGAATCGGCCGCCGCCCGGGCCAGCTCGGCGCGGGCTGGGGCCAGGGCCGCGCGCATCGCCGGGTCGTCGTCGACGATGGCGCCGTAGGACTCCAGGAAGAAGAGCTTGAAGTCCTGGCCGCCCAGGGCATCCAGATTGCCTTCGAAGCGGGGCGAGGGCGGCAGCTCGCGCTCCGCGCCGCCGGGCGAGGCGATGACCAGCAGCAGCTCGGCCTGGCGCGCATAGGTCGGCAGGATGGGCTTGCTGATGTAGGGCCAGGTGATCGGCAGGCCGGCGACATTGCCGGCCACCGACAGCAGGCCGAAGGCCGTCAGCGCCCAGGCCAGGCGCGAGCGGGCGGCCTGCGGCAGCAGCTCGCGTGCGACCCGCGTCCACAGCGCCTGCAAGCCGCGCTTGAGGCCGACCAGGCCGGCCACGATCAGCAGCAGCCCCAGCCCGCCGGCCAGCACGGCAAGCAGCGGATGCATCTGCTCGGCGCTGACCCACAGGAAGCGCGGCAGGTGCTGCACGTCCCAGTAGAGGTTGATCGGCCGGCCGAACAGGCCGGGCACGGCCACGTCCAGGTAGCGCAGCAGCACCAGCAGGGTCATGAAGCCGGCCACCGCGCCGAGCAGGCGCGGGCCGGGCGCGCCGCGCCAGCGCTGCCAGGCCAGCAGGCCGGTCCACAGCAGGATGAAGGCCGGGGCGAGGCGGTGGTCGGGCTGGATCAGCGGCGTCGGCCAGAGCAGGTTGAAGCTCAGCAGGGCATTGAGCAGCAGCAGCGCCAGGCCGGCGCGCCAGGCGCTCATGCCGCCATCCCGGGGGCGTCCGGGCGGACCCGGCCGCTTGCGAGGTAGCCCATGCCCCACTGCGTGTCCTCGCGCCGGAAGCCGTCGAGCCGGCCCGCGATGTGCCGCCACGGCGCCTTCAAGCCGCCGGGCGAGCCGTTGTAGGCCCGGTTCTTGGCATAGACCCAGGGGTTGAGCCAGGCTAGGTACCAGGGAAAGGCCTTGACCCCGGCGATCGCCACCCGCGCGCCCGGCTTGGCCCGGGCCAGCAGGGCGGCCACGGCGGTGGGCGATTGCAGGATGTCGTGGGTGTAGTGGAAGAAGAGCGCGTCGAAGCGCTCGTCCAGGGCCAGGCCCTGGGCCGCTTCCTCGACCACCTCGACATTCGCCCAGCCGGCCCGCGCGACGCGCTGGCGCGCCTGGCCCAGCATCTCCGGGCTCTGGTCGAAGCCGACGACCCGGCCGCCCGGCCCCACCCCGTCACGCAGCAGCTCGAAGGACAGGCCCGTGCCGCAACCCACGTCGAGCACCGATTCGCCCGGCTGCAATTGCAGCGCGGCCACGCAGCGTTCGCGGATCGGCCAGGTCGGGCCGCAGGTGCTGTCGTAGGCGGCGGCACGCTGGCGGTAGCGGGCGATCGAGAGGGCGCGGATGCTGGCTTCGTCTTGAACCGGGGGACGCAGGGGCATGGACGGTTTCGCGGCAAGGGGCAGGGGAAAGGGCGGCATGGGCGGGCGGCAGGCGGTGGCGGGCACGACATGCGTCGCGGCCCCGCCCGGCGTCTTACAGCGGCCTGCCCATGTGCGCAGCCGGCCCCGGGGTGGATGCCGGACGGCGCGCGGTCGGCGATGATGCCGCCCCGCGGCTGCGCCGTGCGCGACCGCATTCGGACGGCCGCTCTGCCCCTGTCACTGTAAGGACATGTTCCGGGCTGCGACCGAACACCGCGCGCCTGCGTAACTGCGTACTGGCTGCCGCGTGCCCGACGCCCGCGGCCCCCCGACGACGGAACCCTTCTGCATGAACGCCCCCGATTCCCAAGCCCGCGCCGCCTTCCGCCAGCCGCAGTTCTTCCAGGCCCCGCGGGCGGTGGAATCGGTGCGCGAGGAAGTGCAGGCCGGCCTGCTCGCCCAGCCGGCGCAGATTCCGCCCAAGTTCTTCTACGACACCCTGGGTTCGCGCCTGTTCGATGCGATCACTGCGCTCGACGAGTACTACCCGACCCGCAGCGAGGCGCAGATCCTGGCCGCCCACGGCGCCGATTTCGCCCGCGTGACCGGCCCTGCGCCGACCCTGGTCGACCTCGGTGCCGGCAGTTGCGAGAAGGCGGTCTCGCTCTTCCCCGCGCTCCAGCCGCGGCGCTATGTGGCGGTCGACATCTCGGCCGACTACCTGCGCGACATCCTGCAAACGGTGCAGCGCGCCCATCCGGCGCTGGAGGTGATCGGCGTCGGCACCGATTTCGCTACCCGGCTGGACCTGCCCGAGGCGGTGGGCCCCGGCCCGCGTGCCATGTTCTACCCCGGCTCCAGCATCGGCAACTTCACGCCCGAGCAGGCCCTGGGCTTCTTGCAGCGCGTGCGCGAGGCCGCCCAGGGCGGCAGCCTGCTGATCGGCGTCGACCGGGTGAAGGATGCCGGCGAGCTGGTCCGCGCCTACGACGACGCCCTGGGCGTGACCGCCGCCTTCAACCTGAACGTGCTGCGCCACCTGAACCGCCGCATCGGCAGCGACTTCGTGCTGGCCGACTGGCGCCATGTGGCCCGCTTCGACACCGGCCTGTCGCGCATCGAGATGCACCTGGAGGCCCGCCACGCCCTGACCGTGCGCTGGCCGGGCGGGGAGCGCAGCTTCGCCGCGGGCGAGCGCATCCACACCGAGAACTCCTGCAAGTACACGCCCGAGGCCTTCGAGGCCCTGTTGCGCGCAGCCGGCTGGCAGGCCATCGAGCACTGGAGCGATCCGCAGTCGCGCTTCAGCGTCTTCGCTGCGCGGGCCTGAGCGCGGGCTCAAGCGCGGACCTGCACGCGGGCCTTCACGCGGGCCGCTCCGCACCGGCCCGCGGGCCGGGGGCCGCGCCGCCGCAGGCGCCGGCCTTGCGGCGGGCCGGCCGGGGGGCGCTTCCTACAATGCCGGCCATGTCTGCGCCGACCCCCCGTTCTGCAAGCTCCCCGTCCTCGCCCGGGGCCTATGGCGAGGCCTCGATCCGCGTCCTCAAGGGCCTGGAGCCGGTCAAGCAGCGGCCGGGCATGTACACCCGCACCGACAACCCCCTGCACATCGTGCAGGAGGTGATCGACAACGCCGCCGACGAGGCCCTGGCTGGCCACGGCAGCCGCATCGCCGTGACCCTGCATGCCGACGGCTCGGTCAGCGTCGAGGACGACGGCCGCGGCATCCCCACCGGCCTGCATCCGGAAGAGGGCGTGCCGGTGGTCGAGATCGTCTTCACCCGCCTGCATGCCGGCGGCAAGTTCGACAAGGGCGCAGGCGGCGCCTACAGCTTCAGCGGCGGCCTGCACGGCGTGGGCGTGAGCGTGACCAATGCGCTCTCGACCCGGCTGCAGGTGGCGGTGCACCGCGAGGGCAAGGTCTCGACCCTGGCCTTCGCCGGCGGCGACGTGATCGAACCCGTGCAGCAGCGCAAGCTGGCCGCCGGCGAGCGCCGACAGGGCAGCAGCGTGCGCGTCTGGCCCGACCCGAAGTATTTCGAGAGCGCCGAGCTGCCGCGCGCCGAGCTGGTCCACCTGTTGCGCAGCAAGGCCGTGCTGATGCCGGGCGTGACAGTGACGCTGACGCGCGAGAAGGCCGGCGCGGAGGCGGATGTCCAGACCTGGCGTTTTGAAGGCGGCCTGCGCGACTACCTTGCCCAGACGCTGAATGCCGAGCCGCTGATCCCGCTGTTCGAAGGCGCCCACCATGCCGGCCGCAGCGAGACCGAGGCCTTCGCCGAAGGCGAGGGCGCCGCCTGGTGCGTGGCCTTCACCGAGGATGGCGCGGCGGTGCGCGAGAGCTATGTCAACCTCATCCCCACCGTGGCCGGCGGCACGCATGAGGCCGGGCTGAAGGACGGGCTCTTCCAGGCCCTTAAGGGCTTCATCGACCTGCATGCCCTGCTGCCCAAGGGCGTGAAGCTGATGCCCGACGATGTCTTCGGCCGCGCCAGCTTCGTGCTCAGCGCCAAGGTGCTGGACCCGCAGTTCCAGGGCCAGACCAAGGAGCGCCTGAACAGCCGCGATGCGCTGCGCCTGGTCGCCACCTTCGTCAAGCCGGCCTTCGAGCTGTGGCTGAGCCAGCATGTCGAGCATGGCCGCAAGCTGGCCGAGCTGGTCATCCGCCAGGCCCAGGCCCGGCAGCGCGCCGGGCAGAAGGTCGAGAAGCGTAAGGGCTCGGGCGTGGCCGTGCTGCCCGGCAAGCTGACCGACTGCGAGAGCCGCGACCTGAGCCTGAACGAGGTCTTCCTCGTCGAGGGCGACTCGGCCGGCGGCAGCGCCAAGATGGGCCGCGACAAGGAGACCCAGGCCATCCTGCCGCTGCGCGGCAAGGTGCTGAATGCCTGGGAGGTCGAGCGCGACCTGCTGTTCAAGAACACCGAGATCCACGACATCGCCGTGGCCCTGGGCATCGACCCGCATGGCCCGCAGGACGATCCCGACTTCAGCGGCCTGCGCTACGGCAAGGTCTGCATCCTCAGCGATGCGGATGTCGACGGCTCGCACATCCAGGTGCTGCTGCTCACGCTCTTCTTCCGCCACTTCCCCAAGCTGATCGAGCGCGGCCACCTGCATGTGGCGCGGCCGCCGCTGTTCCGCGTCGATGCCCCGGCGCGCGGCAAGCGGCCGGCGGCCAAGTTCTATGCGCTCGACGAGGGCGAGCTGCAAGCCATCCTCGACAAGCTGCGCAAGGAAGGCCTGCGCGAGGGTGCCTGGTCCATCAGCCGCTTCAAGGGCCTGGGCGAGATGAATGCCGAGCAGCTCTGGGACACCACCCTCAACCCCGACACCCGCCGCCTGCTGCCGGTGGCCTGGGGCGATGCCGCCGGCTTCCTGGCCGCCGAGCTGTCCCTGCATCGCCTGATGGGCAAGGGCGAGGCGGCGGCCCGCCGCGAGCTGATGGAGCTGCGCGGCGATGCGGTGGAGATCGACGTCTGAGTTCGAGCCACCGCGCCTGCCGCGCCGGCCGCCTGCCGAGGCTCAGAGCTTGAGCTTCTTGAAGATCTTCTCGGGGATGCTGGTGATGATCGCCATGATCAGGCGCCAGATCGCCGGCAGGTAGACGATGTCATCGCGGCGGTCCACCGCCGCGACGATGCCCCGCGCCACCGCTGTGGGCTGCGCCCAGAGCGCGCCCTTCTTGGCAATCGATGCGGTCATGGGCGTGTCGACGAAGCCCGGGCGGATGTCGACCACCGCGATGTCGCGCGGCGCCAGCCGGTTGCGCAGGCCCTGCAGGAAGCGGCTGACCAGGCCCTTGGCGGCGCCGTAGACATAGTTGGACTGGCGACCGCGGTCGCCCGCCACCGAGGTGATCACCGCCAGCGCGCTGCCTGGCGCTAGGCGCTGCGCGAGCAGGGTGCAGAGCGCGACCACGGCCACGCCATTGGTGTGGAGCTGGGCCAGGGTCTCGTCCAGCGAGGCTTCGCAGGCGGCCTGGTCCGGCAGGGTGCCCTGGGCGATCAGCACCACGTCCACCCCGCCGCCGAGCGCGGCCCAGGCTTCGTCGAGCAGGGCCGGCAGATCGGCCAGGCGGTCCAGGTCGGCGCTGCGCGCGCTGATCGCGGCGGCCCCTCCCCCGGCGCGCACTTGCAGGTCCTGCTGCAAGGCCTCCAGCTTGGCCGGGCTGCGGCCGACGAGGTGCACGCGCGCGCCGCGCGCCACCCACAGGCGGGCGGCGGCCGCGGCAATGGCCGAGGTGGCCCCGAAGATCAGGATGCGGTTCATGCGGGCTGGGGGAAGGAGGGGGCCTCGTCGGCGACGCGCCGCCAGAAGCCCGAGCTGAAGGCCGGGTCGACATGCGCCCGGAAGGCATCCAGGGCCGGGTAGCCGGCGCGGAACATGTCGGCCGACATGCGCGCGTCCTTGGCCGGGTAGAGCGCGCCGCCAGCCTCGCGCACGACGGCATCAAGCTCGGCGAAGAGGCGGTGCGAGGCCGCGCCCTGGTTGGGAAAGTCCAGCGCCAGCGTGGCCCCGGCGCGCGGGAAGGACAGCAGGCCGGCCGGCGGCCGCTCGCCGAAGGTCTTGAAGACGGCGAGGAAGGAGCCGCTGCCGGCCCGGCCGATGCGGTCGAAGAGCGCGCGCGAGGCCTCCTTCATGGCCGGCCGCGGCAGCACGCACTGGTACTGATAGAAGCCGCGGCGGCCGTAGATGCGGTTCCAGTCGGCCAGGCCGTCGAGCGGGTAGAAGTACTTCAGCGCCGGCTGCAGCGAGAAGGCCGGCCGCGGCAGGTGGTAATAGGCCAGGTTGAAGGCCGAGACCGACAGGCCGTTGACCAGCGAGATCGGCGGCTCCAGCGGCACGCGGCGGCGGCCGGGGCCGGGCTCGGCCTGCGGGGCATCGTGGCCGGCGAAATCGGCGGCGCTGTAGAGGCCGCGTCCGCCGCGCAGGCAGTCGACCCAGGCGACGGTGTAGTCGTGGTGGGCGGCCAGGCTTTCGTCCAGATCCCAGTAGGCGTCCAGCGAGGCGAAGCGGCGCTGCACCACGGCCATCCAGGGCCGGCGGATGGGAATGAGCTGGATCTCGACCCAGGTGATCAGGCCGGTCAGGCCCAGGCCGCCGACGGTGGCCTCGAAGCGGCCGTCGGCATCGCCCGGGCGGCAGACCTGGCGGCTGCCGTCGGAGCGCAGCAGCTCGAAGGCCCGCACATGGTGGCCGAAGCTGCCGGCCCGCGCGTGGTTCTTGCCGTGCACATCATTGGCCACGCAGCCGCCCAGGCTGACGTAGCGGCTGCCCGGCGTGACGGCGACGAACCAGCCGGCGGGCATGACCAGGGCCAGCACCTCGTCGAGGCTGACGCCGGCCTCGGCCCGCAGCACGCCCTGGGCGCGGTCGAAGTGGATGAAGCGGTCCAGGCCGCGGGTCATCAGCAGCTCGCCGCCCGGGTTGAGCGCGACATCGCCGTAGCTGCGGCCCAGGCCGTGGGCGATGCGCGGGCCGGCCTCGGTGGGCAGGGCGGCATGGCGGTCGCCCCAGGGCCGCTGGCGCGCCTCGCCGACTCCGGGCAGCCGCCCCCAGGCCTTGGCGTGTTTCATCGGCCGGGCTCCGCGTGCCGGCTCAGGGCTGGGGGCCGAGGGTGGCCCCCCCGGCCGCCGCCGGCCGGGCGCGGCTGACCGCCACCAGCGCCCAGGCGCCCAGGGCCACCGCAAACCACAGCGTGGTCAGGCGGATCAGCAGGGTGGCGGCCACGGCCGAGGCCTCGGTCTGGCCGGCGCCGATCAGCAGGCCGACCATGGTCGCCTCGGCCGAGCCCAGGCCGCCGGGCAGGAAGCTGATCGCGCCGACCAGCATCGACAGGGCGTAGACGAAGAAGGCCCAGGTCGCTTGCAGCGACAGCCCCATGCCTTCGAGCATGAAGTGGAAGGCCCAGGCCTCGGCGCCCCAGGCCAGCACGCTGATCGCGGTGGTGGCCAGCAGGATGCCGGGGCGGTGGCAGCTTGCGGCCGAGAACATCAGCTCGCACAGCCGCGCGCCGAGTGCGCCCAACTTGCCGCCCGAGGCCTGCAGCCGCGCATGCAGCGGGCGCAGCCGTTCGGACAGGGCCAGGGTCAGCAACAGCAGCACGATGAGCAGCAGCACGCCGCCCACCACCGGCCGGCTGCCGGGGTGGCTGGCGGCGCCCAGGCAGGCCAGCAGCACGACGGCGATCAGATCCGACAGGCGCTCGCTGAACAGCGCTGCCAGGCTGGCGTGATAACCCACGCCATGGTCCTTCAGGAAGATGCTGCGGATCGCCTCGCCGGCCTTGCCGGGCGTGGTCGTCAGCGCGAAGCCCGCCACATAGATCAGCGCGCTCGGCACGGCCGGCACGCGGTGGCCCAGGCGCGAAAGCAGCATCTGCCAGCGCAGGAAGCGCAGGCCGTAGTTCACTGCCGAAAGCAGCAGCATCAGGCCGATGCCGCCCAGGCCGAGCTGGACGATCAGGGCTGCGACCTCGCGCCAGCCGGCCCAGATGGAGAAGCCGGCATAGCCCAGCACCGACAGCACGATGGACAGCAGCAGGGCCTTGCGCACCCGCGGCGTCAGCAGGCTGTTCAGCATGCGGTGACCTTCCTGTCCGGGCCGCAGGCCCCGCGCTCAGAGCGCACGGCCGGCCAGGTGGTCGCCGAGCCGCAGCGCGAGCTGCACGATGCTGTAGGTCGGGTTGGTGTGACCGCCGGTCGGGAAGACCGAGGAGCCGCCGACGTAGAGGTTGTCCACCCCGAAGACCTTGCAGTTCGCATCGACCACACCCTGCTCGGGCGAGGCGGCCATGCGGGTGCCGCCCATGTGGTGGAAGCCGGCCTGCTCGTCGTCGAGGGGGTAGGCCTGGTTCTTCAGCAGCCAGTCGCTGACCTTGACCCGGCCCTTGTCGCTGCCCGCTAGGTAGCTGCCGACCAGCCGCACCGCATGGTCGGCCGTGGTGCGCTCGACGGGCTGCTTGCGCCAGTGCAGCACGCTGCGGGCCATGCCCCAGGCGTCCTTGTCGCTGCCCAGCTCGATGCGGTTGGATTCCTGCGGCAACTGCTCCCAGGCCACATGCAGCGCGGCGGCACAGGCCAGGTCCTTGCTGGCCTTCTTCGCGAAGTCGGTGAAGATCTCTGGCGCCACGCAGAGGCCGTCCTTGATCAGGGCCTTGATCAGGTTCTCGCCGCTCAGCAGTCGCACGCCGAAGCTGCCGATGGCGTGCTTGCGCAGGTAATCGGCCGTGGGTGCGTAGAAATGCATGCCGCCCGGGGTGCGGAAGCCGGTGAAGGTGAACAGCGCGGCCTGGCCCAGGGTGTAGTGCGGATGTTCCATCCAGTACTTGCCCAGGGTTCGCGCTTCGGGCACCACGCCGCCCTGGTGCTGCTGGTTGGCCCAGAGCAGCAGGCGGCTGTTCTCGATGCCGCCGGTGCACAGGGCATAGGCCGGCGCCTTCAGGCTGGCCGCTGCGGCGCCGGCCTGGCCGATGCGCGCCTCGGCAATGCGCCCGCGCACCGGTACCAAGTCGATCACCGGGCTGTTGAGCGCCACGGCGATCAGCGGCGACTTTTCCAGCTCGGCCGCGTACTTGTCGCCGAAGCGGACGATGGGCTTGCTGAAGCGGAACTCGATTTCCTGCAGATCGGCCGACAGGGCCTGGTCGGGCTTCGCGGTCGGCAGGTCGAGCAGGCGGTCGGCCTCGCTGGCATAGGGGTCGAGGTCGGTCTTGCGGATCGGCCAGCCCGAGTTCGGCACGCCCTTGCGGGCTTCGAAGTCGATGGCGTCGAGCGCGCGGCACCAGCCCTGCCAGTGGCCGGTGCTGCCGCCCAGGTAGCGCAGGCGCGAGCTGCCGAGCTCGAAGTAGTTGTCGCCGATGACCTTGCCGTTGTAGGCCGCCTGCACCTCGGCGTCGTAGGTCCGGCCGCCGGCTTCCAGCAGCACGCAGGGGATGCGCTTGGCCGCCAGGCGCAGGGCCAGGGAGATGCCGGCCGGGCCGCCGCCGACGATGCAGACCTTGGGCTGGAAGCCGGAGGCCTGGTAGGCCTTGAAATCCTTGTAGATCATCGGTCGTCCGACTTCAGCAGCCAGCCATCACGCAGCACCAGGCCCTTCTCCTTGAAGAAGGCCGCGCGCCAGAAGGCCAGGGTGGCCAGTCCGCCCAGCAAGCCCAGCAGGGCCGATCGACGTTGCAACATGGGGGTGTGCCTCGGGGTTGAGGGGGTTCGTCAGGGCGAGGGGGTATTGGCGGCCTGGCCCTCGGCCGGTACCCGCTCCATCACGCCCAGATTGAGCACGGGGTCTTGCACCCGCACGCGGAAACTTGCGCTGAAGGCCGGCGCGCCGGGCCGGGCGACCCAGTCTGCGACCGAGGCCCAGTCGATCACGTACTGGATGGGCGAGCCGACGATGTAGTCGTCGCGCACATCGCCCGAGCTGCGCAGCACCTTGAGCGCTTCGGGATTGACCTTGCCGTCCAGGTTGATCGTGCGGTCATGGAAATAGCCCAGGGTGCCGGTCTGCACCGCGCCCACCCAGACCTCGGGCGGCACATGCTCGCCCACCCATTCGGCCACCTGGCGGTGCATGTGCTGCTCGCCATGGTTCCAGTGCATGCGGGCATTGTTCAGGGCAAGTCCGCAGGCCATCAGCAGGCCCAGCCCGAGCAGCGGCCGCAGGGCAGGGCGCTGCTTGAGCAGGCTGTGGCCCAGCACGCCCAGCAGCACGACCAACATCGGCCACAGCAGCACGCTGAGCACCGAGAAATAGCGCGGGATGAAGTGCGCCGCACCAAAGAAGAGACCGTAGTAGCCGACCACGCCGCCCAGGAAGAGCGTGCCGCCCAGCAGCACGCGCCGCATGCCGACGCCGCGGCCACGCGACCAGCGCTCGAAGCCCAGCAGCACGATGGCCACCAGCAGCGGCCCGAGCACCCAGACGGCCAGGCTGCGCTCGATCGAGCCGGGGATGGGCAGCACCGCGATCATCGCCTCCAGCAGATTGGCCGGCACCACCGGCAGGTTCTGCCCCAGGGCTGCGTTGTGCGACTGGGCGCTGCCGCTGATCGGCACGATCGAGCCGAAATAGAGTTTGTTGTGGATCAGCCAGGGCGAGGCGGCCAGCAGCGAGGCGCTGCCTGCGATCACCGCATCGCGCAGCCGGCGCAGCGGGCCGCCGCCGGCCGGGCCGCCGATCAGCACATGGGCGGCCAGCAGGCCGCCGATGAAGAAGACCGCGTCGTTGCGGGCCAGGAAGACCAGGCCCAGCACCAGGCCCAGCACGATGCTCTCGCGCGTGCTGGCCGGCCGCGTGGCCTGGGCGGCGGTCTGGCGCAGGTAGACCAGCAGGGCCAGCAGCACCGCCAGGTGATAGAGGCCGGTTTCCAGGCCATTGCTGCTGTGCGCCGTGATGGCGTAGCCACACAGCCACAGGCCGGCGCCCAGCCCCGCAAGCAGCGGGGCTTGCGGCAGATCGTCCGCCAGGCGGCGGATCAGCTTGGCCATGGCCCAGGCGGCCAGCAGGGCCTGCAGCGTCGAGAGCAGGGCAACGCCGGCGATCGCGAGCATCTTGTCCCCGCCCGCCAGGCCGTGCAGGGCGGCGAAGAGGAAGGTGGCGAGCGGCTGCACGCCGTTGGTGGGCATGGTGCCCTCGGCCGTCGACAGGCCCAGGCCGAGCGCGAAGTTGCGCGCCACCGTCTGCATCAGGTAGCCGTCTTCCGACAGGAACTGCCAGTAAATCCGGTCCGGCCAATCCGCGAGGGGAAACAAGCGCATCAGGCCGCCGACGATGAACAGCAGGGCGATGGCGCCCACAGCCATGCCATGCATCGTGCGGGGTCGGGTTTCGGTCATGGTGCGAATGAGGGACGGGGCCGGTCGCTTGGGGCGCAGGCACTGTATCGCAAGGCCTGTGCCGGACCGATGACGCCGCGGCCCGGCGACACGCCGTCCAGCGCGGCGCGGCTGGCGGCCCCGCGCCGCGGCCGGTGGCCCATCCTGGGGACAATGCGCGCCGCGAGCGCCTGCCCGGCACCGCCCCTTTTTGCCAACGCGCCTGAGCGCAGACCCACCGTCCATGGACGATCTCTTCACCCCCCGGGTGCCCGCGCCCGATGCCATCGGCCTGGCCGACTATGCCGAGCGCGCCTACCTGGAGTACGCGCTCAGCGTGGTCAAGGGCCGGGCCCTGCCCGATGTCTGCGATGGCCAGAAGCCGGTGCAGCGCCGCATCCTGTATGCCATGCAGCGCATGGGCCTGGGCTTCGGGGCCTCGGGCGCGCCGCGGCCGGTCAAGAGCGCCCGGGTCGTCGGCGATGTGCTCGGCCGCTTCCACCCGCACGGCGACCAGGCGGCCTACGACGCCATGGTGCGCATGGCCCAGGATTTCAGCCAGCGCTACCCGCTGGTCGACGGCCAGGGCAATTTCGGCAGCCGCGACGGCGACGGCGCCGCGGCCATGCGCTACACCGAGGCGCGGCTGGCACCCATCACCCGCCTGCTGCTCGACGAGATCGACGAGGGCACGGTGGACTTCGTGCCCAACTACGACGGCTCGACCGAAGAGCCGCGCCAATTGCCGGCCCGCCTGCCCTTCGTGCTGCTCAATGGCGCCAGCGGCATCGCGGTTGGCCTGGCGACCGAGATTCCCAGCCACAACCTGCGCGAGGTGGCCGCCGCCGCGGTGGCGCTGATCAAGGACGAGGCGCTGTCCGACGAGGCGCTGTTCGCCCTGCTGCCGGGCCCGGACTTCCCGGGCGGCGGCCAGATCATCTCGACCGAGGCCGAGATCCGCGAGGCCTACCGCAGCGGCCGCGGTTCGCTCAAGGTGCGCGCCCGCTGGGTGACCGAGGACTTGGCGCGCGGCCAATGGCAGATGGTCGTCACCGAGCTGCCGCCAGGCGCCAGCGCGCAGAAGGTGCTCGAAGAAATCGAGGAGCTGAGCAACCCCAAGATCAAGGCCGGCAAGAAGGCCCTGAGCCCCGAGCAGGTCCAGCTCAAGACCAGCCTGCTCGGCCTGCTCGATGCCGTGCGCGACGAATCCGGCAAGGACGCGCCGGTGCGCCTGGTTTTCGAGCCCAAGAGCCGCACGGTGGACCCGCAGGCCCTGGCCCGCCTATTACTCGCCCACACCAGCCTGGAGGGCAATGCGCCGCTGAACCTGACCATGGTCGGCGCCGACGGCCGGCCCACGCCCAAGAGCCTGCGGCAGATGCTGCTGGAGTGGACCGGCTTCCGCCTGCAGACCGTGACCCGGCGCAGCCGCCATCGCCTGGGCAAGGCGCTGGACCGCATCCACATCCTCGAAGGCCGGCAACTGGTGCTGCTGAACCTCGACGAGGTCATCCGCATCATCCGCGAGAGCGAGGAGCCCAAGGCCGCGCTGATCGAGGCCTTCGCGCTGAGCGAGCGCCAGGCCGAGGACATCCTGGAGATCCGCCTGCGCCAGCTTGCCCGGCTGGAGGCGATCAAGATCGAGCAGGAGCTGAGCAGCCTGCGCGCCGAGCAGGCCCGGCTGGAGGAGATCCTCGGCAGCCCGGCCGTGCTGCGGCGCACCGTCGTCAAGGAGATCGAGGCCGATGCCAAGGCCCATGGCGACGCCCGCCGCACCCTGATCCAGGCCGAGAAGCGCAGCGTGGCGGAGCTGAAGGTGGTCGACGAGCCGGTCACCGTCATCGTCAGCCGCAAGGGCTGGCTGCGCGCGCGCCAGGGCCATGGCCACGATCCGGCCAGCTTCAGCTTCAAGGCCGGCGACGGGCTCTACGGCGTCTTCGCCTGCCGCAGCGTCGACACCGTGCTGGTCTTCGGCAGCGCGGCCGGCGGCAGCGGCCGGGTCTACAGCCTGCCGGTGGCCGGCCTGCCGGGGGCGCGCGGCGACGGCCAGCCGGTCACCGCCATGATCGAGCTGGAATCCGGCACCCAGGCCCTGCATTTCCATGCCGGCCCGGCCGGCCAGACCCTGATGCTGGCCGGCACCGGCGGCTACGGCCTGCTGGCCACCGTGGCCGACCTGGCCGGTCGCAACCGCAGCGGCAAGGCCTTCCTGACCTTGGAGGAGGGCGAGCAGCCGCTGCCGCCCCAGCCGGTCGGCGCCGGGCAGGACCAGCTCGCGGTGCTGAGCCGGGCCGGCCGCCTGCTCGTCTTCCCGCTGGCCGAGCTGAAGTTGCAGCCCAAGGGCGGCCGCGGGCTGAGCCTGATCGAAGGGGCGGCCGAGGATCCGCTGATCGCGGCCGTGCCCTGCGGGGCCGGCGTGCTGGTGCAGGGCCTGGGCCGCGGCGGCAAGCCGCGCGTGTTGGAGCTGCGCGGCGTCGCCCTGGCCCCCCACCTGGGCAAGCGCGGGCGCAAGGCCCGGCCCCTGGAGGCGCAGATCCAGGCCCAGGGCCTGAGCGCCTGGACGGCCTGAGCCGCCCCGGCTGCGGCGGCCCCGGTTGCGGCGGCGCAGCAGGGGCAGGGCCAAGACGGGGGCAGGACGGCACAATAGGGGGTTCCGATGCGTACCGCCCCGCCCGAGAAGCCCTGCCCATGAGTGCACGCACCCTTTACGACAAGCTCTGGGATGAGCACGTCGTCCACACCGAGGACGACGGCACCGCCGTCCTCTACATCGACCGCCACCTCGTCCACGAGGTCACCAGCCCGCAGGCCTTCGAAGGCCTGAACCTGGCCGGCCGCAAGGTCTGGCGCATCTCCGCCAACCTGGCGGTGAGCGACCATAACGTGCCGACCACCGACCGCCGCGAAGGCATTGCCGACCCGGTCTCGCGCCTGCAAGTCGACACGCTCGACAAGAACTGCGATGCCCACGGCATCACCCAGTTCAAGATGAGCGACCGCCGCCAGGGCATCGTGCACGTCATCGGCCCCGAGCAGGGCGCGACCCTGCCCGGCATGACGGTGGTCTGCGGTGACAGCCACACCAGCACCCACGGCGCCTTCGGCGCACTGGCCCATGGCATCGGCACCTCCGAAGTCGAGCATGTGCTGGCCACCCAGACCCTGCTGGCCAAGAAGGCCAAGAACATGTTGGTCAAGGTGGAGGGCACGCTGTCCAAGGGCTGCAGCGCCAAGGACATCGTGCTGGCCATCATCGGCAAGATTGGCACGGCCGGCGGCACGGGCTACACCATCGAATTCGCCGGCTCGGCCATCCGCGCCCTGAGCATGGAAGGCCGCATGACCGTCTGCAACATGGCCATCGAGGGCGGCGCCCGCGCCGGCCTGGTGGCGGTGGACGAGACCACGATCGCCTATGTGAAGGGCCGGCCCTTCACGCCGACCGGCGTCGAATGGGAGCAGGCCGTGGCCTATTGGCGCACCCTGCACAGCGATCCGGGTGCGCACTTCGACCATGTCGTCGAACTGGACGCGAGCCAGATCCGCCCGCAGGTGACCTGGGGCACCTCGCCCGAGATGGTGCTGTCCATCGAGGACCGCGTGCCCGATCCGGACAAGGAAAAGGACGCCGTCAAGCGTGGCGCCCTGGAGCGCGCCCTGGCCTACATGGCGCTGGAGCCCAACAAACCGCTGGCCGACATCCGCATTGACAAGGTCTTCATCGGCTCCTGCACCAACAGCCGGATCGAGGACCTGCGCGAGGCCGCCGCCGTGGTGCGCCGCGTTGGCGGCCGCATCGCGTCGAACGTCAAGCTGGCCCTGGTGGTGCCGGGCTCGGGCCTGGTCAAGGCCCAGGCCGAGGCCGAGGGCCTGGACGCGGTCTTCAAGGCCGCCGGCTTCGACTGGCGCGAGCCCGGCTGCTCGATGTGCCTGGCGATGAATGCCGATCGGCTGGAGCCGGGCGAGCGCTGCGCCTCGACCAGCAACCGCAATTTCGAAGGTCGCCAGGGCGCCGGCGGCCGCACCCACCTCGTCAGCCCGGCCATGGCGGCTGCGGCGGCGCTGGCGGGTCATTTCGTCGATGTGCGCCGTGTGGCCTGAGACCTGTTTCCCCTTTTGATCCCGGAGGACCTGACCATGAACAAGATCGTGCTGATGCTGCTTGCCGCCTTTGCGCTGTCCGCCTGCAACACCATTGCCGGCGTCGGCAAGGACGTGCAGAAGGCGGGCGAGGTCGTCGAAGACGCCGCCAAGAAGAAGTGAAGCCCGGGCGGGGCCGCTGCGGTCCCGCCCACCCCCCTCCAGCGAGCAAGCCGTGCAAGCCTTCCGTGTGCATCAGGGCGTGGTGGCGCCCATCGACCGCGAAAACGTCGACACCGACGCCATCATCCCCAAGCAGTTCCTGAAGTCGATCCAGCGCAGCGGCTTCGGCATCAACCTGTTCGACGAATGGCGCTATGCCGAGCCCTGGCGCGAAGGCCAGGACCAGACCACGCGCCGGCCGAACCCGGACTTCGTGCTCAACCAACCGCGCTACCAGGGTGCTTCGGTGCTGCTGGCGCGGCAGAACTTCGGCTGCGGCTCCAGCCGCGAGCATGCGCCCTGGGCCATCGAGCAGTTCGGCTTCCGTGCGCTGATCGCGCCGAGCTTTGCCGACATCTTCTTCAACAACTGCTTCAAGAACGGCCTGCTGCCCATCGTGCTGCCCGAAGCCCAGGTGGCCCGGCTGTTCGACGAAGTGGCCGCCTTCCCCGGCTACAGCCTGACGGTGGACCTGGAGCGTCAGGTCGTCGTCAAGCCCGACGGCGTGGAGCTGCCCTTCGAGGTGCAGCCCTTCCGCAAGTTCTGCCTGCTCAACGGCTTCGACGACATCGGCCTGACCCTGCGCCATGCCGAGAAGATCAAGGCCTTTGAAGCCGAGCGCCTTGTCACCAAGCCCTGGCTGGCCCACCGCCTGCCGGGCTGAGGCCCGCCGGCGCACCCGGCCGGCCCGGCCGGTCCCCTGGCGCGGCTGCGGCCGTCCACGCCCCTACACGAACGAGTGGTTCTGATGAAGATTGCAGTCCTGCCGGGTGACGGCATCGGCCCCGAAATCGTCGCCGAGGCGGTCAAGGTCCTGAAGGCCCTCGACCTGCGCTTCGAGATGGAAAGCGCGCCGGTCGGCGGCGCGGCCTATGACGTGGCGGGCCATCCCCTGCCCGAGTCCACGCTGAAGCTGGCGCTGGGCGCCGATGCGGTGCTGTTTGGCGCCGTCGGCGACTGGAAGTACGACACGCTCGACCGGCCGCTGCGCCCCGAGCAGGCCATCCTCGGCCTGCGCAAGCACCTGGGCCTGTTCGCCAACTTCCGCCCGGCGATCTGCTATCCGCAGCTCACCCACGCTTCCAGCCTCAAGCCCGAGCTGGTGGCGGGCCTGGACATCCTGATCGTGCGCGAGCTGACCGGCGACATCTACTTCGGCCAGCCGCGCGGCCGCCGCACCGCGGTCGACGGCCACTTCCCCGGCGCCGAGGAAGCCTTCGACACGATGCGCTATTCGAAGCCCGAGATCGAGCGCATCGCGCATGTCGCCTTCCAGGCGGCCAGGCAAAGGGCTGGGGGGCGCGGCGGCAAGCTGACCAGCGTCGACAAGGCCAATGTGCTGGAGACCTTCCAGTTCTGGAAGGACATCGTCACCGAGGTCCATGCCCAGTACCCGGACGTGAAGCTCGACCACCTCTACGTCGACAACGCCGCGATGCAGCTCGTCAAGGCGCCCAAGGCCTTCGACGTGATCGTGACCGGCAACATGTTCGGCGACATCCTCAGCGACGAGGCCGCGATGCTGACCGGCTCGATCGGCATGCTGCCCAGCGCCTCGCTGAATGCGAAGAACCAGGGCCTCTACGAGCCCAGCCACGGCAGCGCGCCCGACATCGCCGGCAAGGGCGTGGCCAATCCGCTGGCCACCATCTTGAGCGCGGCCATGATGCTGCGCTACAGCCTGAACCAGGCCGAAGCGGCCGCCCGCATCGAGCGGGCCGTCGACACCGTCCTGAGCCAGGGCCTGCGCACCGGCGACATCTGGCGCGAAGGCGACACCCGCGTCGGCACCGTCGCCATGGGCGATGCGGTGCTCGCCGCGCTGAACGCCCAGGGCTGATCCGCTGGCGAATCCGCCCGGGTCTCCAGACCGTATTCCCCGGCCAAGAACACAAGGCGGCAAGCCGCTGCACGCTGCGCACGCAGAAGGACACAAACATGGCACAAGCAAGGGTTGGCCTCGTCGGATGGCGGGGCATGGTGGGTTCGGTCCTGATGGACCGCATGCAGGCCGAGGGCGATTTCGCCCTCATCGAGCCCTTGTTCTTCAGCACCAGCAATGCCGGCGGCGCCGCCCCGGCCGGGCTGGCCAAGAACGAGACCCAGCTCTTCGACGCCTTCGACCTCGAGGCCCTCAGGCGCTGCGACATCGTGCTGACCTGCCAGGGCGGCGACTACACCAGCGAGGTCTTTCCCAAGCTGCGCGCCGCCGGCTGGAACGGCCACTGGATCGATGCGGCCTCGACGCTGCGCATGAAGGACGATGCGGTCATCGTGCTCGACCCGGTCAACCTGCCGGTCATCAAGAACGCGCTGGCCCGGGGCGGCAAGAACTGGATCGGCGGCAACTGCACCGTCAGCTGCATGCTGATGGGCGTGGGCGCGCTCTACAAGGCCGGCCTGGTCGAGTGGATGAGCACCCAGACCTACCAGGCCGCCAGCGGCGGCGGTGCGCAGCACATGCGCGAGCTGCTGACCCAGTACGGCACGCTGAATGCCGAGGTGCGCAGCCTGCTGGACGACCCGAAGAGCGCCATCCTGGAGATCGACCGCAAGATCATCGCCAAGCAGCGGTCCTTGAGCGCTGCCGAGACCGCGAACTTCGGCGTGCCGCTGGGCGGCTCGCTGATCCCCTGGATCGACAAGGATCTGGGCAACGGGATGTCGAAGGAAGAATGGAAGGGCGGCGCCGAGACCAACAAGATCCTCGGCCAGGGCGAGGGCTTCGGCACGCCGGCCGTGCCGGTCGACGGCTTCTGCGTGCGCATCGGTGCCATGCGCTGCCACAGCCAGGCCCTGACCTTCAAGCTGAAGAAGGATGTGCCGCTGGCCGACCTCGAGGCCATGATCGCGGCCGACAACGCCTGGGTGAAGCTGGTGCCCAACACCCGTGAGGCCACCCTCCAGGACCTGACCCCGGTTGCCGTCACCGGCACCCTGACCATCCCGGTCGGCCGCCTGCGCAAGATGGCCATGGGCCCCGAGTACCTGGGCGCCTTCACGATTGGTGACCAACTGCTCTGGGGCGCAGCCGAGCCGCTGCGCCGTATGCTGCGCCTGCTGGTCGAAGCTTGAATCCCCTGCGCGGACCGGCGGAGACCCCATCCCGGGAGCTGAGCCTCATGTCGACACCTCATCCGAAGCCTTCACAACGCATCCTGGCGGCCCTGGCGGCGGCCCTGCTCGTGACGGTTGCCGTCCTGCCGGCCGAGGTGAAGGCGCTTTCGCTCGGTCGCTTGTCGCTCAAGTCCGGCCAGGGCGAGCCGCTGCGGGCCGAGCTGGACCTCGTTCGGCTGCGGGCCGAGGAGGAGGCCACGCTGAAGGCCCGCCTGGCCGATGCCAACGCCTACCAGGCGGCCGGTGCCACCTTGCAGGCGCCGCTGCGGGGCTTGCAGTTCTCGCTGCAACGCCGCGAGGACGGCCGGCCCTATCTGCAGATCGTCGGCAGCGAGGCCCTGACCGAGGACACGCTCGACCTGATCATCGAGGTCGAGTCGGCGCGCGGACGCGTCGTCCGCGACTACACCCTGAGGCTGGAGCCCGGGCGCAAGCCGCCCGCCGCTGCGCCGGCACCCGCGCCTGCCCCTGCACCGCAGGCTGCGCAACAAGCGGCACCGCCGGCCGAGGCGGCCCCGGTCGCCGTTCCGCCGGGTGAGGAGGAGGTCGCGGCCCTGCAGGCCGCGCCTGCGTCCACCTTGTCAGGCCTGGCGCTGGCGCGTCTGCCGCGCGGCGCGACCTTGGACCAGATGATGGCCGCGCTGCTGCGCGCCAACCCCGAGGCCTTCATCAACGGCAACATCAACAAGCTGCGCGCAGGCGCGGTGCTGGTGGTGCCGCCGCGCGAGCAGATCCTGGCCTTCGACCGCGCCGAGGCGCGCAAGCTGGTGGCCGAGCGCAGCGTCGACCAGGCCCTGCTGCCGCCTGCCGAGCTGCCGCCCGCCGCGGCCCCGGCGGCGCCCGTGGCGGAGCCGGTGCCCCCGGCCGCGCTGCCCGTGGTCGAGGTTCCTGCCGCGCCGCCGCCTGCCGCCGCGCCGCCCCTCGATGAAGCGCCGCCTGTGGCGCCTGCGCCGGTCGAGCCGCCTGCGCCCGCACCCGCGCCCGTGGAGCCGCCCGCGCCTGCCCCGGCCGAAGCGCCTGCAGCCGTCCAGCCGCCGCCCGCCCCGGCGGCCGATGGGGCTGCGCCGGCCGAGCCTGCCGACTTCGGGGCCGCCCTGCGCTGGGGCCTGCCCCTGCTGATCGCCCTGGGCCTGGGCTTCTGGGCCTTGCGTCGCCGCCCCGCGACGGCCGGCGCCGAGACGGCAGCCGCCGCGCCGGTGGCGACGCCGGTTCAGGCGCCTTCTGAACCGGAAGCGCCGGCTGGATCGGCTGCCCTGGCTGAGCCTGAAGCGCCCGCGGCGCGGGCCGAGCCCGTCGCGCCCCCGCAAGCGCCCGAGCCCGATCCGGTTGCGCTGCCCGCAGCGCGGGTGCCTGCCGCACCCGCCCCGCAGGCTGAGCCGGAGCCGGAGCCCGAGCCCGCGATTGCACTGGAAGCCGAGCCCGTGCCGGAACCCGAGCCGGAGCCGGAGCCTGTCCCCGAGCCCGAGCCCGAGCCCGAGCCCGAACAGCCGGCCCCCGCGCCGCAGCCGCCGGCAAGCTCCGCCCCCACCGAAGCCGAGCCCGAGCCGCTGATCCTCGCCGGCATGGCCCTGGACGAGCCGCAGCCCGCCCCGCCGCCTGCCGATCCGCCCGAGGCCCTCCAGCCGCTCGACGAGGTGCTCGCTCCGCCCGCGCCCGCCGCGAACGAGGGCGCCGCAAGCACAGCCCCCCAGGCCTGGTCGCTTTTCGAACCCATGGCCGGCGCAGCCCTGCCGCCCTCGCAGCCTCTGCCGGTCGAGGAGGTCTCGCCCTTCGAGCTGATCGCCACGCCGCGCAAGCCGCCGCAGGATGAGCTGCTCGAACTGCCCATGCAGTTCTCGCTGCAGGACCTGGATGCCCAGGGCGATGTCGACCCGGTGGCCGAGGCCGAGGTCTACCTGGGCTACGGCCGCGACATGCAGGCCGAGGAGATCCTGAAGGAGGCCCTGAGCCTGGACCCGGACAGCCTGCCGCTGCGCATGAAGCTGCTGGAAATCCACGCCCTGCGCCGCGACCTGCCGGCTTTCGAGAGCCTGGCGCGCGACATCTTCGAGACCACCGGCGAGGACCATGAAGCCTGGTGGCAGACCCAGCGCCTGGGTGCCGAGCTGGAGCCCGACCATCCGCTCTACCAGCCCGGTGCGCGTCCGGCGGCCGAGCCTCCGGCCCGGCCCGGCCTGCCCTGGTCCGAACCGGCCGCTTCCGGCATGGACCTGGACCTGGGCGAGGACGTACTGCCCGCCCTGGCCGGCCCCGAGGCCGAGGGCCTGAACCGCAAGCTGGAGCTGGCCGAGGAGTTCCTCGCCATCGGCGACCGCGAGGGCGCGGCCGAGCTGGCCGAGGAGGTGCTGCGTGCGGGCGACGCCAGCCAGCAAGCCCGCGCCGAGGCCCTGCTGGTCCGGCTGGAGCCCGGCCGCTGAGCACGCTGCCCGCGTCCTGCGAGGAAGCCGCCCCGGCCGGACGCCTGGCCCTGGGCCTGAGCTACCGCGGCAGCGCCTACCTCGGCTGGCAGAGCCAGCCCGGCGGGCAGACGGTGCAGGACCGGCTCGAAGCGGCCCTGGCCACCTTCGCGGCGCGGCCGGTGCGCACCGCCTGCGCCGGCCGCACCGATGCGGGCGTGCACGGCCTGAACCAAGTCGTGCACTTCGATGCGCCGGTGGCCCGCGAGCCTTTCTCCTGGGTGCGCGGGACCAACCGCTACCTGCCGCCCGACATCGCCGTGCAGTGGTGCCAGCCGGTGCCGGCCGATTTCGACGCGCGCCGCCATGCGCGCGGCCGGCGCTATGCCTACTTGCTGCGCGAATCGGTGGCCCGGCCGGCGCTGGAGGCCGGTCTGGTCGGCTGGGTCTTCCGCCCGCTGGACCAGGCGGCGATGGAGGCCGCCGCCGCCCACCTGATCGGCACGCATGACTTCAGCGCCTTCCGCGCGGCGGGCTGCCAGGCCCTTTCGCCGGTCAAGGAGATGCGCCGCATCGCGATCACGCGGCGCGGCGCGCTGTGGCGCTTCGAGGTCGAGGCCAGCGCCTTCCTGCACCACATGGTCCGCAACCTGATGGGCTGCCTCGTTGCGGTGGGGCAGGGCAGCCGCCCGCCGGACTGGATGGCCGAGGTGCTGGCCAGCCGTTCGCGCGAGCGCGCCGCGCCGACCTTTGCCCCGGACGGCCTCTACTTCCTCGGCCCGGTCTACGATGCCGCGCTGGGCCTGCCCGAACACAATGCCTCGATCGACTGGCTGCCCTGAGGGGCGGCGCATGTCGCCGGTCCTGCCGCCCGTCTTTTCCTTCCCCATGCCCCATCGCACCCGCATCAAGATCTGCGGCCTGACCCGCGAGGCCGATGTCGACGCCGCCGTGGCTGCCGGCGCTGACGCGCTGGGCTTCGTCTTCTATGCGAAGAGCCCGCGCGCCGTCAGCGTCGCCCGCGCCGCCGAGCTGGCGCGGCGCCTGCCGCCCTTCGTCACGCCGGTCGGGCTGTTCGTGAACGCCGGGCCGGCGGAGATTGCCGCGGCCTGCGACGCCATCCCCACCCTGCTGCTGCAATTCCACGGCGACGAGGACCGCGCCGCCTGCGAAGCTCCCGGTCGGCCCTACCTGCGGGCGGCCCGGATGGGGCCGGGTTTCGCTTTGCTAGACTTTGCTCAGCAATTTCCCAGCGCCCAGGCCCTGCTGCTCGACGCCCATGTCGACGGCTATGGTGGTGGCGGAAAGGTCTTCGATTGGTCACTCATTCCAGCAAGCGCGCCCTGTCCGCTCGTTTTGTCTGGTGGGTTGAATCCTGCCAACGTGATCGATGGGGTGGAGCGCGTGCGGCCTTGGGCCGTTGACGTGAGCTCCGGCGTCGAGGTGGGCAAAGGCATCAAGGATGCCGATGCGATGCACCGCTTCTGCGACGCCGTCCGATGCGCCGATGCGCGCCTGCATGTAGCAGGCGCGACCGGCTGAACCCTCGATCGAAAGCACCCCATCATGTTGGACTACCAGCAACCCGATGCCCGCGGGCACTTCGGGCCCGTGAACGGCAGCTACTTCGGCGGCACCTTCGTCGCCGAGACCTTGATCCACGCGCTCGACGAGCTGAAGGCGACCTACGCCCGCTACCAGCACGACGCCGAGTTCCAGCGCGAATTCCGCCACGAGCTGGCCCACTTCGTCGGCCGGCCCAGCCCCGTCTACCACGCCGCGCGCCTGAGCCGCGAACTGGGCGGCGCGCAGATCCACCTGAAGCGCGAGGACTTGAACCACACCGGCGCGCACAAGGTCAACAACACCATCGGCCAGGCCTTGCTGGCCAAGCGCATGGGCAAGCCGCGGATCATCGCGGAGACCGGCGCCGGCCAGCATGGCGTGGCCACCGCCACCATCTGCGCGCGCTATGGCCTGGAGTGCGTGGTCTACATGGGCAGCGAGGACATCAAGCGCCAGTCGCCCAATGTCTACCGCATGAAGCTGCTGGGTGCGACGGTGGTGCCGGTCGACAGCGGCAGCAAGACGCTGAAGGACGCGCTCAACGAGGCCTTGCGCGACTGGGTCACCAACGTCGAGAACACCTACTACATCATCGGCACGGTGGCCGGTCCGGCGCCCTATCCGGCCATGGTGCGCGACTTCCAGAGCGTGATCGGCGAGGAGTGCCTGACGCAGATGCCCACGCAGATCGGCCGCCAGCCCGATGCGGTGCTGGCCTGCGTCGGCGGCGGCAGCAATGCCATGGGCATCTTCTATCCCTACATCCCGCACGAGGGCACCCGCTTGATCGGCGTGGAGGCGGCGGGCGAGGGCCTGGACAGCGGCAAGCACTCGGCTTCGCTGACCCGCGGCACGCCCGGCGTGCTGCACGGCAACCGCACTTACCTGCTGCAGGACCGCAATGGCCAGATCACCGAGACGCACAGCATCTCGGCCGGCCTGGACTATCCCGGCGTCGGCCCCGAGCATGCCTACCTCAAGGACATCGGCCGCGCCGAGTACGTCGGCATCACCGACACCGAGGCGCTCGAGGCCTTCCACCGCCTGTGCCGCACCGAGGGCATCATCCCCGCGCTCGAATCCAGCCATGCGGTGGCCCATGCCATGAAGATGGCGCCGACGATGCGGCCGGACCAGCATCTGCTGGTCAACCTCTCGGGCCGCGGCGACAAGGACATCGGCACCGTGGCCGACCTGTCGAATGCCGACTTCTACTGCCGGCCGTCCTGCCGCGGCCAGTCGGTCAAGGGTGGCGTGTCGGTGGTGGAGATGAAGTCATGAATGTGCGCATCGCAGCGGTCTTCGAGACCCTCAAGGCCCAGGGCCGCCAGGCCCTGATTCCCTACGTGACCGCCGGCGATCCCTCGCCGGCCGCCACCGTCGACATCCTGCACGGCCTGGTGGCCGGCGGCGCCGACATCCTCGAACTCGGCGTGCCCTTTTCCGACCCGATGGCAGACGGCCCGGTGATCCAGAAAGCCTCCGAGCGCGCGCTGGCCCAGGGTGTGGGCCTGGACGATGTGCTGGGCATGGTGCGCGACTTCCGCCGCGACGATGCCCGCACCCCGGTCGTGCTGATGGGCTATGCCAATCCGGTCGAGTGCTACGGCGTCGAGGCTTTCGCGCGCGACGCGGCCGCGGCCGGCGTGGATGGCGTGCTGATCGTCGACTACCCTCCCGAGGAGTGCGAAGGCTTTGCCGCGCTGCTGAAGGCGGCCGGCCTGGACCTGATCTTCCTGCTCGCCCCCACCTCCACCGAGGCGCGCATGGCCACGGTGGGCCGCATCGCGGGCGGCTACGTGTACTACGTGTCGCTCAAGGGCGTGACCGGCGCCGGCCACCTGGACACCGACGAGGTGGCGCGCGTGATCCCGCGCATCCGCCAGCATGTGCAGGTGCCGGTGGGCGTGGGCTTCGGCATCCGCGATGCCACCAGTGCGGTGGCGGTGGCGGGCGTGTCCGATGCGGTTGTGATCGGCTCGAAGCTGATCCAGTTGATGGAAGCCGCGCCGGCCGGCACCTGGGCCACCGTGGCGCGGGATTTCATGGCCTCGATCCGCGGCCCGCTGGATGCTGCCTCGGCCGCCCGGCGCCTGTGAGCCGGCGGGCCGCGCCGCCTCGTGGCGGTGCTGCCCTCGGTGGTGATGACGTTTGATGCAAGGACCCTCCCCATGAGCTGGCTCGAAAAACTGCTGCCCCCCAAGATCCAGCCCACCGACCCGGCCGAGCGCCGCTCGGTGCCGGAGGGCCTGTGGACCAAGTGCCCGGCCTGCGAGACCGTGCTCTACAAGACCGACCTGGAGCACAACCTCGGCGTCTGCCCGAAGTGCAGCCACCACCACCGCATCGGCGCGCGGGCGCGGCTCGACGCCTTCCTCGATGCCGAGGGCCGCTACGACATCGGCCAGGAGGTGCTGCCGGTCGACCCGCTGAAGTTCAAGGACAGCAAGAAGTACCCCGAGCGCCTGAAGCAGGCCCTGGACAGCACCGGCGAGACCGATGCCCTGGTCGTGATGGGCGGCGCGGTGATGACGCTGCCCGTCGTGGCCGCGGCCTTCGAGTTCGAGTTCATGGGCGGCTCGATGGGCTCGGTGGTCGGCGAGCGCTTCGTGCGCGGCGTCGAGACCGCGATCGAGCAGAAGGTGCCCTTCATCAGCTTTGCCGCCAGCGGCGGCGCGCGCATGCAGGAAGGCCTGCTGAGCCTGATGCAGATGGCCAAGACCAACGCCTCGCTCACCTGGCTGGCCAAGGCCGGCCTGCCCTACATCAGCGTGCTGACCGACCCGACCATGGGCGGCGTCTCCGCCAGCTTCGCCTTCATGGGCGATGTGGTGGTGGCCGAGCCCAAGGCCCTGATCGGCTTCGCCGGCCCGCGCGTGATCGAGAACACCGTGCGCGAGAAGCTGCCCGAGGGCTTTCAGCGCGCCGAGTTCCTGCGCGACAAGGGCGCCGTCGACATGATCATCGACCGCCGCGAGCTGCGGCCCACCGTGGCCCGCATGCTGGCCATGCTGCAGCGCCAGAGCGCCGACGCGGTCGCCTGAGGCCGCCGCCCGAAGCTCCCGACGGGCGGCTCCGGCCGCCCTTTTTGCTTGATCCGTCCCGCGAAGAAGCCGCTGCCGTGACCGATGTTTCCCCGACTGCGACCGAGACGGCCCGCGCCGAACTGGCCCGCTGGCTGGCCCATGCCGAAGGCCTGCATCCGCGCGGCATCGACCTGACCCTGGAGCGCGTGCGCCGCGTCCATGCCCGCATGGGCCTGGCGATCGAGGTGCCGGTCTTCACCGTGGCCGGCACCAACGGCAAGGGCTCGACCTGCGCGATGCTGGAGGCCATCCTCGGCCAGGCCGGCTACCGCGCCGGGGTCTACAGCTCGCCGCACCTGGTGCACTTCGAGGAGCGCTGCCGCATCGACGGCCGTCCGGTCGAGGCCGCGGCGCTGCTGCCGCACTTCGCCGCGGTCGAGGCCGCGCGCGAGGGCGAGCCGCTGACCTATTTCGAGTTCACCACCCTGGTCATCCTGCGCCTGCTGGCCCACGCCGGGCTGGATGCGCTGATCCTCGAAGTCGGCCTGGGCGGCCGGCTGGATGCGGTGAACGTGGTCGACACCGACTGCGCCATCCTCACCAGCATCGACCTGGACCACTGCGAATTCCTCGGCCCGGACCGCGAGGCCATCGGCGCCGAGAAGGTGCCGATCGCCCGGCCGGGCAAGCCGCTGATCGTCGGCGACCCGCTGCCGCCGGCCAGCGTGCTGACGCATGCGGCCTCGATCGGCGCCGACCTCTGGCTGCATGGCCGCGATTTCCGCTATGCCGGCCAGCAGGGCGAGGGGGGCCGCTGGCAGCAATGGTCCTGGACCGGCCGCAGCCAGCGCCACCACGGCCTGGCCTACCCGGCGCTGCGCGGGGCCAACCAGTTGCTGAATGCCGCGGCCGTGCTGGCCGCGCTGGAGGCCCTGCGCCCGCGTCTGCCGGTGCCCGCCCAGGCGGTGCGCACCGGCCTGGCCCTGGTCGAGCTGCCCGGCCGCTTCCAGCTCGTGCCGGGCGAGCCGGCCCTGGTGCTGGATGTCGCCCACAACCCGCATGCCGCAGCCACCCTGGCGCAGAACCTCGACCAGATGGCCTACCACCCGAGCACGCATGCCGTGTTCGGCGCCATGAAGGACAAGGACCTCGCGGCGGTGATCGCGCCGTTGCTGCCGCTGGTCGATGTCTGGCATCTCTGCGCGCTGCCCACGTCGCGCGCGGCCGATCTCGACACCCTGCAGGCTGCGCTCGACGCCGCCCGCGCCGCCCGGGGCCAGGGCCGGGTGCCCGGGCCGCAGCAGCCGCGTGTCGAACGCCATGCCACCCCGCAGGAGGCCCTGCGCGCCGCCCTGGCCCAGACCGACCCGGCCGATAGAATCGTGGTCTTCGGTTCCTTCTTCACCGTGGGCGGCATCCTCCAGGCTGGCCTGCCGCGACGCGAGGCGCCGCACCTGGGCCGAAGCTGAGCCCGCCGGCCGCAGCCGCCCCGGGCCCCTCCGTCGTCCGAGCACCGCGCCACCTCCCAGCATGGGTCTTGCCTCCTTCCTGTCCCGACTGTCCAAGCCGGAGCCCGCCTCCGGTCCGGCCGAGGAGGAGCGCCTGCGCACGCAGGCCCGTCACCGACTGATCGGCGCGGCCCTGCTGGTGATGCTGGCCGTGCTGCTGCTGCCCTGGGTCTTCGACAGCCCGCCCCGGCCCCTGCCCGGCGACCTGCCCATCGACATCCCGCGACGCGAAGCCGTGGCCGCCCTGGGCCTGCCCAGCGAGCGCGCCGCCGCGCCCGCGGCCGCTTCAGCCGGGCCGGCGCCGGACGCCATGCCCGAGCCGCAGGCCGTCCGGCCGGCACCCGCTCCGCCGGCGCCGGCCCGTCCGGCGGCTGCGGCGCCCCCGCGCGAGACGGTCGAGGCGGCCGTGCCACCGCGGCGGGCTGCATCCGCCGCGCCGCAGCGGGCGGCTGCGGCGCCCGCCGCCCCGCGGCCCGAGCCGGCACCCGCCAGCCGCAGCGCCGAGGCCGAGGCCGGCGCTGCGCGGCCCGCCGCCGAAACAGCCGCGGGCGCGCGCTACATCGTCCAGATCGGCGCCTATGCCGACCCGGCCACCGCCCGCGCGGCGCGGCTGAAGGTCGAGCGCCTGGGCCTCAAGACCTATGTGCACGAGATCGAGGTGCCCGGCGGCAAGCGCATCCGCGTCCGCGTCGGCCCCTACACCGACCGGGACGAGGCAGCCCGCGTGCGGGATCGACTGGAGAAGGCCGGCTTCCAGCCCGGCCTGCTGACGCTTTGAGGATGGCCGCGGCATGAACCTCGAATCCCTGGGCTGGGTCGACGGCCTGGCCCTGCTCGGCCTGGCGGTCTCGCTGCTGATCGGCCTGTGGCGCGGCCTGGTCTTCGAGCTGATGTCGATCGCCGGCTGGGTCGTGGCCTTCGTCCTGGCCCGGCGCTACAGCGCGCAGGTGGCAGCCTGGCTGCCGGTCGGCGAGCCCGGCACGGCGATCAACCTGATGGCTGGCCTGGTGCTGGTCTTCGTCCTGGCGCTGTTCGTGTGGGCGCTGCTGTCCTGGCTGCTGCAGAAGGCGATTTCGGCCTCGCCGTTGCAGCCGGTCGACCGGGTGCTGGGCGGGGCCTTCGGCCTGCTGCGCGCCCTGGTGATCGGCCTGGTGCTGGTCAGCCTGGTCCGGCTCACGCCCCTGGCGGCCTCGACGGACTGGCAGGCCTCGCGGGCCGTGCAAGGGCTCGGGCGCGTCCTCGAACAGATCCAACCCTGGTTGCCCGACTCGGTGACGCGCCATCTGCGCGCCGCCGGCCCGGGCCACCCGTCCTCGGCACGGAAAGGCTGAAACCCATGTGCGGCATCGTCGGCGTCATCTCCAAGGCCCCCGTCAACCAGCTCATCTACGACGCGCTGCTGCTGCTGCAGCACCGCGGGCAGGATGCGGCCGGCATCGTCACCGCCGGCCCGGACCATCGCGGCACCAAGTTCTTCATGCACAAGGCGCGCGGCATGGTGCGCGACGTGTTCCGCACCCGCAACATGCGCGCGCTGCCCGGCCAGATCGGCCTGGGCCAGGTGCGCTACCCGACGGCGGGCAATGCCTACAGCGAGGAAGAGGCGCAGCCCTTCTACGTGAACGCGCCCTTCGGCCTGGTGCTGGTGCACAACGGCAACCTGACGAATGCGCATGCGCTCAAGGGCGAGCTGTTCGCCATCGACCGCCGGCACCTGAACACCGAGAGCGACACCGAGGTGCTGATCAATGTGCTGGCGCATGAGCTGGAGACCGCCGCCCGCGACCAGGTGCTGACGCCTGCGGTGATCTTCGATGCCGTGGCCGCCGTGCACAAGCGCATCAAGGGCAGCTATGCGGTGGTCTGCCTGATTGCCGGCCATGGCCTGCTGGCCTTCCGCGACCCCTACGGCATCCGCCCGCTCTGCCTGGGCGAGGCGACGCTGGAGGATGGCAGCCGCGAGCTGATGGTCGCCAGCGAGTCGGTGGCCCTGGAAGGCACCGGCCACCAGCTTGTGCGCGACGTGCAGCCGGGCGAGGCGATCTTCATCGACTACGAGGGCACGCTGCACGCCCGCCAGTGCGCCGCCCGGCCGATGCTGAACCCCTGCATCTTCGAGTTCGTCTACCTGGCGCGGCCGGATTCGGTGATCGACGGCATCTCGGTCTACCAGGCCCGCCTGAACATGGGCGAGACGCTGGCTCAGCGCGTGATCTCGACGCTGCCGCCGAGCGAGATCGACGTGGTCATCCCCATCCCCGAGTCCAGCCGCCCGAGCGCGATGCAGCTCGCGCAGAAGCTGGGCAAGCCTTACCGCGAAGGCTTCGTGAAGAACCGCTACGTCGGCCGCACCTTCATCATGCCGGGCCAGGGCCAGCGCAAGAAGAGCGTGCGCCAGAAGCTCAATGCCATCGGCGCCGAGTTCAAGGGCCGCAATGTGCTGCTGGTCGACGACTCCATCGTGCGCGGCACGACCAGTCGCGAGATTGTGCAAATGGCGCGCGAGGCCGGCGCTGCCAAGGTCTACCTGGCCTCGGCGGCGCCGCCGGTGCGCTATCCCAATGTCTATGGCATCGACATGCCGACCAAGGCCGAGCTGGTCGCCCACGACCGCAGCAGCGACGAGGTGCGCGACTACATCGGCTGCGATGCCCTGATCTACCAGGACCTGGCCGCGATGAAGAAGGCGGTGGGCCAACTGCAACCCGCGCTGGCGGGCTTCGAGGCCTCTTGCTTCGACGGGGTCTACATCACCGGCGACGTCAGCAGCGAGGACTTCGACGCCATGTCCAAGCAGCGCAGCCTGGGTTTCGAGGAAGAGGAAGGCAACCGCCAGCGCCTGGCGCTGCAGGGCGGTGTGGAGGTCTGAGATGAAGCCGCTCGACGAACCCGCCCGCAAGCCGGGCCTGCCCCGGGTCGACTTGCCGCATGACGCGCGGCTGGAGACCCTGGCCGTGCGCGAGGGCCTGCCGCCCTCGGCCTGGGGCGAGAACTCCGAGGCCCTCTTCCTCACCAGCAGCTTCGTCCATCCGGACGCGGCGACCGCCGCCCGTCGCTTTGCCGGCGAGGAGGAGGCCTTCGTCTACAGCCGCTTCACCAACCCGACGGTGACGATGATGGAGCGCCGCCTTGCGGCGCTGGAAGGCACCGAGGCCTGCCTGGCCACGGCCAGCGGCATGAGCGCGATCCTGCTGCTCTGCATGGGCCTGCTCAAGGCTGGCGACCATGTGGTCTGCTCGCGCAGCGTGTTCGGCTCGACGATCAAGCTGCTGAGCGGCGAGTTCGGCAAGTTCGGCGTCGAGACCAGCTATGTCTCACAGAGTGAGCCGGCCGAGTGGCGGGCTGCGATGCGGCCGAACACCAAGCTGCTGTTCGCCGAGACGCCGAGCAATCCGCTGACCGAGGTCTGCGACATCCAGGCCCTGGCCGACATCGCCCACGAAGGCGGCGCGCTGCTGGTGGTGGACAACTGCTTCTGCTCGCCCGCGCTGCAGCAGCCGGTGAAGCTGGGCGCCGACCTGATCATCCACTCCGGCACCAAGTACCTCGACGGCCAGGGCCGGGTGCTGGCCGGCATGGTCTGTGGCCCGCAGAAGATCATCGACGGCACCCTGGTGCCGGTGATGCGCAGCGCCGGCATGAGCTTGTCGCCCTTCAATGCCTGGGTCGTGCTCAAGGGCCTGGAGACACTGGGCATCCGCATGGTCGCGCAGAGCGCGACGGGCCTGGCCCTGGCGCGTTGGCTGGAAGCGCATCCTGCCGTCGAGCGGGTCTACCACCCGGGCCTGGCCTCGCATCCCCAGCATGCCCTGGCCATGCGCCAGCAGGGCGGGGTGGGCGGGGCGGTGCTGAGCTTTGTCGTCAAGGCGGCCGATGCCGCGCAGGCCCGCGAGCGCGCCTTCGGCGTGATCGACGCGACGCGCATCTGCTCGATCACCGCCAACCTCGGCGACACCAAGACCACCATGACCCATCCGGCCAGCACCTCGCATGGCCGGCTGAGCGAGGACCAGCGCCTCGCGGCCGGCATCACCCAGGGCCTGATCCGCGTGGCGGCGGGCCTGGAGCATGTCGAGGACTTGAAGGCCGACCTCGCGCGCGGGCTCGATCGCCTGGCCTGATCCGGGTCGCGAGCCGCGCTTTCCTCTGTTCCGCATCCGGCCGTGCCGGCCCCGCAAGGCCGGGGCGGCGGCCCACACCGCCATCCCATGAGCGACTCCCAACGTCCGGTCCGCACGCGCTTCGCGCCCAGCCCGACCGGCTTCATCCACCTTGGCAACATCCGCTCCGGCCTCTACCCCTGGCTCTTCGCCCGGGCGCGCGGCGGTAGCTTCATCCTGCGCATCGAGGACACGGACACCGAGCGTTCCTCGCAGGAGGCGGTCGATGTCATCCTCGAAAGCATGCAGTGGCTGGGCTTGGCGCATGACGAAGGCCCCTTCTTCCAGATGCAGCGCATGGACCGCTACCGTGCCGTCGTGCAGCAGATGCTCGATGCCGGCCTGGCCTACCGCTGCTACACCACCCCGGCCGAGCTGGACGCGCTGCGCGAGCAGCAGCTCGCCGCCAAGCTGAAGCCGCGCTACGACGGTCGCTGGCGGCCCGAGCCCGGCAAGGCCCTGCCGCCGGTGCCCGAGGGCGTGGCCCCGGTCATCCGCTTCAAGACGCCGCAGGGCGGCAGCGTGGCCTGGACGGACAAGGTCAAGGGGGTGATCGAGTTCAGCAACGAGGAACTCGACGATCTCGTCATCGCCCGCCCCGCCGCGCCCGGCGAGTCCATCGGCGTGCCGACCTACAACTTCTGCGTGGTCGTCGATGACCTGGACATGGGCATCACCCATGTGATCCGCGGCGACGACCATGTCAACAACACGCCGCGGCAGATCCACATCTTCCGCGCCCTCGGCGCCGAGCCGCCGGTCTTCGCGCACCTGCCCACCGTGCTCAATGAGCAGGGCGAGAAGATGAGCAAGCGCCATGGCGCCAAGCCGGTCACCGCCTACCGCGACGAGGGCTATTTGGCCGATGCCGTCGTGAACTATCTGGCCCGCCTGGGCTGGAGCCACGGGGACGACGAGATCTTCAGCCGCGAGCAGCTCATCGCCTGGTTCGACCTCGACCATCTTGGCAAGAGTGCCGGGCAGTTCGACGAAGCCAAGCTGCGCTGGGTGAATGCCCAGCACCTGAAGATGAGCGCGGACGAGGCCCTGGTGCCGCGGGTGGCGGAGCAACTGGCGCGCCGCGGCCTGCATGGCTTGGCCGAAGACCCGCGCAGCGCCGCGCGGATCGGCCTGTTCAAGGACCGCTGCAGCACCACGGCCGAGATCGCCGAGTGGCTGGCGATGTACCACGGCCCGGTCACCCCTTCGGATGCCGAGCGCGAGCAGCATCTAACGCCGGCCATCCGTCCCGCGCTCTCGGCGCTGGCCGAGGCCCTCGGTGCCTTGCCGGGCTGGGAGGCGCCTGCCATCGGCGCGGCCTTCAAGGCCGTGCTGGCCGCTCAGGGTCTGAAGATGCCGCAGCTCGCCATGCCCGTGCGGGTGGCGGTCTGCGGCCGCGTGCAGACCCCTTCGGTGGATGCGGTGCTGTCGCTCTTCGACCGCGATGTCGTCGTCAGACGCTTGCGCGAAGCCTGAAAGTACTTCATAATCTCTTTCTCGCTTGAACGGCGCAGCCCAAGCGCGGAACGCACTGCAAAACAGTCCGGTCTGCGGCGATGACGACACAAGATGTCATCGCGATCCACGGGGGTATAGCTCAGCTGGGAGAGCGCTTGCATGGCATGCAAGAGGTCAGCGGTTCGATCCCGCTTACCTCCACCAGATCACTAGGTGGCGCGCAGTTCAAGAGGCGATGGTTTTCGGTCCCCTTCGTCTAGAGGCCTAGGACACGACCCTTTCACGGTTGTAACAGGGGTTCGAATCCCCTAGGGGACGCCAAGTTTGACGATGCTTGCGCAGCAATGCGGAATATCGTCACCGACGAGGAGTGGTAGTTCAGTTGGTTAGAATACCGGCCTGTCACGCCGGGGGTCGCGGGTTCGAGTCCCGTCCACTCCGCCAAATTCAAAAGGGTTCCTTCAGGGAACCCTTTTGTTTTTGGTGCTCAGGTTTTTTCTCATTCCGCCGTTGTCAGCCCCTGCCGGGTGAAGAACATGCCGGGCGGCCCACAGGCCCCGGGGCAGCGGACAATCCGTGACATGGATCACAGCTTTGCTTCGGCCCTGGTGCTGCTGCTGCTCGTGCTCGACCCGCTGGGCGGCCTGCCGGTCTACATCAGCGTGCTTGAGCGGGTGGATCCAGCCCGTCGTGCGCGGCTTGCCCTGCGCGAAAGCGTCATCGCCTTCTTGCTCCTGCTCGCCTTCATGCTGGGCGGGCAGGGCTTCCTCAGCTTGATGAACCTGTCCGAGCGGGCACTCGAAGTGGCCGGCGGGGTGATCCTGATGATCATTGCCATCCGTATGATCTTTGCCCGGGACGGGGTGATGCCCATAGAGGCCGACGGCCGCGAGCCGTTGATCTTTCCCCTTGCCGTTCCCCTGCTGGCCGGGCCTTCGGCCCTGGCCACCGTGCTGCTGCTGGCCTCGCGCCAACCCGATCGCCTGCTGCACTGGGTGGCGGCCCTAGCGGTGGCCATGGGCCTGTGCCTGCTCGTGCTGCTTTCCGCGGCCCGGCTGCAACGCTGGCTGGGCGAGCCCCTGGTTCGTGCGCTGGAGAAGCTGATGGGGCTACTCCTGACGGCGATTGCTGTCGAGATGCTGCTCTCCGGCCTGCAACGCTACTTCAGGTGACTGGCCTGCAGGCGCACGCCCGAGATCCAGGGCAGGGCAGGACCCCGGCCAAGCTGGGGCACACTCGGCGCATGACCTTGACGATGCCCCGGCCCGCTTGCGCAGCCCTCTCGGGCCGCAAGCTTCTGGGCCGTGCAGTGCAGGCAAGCGTCGCCGTAGCGACGCCACAAAGCAAAACGCCCTCAAGCTGGAAGCCTGAGGGCGTGTGCCTTGATCTGTTTCGTTTCCTTGACTGCCGGACCGACAGTGTTGGTGCCCAGGAGAGGACTCGAACCTCCACGGAGTTACCCGCTAGTACCTGAAACTAGTGCGTCTACCAATTCCGCCACCTGGGCTCGGCAACGAAGAACGAAATTCTAAGATGAAAAATGAACAGGGCTCAAGCCCGTCTGTGAAAAGTGGTGCAGGTGCAACGTTGCTCGTCGAGGTCGAGGGCCTGGTGCAGGGCCATCGCGATGGGCACGGTTTCGTGCAGCGCGACGACGGCGAAGCCGATCTCTACCTTTCCCCCCAGGAAATGCGTGCGGTGCTGCACCGCGACCGGGTCCGCGCCCGCATCGTCCGCCTCGACCGCAAGGGCCGGCCCGAGGGCCGCGTGCTCGACATCCTCGAGCGTCGGAAGACGCCGATCATCGGCCGCCTGTTGTTCGAAGGCGGTGTCTGGTTGGTCGCGCCCGAGGACAAGCGCTACGGCCAGGACATCCTCATCCCCAAGCAGGCCACGGCCAAGGCCCAGCCGGGGCAGGTGGTGGCGGTCGAGCTGACCGAGACGCCGTCGATGTACGCCCAGCCCGTCGGCCGCATCACCGAGGTGCTCGGCGAGGTCGACGACCCCGGCATGGAAATCGAGATCGCGGTCCGCAAGTACGAGGTGCCGCACCGCTTCACGGCCGAGACCATGGCCCAGGCCGCCAAGCTGCCCGACAAGGTGCGGCCGATCGACCGGAAGGGCCGCATCGACCTGAGCGACGTGCCGCTCGTCACCATCGACGGCGAGGATGCGCGCGACTTCGACGACGCTGTCTACTGCGAGCCGATCGCGATCGGTCGCGCCAAGAAGCCCAATGGCTGGCGCCTGGTGGTGGCCATCGCCGACGTCAGCCATTACGTGAAGCCGGGCGAGGCCATCGACGACGATGCCTACGAGCGCGCGACCAGCGTCTACTTCCCGCGCCGGGTGATCCCCATGCTGCCGGAGAAGCTCAGCAACGGCTTGTGCTCGCTGAATCCGGACGTGGACCGGCTCTGCATGGTCTGCGACATGGTGATCGATGGCGGCGGCGAGATCGTCGCCTACCAGTTCTTCCCGGCCGTCATGCACTCGGCGGCGCGCTTCACCTACACCGAGGTCGCGTCCATCCTGGCCAACACCCGCGGGCCCGAGGCGGCGAAGCGCAAGGCCCTGGTGCCGCATCTGGTCGACCTGCACGAGGTCTATCGCGCGCTGCTCAAGGCCCGCGGCCAGCGCGGCGCGGTGGACTTCGACACCACCGAGACGGCGATCGTCTGCGACGACAACGGCCGCATCGAGAAGATCGTGCCGCGCACCCGCAACGATGCCCACCGCCTGATCGAGGAAGCCATGCTGGCCGCCAACGTCTGCGCGGCCGAGTTCATCGCCCAGGCCGAGCATCCCGTGCTCTACCGCGTGCATGAAGGCCCGACGCCCGAGAAGCGCACGACGCTGCAGAACTACCTGAAGGCCCTGGGCCTGGGCTTGAACATCGGCGACGACCCGCACCCGCGCGAGTTCCAGGCCATCGCCCAGGCCACCCGCGAGCGGCCCGATGCGCAGCAGATCCACAGCATGCTGCTGCGCTCGATGCAGCAGGCGCTCTACACGCCGGTCAACAGCGGCCACTTCGGCTTGGCTTATGGCGCCTATGCGCACTTCACCAGCCCGATTCGCCGCTACCCGGACTTGCTGGTGCATCGCGTGATCAAGGCCATCCTGGCGCAGAAGCGCTACCACCTGCATGCGCCGGAGCTCGCCAGCTCGGCCGTTCACACCCGCAAGCTGCCGCGCGGCAAGCCGGCCGGCAAGGGCGCGGGCGCCATGGCCACCGCCGTGCCCGCGCCGCCGGTGCGCCTGCCCAAGCTCAGCCCGGCCGAGCAGGCCATGTGGGATGCCGCCGGCGCGCACTGCAGCGCCAACGAGCGGCGTGCCGACGAGGCCTCGCGCGATGTCGAAGCCTGGCTCAAGTGCAAGTTCATGCGCGAGCACCTGGGCGAGGAGTTCGGCGGCAGCGTCACCGCGGTGACCAGCTTCGGCCTCTTCGTCACGCTCGACGAGCTGTATGTCGAGGGCCTGATCCACATCACCGAGCTTGGCGGCGAGTACTACCGCTTCGACGAGGCCCGTCAGGAACTGCGCGGCGAGCGCACCGGCGTGCGCTATGTGGTGGGCAGCCGCCTGCGGGTGCAGGTCAGCCGGGTCGACCTGGATGGTCGCAAGATCGATTTCCGCCTGGTGCGTGATCCCCTGCTCGCGCCGCTGCCGGCCGGCGGTGGGCGCGGCGGCAAGCCGTCCGGGCGGCCTCGCCCGGCGCCCGAGCTGCCGACCGAGGCGCCCGTCCCGGCGGTCGAGGAACTCGCCGCTGTGCAGGCCGAGGACCGCGAGGAAAAGCAAGCCGCCCGTAAGGCCCGCGGTGGCGCGGCCGGCAAGCCGCGTCGCGCGGCCCTGCTCTCGCCGTCGCCCGGGGAGGATGCGCCGCCCGAAACGCTCTGGGAGGCCGGTCCGCCCGACGAGGCGCCCCGGCCCCGCGCCCGGGCGGCCAAGGCGAGCCCGGCCGGAAAGTCGGCCTCCGGCAGCGGATCCGGTCGCCGCAAGGCGTCCACCGAGCCCGCCGCCGCCGGCGATGCGGCCCGTCCCGCCCGTAAGAGCCGCCGCAGCAGCAAGCGCTGAGGGCGCGATGCCCGCCCCCTCGGGCAGGCCCGCGCTTCAGCGGCGCGGCAGGTCTTGCAGGGCCTCGATCAGCCGCAGCGCGTCCAGCGGCTGGCCGGGGCCGCGGTCGGCCTGCCAGGCGTCGGCCGCGGCGCCATGGCTCCACACGCCCAGCCGCAGCGCGTCCCAGGCGTCCAGGCCCTGGGCCCACAGGCCGCCGATCCAGCCGGCCAGCACATCGCCGGTGCCGCCGCTGGCCAGCGCGGCATTGCCGCTGGCATTGATCGCGCAGCGGCCATCAGGTGCGGCCAGCACGCTGCCCGAACCCTTGAGCACCACCATCGCGCCGTAGCGTTGCGCGAGCTGCCGCACGGCCGCCAGGCGGTCAGCCTGGACCGCCTCGGTCGTGCAGCCCAGCAGGCGGGCGGCTTCCAGCGGATGCGGGGTCAGCACGGCCGAGGTGCGGCGCAGGCGCAGCGCTTGCGCCAGGGCCGGATCGGCGGCCAGGGCATTCAGGGCGTCGGCATCCAGCAGCAGCCGCGGCGCCCCATGGATGAGCGCCGGCAGCCAGGCGCCGATGGCCGCACCGCCGCCGCAGCCAGCGACCACCGTCGCGCGGGCCAGGGCCTCGCCCTGCAGGGCCTGCGGCGTCCGGCTCATCAGCGCCGGATGGCTGGGCGGGGCGGCGGCCGGGTCCAACCGCACAGCATGTATGCGGCCTGCCCCGGCGGCCAGACCGGCCCGGGCGGCGAGTTCGATCGCCCCTGACAGGCCCGCGGCACCGCCCACTGCCCACAGATCGCCCTGGCTGCCCTTGTGCGCGGCATGCGGGCGTTGCGGCCAGCGGCCCGCGCAGGCCGGCGCATCCAGCAGGCGCGGCGTCGTGGCCTCCGCGGGCGCCGGTGCGCCCAGATCCTCGTGCCAGATCGCGCCGGCATGGTCGCGGCCGGCTGCCGTCCACAGACCGGGCTTCAGGCCGAGCAGGCTCAGCGTCCAGCGGGCGCGCACGGCGCGGCCGGCGCAGCCGCCGGTGTCGGCGATCAGTCCGCTCGGCAGGTCCACCGCCAGGATGCCGGCGGGCAGGCGGTCGAGGGCGTCCATCGCAGCCGCCACCGGTCCTGCGGGCGCGCGATCTGCCGACAGGCCCAGGCCGAGCAGGGCATCGATCACCAGATCGTCAGGGCCCAGGTCCGCAGGTGGCTGCGGCGGGCCGCCGGGCAACACGGCCAGACCGGCGGCCCGCGCCTGGGCCAGCGCCCAACGCGCGTCGCCGGACGCGGGCTCGGCGGCCAGCCACACGCGCACGCGCAGTCCTGCGGCCTGCAACAGCCGGGCGGCGACGAGGCCATCGCCGCCGTTGTTGCCGGCCCCGGCCAGCACCCAGACCTGACGGGCATGCGGCGCCAGCGCGCGGCCGAGCCGGGCCACTGCGGCGCCGGCCCGCGCCATCAGGGCATGCGGCGGCAGGCCGCGGGCGGCCTCGGCCTCCCAGCGGCGCAGGGTGGCGCTGTCGTGCAGGGGCAGGCCTTCGGCCGGGCCCTGGTGCCGCGGCAGGGCCTGCGGCGCGGCGGGCCAGTCGGGAGCCGCCGGGCCGCTGCTCATGCCGCAGCCGCGCTCAGCGCGTCGGCGGCGTGCCGCCCGGCCGGGTCGCGGCCCGCCAGGGCGTCGGCCAGTCGTTGCGCGCTGCCGCAGGCCAGGGCCCAGCCGGCACGGCCATGGCCCAGGTTCAACCACAGGCCCGGGCTCTCGCTGGCGCCGATGCGCGGCAGGCCGTCGGCAAAGCCCAGATGGATGCCCGCCCAGATCTGGCCGCGGTCGGTCTGGGTGACGCTGGGAAAGTCGCGCTGCGCGGCGCGGTAGAGCCGCTCGACCAGGGCCTTGGGCGGCTGGCCGTCGCCGGTGGGCCGGTGCCAGAGACCGGCCACGCGCAGGCGGTCGCCGAGGCGGGCGATCATCAGGGCGCCGTCGGCATCGATCAGGCCGCGCACCGGGCCGCGGTCGGGGTCGCGCAGCGGCAGGGTCAGCGACAGGCCGGCCTCGCGCACCAGCGGCAGCGCCGGCCCGGGCAGCAGCGGGGCGGCGGCGCCGCTGCACAGCACGACGGCGTCGAACTGCCGCGGCGGCGGTGCGCTGCGCTCCGGCGGCGCCGGGCTGCGGCCGCCGGGCCGGGCGCCGGCCGGGCTGCCGTGGTTGTGGGTGTCCTGCTCGAGCCAGTGCAGGGTCAGCGGCCGGCCCGGCTCGACGGCCTGCACCTCGATGCCGAAGAGAAAGCGTGCGCCGCGCGCCTCGGCCTGCTCGCGCAACTGCTGCGCGATCTGCCGCACATTGACCATCTCGGCCCCCGGCCAGAACAGCAGGCCGCTGCCCGGTGCATCGGGCGCCAGATCGGGCTCGCCCGCACGCCAGGCCTCGCGGTCGAGGAAGCGGCTGCCGGCCGCGGCCAGGGGCTGCGCCGCCAGGGCGGCTTCGAGTCGGGCCCGTCCGGCTTCGTCGGCGATCCGCAGGCCGACGCCGGCGCTGTGTTCATAAGGCAGGGCCTCGCGATCGAACCAGCGGCCGAGCACGGCCTGGCTTTCCAGCGCGAGCCGGGCCATCTGCTCGCGCCGGCGCTGGGTGCGGCCCTCGCGCGTGGCCCGCCAGCGTTGCCAGCGTCCGGCCAGGCCGGGCACCGGCGGCGGATCGACCAGGCTAGCCACCGGCCCGCCCAGGGCCAGCGCGCCGGGGGCGAGCAGGCCGGCCGGCGCGAAACTGCCTTCGGCGGCCAGGCTGCCGCGGCGTTCCAGGACGGTGACGGCATGGCCGTCCTCGACCAGGGCCCGGGCTGTCGCGACGCCGACGATGCCGGCGCCGATCACGGCAATGCGCTGCGGCTTCATGCGTGGGCCTCCTGCGCTTCGGCGTCGAGTGCCGCCTCGACGGCGCGGGCCGCGTCGAGCAGGGTCGCGTCACGGCCGCGGCCGGCCCAGAGCATCAGGCCCCAGGGCAGCTCGCCCGGGGCTTGCGCCGGCAGGCTGATCGCGCAGCCATCGAGCAGATTGACCACGGTCGGGTTGCGCAGCAGGCGGGCGTTGAGCGCGAAGAAGGCGGCGTCGCGGGCCGCCGCCTCGGCGGCGCTGGCGCCGGGCGGGGCCGGCAGCAGGGGATCAAGGGGGGGAGGGAAGTCGGGCACGGTGGGAGAGAGAAGGGCGTCGAAGCCGGTGATCGCCGCATCGACGCGGCGGATCCAGTCGGCGCGGACGCGCTGGAGGGCAAGGTAGTCGGCCGCAGACTGGCTGGCGCCGCGGCGGATCCGGGCGGCGACCCGCGGGTCGTAGGTCTCGGGCTGGGTGTCGAGGGCCTGGCGGTGCCAGGCCCAGGCCTCGGCGGCCGGAAAGCCGCCCAGGGCATTCATCGCGGCCAGCTCGCCCAGCTCGGGCAGCGGCAGCGGCTCGATGCGGGCACCGGCCGCGCGCAGGCGGGCCAGCACGGCCTCGAAGCCGCGGGCCAGCCGTGGGTCGAGGGCCTCCAGCATCAGGGTTTCGGGCAGGCCCAGGCGCAGCGCGGCCAGCGGACGGTCCTGACGCGGCAGCGGGGCGCCGCGCAGCACGGCGTCGAGCAGGGCGGCGTCGCGCACGCTGCGGGTGATGGCGCCGACCGTGTCCAGCGTCGGCGCGAGCGGCAGCATGCCCTCGCGCGGCACAGCGGACTGCGTCGGCTTGAAGCCGACCAGGCCTTGCAGCGCCGCCGGGATGCGCAGCGAGCCGCCGGTGTCGCTGCCGAGTCCGGCCCAGGCTGCACCGCCCGCCACCGCGGCGGCCGAGCCCGAGCTGGAGCCGCCCGGCACGCGGCGCGGCCCGCCCGGCTCCAGCCGCGCGGTGGCCGGATTGGCCAGCACCGGGTGGTGCGGGTTCAGGCCGACGCCGGAGTAGGCGAACTCGTTCATGTGCGCTCGGCCGATCAGCACCGCCCCGGCGGCCCGCAGGCGGGCCACGGCCGGCGCATCGGCACCGGCCGGCGCGGCCCCGGCCAGGCGGCGCGAGCCGCCGGCGGTGGTCTGGCCGGCGACGTCGAAGAGATCCTTCACCACCACGGCCAGGCCACCCAGCGGCGGCCGCGGCTGCCCGGCGGCGCAGGCCTGGTCGATGGCCTGTGCGGCGGCTTGCGCGCCGGCGCGGTCGATCTGCAGGAAGGCCGGCGCCACCTCGGGATCGGCGGCCGCGTGCAGGCAGGCGGCCAGGGCATCCTGCGCGCCCCGGGGCGCGTTCGGGTGCAGCCGGGCCAACGCGTCGCAGAGGTCGGGGCGGGTCAAGGTGCTAAACTCCTTGGGTTTTTCCGAAGACAGGGCGCGGCCAGGTTTCCAGCGGTTTTCTTCAAGAAGCCGCAGGACTTGCCGAAGGGCGCCGGAGCGATCCGGTGTCCGGTCGATCCGGGGCCCGATGGGCCACCCGGCTGCGCAGGTGGGTTCGGGCAGGTGGATGGGACCGCCTGCTGCGACGCACCGCATGGGGGTCAAGCCCGCATGCCTGTACCTCGCGAGGATGCGCAGTGTGCCTGCTTCAGGCGGCCGTTCCGACGGCGCCCCGGGAGGTCATGCCTGATTCGCGGTCGGATGACGACTTGTCCTGCCCTCGCGGGCCCGGCTCCGAAAAGGTGTCGAGGTCCCGGGATGATGACGGCCAGCGGCCGCATCCCCGGTGCCCCCGATCCATGCCGTGCCTCAGACCCAACCTTTCGAAGGAATCGAAATCATGTCGTTCAGCATGCGCGAAATGCTGGAAGCCGGCGTCCACTTCGGACACCAGACCCGCTTCTGGAACCCCAAGATGGCGCCGTTCATCTTCGGCCACCGCAACAAGATCCACATCATCAACCTCGAAAAGACGCTGCCTCTCTACGAGGAAGCGATGAAGTTCATCCGCCAGCTCTCGGCCCGCCGCGGCACCGTGCTGCTGGTCGGCACCAAGCGTCAGGCCCGTGAAGTCGTGGCGCAGGAAGCCCTGCGCGCCGGCATCCCCTATGTCGACCAGCGCTGGCTGGGCGGCATGCTGACCAACTTCAAGACGGTC
Organism: Piscinibacter lacus; assembly: GCF_016735685.1. Taxonomy (NCBI): domain Bacteria; kingdom Pseudomonadati; phylum Pseudomonadota; class Betaproteobacteria; order Burkholderiales; family Sphaerotilaceae; genus Aquariibacter; species Aquariibacter lacus. The sequence continues at coordinate 1,549,455 of NZ_JAERRA010000001.1, forward strand.
AAGGGTTCGATCAAGAAGCTCAAGGACATGCAGGCCCAGGCCGAAGCCGGCCTCGAGTCGATGAGCAAGAAGGAAGGCCTGCTGTTCCAGCGCGAGCTGGACAAGCTGCAGAAGGACATCGGCGGCATCGCCGACATGAACGCGCTGCCTGACGCCATGTTCGTGATCGACGTCGGCTACCACAAGATCGCGATCGCCGAAGCCAAGAAGCTGGGCATCCCGGTCATCGGCGTCGTCGACACCAACCACAATCCGGACGGCATCGACTACGTGATCCCGGGCAACGACGACTCGGCCAAGGCCGTGGCGCTGTATGCCCAGTCGGTCGCCGAGGCCGTGCTGGCCGGCAGGGCCAATGCGGTCAATGAAGTGGTTGCCGCGGCCCAGGACGGCGACGAGTTCGTCGAGGTCAGCGACGCGGTCTGATCCCGCGGCGCCGGCCAGGACCAGGGGCTGTCTCAGCCCCTTTTTCTTGAGCAAGCGTTTGTCGACCGGCCGTCCGCGGCCCGCCGCCCGGCCGGTCGAAAGCCCCACGTGGCGCTCTGCGCGCCGCCGTCCCGCGCAGGCGGGACATCCCAACCCGGAGTGACACCATGCCCGCAATCACCGCCTCGATGGTCGCCGAACTGCGCGCCAAGACCGACGCGCCGATGATGGAGTGCAAGAAGGCCCTGACCGAGGCCGACGGCGACCTGGCCCGCGCGGAGGAAATCCTGCGCGTCAAGCTTGGCAACAAGGCCGGCAAGGCCGCCTCGCGCATCACCGCCGAAGGCGTGATCGCCGCCGCGATCCACGGCAGCACCGGCGCGATGATCGAAGTCAACTGCGAGACCGACTTCGTCTCGAAGAACGACAGCTTCCTCGCCTTCACCCAGGCCGCCGCCCGCCTGGTGGCCGAGGCCAACCCGGCCGACGTGGCCGCGCTGTCGGCCCTGCCCCATGCGCAGGACGGTTTCGGCCCGACGCTTGAAGACGTGCGCAAGGGCCTGATCGGCAAGATCGGCGAGAACATGTCCTTCCGCCGCTTCCAGCGCTATGCCTCGGGCGCCCAGCTTGCCCATTACCTGCACGGCACCCGCATCGGCGTGGTCGTCGAGTTCGAAGGCAGCGACGTGGCCGCCAAGGACGTGGCCATGCATGTGGCCGCGATGAAGCCTGCCGCGCTGTCGAGCGCCGAAGTCCCGGCCGAGCTGGTCGAGAAGGAGCGCAAGATCGCCGCCGAGAAGGCCGCCGAATCGGGCAAGCCGGCCGACATCGTCGCCAAGATGGTCGAGGGCTCGGTGCAGAAGTTCCTCAAGGAAGTCTCGCTGCTCGACCAGGTCTTCGTGAAGGCCGCCGACGGCAAGCAGACCGTCGCCGCCTACCTCAAGGCGGCCAACACCACGGTCAAGGGCTTCACGCTCTACGTGGTCGGCGAAGGCATCGAGAAGAAGCAGGACGACTTCGCCGCCGAAGTGGCGGCCCAGGTCGCCGCGGCCAAGGGCGGCTGAGCCCGGCCGGGTGCGGCCCGCGCGACGGGCTGCGCCCGGTGGAAGACCCGGGGCAAACCCGGGTCTCCCCTTAAACTCCGGCGGCGCTGCGGCGGGCCGTCATTCCTGATGAGCCCGGGACCGTGCCTGCCCCGAGGAGCTTCCTGCATGCCTGCGTACCGACGCATCCTGCTCAAACTGTCCGGCGAAGCCCTGATGGGCGATGACGCCTACGGCATCAACCGCGCGACGATCGCGCGCATGGTCGCCGAGGTGCATGCCGTCACGAAGCTGGGCTGCGAAGTGGCGGTGGTCATCGGCGGCGGCAACATCTTCCGCGGCGTGGCCGGGGGCTCGGTCGGCATGGACCGCGCCACCGCCGACTACATGGGCATGCTGGCCACGGTGATGAATGCGCTGGCCCTGGCCGATTCGATGCGGCAGGACGGCATGACTGCCCGCGTGATGTCGGCCATCGCGATCGACCAGGTGGTCGAGCCCTATGTGCGGCCCAAGGCCCTGCAATACCTGGAAGAGGGCAAGGTCGTCGTCTTCGCCGCCGGCACCGGCAACCCCTTCTTCACCACCGACACCGCCGCCGCGCTGCGCGGCGCCGAGATCGGTGCCGAACTCGTGCTCAAGGCGACCAAGGTCGACGGCGTCTACACCGCCGATCCGGCCAAGGACCCGAGCGCGATCCGCTATTCCACGATCAGCTTCGACGAGGCCATCGCCCGCAACCTGCAGGTGATGGACGCGACCGCCTTCGCGCTGTGCCGCGACCAGAAGCTGCCGATCCGCGTGTTCTCCATCCTGAAGTCCGGCGCGCTGATGCGCGTCGTGCAGGGCGAGGACGAGGGCACGCTGGTCCACGTCTGACCCCGAGGTTTCCGTCATGAGCATTGCCGACATCAAGAAGAGCTTCGAGCAGAAAAGCGCCAAGTCCATCGAGGCCTTCAAGCATGAGCTGACCAAGATCCGCACCGGCCGCGCCCACCCGGGCATCCTCGACCAGGTGCAGGTCGAGTACTACGGCTCGATGGTGCCGATCAGCCAGGTGGCCAACGTCAGCCTGCTCGATGCCCGCACGATCAGCGTGCAGCCCTGGGAAAAGGGCCTGAGCCAGAAGATCGAGAAGGCCATCCGCGAGAGCGACCTGGGCCTGAACCCGGCCAGCCAGGGCGACCTGATCCGCGTGCCCATGCCGCCGCTGACCGAGGAGCGCCGCAAGGAGCTGACCAAGGTCGTGCGCAATGCCGGCGAGGATGCGAAGGTGGCCGTGCGCAACCTGCGCCGCGACGCCAACGAGCAGGCCAAGAAGATGCTCAAGGACAAGCTGATTCCCGAGGACGACGAGCGTCGCTCGACCGAGGACATCCAGAAGCTGACCGACAAGACCATTGCCGAGATCGACAAGCTGATCCAGGGCAAGGAAGCCGAGATCCTGGCCGTCTGAGCCCCTGCTGGCCTATCGGCCTGGCGCGGCTGCGCCGGGCGGCATGGACGAGACCTTGATGCGCGAAGCCGATTCCCCGTCGATCCCCCGCCATGTCGCCATCGTCATGGATGGCAATGGGCGCTGGGCGCGCAAGCGGCTCATGCCCCGCGTCTTCGGCCACAAGGCCGGCGTCGATGCCCTGGTGCGCACGGTGCGCGCCTGCGCCGACCGCGGCGTGCGGCACCTCACCGTCTTCGCTTTTTCCAGCGAGAACTGGAAGCGGCCCGAGGACGAGGTCTCGGGCCTGATGGCCTTGATGATGAATGCGGTGGCCAAGCACATGTCGGCCCTGCGCGAGGAGGGCGTGCGGGTGCGCATCGTCGGCGACCGCAGCGGCATCTCGGCCGGCGTGATCGCCTCCTGGGATGCCATCGAAGCGGCCACCGCCCACAACCAGCGCATCGAGCTCTATGTCGCTTTCAACTACGGTGGCCGCTGGGACATCGTTCAAGCCTGCCGGCGCTTGATCGCCGAGGGCGTCGACCCCGCGACGATCGACGAGGCCAGCCTGGCCCGCCGCCTTGTCATGCATGAGGCACCGGACCCGGACCTGTTCATCCGCACCGGTGGCGAGCTTCGCCTGTCCAACTTCCTGCTGTGGCAAAGCGCCTATGCCGAGCTGCATTTCAGCGACTGTCTCTGGCCCGACTTCGATGCCGAGGAACTGGACCGCGCGCTGCAAGCCTATGCCCGCCGCGAGCGCCGCTTCGGCCGGGTGACGACGCTGGCGGCCGGCGGCCCGGCGGGTGATGCGCCCGACCCGGCCGGCCTGCCCGCCTCGGCCCTGTTGCGTTGAGCCGGAACCCGCCATGCTGCGCCAGCGTGTGATCACCGCGGTGCTGCTGCTGGCCGTGCTGCTGCCGGCCATGGCGGCGCAGGCGCTGTGGCCGCTGGCCCTGGTCGGCGCGGCCATCGTCGGCGCCGGGGGCTGGGAATGGGCCCGGCTCAACGGCAGCCGGCAGCCGCGGCTGGCGGGCCTGGCCTTGGTCGTGCTGGGGCTGGGCTTGGCCGTGCTCGGCCTGGGCTGGCAGGCGGCGCAGTTCGCGGGCCCGGCCGCTGGCCTGCCCGCCGCACCGCCTGCGCTGTGGTGGGGCCTGGCCGGCCTGTGGGTGCTGGGCCTGGTGCAGGTGCTGGGTGGCGGCGTGGCCCGCTGGCCGGCCTGGCCGCAAGGCCTGCGCCTGCTGCTGGGCGCGCCCATGCTCTGGGCCGCGGGCCTGGCCCTGCTGACGGCGCGGGCCCAGGGCCTGGCCTTTCTCGTGTCCCTCCTGGCCCTGGTGTGGGTGGCCGACATCGCGGCCTATTTCGGCGGCCGACGCTTCGGCCGCCGCAAGCTGGCCCCGGCCATCAGCCCGGGCAAGAGCTGGGAAGGCGTGTGGAGCGGCGCCCTAGGCGTGGCCCTGCTGGCGGCGCTGTGGATTGCCGCCGACCGCCTGCTCGGCCCGGCCGGCCCGAGCTACTACACCGTGCTGCTCGACCGCCACGGCCCGCTGGTGCTGGTGCTGGCTCTGGCCCTGCTGACGGCACTCAGCGTCAGCGGCGACCTCTTCGAATCCCTGGTCAAGCGCAGCGCGGGGGTCAAGGATTCCAGCGGCCTGCTGCCCGGCCACGGCGGCGTGCTCGACCGCATCGATGCCCTGCTGCCGGTGCTGCCGGTGGCCATGGCCCTGGTAGCCTGAGCGCCTTCTCCTTCCTGTCTCACGGCATGAGCCTTCAGCGCGTCTGCATCCTCGGCTCGACCGGGTCCATCGGCGAGAACACGCTCGACGTGATCGCCCGCCATCCCGAGCGCTTCCAGGTGGTCGCGCTCAGCGCGGCCAGCCGGGTCGATGCGCTGGCCGCGCAATGCCGCCGCTGGCGCCCGGCCTATGCGGTGATGCCGGCCGCCGTCCAGGCCGAGGCCCTGCGCGCCGCACTGGCCGACCTGCCCGGCACCGAGGTGCTGGACGGCGAGGATGCGCTCGCCCGCATCGCCGCGCTGCCCGAGGTCGACACGGTGATGGCCGCCATCGTCGGCGCCGCCGGCCTGGCGCCCTGCTTGGCCGCGGCCCGTGCCGGCAAGCGCCTGCTGCTGGCCAACAAGGAGGCGCTGGTCGTCGGTGGTGCGCTCTTCATGCGGGCGGTGGCCGAGGGCGGCGCGACCCTGCTGCCCATCGACAGCGAGCATTCCGCTGTCTTCCAGTGCCTGCCGCAGGATCGCGCGCACTGGGATGCGCACATCGACCACATCGTGCTGACGGCCTCGGGCGGCCCCTTCCGCCAGCGCGACCCGGCGACCCTGGTCGAGGTCACGCCCGAGCAGGCCGTGGCCCATCCCAACTGGGTCATGGGCCGCAAGATCTCGGTCGACTCGGCCACCATGATGAACAAGGCCCTGGAGGTGATCGAGGCGCGCTGGCTCTTCGGCTTGCAGCCCGAGCGCATCCGCGTGCTCATCCATCCGCAGAGCATCGTGCATTCGATGGTGGTCTGCCGCGACGGCCAGGTGCTCGCGCAGATGGGCACGCCGGACATGCGCGGCCCCATCGCCTACGGCCTGGCCTGGCCGGAACGGGTGGCCTGCGGCGCACCGGCGCTGGACTTGAGCCGTGCCGCCGCGCTGAGCTTCGAGCCCGTCGACACCGCCCGCTTCCCCGGCCTGCAACTGGCCTGGGACACGCTCGCCGGCCCGGCCGGCAGCACCGCCGTGCTGAATGCCGCCAACGAGGTGGCGGTGGCCGCATTCCTCGACCGGCGCATCCGCTTCGACCAGATCCATGCCGTCAATGCCGACACGCTGGCGGCCTGCGCGCCGGCGGCCGGCGAGACCGACAGCCTCGACGGCCTGCTGGCCCTGGATGCCCGCGCCCGCGCCGCGGCGGGCGAGCGGGTCGTGCGCCTGGGCGGCTGAGCGACACTGCCGCCCATGAGCACCGTCCTCGCCTTCCTCTTCACCATCGGCCTGCTGGTCACGGTCCACGAGTGGGGCCACTACCGCGCGGCCCGGGCCTGTGGCGTGAAGGTGCTGCGCTTCTCCATCGGCTTCGGCAAGCCGCTGCTGCGCTGGCAGCGGGGCGAGACCGAATTCGTGCTGGCCCTGCTGCCGCTGGGCGGCTACGTGAAGATGCTCGACGAGCGCGAGGGCGCTGTCGATCCGGCCGACCAGCCCCGCGCCTTCAACCGCAAGCCGCTGAAGCAGCGGGCCTTCATCGTCGCCGCCGGGCCGGCCGTCAATCTGCTGACGGCCGTGCTGATCTACGCATCGATGCACCTGATCGGCATCGAGGAGGCCCTGCCGGTGCTCGGCAGCCCGCAGCCCGGCAGCCTGGCGGCCCAGGCCGGCCTGCAAGCCGGCGACCGGGTGCTGGCCCTGCGCCCGAGCCGCCCTGCGGAGGCCACCAAGGCCGCCTGGCAGCCGGTGCCCAGCTATGCCGACCTGCGCTGGCGCCTGACCGAGGCGACGCTGGACGGGCACAACGTGCAAGTGCGGGTGGAAGGTCCGGGCGGCCGGCGCGAGCTGGACCTGCTGCTGGCGGGCCTGGATGCGTCCGAGGTCGATGCCGGCCTGGGGCGGCGCATCGGCCTGTCGGGCCCCTACAGCGCGGCGCGCATCGGCACGCCGCGGCCTGAGGGTCCGGCCGCCGCGGCCGGCCTGCGCGAAGGCGATCTGGTGCGGGCGATCGACGGCGAGCCGGTGCTTGACGCCGTGCAGCTTCGCGAGCGCATCCGTGCCTCGGTCGTCGAGGGCGGCACGCCGCGCGCGCTGACCTTCCTGATCGAGCGCGAAGGCCGCGAGCTGAGCCTGAGCGTGCAACCCCGCCTGGGTGCCGAGAGCGGCCCGCCGATGCCGCGCATCGAGGCCCTGGTCGGCGGCCTGCCCGAGCTCGTGCTGCTGCGCCAGGGGCCGCTGGATGCCCTGGTGATGGGGGCCGAGCGCACCGTCGAAGTGGCCGTGCTCAGCCTGCGCATGCTCGGCCGCATGCTGATCGGCGAGGCCTCGCTCAAGAACCTCAGCGGCCCGCTGACGATTGCCGATGCGGCCGGCCAGACGGCGCGCTCGGGCCTGATCCCCTTCCTCGGCTTCCTGGCCCTGGTCAGCGTCAGCCTGGGCGTGCTCAACCTGCTGCCCCTGCCCATGCTCGATGGCGGGCATCTGGTGTATTACATTGTCGAGGGCCTCACCGGCCGGCCGATCTCCGAGGCGTGGCTGGACCGGCTGCAGCGCGGCGGGCTGGCCATCATGGCGCTGATGATGTCCCTCGCCCTCTACAACGACCTGGCCCGCTTGCTGGGCCAGCATTGACCCCCTCCACACGCATGTCAGCCTTTCTCGCGCCGCAGCGCGGGCTTGCGGTTCCGCGCGCAAGCCGACCCGCCGTCCGTCCGCGTCCCCTCCTGGCCGCCATGGCGGTGGCCTGGGCCCTGGTCGCCACGCCGGCCCTGGCCGTCGACCCCTTTGCCCTGCGTGACATCCGGGTCGAGGGCCTGCAGCGGGCCGATGCCGGCACCGTCTTCGGCGCGCTGCCCTTCCGCATCGGCGATGTCTACAACGACGAGAAGGCTGCCGCCGCGCTGCGCGCGCTCTTCGCCACCGGCCTGTTCAAGGACGTGCGGATTGAGGTGGAAGGAGACGTCGTCGTCGTCATCGTCGAGGAGCGTCCGCTCATCGCCGCGGTGGAGTTCACCGGCCTGAAGGAATTCGACAAGGACGCCCTGCTGAAGTCGCTGCGCGACGTCGGCATCGGCGAAGGCCGGCCCTTCGACCGCGCCCTGGCCGACCGCGCCGAGCAGGAGCTCAAGCGCCAGTACCTGACGCGCAGCCTGTATGGCGCCGAGGTCATCACCACCATCACCCCGGTCGAGCGCAACCGCGTCAACGTCAGCTTCAATGTGGTCGAGGGCGAGGTCGCCCAGATCGGCGAGATCCGCATCCTCGGCAGCAAGGCCTTCTCCGAGAAGGAATTGCTCAAGCAGATCGAATCCACCACCGGTGGCTGGCTGACCTGGTACACCAAGACCGACCGTTATTCGCGCGTCAAGCTCAATGCCGACCTGGAAGCGCTGCGCGCCTACTACCTGAACCGCGGCTACCTGGAGTTCAACGTCGACTCCACCCAGGTCGCGATCACGCCGGACAAGCAGCGCATCTCGATCACCATCAATGTGAGCGAGGGCCAGCCCTACACCGTGACCAGCGTGCGGCTGGAGGGCGACTTCCTCGGCCGCGACGAGGAGTTCAAGCAGCGCGTGACGATCAAGCCCGGCGCGCCCTACCGTGCCGAGGATGTGGCCGAGACCAACCGCCGCTTCGGCGAGCTCTACGGCAATTTCGGCTACGCCTTCGCGCGCATCGAGCCGCGCACCGAGGTCGACCGCGCCAGCGGCCGGGTGGCGGTGGTCATCGCCGGCCAGCCCTCGCAGCGCGTCTACGTGCGCCGCGTCAATGTGGCGGGCAACGAGCGCACCCGCGACGAGGTGATCCGCCGCGAGTTCCGGCAGTTCGAGTCCTCCTGGTACGACGGCCGCAAGATCAAGCTCTCGCGCGATCGCATCGACCGGCTCGGCTACTTCAGCCAGGTCGAGGTGGATACCGCCGAGGTGCCCGGCGCGCCCGACCAGGTCGACCTGACCGCCAAGGTCACCGAGAAGGCCACCGGCAACATCCAGCTTGGCGCCGGTTTCTCCAGCGCGGAGAAGATCACCTTCACCTTCGGCATCCGCCAGGACAACATCTTCGGCACCGGCAACTACCTGGGGCTGGAGCTCAACACCGGCAAGTTCAACCGGACCATCGTGCTCAGCACGGTCGATCCCTACTTCACCGCCGATGGGGTCTCGCGCGCCATCGATCTCTACTTCCGCACCCAGCGGCCGGTGAACAGCCAGGGCGAGTCCTACCGCTTCGTCACCCAGGGCGGTGCGGTGCGCTTCGGCGTGCCTTTCACCGAACTCGACACGGTCTTCTTTGGCATCGGTGCCGAGCGCACGACGATCGAGTCCGGCCTGCTGCTGCCCAACAGCTTCCTTCTCTTCCGAGAGCAGTTCGGCGAGACCAGCGCCAGCCTGCCGCTGACCCTGGGCTGGCAACGCGATGGCCGCGACTCGGCCCTGGTGCCGACCAGCGGCCGCTACCAGCGCTTCAATGCCGAATGGGGCATCGCGCTGGACACCCGCTACATCCGCAGCAACTACCAGTTCCAGCAGTGGGTGCCCTTCGGCAAGCTCTACACCCTGGGCCTGAATGCCGAGTTCGGCTACGGCAAGGGCCTGGGCGGCAAGCCCTTCCCGGTCTTCAAGAACTTCTTCGGCGGAGGCCTGGGCTCGGTGCGCGGTTTCGACCAGGGCTCGCTCGGCCCGATCGACGTGACCGGCGCATACACCGGCGGCACGCGGCGCCTGAACCTCAACAGCGAGTTCTACGTGCCGGTGCCGGGTTCCGGCAACGACCGCACCCTGCGCATCTTCGGCTGGGTCGATGCGGGCAATGTGTGGGCCGAGGACGAATCCATCGAGTTCAGCTCCCTGCGCGCGGCGGCGGGCCTGGGCCTGTCGTGGATCTCGCCGGTCGGCCCGCTGAAGGTCAGCTTGGGGGTGCCGATCCGCAAGTTCCCCCAAGATAGAATCCAGCGCTTTCAATTCCAGATCGGGACTGCGTTCTGATGAAGATGAATCTCCCCCGCACGCTCGTTGCCGCAGCCGCCCTGGCGGCCAGCCTGCACGTCGGCGCAGCCCAGGAACTGAAGATCGGCTATGTCAACAGCGAGCGCGTGCTGCGCGAAGCTGCGCCGGCCAAGGCCGCACAGACCAAGCTCGAGACCGAATTCGGTCGCCGCGAGAAGGAACTCGCCGACACCGCCAGCCGCCTGAAAACCGCGTCCGAGAAGCTTGAGAAGGACGCCCCCACGCTCAGCGAATCAGAGCGTGGTCGCCGTCAGCGCGAGCTGCAAGAGCAGGACCGCGACTTCGCCCGCAAGCGCCGCGAGTTCCAGGAAGACCTGAACCAGCGCAAGAACGAAGAACTGGCCCAGGTCGTCGATCGCGCCAACAAGGTCATCAAGCAGATCTTCGAGACCGAGAAGTACGACCTGATCCTTCAGGAAGCCGTCTTCGCCGGTCCGCGCATCGACATCACCGACAAGGTCATCAAGTCGCTCAACAGCGGCGCGAGCAAGTGACCGGCGCCCGGCAGACGGGCGCGATCGGACGATGAACCGCATGGCCACAGGCTCCGAGGGGCTCCCGCTGCCGGAGATCTTTGTGGTCTCGGCGGCCGAACTGGCGGCGGTGCTGCAAAACGCCCTGGGCGGCCCGCACATGGTGCAGATCGAAGGCGAAGGTGCGCGCAGACTGCGCGCCATCGAGCCGCTCGACCGAGCCGGCCCGCAGGCCATCAGCTTCCTGGCCAATCCCCGCTACCGCAGCCTGCTTGCCGCCACCCGCGCAGGGGCCGTCATCCTGGCGCCCGCGGCCCGGGATGCGCTGCCTGCGGGCTGCACCGCGCTGCTCACGGCCGACCCTTATCACGCCTTCGCCCGCCTGACCCAGTGGTGGGCGGCACGCACGCGACCGGCTCCTGCGCCCGGGGTGCATCCGACCGCGGTGGTCGACCCGACGGCCCGGCTGGGGGTGGGCGTGTCGATTGGTGCGCTGGCGGTGATCGAGGCCGGCGCCGAGATCGGCGCAAATGCAGTCATCGGCGCGCAATGCCACATCGGCCGCCAGGCCCGCATCGGCGCCCGCACGCGGCTGGCGCCGCAGGTGGTGGTGGGTTTTGATTGCGTGATCGGTGCCGACGGCCTGCTGCACAGCGGCGTGGTGATCGGTGCCGACGGCTTCGGCCTCGCGCCGACCAAGCAGGGCTACGTGAAGATCGAGCAGCTCGGCGCGGTCCGCATCGGCGATGCGGTCGAGATCGGCGCCAACACCTGCATCGACCGCGGCGCTTTGGGCGACACCGTGATCGGCGACGGCGTGAAGCTCGACAACCTGATCCAGATCGCCCACAACGTGCAGCTCGGCGAGCACACGGCCATGGCCGGCTGCTCGGCGATTGCCGGCAGCACGGTGGTCGGCGCGCGCTGCACCATCGGGGGCGGCGCTGGCGTGCTGGGCCACCTGCGCATCGCCGACGATGTGCATGTGTCGGCCCAGAGCACCGTGAGCCGCTCGCTCGACACCCCCGGCCAGTACACCGGCTTCTTTCCGCTCGATGACAATCGGTCCTGGGAGAAGAACGCCGTCACCCTGCGTCAGCTCCACCGCCTGCGCGAGCGGGTGCGTGCCCTGGAGGCACGGCTCGGCGAGCCGGCCTCCGATCCTTCCCCCACGGTCTCCGCGACCCCCACGGCGCCACCCGCAGCGCCCGACGCATCATGACGATGGACATTCACACCATCCTGAAGAAGCTCCCGCACCGTTACCCCATCCTGCTGGTGGACCGCGTGCTGGAAGTTGAATGCGGCAAGCGCATCAAGGCGCTCAAGAACGTCTCGATCAACGAACCCTTCTTCCTCGGCCACTTCCCGCACCGCCCGGTGATGCCGGGTGTGCTGATGCTCGAAGCCCTGGCCCAGGCGGCGGCGCTGCTGAGCTTTTCCGGCGAAGGCGAGAGCGCAAGCGACGACAAGGTCATCTACTTCGTCGGCATCGATGGCGCGCGCTTCAAGCGCCCGGTCGAGCCCGGCGACCAGCTCATCCTGGAGGTCGAGGTCGACCGCATCCGCGCCGGCATCCACAAGTTCAAGGCGCGTGGCCTGGTCGATGGCGAGCTCGCCGTCGAAGCCGCGCTGATGTGCACGATGCGCAGCATCGCCTGAACCCCGGACCGCGGAGCTTCGGCATGGCCCAGATCCATCCCACCGCCATCGTCGACCCGGCGGCCACCCTGCATTCGTCGGTCAGCGTCGGGCCTTACTCGATCATCGGCCCGCATGTGGTGGTGGGCGAGGGCACGACGATCGGCCCGCACTGCGTGATCGAGGGCCACACCACGATCGGCCGCGACAACCGCATCTTCCAGTTCTGCTCGCTGGGCGCGGTGCCGCAGGACAAGAAGTACGCCGGCGAGCCGACCGAGTTGCGCATCGGCGACGGCAACACCCTCCGCGAGTTCTGCACCTTCAACCTTGGCGTGGTCGGGGCGGGCGGGCTGACCCAGGTCGGCCACCGCAACTGGATCATGGCCTATGTGCACCTGGCGCACGATTGCCGGCTGGGTGACGACAACGTGATCGCGAACTCGGTGCAGTTCGCCGGTCATGTCGAGGTCGGCAACGCCACCCTGATCGGCGGCCTGAGCGGCATCCACCAGTTCGTGCGCATCGGCGATTTCGCCATGGTCGGCTTCCAGACCCGGCTGTCGCAGGACCTGCCGCCCTTCATCGTCGCGGCCGGCAACCCGGCCCAGGCGCAGAGCCCGCACCTGGAAGGCCCGCGCCGCCGCGGCTACAGCCCCGAACGCCTGGCCCAGCTCAAGCAGATCCACCGCATCCTCTACCGCAAGGGCCTGAGCCTGGCCGATGCCGTGGCCGAGATCGGCGGCCTGCGCGGCGCGGTCGAGGGGGGCGATGCCGAGGTCGAGGCCATGCTCGCCTTCCTCGCCGGCTCCACCCGCGGCATCGTGCGCTGAGCCGCGGCGCGCGACGCACTCTTTGACGATTCCCGCCCGATGAAGCTCGGCATGGTGGCCGGCGAGGCCTCGGGCGACCTGCTCGGCGGCCTGCTGATGCAGGGCCTGCGCGCGCGCTGGCCGGCGCTCTCAAGCGTCGGCATCGGCGGCCCCCGGATGCAGGCCGAGGGCCTGCAAAGCTGGTGGCCGGCCGAGCGCCTGGCGGTGCACGGTTTCGTCGATGCGCTGAAGGTCTACTTGCCCCTGGTGAAGATGCGCCGCGAGCTGGGCGATCGCCTGCTCGACGCGCGCCCCGCGGCCTTCATCGGCATCGACGCGCCCGACTTCAACCTCGGCCTGGAGACCCGCCTCAAGCAGGCCGGCCTGCCGACTGTGCACTTCGTCTGTCCCTCGATCTGGGCCTGGCGGGGCGGCCGCGTCAAGGCCATCGCGGCGGCGGCCGACCATGTGCTCTGCCTCTTTCCCTTCGAGCCCGCGCTGCTCGCGAAGTCGGGCATCGCGGCCAGCTATGTCGGCCACCCGCTGGCCGATGCCCTGCCGCTCGATCCGCCCCGGGCTGCCGCCCGCGCCGCGCTGGGCCTGGCCGAAGGCGACACCGTCGTCGGCCTGTTGCCCGGCAGCCGGCGCAGCGAGGTGCGCTTCAATGCCGCGGCCTTCGCCGCTGCGGGCCGGCGCCTGCAGGCGGCCCGCCCGGGCCTGAAGCTGCTGCTGCCGGTGGCGCCCGGCCTGCGCGGCCTGGTCGAGGAAGCGCTGGCCGCGGCCGGTGCAGCGGGTGCGGTGCAGCTGCTCGACGGCCGCTCGCACGAGGTGATGGCCGCCAGCGACAGCCTCATCATCGCCAGCGGCACCGCCACGCTGGAGGCCGCGCTGTTCAAGCGCCCCATGGTCATCGGCTACCGCATGGCCAGCCTGAACTGGGCGCTGATGAAGCGCATGGCCTACCAGCCCTGGGTGGGGCTGCCCAACATCCTGGCTGGCGATTTCGTGGTGCCCGAGCTGCTGCAGCAGGCCATGACGCCCGAGGCCCTGGCCACCGCCACCCTGCGCTGGCTGGACGATCCGGCCGCCTGCGCCCGCCTGGCCGAGCGCTTCACCGACCTGCACCTCAGCCTGCGCCGCGACACCGCCCGCGCCGCCGCTGGCGCGCTGGGCGAGCTGCTCGGCGCCTGAATCGCCCCGGACCATGGCCCCCCGCCGCACCCGTGCCACGCCTGCTGCGCCGGCCGCCGCCCCGGCGCAGCTCGACTTTCCGTGGATCACCCATGGCCTGCTCGCCGGGGTGGACGAGGCTGGCCGCGGCCCGCTGGCCGGGCCGGTGGTGGCTGCCGCGGTCATCCTTGACCCCGAGGCGCCCATCGCCGGCCTGGGCGATTCCAAGCTGCTCTCGCCGGCCCGCCGCGAGGCCCTGTTCGACCAGATCCGCGGCCAGGCCCTGAGCTGCTGCATCGCCGAGGCCAGCGTCGAGGAGATCGACCGGCTCAACATCCTGCAAGCCACCCTGCTGGCCATGCAGCGCGCGGTCGCCGGCCTGCGGCTCAGGCCCGCGCGCGTGCAGGTCGACGGCAACCGCCTGCCACGGCTGACCATGCCGGCCCAGGCCATCGTCAAGGGCGATGCCAAGGTGCCGGCCATCTCCGCCGCGTCCATCCTGGCCAAGGTGCACCGCGACCGGCTCTGCCTGGACCTGGATGCCGCCCATCCAGCCTACGGCTTTGCCGTGCACAAGGGCTATCCCACGCCGGGCCATCTGGCCGCGCTGCAAGCCCACGGGCCCTGCGCAGCGCATCGCCGCAGCTTCGCGCCGGTGCGGGAGGCTGCGGCCATCCGCCCGGGCGATCCCGCCCACGGGGCCATGGAGGGCTTGCGATGAGGGCCGCGCCGGTCGAGATCAGCGCCCGCGACAACCCGCTGATCCAGCGCCTGCGCAAGCTGGCCCAGGATCCGGCGGCCTACCGCAAGCTCGGTCAGGTCTGGCTGGAGGGCGAGCACCTGTGCAGCGCGCTGCTGGCCCGCGGCGGTCGCGCGCAGCAGGCCTTGATCGCCCGCAGTGCCTGGACGCAGCGGCCTGCGCTGCGCGCCCTGGCCGAGGCGGCGGCGCGCTGCGCGATCGTGGAAGACAAGCTCTTCGCGCAGCTCAGCGGCTTGGAATCGCCGGCCGCCCTGGGTCTGCTGATCGACACGCCGCCGCCGGCGGCGCCGCGCGCCGACCGGGACACCCTTGTGCTCGACCGCGTGCAGGACGCCGGCAATGTCGGCAGCATGCTGCGCAGCGCCGCGGCCCTGGGCATCGGCCAGGTGCTGGCACTCAAGGGCACGGCGGCGCTGTGGTCGCCCAAGGTGCTGCGGGCCGGGCAGGGCGCGCATTTCGGCCTGCATCTGGTCGAAGGGCTGGCGGCCGAGGACTTGCTCGCGCTCGGCCTGCCGCTGGTGGCCACCAGCCCGCATGCCGAGGCCGTGCTCGGCCGCCAAGCCCTGCCGCGGCCCCTGGCCTGGGTGCTGGGCCATGAAGGGCAGGGCGTGCAGCCGGCCCTGTTGCAGGCCTGTGCGCTGACGCTGCGCATTCCCCAGCCGGGTGGCGAGGAGTCGCTCAATGTCGCCGCGGCGGCCGCGATCTGCTTCTACGAATCCCAGGTTCGCGGCGCGGGCTGAGCTACGGGGCCGCGCACGGCCCGCAGCATGGAAAAAGGGCCCCGCAGAGCCCTTTGTTGTTTCGGCGTTTGCCGCTCAGATCTTGAAATCGTCGAGCGACTTGCCGCCCGCGATTTCCGCTTGCAGCCACTTCGGCTTCAGGCCGCGGCCGCTCCAGGTTTCGCCACTGTCCGGGTGACGGTACTTGGGGGCAACCTTCGAGCCGGTCGAGCCAGCCGCCTTGGCCGAACCCCGGGCCGGCTTGCCGCTGCCCAGCTCAGCCAGGGTCACGCCGTGCTCGGCCATCAGGGCCTTGATCTGGGCAATCACGCCGGCGCGTTCGCTGCGGCGGGCCGCTTCGATCTGCTGGTTGAGTTCCTGCTGCTGCCGGGCGAGTTCATCCCGCTGGCGAACGAGATCCTGCACGCTGTTCATGTTCTGGCTCCTAAAATTTGCTTGACCATTCTTGTGTGCCGCCCAACACGGCTGCGCAGATTCTAGACAACTTTGCGCAAACCCGGAATCTTCAGTGTGATTTACGCCATGAAGTTCGGGCTGGATGCTCAAATGAAACAACCCGGCCGGAGCCGGGTTGTCAGGGTCGGGGGCGGGAATCGCGCCCGGGAAATCACTTGTAGCCGACGCGGTCCAGCATCTGCTGCACGGTGATCGCATTGCGGCCGATCACGGCGATCGGCAGAAGCTCTTGCTTGAACGGCCCGAGTGCGTCGAGGGCGGGATTGCCCGCCTTCA
Organism: Piscinibacter lacus; assembly: GCF_016735685.1. Lineage (NCBI taxonomy): Bacteria > Pseudomonadati > Pseudomonadota > Betaproteobacteria > Burkholderiales > Sphaerotilaceae > Aquariibacter > Aquariibacter lacus. The sequence goes on from NZ_JAERRA010000001.1 coordinate 1,565,407, forward strand.
CCCCGGCGACCACCGGGTACTCATTGTTGCCGTTGGCGAAATAGACCTGGGCGGAATCGCTGGCAAGGTACTCCAGGAACTTGACGGCGGCCTCGCGGTTCTTCGCATGGCGTGCCATCGCGCCCCCGGCAATGTTGATGTGCGTGCCCCAGCTGGCTTGGTTGGGGAAGACCACGCCGACCTTCTCGACCACGGCGCGGTCCTCCGGCTTGGTCGATCGCATCAGTCGCGCCAGGTAGTAGCTGTTGCTCAGGCCGACGCTGCATTCGCCGCTGGCCACGGCCTTGATCTGGTCGGTGTCGCCGCCCTTGGGGTCGCGCGCCATGTTGCCGACCAGGCCTTTCAGCCAGGCCTCGGTCTTTTCCGTGCCCAGGTGATCAAGCATGGCGCCGAACAGCGAGAGGTTATAGGGGTGCGAGCCCGAGCGGGTGCAGACCCGGCCCTTGTTCTTCGCCTCGCCGAGTTCCTCGTAGGTGTCGACGTCGTCGCGCTGGACGCTGGCCTTGTTGTAGACGATCACCCGCGCCCGGGTGGAGTAACCAAACCAGGCCGAACCCTGGCCGCTGTCGGCTCCGCGCAACTTGGCGGGAATGCGCTGGCTGAGCGTGGCCGAGGCCACCGGCTGGAACAGCCCCTCGGCTTCGGCACGCGCCAGGCGGGCAGCATCGACCAGCAGGATCACATCGGCCGGGCTGGCCGCGCCCTCGCTTTTCAGGCGGGCCAGGATGCCGGCATCGTCGGCATCGATGCGGTTGATCTTGATGCCGGTGCTGCGCTCGAAGTCGGCGTAGAGCGCTTCGTCGGTCTGGTAATGCCGTGCGGAATAGAGGTTGAGCTGCGCTTGCTGCGCCATCGCCGAGGCCGTGGTCGTGGCCAGCAGGGCAGCGGCCAGGCCGTGGACGAGGGCGCGGGGGGAGAAGGACATGAGGGCTCCGGGTCGGGTCAGGATGACCGCGATTGTAGAGCCAAACAAGAATGATTCGCGTCCACTATCCGCCAACCCTCGCACAGCGCAGGGGCGGTGCCGCCCCGCGCCTTGCCACCGTCAGGCGCTCGGCGGCACGAAGCCGGCGGGCTGGTCCACGCCCTCGCCGAAGAAGAAGCGCTCCATTTGCCGCGCCAGGTACTGCCGCGCGCGCGCATCGGCCAGATTCAGCCGGTTTTCATTGACGAGCATGGTCTGGTGCTTGAGCCATTGCGCCCAGGCTTCCTTGCTCACACCGGCATAAATCCGTGCACCCAGTTCGCCCGGGTAGGGCGCGTAATCCAGGCCGTCAGCCTCTTTCTTGAGCAGCACACAGTGGACGGTGCGGGCCATCTTGAGATCTCCAGGGTCGAGGGGGCAGAAAAAACAGACCGGTTGGTCGTCGTTGCGACGACCCGGTTCACTTCAGGGGCTTGACCAGCACTTGCGAGCGGCGGTCCCAGTTGTACTTGCGCTTGCGGGCTTCGGGCAGCCAGTCGGGATCGACCGGCACGAAACCCCGCTTGATGAACCAGTGCATGGTCCGGGTGGTCAGCACGAAAATACTGGCCAGTTCCATCGCGCGGGCACGCTGCTCAATTCGCTTGAGAATACGTTCGCCGTCGCCCTGGCCCTGCACATGGTCGCTGACGGTCAGCGCCGCCATTTCGCCGGTGTTGCGCTCGGGATAGGGGTAAAGCGCGGCGCAGCCGAAGATCACGCCGTCGTGCTCGATCACCGTGTAGTGGCCGATGTCGCGCTCGATTTCCGTGCGGTCGCGCTTCACCAGCGTGCCATCCCGCTCGTAGGGCTCGATCAGCTGAAGAATGCCGCCGAGGTCGTCGGCATTCGCCTCGCGCAGGCTCTCCAGTTTCTCGTCGACGATCATGGTGCCGACACCGTCGTGCGTGAAAACTTCCATCAGCAGCGCGCCGTCGACCGCGAAGGGCAGGATGTGCACGCGTTCCACGCCGTGCCGGCAAGCCTTCACCGCATGCTGCAAGTAGAAGGCCGTGTCGGTGGGCTGCACCGGGTTGGGCAGGGCGGCCAGCAGTTTTTCGGCATCGGCCAGGGCCAGTTCCTGGTCGATCTCGGTGTCGTCGGCGGCGGCCACCGCATGGCCGGCCTGGATGGCCACCGCCGCCGGGCCGCGGCCGATCAATTGCGGGATGCCGCGCACCTCGGTCACGAAGAGCAGCTTGTCGGCCTGCAGCGCGATCGCGGCGCTGGTGGCGACGTCTTCCATGCTGAGATTGAAGGCCTCGCCGGTCGGCGAGAAACCGAAGGGCGAGAGCAGCACCATCGCGCCGAAGTCGATCACTCGGCGGATGCCGGCCGCATCGATCTTGCGGACGAAGCCGGTGTGCATGAAATCCAGGCCGTCGACGATGCCGACCGGCCGGGCCGTGATGAAGTTGCCCGACACCACCCGCACCGAGGAGCCGGCCATGGGCGTGTTCGGCAGGCCTTGCGAGAAGGCGGCCTCGATCTCGTAGCGCAATTGGCCGGCGGCTTCCTGCGCGCAGTCCAGCGCCACGGCATCGGTCACCCGCATGCCGTGGCTGAAGCGCGAGGGATGGCCCTTGGCCTGGAGTTGCTCTTCCACCTGCGGCCGGAAACCATGCACCAGCACCACGCGCACGCCCATGGCTTGCAGCAGGGAAAGGTCCTGGGCGAAGTGGGCGAGCTTGCCCGCGGCGATCAGCTCCCCGGCAATGGCCACCACAAAGGTCTTGCCGCGGTGCGCATGGATGTAGGGCGCGACCGAGCGGAACCAGGGGACGAAGGTGTGCGGGAAGACGAGATCCATTGGGGGCGGGAAACAGGCAGCGGGGATTGTGCCGCAGGGGGTTGCCCCGTCCGGGCGGCCGGGTCGGGGCCGCCCGGGATAATCCGCCGCCCGTGAAGACCTTGCCCCCCGACCTTTCCGCCCCCGAGGCGGCCCCCGCCGCCCCGCGCGCCGAGCGCCCGGCCCGCCCGCCGCATCCGCGAGACGCCGCTGCCGCGGCCACCCGCCCCGCGCCCACGCCGCTGCCGCCCATCACCTTTCCCGAAAGCCTGCCGGTTTCGGGCCGGCGCGAGGAGATTGCCGCCGCGATCCGCGACCATCAGGTCGTCATCGTCTGCGGCGAGACCGGCTCGGGCAAGACCACCCAGTTGCCCAAGATCGCGCTGGCCTTGGGCCGCGGCGCCGCCAACGCCCGGCCGGGCGAGCGCCCGCGCCTGATCGGCCACACCCAGCCGCGGCGCATCGCCGCCAGCAGCGTGGCCAAGCGCATCGCCGAGGAGCTGGGCACGCCGCTGGGCGAGGTGGTGGGCTACAAGGTGCGCTTCCAGGATCGGCTGCAGCCCGGGGCCAGCGTCAAGCTGATGACCGACGGCATCCTGCTGGCCGAGACGCAGACCGACCCGCTGCTGCTGGCCTACGACACCCTCATCATCGACGAGGCCCACGAGCGCAGCCTGAACATCGACTTCCTGCTCGGCTACCTGCGGCAGATCCTGCCGAAGCGGCCGGACCTGAAGGTGATCGTCACCTCGGCCACCATCGATGCGGACCGCTTCGCGCGGCACTTTGGAAGCACCCGTCCGGCGCCGGGCCGCCCCAAGCCGGACGGCGCCCCCTCGGGGGGCAGCGACGAGCCGGAGCGAGGAGCGTGGGGGCAGACGTTCGTTCCTGCGCCGGTGCTCACCGTCAGCGGCCGGCTCTACCCGGTCGAGCAGCGCTGGCGGCCGATCTTCGACGACAAGGCCCCGGCGACTGCCAAGCCAGGCGAGGCCCCGAAGAAGCCCGAAGCCAAGCCCGAGCCCAGCGAGCGCCGTGAACCGAAGGACCGCGAGCTGCACGAGGCCATCGCCGACGCGGTCGACGAACTCTGGCGCGGCGGCGCCTCGGCCGGCGGCGACATCCTCGTCTTCCTGCCTGGCGAACGCGAGATCCGCGAGGCCGCCGAGCACCTGCGCAAGCACCTGAGCCACCAGCCCGCGCACCGCGACGCGGACATCCTGCCGCTCTTCGCCCGCCTTTCGGCCGAGGAGCAGGACCGCGTCTTCCACAGCGGCGGGCGCAAACGCATCGTGCTGGCCACCAATGTGGCCGAGACCTCGCTGACGGTGCCCGGCATCCGCTACGTCATCGACACCGGCCTGGCCCGCGTCAAGCGCTACAGCTACCGCAACAAGGTCGAGCAGTTGCTGCTGGAGCCGATCAGCCAGGCGGCAGCCAACCAGCGCGCCGGCCGCTGCGGCCGGGTCGCCAACGGCATCTGCATCCGGCTGTATGACGAGGCCGATTTCAGCGGCCGCTCGCGCTTCACCGACCCGGAGATCCTGCGCAGCTCGCTGGCCGGCGTGATCCTGCGGATGAAGTCGCTCAAGCTGGGCGATGTCGAGGCTTTTCCTTTCCTGGAAGCGCCGCCCAAGAAGGCCATCGTCGACGGCTACGCCCTGCTGGCCGAGCTGGGCGCGGTGGACGAGGCCAACCAGCTCACCGCCATCGGCCGCGAGCTGGCCCGCCTGCCGCTGGACCCGCGCGTGGGCCGCATGATCCTGGCCGCGCGCGAGCGCCAGAGCCTGGCCGAGGTGCTGGTGATCGCCGCCGCGCTTTCGGTGCAGGACGTGCGCGACCGGCCCATCGAGCAGCAGCAGGCTGCCGACGAGAAGCACAAGAAGTTCGACGACGAACGCTCCGAGTTCGTCGGCTTGTTGAAGCTGTGGCAGTTCATCGAGGAAGGCCGCGGCCATGCCCTGGCCGCCCCGGCGGCTACGTCGCCGGCTGCGGAGTCGGCCCCCGGCGCGCGTCGCGTGCCGGCCCTGCCCACGCCTGCCGCGCCCAGCCACAAGCTCAGCCACCGCCAGCAGGAGAACCGGCTGCGTGAGCACTTCATCAGCCCGCGCCGCGTGCGCGAGTGGCGCGACATCCACAGCCAGTTGCTCACAGTCGTCACCGAGCAGGGCTGGCGCCTGAACCCCACGCCGGCCAGCTACGAGCAGATCCACCTGGCGCTGCTGACCGGCCTGCTGGGTAATGTGGGCTGCAAGAGCGAGGACGAAGACTGGTTTCTCGGCGCGCGCGGCATCAAGTTCTGGCGCCATCCCGGCGTGCACCTGAGCAAGAAGCCCGGCCGCTGGATCGTCGCGGCCGAGCTGGTCGAGACCACCCGGCTCTTCGCCCGCGGCCTGGCCGCCATCGACCCGACCTGGCTGCCCCAAGTGGCCGGCCACCTGCTCAAGACCCAGTTGCTGGAACCGCACTGGGAGAAGAAGGCCGCCGAGGTGGTCGCCCTGGAGCGCGCCACCCTCTACGGCCTGGTCGTCTACAACAACAAGCGCGTGAACTATGCGCGCCTCGACCTGCCCGCTGCCCGGCAGATCTTCCTGCGCGAGGCCCTGGTGCAGGGCGAGGTGCCGGCCGACTGGGAGCGCCGCCTGCCCTTCCTGGCCCACAACCGCAAGCTGATCGAGCAGGTCGAGCAGCTGGAGCACAAGGCCCGCCGCCAGGACGTGCTGGTCGACGAGGCCCTGATCGAAGCCTTCTACGAGCAGCACCTGCCCGCCGAGGTGGCCAGCGGCGCCAGCTTCGAGCGCTGGTACCGCGAGGCCGTGCGCGCCAACCCCAGGCTGCTGATGCTCAGCCGCGAGGAGCTGATGCGCCACGAGGCCGCCGGCATCACCACCGCGGCCTTCCCCAAGACCCTGCGCCTGGGCGGCATCGACTGCAAGGTCGACTACCTGCACCAGCCCGGCGACCCCAAGGACGGCGTGACCGTCAGCCTGCCGCTGGTGGCCCTGAACCAGGCCAGCGAGGCCCGCTGCGACTGGCTGGTGCCCGGCATGCTGGAGGCCAAGGTGCTGGCCCTGCTCAAGAGCCTGCCGCAGCGCCCGCGCTCGCGCCTGGTGCCCCTGCCCGCCTTCGCGGCCGAGTTCTGCGAGCTGACGCCCTTCGGCGAAGGCCCGCTGCTCGATGCCCTGCTGGCCGCCGTGCGCGAGCGCAGCCAGCTTGCCGTGCAGAAGGCCGACTTCAAGCTCGACCAGCTCCCGCCGCATCTGTTCATGAACCTGCGCGTGGTGGACGAGCACGGCCGCCAGCTCGGCATGGGCCGTCACCTGGCGGCGCTGAAGGCCGAGTTCGGCGGCCAGGCCCGCCACGCCTTCCAGGCCCTGGCGGCGCTGAAGCTGGCCGGCGCGGTGGCGGCGCCGGCGCCCGAGGCCGCGTCCGCCCCGTCCTCCGCGCCCGCAGGGGCCGCAGTCGCTGGCCCCTCGGCCGGCGGCGCCCGCCGCGTCGCCGCAGCAGCAGCCCCGCCCGCCGCTGCGGCGCCCCCCATGCCTGCTGCCAGCGCCCGCCACACCGCGTGGACCTTCGGCACCCTGCCCGAGCTGATGGAGCTGCGTGAACCCGGCCGTGGCGGCCAGACGCTGATCGGCTTCCCCGCCGTGCTGGACAAGGCCAGCCATGTCGAGATCGCCGTCTTCGACGAGCCCGACACCGCCGCCGCCGCCCACCGCAAGGGCCTGCGCCGCCTCTTCGCCCTGCAGCTCAAGGAGCCGCTGCGCGCGCTGGAGCGCCAGCTTCCCGGCCTGGTCGAAATGGGCGTGGCCTACATGCCGCTGGGCTCAGCCGATGAGCTCAAGGCCATGCTGCTCGGTCTGGCCATCGAGCGCGCATTCCTGGCCGATCCCCTGCCCGCCGACGCTGCGAGCTTCGCCGCCCGCCTGGCCGAAGGCCGGCCGCGCCTGGTGCTGATCGCGCAGGAAGTGGCCCGCCTGGGTCTGACCATCCTGCAGGAACACGCCCTGGCCCTGCGCAAGCTCAAGGACCGCAATCCGCCCAAGGACGTGGCTGAGGACGCCGCCACCCAGCTCGGCCGCCTCGTCGGCAAGCGCTTCCTCGACGACCACCCCTGGACGGCGCTGCAGCACCTGCCGCGCTACCTCAAGGGCGTGCAGCTTCGCCTGGATAAATGCCGCGCCGATCCGCCGCGCGACGCCCAGAAGCTTGCCGAGCTGCGCCCGCTGGAACAGCGCCTGTGGCGCCGCCTGGCCGAGCGCAAGGGCGCCAGCGACGCCCGCCTGCAGGAATACCGCTGGCTGCTGGAGGAACTGCGCATCAGCCTCTTCGCCCAGGAGCTGCGCACCCCGCAGCCGGTCAGCGTCAAGCGCTTGGAAAAGGCCTGGGGGCAGTTGGAGGGGTGAGGGCGCTGGCGCGTACCCCACAATGCCCCCATGTTCTTCAACCTGCCCACCGCCCTCACTTGGGCGCGCATCGTCGCCATCCCGCTGATCGTGGGCCTGTTCTACCTGCCGATCGAGGTGGTCACGCAGAACGTCTGGGCGACCGGGCTGTTCATCGTGGTGGCGCTGACGGACTGGGCCGATGGCTGGCTGGCGCGGCGGATGAACCTGACCTCGTCCTTCGGCGCCTTCCTGGATCCGGTGGCGGACAAGTTCCTGGTCTGCGCGGCCCTGCTGGTGCTGGTGCACCTGGGCCGGCTGCATGCGCTGGTGGCGCTGGTGATCATCGGTCGGGAGATCGCGATCTCCGCGCTGCGTGAATGGATGGCGCAGATCGGCGCCTCGGGCAGCGTGGCGGTGCACATGGTCGGCAAGCTCAAGACGATGGTGCAGATGGTGGCCATCCCCTTCCTGCTCTACGACGGCCGGCTGTTCGACGCGATCGACACGCGCTTCTGGGGCACCTTGCTGATCCTGGTGGCCGCCGCGCTGACGATCTGGTCGATGGTCTATTACCTGCAGAAGGCGCTGCCGGAGATCCGCGCCAAGGCGCGCTGAGGCCGGATGCGCCTTGTCTCCCCGGGCGCCGTCTGGCGCGTCGTGCCGGCGGTCTTCGTGCTGATCTGGAGCACGGGCTTCATCGTCGCGCGCTACGGCATGCCGCATGCCCCGCCGATGGGTTTCCTGAGCTGGCGCTATGCCCTGTCGATCGCCTGCTTCGGCGTCTGGATCGGGCTGAGCGGTGCGCGCTGGCCGCAGGGCCGGGCGGCCTGGGGGCATCTGGCCGTGACCGGCCTCTTGATGCAGGCCGGCTACCTGGGCGGGGTGTGGGCCGCCGTGCGGCTGGGGCTGGGCGCGGGTGCGGTGGCGCTGATCGTCGGCCTGCAGCCGGTGCTGACGGCGCTGTGGCTGGCTTCGCGCGGTGCGCCGGGCGATGGCGGTCGGGTCGCGCCGCTGCAGTGGGCGGGCCTGGCCCTGGGCCTGGCCGGCCTGGCGCTGGTGGTGGGCCGCAAGCTGGGGCAGGGCGAGGTGAACGGGCCCAATCTGCTGATGGCCCTCCTGGCCCTGGCCTCGATCACCGTCGGCACGCTCTACCAGAAGCGATTCGTGGCGCCCTGCGATGCGCGCACCGCCGGCTGCGTGCAGATGCTGGCCGCGCTTGCGGCCACGCTGCCGCTGGCGGCGCTGGAGACGGCGCCCATCGACTGGCATCCAGAGATGGTCGGCGCCCTGGCCTGGTCCGTCCTGGGCCTGACGCTGGGCGCCAGCAGCCTGCTCTACATGATGATCCAGCGCGGCGCGGCCGCCGCGGTGACGAGCTGGCTCTACCTCGTGCCGCCGACCACCGCCCTGATGGCCGCCGTGCTCTTCGGCGAGCCGCTGGGCCTGGACGTGCTGGTCGGCACCGCGCTGACGGCAGCCGGCGTGGCCCTGGTGCAGCGCGCCGCGCGCTGAGGCCCGGCCTGCCCGCGCCGCTTCAGGCTCAGGCCCTGAGCCTGAAGCGCATGCGCCCAGGCATCGCCCCCAGCAGAAGGCCGCCCAGGGCCAGGGCATAGGCCAGGGCATGACCCGGCCCGGCGCGTTCGCCGCCCACCAGCAGGCCCACGGCGGCGGCACTCAGCGGCAGCAGCACGGTGAAGAGGCCGGCGGTGCTCGCCGGCAGCACGCTCAGGCCGCGCATCCACAGCCAGACGGCCAGCACGCTGGCCATCAAGGCATAGGCCAGCAGCCCGGCCCAGGCCCCGGCCGGCACGGCCGCCGCCGGCCAGGCGGGCAGGGCGGCCAGGCCCAGCGGCAGGCAAAGCACCAGGCACCACAGATTGATGCCGGCGGTGATGAAGCGCGGCGCATGGCGCCCGCTCAGGCGCTTGCCCAGCACGGCTTGCAGCGCCTCGCAGCCCAGCGCGCCGAGCAGCAGCGGCAGGCCCCAGGGGTCGGCCGCGGCGCTGGGCCCGGCATGTCGCAGCCAGGCCAGCAGTGCGATGCCGGCACCGCCCAGGGCCACGGCCCCGCCCAGGCGCGGCCCCGGCTTCTCGCCGAGCAGGGCCCAGGCTAGCAGGGCCACCGCGGCCGGCAACGCGGCCATCACCGAGCCGGCCAGCAGCGCGCCGCCGCGCGCCACGCCCTCCAGCATCAGCACCGTGAACAGCACATTGCCGAACAAGGCCTGCACGAAGAGCAGGCGATGCTCGCTGGCGCTGAGCGCCGGCGCCCCGGCCGGCCGCCGCAGCCAAGGCAGCATCAGCAGGCCGGCCAGCAGGAAGCGCAGGCTGGCCAGCACGGCCAGCGGAAACCAGGCCAGCAGCAGCGGTGCCGCGCTCACATAGACCCCCACCAGCAGCATGCTGCCGGCCAGGCTGAAGGCGGCGCCACGCGGGCTGAGCGGGGGGTTCATGGGCGCGGCGGCGCGCGCCCGGCCCGGGCGTGCGGGGCGGGGGGCGATGGGCTGGCGCGTCCGTCCCGGCCCATCAAGCGACTTACGGCGTCCGGCCCGTCCGACCCGCCCGGCCCATCCGGCCCACCCGGCCCACCCGGCCCACCCCGCTCGTCCAGCCCCGCCGGCAGCTCGGGCGGCGTGGCGCCCCAGGCCGCTTCCGGCCACGGCGTCTGCCAGCCGGGCCAGGCGGCCAGGGCCTGCCAGTCGGCATTCCAGGGGGCGTGTAGTGGCGAGGCCAGGTGCAGCCAGCCGCCGTCCGGGTGCGGCAGGCCCAGGGCCTGGGCATGCAGCCACAGCCGCGGCCGGCCCAGGGCGGCGGCCCACCAGCGGTTGTGCTCGCCCTTGCCGTGGGTGGCGTCGCCGACCAGGGGATGGGCCAGGTGCTTCAAGTGGCGGCGGATCTGGTGGCGCCGGCCGCTGCGCGGCCAGGCGGCAACCAGGGCATAGCGGCTTTGCGGATGGCGCGGGTCGGCGCCGCCGTCCACCGCCAGCCGGGCCAGGGGCGCGAAGGCCGTCCAGGCCGGCTGGGCGGGGGCTTCGGGGCCGGCGTCCTCGGGCCGCAGCGGGTGGTCGACGGCCACCGGCCCGGCGGGCCAGCCGCGCACCAAGCCCAGGTAGTGCTTGCGCACCCGGCCTTCCAGGAAGGGCGCCTGCGCCGCCCGCGCCGCGGCGGGCGTGCGGGCCAGCAGCAGCACGCCGGAGGTGCCGCGGTCCAGCCGGTGCACCGGCAGCAGCCAGGCGCCAAGCTGGGCCTTGAGCCGGCGCTGCACGGTGTCGGTGTTGGCGGCATCGAGCGGGCTGCGGTGCACCAGCAGGCCGGCCGGCTTGTGCACGGCCAGCCAGTCGCCGGCCTCGTGCAGCACGGTCAGCGGGGCGGTGTCCGCGCCGTCGTGGCCGATGGGGTTCATGCGCCGCCAGCGGGCAGGCCGCTCGCCGGGTCCACGCCATCAAGGTAGAGCCAGCGGCCGTCCACCCGCAGGAAGCGGCTGCGCTCATGCAGCCGGTGCGCCCGGCCGCCAAGCTTGCTGCGGGCGATGAACTCGACCTCGGCCGCATCGGGCCCGGTGCTGCGCGCGGCCTTCACGCTCAGGCCCAGCCAGCGCAGGCCGGGGGGATCGGGCTCCAGCGCGGCGGGCCGGGTGTCGTGGTGCCAGGTGGCCAGCAGCTCCTCGCGGCGGCCGAGCACGAAGGCGCTGTAGCGCGAGCGCATGAGGCTGGCCGCATCGGGCGCCTGGCCGCAGCCGGCGCCGTGGTAGCGGCCGCAGCAGTCGGCATAGCGGCGGCCGGCGGCGCCGAGGTCGCAAGGGCAGGGCGCCGCAGCGGCAAGCGGGGCCGGCGCGGCGGCGGCAGGGGCGGGCGGAGGGGCCATGGGGTCGAGGATGCCATGCAGCCGGCGCGCGCCGCGCGGCCCTGCGCCGCACCGGGTCCCGGTGGTAGCCTTTCGCCGGATCGGAACCGGACCTTCCATGCTGCTGCTGCTTTCCCCCGCCAAATCCCTGGACTACGAAACGCCCGAGCCGCCCGGCCTGGCCCACACCCTGCCGGCCTTTCGCGACGAGGCGGCCGAGCTGATCGAGCTGCTGCGTCCGCTGGATGCCGCCCAGGTGGCCGCGCTGATGGACCTCAGCGAGCCGCTGGCCGCGCTGAATGTCGGTCGCTTCGGCGCCTGGTCGAGCCGCTTCACCGCCGCCAACAGCAAGGCCGCCGTGCTGGCCTTCAACGGCGATGTCTACGAAGGCTTGCAGGCGACGAGCCTGGGTGCGGACGACTTGGCCTGGGCGCAGCAGCACCTGCGCATCCTGTCGGGCCTCTACGGCCTGCTGCGACCGCTGGACCGGCTGCAGCCCTACCGCCTGGAGATGGGCACCCGCCTGTCCAACCCGCGTGGCAAGGATCTCTATGCCTGGTGGGGGCCGCGCCTGGCCGAGGCCCTGGACCGTCAGCTTGCCAAGGATGCGCAGCCCCTGATCGTCAACCTGGCCTCGGAGGAGTACTTCAAGGCCGTGCCGCGCAAGGCCCTGAAGGCCCGCGTCGTGCACTGCGTGTTCGAGGAATGGAAGCCGGCGGGCTGGAAGATCGTCAGCTTCTATGCCAAGCGCGCACGCGGCCTGATGGCCCGCCACGCGATCCGCCAGCGCGCGAGCGAGCTGGACACGCTGCGCAGCTTCGCCGACGAGGGCTATGCCTTCGACCCGGCCGCCAGCGACGAGGAACGCCTCGTCTTCCGCCGCCGCAGCGCGGCCTGAAGCCTGCGCGCCTGCCCCGCGCCCGGTCCACGATGAAGCAGCCCCTGACCCCTGCCATCCGCCGCTGGATCGCTGAACAGGCCGCCGCCGGCCACAGCATCGCCACCCTGCAAGCCGCGATGGAGCAGACCGGCTGGCAGCCCGAGACCGCGCGCGAGGCGCTCAAGGCCGTGCTGGGCGCGGCAGTGGTCGCCGGCCTGAAGCAGCTGGCCGAGGCGCCGGTGCCGGCGCCTGCACCGGCCGACCCGGACGGTCGCGCCGGCCCCGGCTTCAGCGGCACGCCCGGGGCGCTGCCCGAGCCGGCGCTGGAGGACGATCCGCCCAGCCTCTGGGCCGGCGACCGCGAGGTCGGCGTGGTGGTGGCCATGCGCCAGCCGCGCATCGTCGTCTTCGAAGACCTGCTCGACGCGGCCGAGTGCGAGGAGATCATCGCCCGCGCCCGCGACCGCCTGGCCCGCTCGCACACCGTGGCTGTGGCCACCGGCGACAGCGAGGTCAATGCCGCGCGCACCAGCGAGGGCATGTTCTTCGGCCGCGGCGAGCATCCGGTCTGCGCCCGCATCGAGGCGCGGCTGGCCGCCCTGCTGCGCTGGCCGGTCGAGCGCGGCGAGGGCTTGCAGGTGCTGCGCTATGCGCCGGGCGCACAGTACAAGCCGCACTACGACTATTTCGACCCCGCCCAGCCCGGCACGCCGGGCATCCTCAAGCGCGGAGGCCAGCGCCTGGCCACGGTGGTGATGTACCTCAACACGCCGACCCGCGGCGGCGCGACCACCTTCCCCGATGTGAAGCTCCAGGTGGCGCCGCGCCGCGGCCATGCCGTCTTCTTCAGCTACGACCGGCCGCATCCCGCCACCCAGACCCTGCACGGCGGCGCGCCGGTGCTTGAAGGCGAGAAATGGGTGGCGACCAAGTGGCTGCGCGCGGGCCGCTTCGACTGAAGCGCCGGGCGCCGGCCTGAACGCCCCCGGCTTCGTCCCCACGGCCGGGCTCGCTCCTTGCGGGTGGGCCGCAACAGACCCTGTCATGCCCGGGCCTTGCCGCGCGGGCAAGCTGCCGGCCCGGGCCCCGACCCCCCCGCCCGCACCATGACCATCCGCAACCTCGACAAGCTGCTCCATCCGCGTTCGGTGCTGCTGATCGGGCCGCTGGCCGATGCCGCCCCGGCCGGCCCCGAGACCCGCCATGCCCGCAGCCTGTGGCGCAATCTGCGCAGCGGCGGCTTCCGCGGCCCCTGCCTGGCCCTGGACCCGGCCGGCGGCCTGCTCGATGGCCAGCCCCTGCCGAGCCAGCTGGAGGATCTGCCCGCCGGCCTGGACCTGGCCCTGCTGTGCACCCCGCCCGCCGAGCTGGCCGACTGGGTGCGCGCCCTCGGCGCACGCGGCACCCGGGCGGTGATCGTCAGCGGCGGCAACCCCAGCCCGGCTCAGCGCCAGGCCGCGCTGGAGGCGGCCCGGCCGCATCAGCTCCGCCTGCTCGGCCCCAACGGCCTGGGCCTGCAATCGCCGGCCCTGGGCCTGAATGCGAGTGCCGCCCCCACCCAGGCGCTGCCGGGGCACATCGCCTTCATCTCGCAGTCCGGCACCCTGGTCAGCGCGATGCTGGACTGGGCCAAGTCGCGCAACTTCGGCTTCTCGCACCTGGTGTCGATCGGCGAGCGCATGGATGTGGATGCCGCCGACTTGCTGGACCAGTTCGCCATCGAGGGCCGCACCCGCGCCATCCTGCTCTACCTGGAATCCATCGACCAGCCGCGCAAGTTCATGTCGGCCGCGCGGGCGGCTGCGCGCGGCAAGCCGGTGATCGTCGTCAAGGCCGGCCGCAGCCCGGCCGGGCAGCAGGCGGCGATCTCGCACACCGGCCAGCTCAGCGGGGCCGACATCGTCTTCGATGCCGCCATCCGCCGCGCCGGCATGCTGCGGGTCGACACGCTGCAAGAGCTCTTCCTGGCCGCGCAGACCCTGTCGCAGCTTCACGGCCACCTGCGCGAGCGGCTGACCGTGCTGACCAATGGCGGCGGGGCCGGCGTGATCGCCGCCGATGCAGCCGAGCGGCACGGCGTGCCGCTGCATGCGCCGGATGCCGCGCTGCACGCGCGCCTGGCGCCGCTGCTGCCGGCGGGGGCGGGCCTCGGCAACCCGGTCGATCTCGGCTCGGATGCGGACGCTGCCCGCCAGGCCGCGGCGCTTGAGGCCCTGCTCGACGATCCCGAGACCGGCTCCGTGCTGCTTCTGCATGCCCCGGCGGCCGGCATCGACGCCACCGCCCTGGCCGAGGCCCTGCTGCAAGCGGCGCGCCGCCACCCGGGCCGTGTGCTGGGCTGCTGGCTGGGCGGCACGGCGATGGACGAGGCGCGCTCGCGCTTCACCGCCGCCGGCATCCCCGACCATGCGACGCCCGAGGATGCGGTGCGCGCCCTGGCCATGCTGCGCACCTGGCGCGAGAACCAGGCGGCGCTGATCGAGACGCCTGGCCTGGTGCAGATCGCTGCGCCGCAGCGCGAGCGCGCGCAGGCCGTGATCGACCGTGCCCTGGCCGAGGGCCGCGAGCTGCTCGACGACGAGGAGGCCATGGCCTTGCTGCAGGCCTATGGCGTGGCCGTCGTCGCCACGCGGCGCGTCGCGCCCGAGGTGGGCGCGGTGCTGGCCGCGGCGCAGTCCATCGGCTACCCGGTGGTGCTGAAGATTGCCTCGCGCGACATCGTGCACAAGTCCGACGTCGGTGGCGTGGTGCTGGGCCTGCACGATCCGCAGGAGCTGGAGGCCGCCGTGGCGGCGCTGCTCGGTCGGGTGCGGGCGCGGGCGCCGCAGGCCCGCATCGATGCGCTGACCGTGCAGGCCATGGTGCGGCGGCCGCATGCGCAGGAGCTGATCGTCGGCGCCAGCATCGACCCGCTGTTCGGCCCGGTGCTGCTCTTCGGCGCCGGCGGCACGGCGGTCGAGGTGCTGGCCGACCGCGCCGTGGCGCTGCCACCGCTCAATCGCGCGCTGGCTGCCGACCTGGTGCGGCGCACCCGGGTCGCGCGCCTGCTGGCCGGCTACCGCGACCATCCGCCCGCCCGGCTGGAGGCGGTCTACGACACCCTGATCGCCGTGGCCCGCCTGGTGGCCGAGCTGCCGGCCCTGGCCGAGCTGGACCTGAATCCGGTGCTGGCCGATGCCGACGGCGCCCTGGCGGTGGATGTGCGGGTGCGCCTTTCCGCCGCCCGGCCCGGCGGCCGGGAGCATTTCGCGATCCGGCCCTATCCGAGCGCGTGGGTGCAGACGGTTGCCTGGCGCGGCCGGAACCTCGTCGTGCGCCCGATCCGGCCCGAGGACGAGGCCGCGCACAGCGACTTCATCCAGAGCCTGGACCCGACCGACCGCCGCATGCGCTTCTTCAGCACGCGGCGCAGCGCCTTCGCGCATGTCGAGCTGGCGCGGATGACGCAGATCGACTACGCGCGGGAGATGGCCTTCATCGCCAGCACCGACCCCGATCCGGCCAGGGCCCAGACCCTGGGCGTCGTGCGCGCCATCACCGACCCGGACAACCAGGCGGCCGAATACGCCATCGTCATCCGATCCGAGCTGAAGGGCACGGGCCTGGGCCGGCTGCTGATGATGCGCATCATCGACTACGTGCGCAGCCGCGGCACGCGGCGCATCGTCGGCGAGGTGCTGCGCGAGAACCGGCCCATGCTCAAGCTGCTGGCGCAGCTCGGCTTCCAGGCCGAGCACGATCCCGACGACGAGGATCTGATGCGTGTCCGCCTGGAACTGGACGGCCCTGCGGCCCCGGCGCCCTGAACTTGGAGCGAGCCGCGGGCCGGCGTACCCGGGAGGCCATTGCCTGTTTCAATCGCCGCCTTTTTTTCTATCCATCGCGGCAATGCTGCGGCGCAGCTACGATTCGTCGGGTGGGGTTTTTAGTCAACCCGCTTTCACCACCCATCCACCGGAAATCCTCATGTCCCTGATCAACACCCCCGTTCAGCCCTTCAAGACCCAGGCCTTCCACAACGGCAAGTTCATCACCGTCACCGAGGAAAGCCTCAAGGGCAAGTGGTCGGTCCTGATCTTCATGCCGGCGGCCTTCACCTTCAACTGCCCGACCGAGATCGAGGACGCTGCCGACAACTACGCCGCCTTCCAGGCCGCGGGCGCCGAGGTCTACATCGTCACCACCGACACGCACTTCTCGCACAAGGTGTGGCACGAGACCTCGCCGGCCGTCGGCAAGGCCAAGTTCCCGCTGGTCGGCGACCCGGCCCATGTGCTGAGCAAGGCCTTCGACGTGCTGATCCCGGAAGACGGCCTGGCCTACCGCGGCACCTTCGTGATCAACCCGGACGGCATCATCAAGACCGCCGAAGTCCACAGCAACGAGATCGCCCGCGACGTGGCCGAGACCCTGCGCAAGCTGAAGGCCGCCCAGTACACCGCCGCCAACCCCGGCCAGGTCTGCCCGGCCAAGTGGAAGGAAGGCGCCAAGACCCTGACGCCTTCGCTGGACCTCGTCGGCAAGATCTGATGCGGGCCGTCCCCCTGCCTGCGCAGGGGGGCCGTCTCGGCCAGGCCCGAAGCCTCCGGTTTCGGGCCCGACGCAAGCGGCAGCAGAGGTCGACGGTCTCGCTGCCCCTCCCAAGCCCGGCCCGGTGCCCCTCCCGGGGCGCTCGGCCGGGCTTGCCGTTTCCGAATGTTCATCGACCTCGCCCCCGTGGCGCGGGTCTTCAAGGAGAACCACGATGTTGGACGCCCAACTGACCGCTCAGCTTCAGGCCTACCTCGAACGGGTCACGCAGCCGTTCGAGATCGTGTCCAGCCTGGACGACAGCGCCGGTGCGCAGGAAATGCGCGAGCTGATCGAACAGGTCGCTGCCCTGTCGGACAAGATCAGCCTGCGCCATGACGGCCAGGCCACGCGCAAGCCGTCCTTCCGCCTGAATCGCATCGGCCAGGACATGGGCGTCGAGTTCGCCGCCGTGCCCATGGGCCACGAGTTCACCTCGCTGGTGCTGGCCCTGCTGTGGGTGGGCGGCCATCCGCCCAAGGTCGAGCCCGAGGTGATCGAACAGATCCGCGCGCTGGACGGCGACTTCCGCTTCGAAGTCTTCATGTCCCTTTCGTGCCACAACTGCCCGGACGTCGTGCAGGCGCTGACGCTGATGGCCGTGCTCAATCCCAAGGTGCGCACGGTGGTGGTCGACGGCGCGCTCTTCCAGGCCGAGATGGAGGAACGCCAGGTCATGGCGGTGCCGACCGTGCTGCTCAACGGCAAGCCCTTCGGCAGCGGGCGCATGGGCCTGGAGGAAATCCTTGCCAAGGTCGACACCGGCGCGGCGGCCCGCGAAGCGGCCAAGCTCAGCGAGCAAGCGCCCTATGAGGTGCTGGTGGTGGGGGGCGGCCCGGCCGGCGCGGCCGCGGCCGTGTATGCGGCCCGCAAGGGCATCCGCACCGGCGTGGTGGCCGAGCGCTTCGGCGGCCAGACGCTCGACACCCTGGCCATCGAGAACTACATCTCGGTGCTGGAGACCGACGGCCCGAAGTTCGCCGCCGCGCTGGAACAGCATGTGCGCGCCTACGAGGTCGAGATCATGAACGGCCAGCGCGTCGAGCAGCTCAGCCCGGCGTCCGAGCCCGGCGGCCTGATCGGCGTGAAGCTGGCCAATGGCGCCGAGCTGAAGGCTCGCAGCCTGATCCTGTCGACCGGCGCGCGCTGGCGCAATGTCAACGTGCCGGGCGAGGACGAATACCGCAACCGCGGCGTGGCCTACTGCCCGCACTGTGACGGCCCGCTGTTCAAGGGCAAGAAGGTCGCGGTGATCGGCGGCGGCAACTCGGGCGTCGAGGCGGCCATCGACCTGGCCGGCCTGGTCCAGCACGTCACGCTCATCGAGTTTGCTGAGCAACTGCGTGCCGATGCGGTGCTGGTGCGCAAGCTCGAAAGCCTGCCCAATGTGAGCATCGTCAAGCATGCCCAGACCACCGAGATCCACGGCGACGGCAAGAAGGTCACCGCGCTCAGCTACACCGACCGCGGCACCGGAAAGGCCCACACCGTGGAGCTGGCCGGCGTCTTCGTGCAGATCGGCCTGGTGCCCAACACCGAATGGCTCAAGGGCACGGTCGAGCTGAGCCGCTACGGCGAGATCCTCGTCGACCCGCGCGGCGCGACCTCGGTGCCCGGCGTGTTCGCGGCCGGCGACGCGACCACCGTGCCCTACAAGCAGATCATCATCGCGACCGGCGATGGCGCGAAGGCGGCCCTGGGCGCCTTCGACTACCTGATCCGCGGCGGCGCGGCGCACTGAAGCGGAGCCGCCGGTCGGCCCCTGCGGCCGGCTGGCAGCCCATGAAAAAGGCCCGGGGGCGCAAGCCCCCGGGCCTTTGGCTTGTTGCGCCGGCTTCAGCCTGCCGCGACCGTGATGCCCTTGAACTCGCCGGTCGCAATCTTCTCCTGCCAGGTCTTAGGGCCGGTGATGTGGGCGCTGGTGCCGCCGGCGTCCACGGCCACCGTCACCGGCATGTCGACCACATCGAATTCGTAGATGGCTTCCATGCCGAGGTCGGCGAAGCCGACCACGGTGGCCGCCTTGATCGCCTTGCTCACCAGGTAGGCGCTGCCGCCGACGGCCATCAGGTAGGCACTGCCGTGCTTCTTGATGGATTCGATCGCGACCGGGCCGCGCTCGGCCTTGCCTACCATGGCGATCAGGCCGGTCTCGGCCAGCATCATCTCGGTGAACTTGTCCATGCGGGTGGCGGTGGTCGGGCCGGCCGGGCCGACCACCTCATCGCGCACCGGATCGACCGGGCCGACGTAGTAGATGACGCGGTTGCGGAAGTCCACCGGCAGCTTCTCGCCCTTGGCCAGCATGTCGGCGATGCGCTTGTGCGCGGCATCGCGGCCGGTGAGCATCTTGCCGTTGAGCAGCAGGGTGTCGCCGGGCTTCCAGCTCGCGACTTCCTCCTTGCTCAGGGTGTTCAGGTCGACGCGCTTGCTCTTGTTGTAGTCGGGCGCCCACTTCACGTCGGGCCACAGGTCCAGGCTCGGCGGCTCGACATAGGCCGGGCCGCTGCCGTCCAGCACGAAGTGCGCATGGCGGGTGGCGGCGCAGTTCGGAATCATCGCGACCGGCTTGCTGGCCGCATGGGTGGGGTAGGTGGCGATCTTGACGTCGAGCACCGTGGTCAGGCCGCCCAGGCCCTGGGCGCCGATGCCCAGGGCATTGACCTTCTCGTAGAGCTCAATGCGCAGTTCTTCCAGCTTGTTCTGCGGGCCGCGGGCGAGCAGGTCGAACATGTCGATCGGCTCCATCAGCACCTCCTTGGCCAGCAGCATGGCCTTCTCGGCGGTGCCGCCGACGCCGATGCCCAGCATGCCCGGCGGGCACCAGCCGGCGCCCATGGTCGGCACGGTCTTGAGCACCCAGTCGACCAGGTTGTCGCTGGGGTTCATCATGATGAACTTGCTCTTGTTCTCGCTGCCGCCGCCCTTGGCGGCCACGGTCACGTCCACCGTGTCGCCCGGCACCACGCTCATGTGGATGACGGCCGGCGTGTTGTCCTTGGTGTTCTTGCGCTCGAAGATCGGATCGTTGAGCACCGAGGCGCGCAGCATGTTGTCGGCATTCAGGTAGCCGCGGCGCACGCCTTCGTTGACGGCGTCCTCGATCGAGCCCTTGAAGCCCTCCCAGCGCACGTCCATGCCGATCTTCAGGAAGACATTGACGATGCCGGTGTCCTGGCAGATCGGGCGCCGGCCCTCGGCGCACATCTTCGAGTTGGTCAGGATCTGGGCGATCGCGTCCTTGGCCGCCGGCGAGGCTTCGCGCTGGTAGGCGCGGGCCAGGTGCTCAATGTAGTCCGCCGGGTGGTAGTAGCTGATGTACTGCAGGGCGGCAGCGACGGATTCGACGAGGTCGTCGTGGCGGATGGTGGGGCTCGGCATGGGACACCTGGCGGGGAGGGAACCGGGGCGGACAACGCGGCACATACCGCCGCAAGGCGGAGCGGTCCGGGCAGCTCGACAGTTTAGCCAGCGAGTTCCCGGCCCAAGGCTTGCGTAAGAGGGCTGGCCTAAACTGCCTCGCAGTCCCGGGCTCTTGCCCTGTCCCCACGAACACGCTTCCCGTCGCGCGCCTCGCCCCGGATGAGTCCCCTTGCCCTGATCATCGTGCTGCCCCTGGTGCTGGGCACCACCCTGTGTCTCGGGCTGGGCCGATCGGACCACCCGGCACGTCGTGCCGCCACCGCCTGGGCCGCGGCCCTGGTGACGCTGGCGGTGCTGGGCCTGCTGGCCTGGCTGGCCCCGGCCACCTTCGCCGGCCAGACCCTGCTGACCCAGGCCGAGTGGATGCCGGCCGTCGGCTTGAATGCGAACTTCCGCCTGGATGGCTTGGCCTGGATGTTCGCGGCCCTGATCAGCGGCATCGGCCTGCTCATCGTCCTGTATGCCGCCTTCTACCTGCACGGCGGGCCGGGCGGCGACCCGGCAGGCAAGTTCTACAGCCAGCTCATGCTCTTCATGGCGGCGATGCTGGGCATCGTGCTCAGCGACAACCTGCTGATGATGGTGGTGTTCTGGGAGCTGACCAGCATCAGCAGCTTCCTGCTGGTGGGCTACTGGGGCTCGCATCCCACCAAGGGTGCCGATGCCCGCAACGGCGCCCGCATGGCCCTGACGGTGACCGGCGGCGGCGGCCTGGCCCTGCTGGCCGGCGTGATCGTGCTGGGCCAGATCGCCGGCACCCACGACCTGAGCGTGATGCTCGCCACGCCCGGCCTGATCGAGACGATCCAGGCCGATGCCCGCTACCCCCTGGTGCTGGGCCTGGTGCTGTTGGGCTGCTTCACCAAGAGCGCGCAACTGCCCTTCCACTTCTGGCTGCCCGAGGCCATGGCCGCGCCCACGCCGGTCTCGGCCTACCTGCACAGCGCCACCATGGTGAAGGCGGGCCTCTTCCTGCTGCTGCGCCTGTATCCGGTGCTGGGTGGCACGGCGCTGTTCGAGGGCATCGTCGCGCCGGTGGGCCTGTTCACCATGGTGTTCGCCGCCTTCGTCGCCGTCTTCAAGCACGACCTCAAGGGCCTGCTGGCCTACAGCACCATCAGCCACCTGGGCCTGATCACCTTCCTGATCGGCCTGGACAGCCCCATGGCCAAGGTGGTGGCGATCTTCCACATCCTGAACCACGCGGCCTTCAAGGCGGCGCTGTTCATGAGCGCGGGCATCGTCGACCACGAGACCGGCACCCGCGACATGCGCAAGCTCGGCGGCCTGATGGGCTTCATGCCCATCGTCGGCACCCTGGCCACGCTGGCCGCCGCCGCCATGGCCGGCCTGCCGCCCTTCAACGGCTTCATCAGCAAGGAAATGATGCTGGAGCAGGCCCTGCACGGCGGCCCGCAGCTCTGGGGCGCCTGGGGCGGCTGGATGCCGGTGCTGGCGACGGCGGGCGGCCTTTTCTCGATGGCCTATTCCCTGCGGCTGGTGCACGACGTCTTCTTCAACGGCCCGGCGCGCGATCTGCCCCAGCCGCATCCGCATGAGCCGCCCTGGGGCATGAAGGCGCCGGTGCTGCTGCTGGTGCTGGTCTGCCTGGCCGTGGGCCTGCTGCCCATGGGCGTGGCCGGCCCGCTGGTGCAGCTTGCCGCCGCGGCAGCCCTGGGGGCCGAGGCGCCGACCTTCTCGCTGGCGCTGTGGCACGGCTTCAACCTGCCCCTGCTGATGAGCGCCGTGGCCGTGGGCGGGGGTGTGCTGTTCTATTTCGGCCTGATGCGCGGCGGCCGCCTGCACCGCCACCGGCCCTCGGCCCGCAATGGCAAGGCGGTCTTCACCGGGCTGGTGAATCGCCTCTTCCAGCTTGCCGGCCGCTTCACGGCCGCCACCGAGAACGGCTCGCTCCAGCGCTATGCCGCCCTCATGCTGGCCGCCGCCCTGGCGGTGGCCGCCTGGCCCCTGCTGCAAGGCCCGGCCCTGGGCACCGGCGGGCGCGAGCTGCTGCCCGCCACGCCCCTGGCCGGCGCACTGTGGCTGGCGCTGCTGGCCACCTGCATCGCCCTGCTGCGCAGCCACCACCAGCGCTTCCAGGCGGTGGTGCTGGTCGGGGTAGTGGGCCTGGTCACGTCCATGGTCTTCCTGGGCCTGTCGGCGCCCGATCTGGCGCTCACCCAGCTCAGCGTCGAGGTGGTCTCCACCGTGCTGCTGCTGATGGGCCTGGCCCTGCTGCCGGCCCGCACGCCGCGCGAAAGCTCCACGGCCCGCCGCGGTCGCGACGCCCTGCTGGCCCTGGCCGGCGGCGCCGGCATGGCCTGGCTGGCCTGGCTGGTGATGACGCGCGACCACGACAGCATCGCCTGGTACTTCCTCGCCAACAGCGTGCCTCTGGGGGGCGGCGCCAATGCGGTGAACGTGATCCTGGTGGACTTCCGCGGCTACGACACCTTCGGCGAGATCACCGTGCTGGGCATTGCCGGCATCGGCGTGCTGGCCCTGCTCGATGGCTTCCGCGTGCGGCGCGAGGGCCGCGACCCGGCCGGCCGCGCCTGGTCCTTCTCCGAGCAGCCGCTGATGCTGCAGGTGGCCGCCCGCCTGGTGCTGCCCCTGGCCCTGGTGGCCTCGCTCTACATCTTCTGGCGCGGCCATGGCCTGCCGGGCGGCGGCTTCATCGCCGGCCTCGTGACCGCCGTCGCCCTGGTGCTGCAGTACATGGCCCTGGGCCAGGCGCAGGCCGACCGCCTGCTGCATGCCGCAGGCGGCCAGCGCTACACCCGCTGGATCGGCCTGGGCCTGGGCATCGCGGCGCTCACCGGCGCCGGGGCGTTCGTCTTCGGCCGGCCCTTCATGACCAGCGCCGCCGGCCATCCCGTGCTGCCGGTGCTGGGCGAGTTGCCCCTGGCCACGGCCGCGCTGTTCGACCTGGGCGTCTACATCACGGTGGTGGGCGCGACGCTGTTGATGCTGTCGGTGCTCGGCGCCGCCAGCAAGGAAGCGCCGCGGCCCCGCGCCGGCGCGGAGCCCGCATGATGTTTCTGAGCATGGAATTCCTGCTGGCCAGCGGCATCGGCATCGTGACCGCCACCGGCCTCTACCTGCTGCTGCGCGGCCGCAGCTTCCCGGTGGTGCTGGGCCTGAGCCTGCTGGGCTATGCGGTCAATGTCTTCATCTTCGCCATGGGCCGGCTGTGGCTGGGTGCTGCGCCCATCGTGGATGCCGGCCCCGACGTGGCCGACCCGCTGCCCCAGGCCCTGGTGCTGACGGCCATCGTGATCGGCTTCGCGACCACCGGCTTCGTCATCGAACTGGCCCTGCGCAGCTTCCATGACGGCGGCAGCGACCATGTCGACGGTCATGAGCCGGGCCATGCGCCGGGCCATGCACCGGCCGCCGCGGCGCCTGAGGCCCCGACGCCTCACGAGCCCCAAGCCGGGAGGACCTCGGCATGAGCTGGGCCATGCATCTGCCCATCCTGCCCGTGCTGCTGCCGGCGCTGACGGCCGTGCTCCTGCTGCTGCTGGGCGACGAGGAGGCCCGCCGCCCCTGGGCGCGCCGCATCGCCCTGGCCTCGCTGCTGCTGGGCGCGGTGCTGGCCTGGCGCCTGCTGGGGCTGGCCGACAGCGGCACGCTCACCGTCTACCGCCTGGGCGAATGGCCGGCGCCCTTCGGCATCGTGCTGGTCGTGGACCGGCTGGCCGCCCTGATGCTGGCCCTGACCGCCGCCGTCGCCCTGCCGGTCCTGCTCTATGCCAGCGGCGGCTGGGATGCCCACGGCCGGCACTTCCATGCCCTGCTGCAATTCCAGTTGATGGGCCTGAACGGTGCCTTCCTGACCGGCGACCTGTTCAACCTCTTCGTCTTCTTCGAGGTGCTGCTGATCGCGAGCTATGTGCTCATGACCCACGGCCTGGGCCGCGAGCGCCTGCGGGTGGGCACGCAGTACGTGGTGCTGAACCTCACGGCCTCGGCGCTCTTCCTGATCGGCATGGCCTTGATCTATGCCACCACGGGCACGCTCAACCTGGCCGACCTGGCCCTGCGCGTGCCCCAGGTGCCGGCGCCCGAGGCCGGCCTCTTGCAGGCCGGGGCGATGCTGCTGCTGGTCGTCTTCGGCTTCAAGGCGGCCCTGGTGCCGCTGGCGCTGTGGCTGCCCGCCACCTATGCCGCGGCCAGCGCGCCGGTGGCGGCGCTGTTCGCGATCATGACCAAGGTCGGCGTCTACGCCCTGTGGCGCGTGCATGGCGTGGTCTTCGGCGCCGAGGCCGGCGCCAGCGCCTTCGCCGTCCAGCCCCTGCTGCTGCCCCTGGCCCTGCTGACCAGCGTAGCCGGCGTGCTCGGCGCCCTGGCGGCGCACACCCTGCCGCGGCTGATCGCCTGGCTGACGGTGGCCTCGGTCGGCACCATCGTCGCGGCCATCGGCCTGTTCGGCACGGCGGCCTGGTCGGCGGCCCTTTACTACCTGCTCAACTCCACCCTGGTGATCGCCGGCCTCTTCCTGCTGGCCGAGCTGGTCGCGGCCCAGCGCGGCCGCATGGCCGACCGGCTGGAGCCCTGCAGCCCCGTGCGCCAGCCGGCGCTGCTGGGCCTGCTGCTGCTGCTGGCGGCGGCATCCAATGCCGGGCTGCCGCCGCTGCCGGGCTTCGTCGGCAAGCTGATGCTGCTGCAAGCGGCCAGCGACCATCCCTGGGCCGTGACCGTCTGGGCCGTGGTGCTGGGGGTGGGCCTGCTCACCCTGATCGGCCTGGCGCGGGCCGGCAGCATCCTGTTCTGGGCCGTGCGCCCGGAGCTGCCCTCGGCCGCCTCGGGCGCCAGCCCGCGCCTGCTGGCGGCCACCATCGCCCTGCTCGGCATGAGCGTGCTGCTGAGCGTGTGGGCTGCGCCGGTGCAGCGCTACACCGAGGCCGCCGCCCGGCAACTGGCCGACCGCTCGGCCTATGCCCGGGCCGTGCTGCCCGAGCTGGGCGGGCCGGCCGCCGAGTCGGTGCGGCCCTACCGCCTGCCCCAGCCGCAGCCGCTGCCGCTCGGCCCCCATGTGACGAGGCAGCCATGAAGCCCCGCGGCCTTCTGAGCCACCCCCTCCTGTCCCTGCAAGTGGCGGCCGCCTGGCTGCTGCTTCGGCAGAGCCTGGCGCCGGGCAACCTGATCACCGCGGCGCTGCTCGGCCTGCTGCTGCCGCGCCTGCTGCATGGCTTCCTGCCCGAGCCGGTGCGGGTGCGGCGCTGGGGCACGGTGCTGCGCCTGCTGGGCGTGGTGCTGTGGGACATCGTGAAGTCCAACCTCATCGTGGCGCGCATCGTCCTGTCGCCCGGCAGCCGGCCGCAGCCGGCCTGGGTGCCGGTGCCGCTGGACCTGGAGCATCCCCTGGCCATCACCCTGTTCGCCGGCATCATCACGACCACGCCGGGCACCGTGAGCTGCGTGGTCGATGCGCGCCGCCGGCAGATTCTGGTCCATGCCCTGGACTGCACGGATGCGGCAGCGGCCGCCGCCGACATGAAGGCGCGCTACGAGGCGCCGTTGAAGGAGATCTTCGGATGATCCTGGCCTGGGCCCTGGACTTCGCGCTGCTGGCCTTCAGCCTGGCGGTGCTGCTGTGCATGCTGCGCCTGCTGCGCGGCCCCGAGATCGTCGACCGCGTGCTGGCGCTGGACACGCTCTACGTCAATGCCACCGCCCTGGCCGTGCTGCTCGGCCTGCGCCTGGGTACGGTGCTGCTCTTCGAGGCGGCGCTCATCATCGCCATGCTGGGCTTCGTCGGCACGGTGGCGCTGGGCCGCTACCTGGCCCGCGGCGACGTCATCGAGTGAGGAGGCCAACATGGACACGCTGACTGCCTTGCCCCTGTGGATCCAGGGGGTCGCCGCGGCCCTGCTGGTGACAGGCGGCTTCTTCGCCTTCGTGGGTGCCCTGGGCCTGCTGCGCTTTCCCGATTTCTACATGCGCCTGCATGCGCCCACCAAGGCCAGCACCCTGGGCCTGGGCGGGGTGCTGCTGGCCAGCATGCTGCTGGCCTGGGCGCGCGGGCAGGCCGGCCTGCACGAGTTGCTGATCGCCTTCTTCGTCTTCGTGACCGCGCCGGTGTCGGCCAATCTGCTTGCCATGGCGGCGCTGCATCTCAGGTTGCCGTCGAAGGCTCCGGTGCCGCCCGACCAGCCGCAGCCCTGAGGCTGCGCGGGCCGGATCATCGTTCCGGCCCTTGAACGCGCGCCGCGACGAATCGCCCCGGTGACCGTGCCGCTTAGGCCTTGGGCCGGCGCAGCGAGGACGCAACCAGCGTCACCACCGTCAAGGGGATGACGAAGCTCAGCATAGCCTGGCTGTAGGCGGGCAGGGCGTCATGCCCCTGGGCGTCCAGCACCAGGTAGGCGGCATAGGCCACGTAATAGCCCAGGAAGACCAGGCCTTCCCAGCGCGCGATCTCCCGCCCGCTCAGGAAGACCGGCAGGCAGGCCAGGGCGACGACCAGCATCACCCACAGGTCGAAGTTCAGCACCGCGGGCGCCACCAGCAGCACGCCGCCGCCGGCGCCGCTGAAGGCTGCCGCCAGGCCGGCCAGGCCCACGCAGCCCAGGATGTTGAAGACGCAGCTTCCCACCACATTGCCCACGGCGATGTCGCGTTCGCCCTTGATCGCGGCCATCACCGAGGCGGCCACCTCGGGCATGGAGGTGCCGGCCGCGACGATGGTCAGGCCGATCACCAGCTCGCTGATGCCCAGGGCGCGGGCGAAGCTGATGGCCGCCGTCACCAGCGCGTCCGAGCCCGCCACCAGCAGGCCCAGGCCGGCGACGATCAGGCCGAGCTGGGCGGCCCAGTGGCTGTCCCAGCCGCCGGCCTGGGCGGGCTGGATCTCGGCAGCGTACTCGTCGCGGGCCGCCTGCGATTCGGCGCGCGACTGGCGCACCAGGAAGAAGGTGTAGGCGATCACGAGGGCGAAGAGCAGCCCGGCATCGCTGCCGCTGACCTGTCCGTCCAGGCACAGCACCACCAGCAGCAGGCTGGCGCCGATCATGATCGGCACCTCCTGGCGGATGAGCTGCACATTGACCACCAGCGGGGTGATGACCGCGCTCAGGCCCAGGATGAAGAGCACGTTGAAGATGTTGCTGCCCACCACATTGCCCAGGGCCAGGTCGACCTGACCGTTGAGCACTGCGCCGGTGGACACCGCCACCTCGGGCGCGCTGGTGCCGAAGGCCACCACCGTGAGGCCGACCACCAGCGGCGAGATGCCGAAGCTCAAGGCCAGCTTGGAGGCGCCACGGATCAGCAGCTCGGCCCCGAAGACCAGGCCGGCCAGGCCGGCGGCAAACAGCAGCAGGTTCGTCATGTCTTGTCAGCGGTGGGCTTGTTGCCGGAGCCCTGCATCAAGCGGTCCGCCAGCGCGATGGCCAGCGCCGAGAACAGGAAGGCGACGTGGATCAGCGTCTGCCACATCAGGACCTTCTCGGTGTAGTTGCCGGCGTTGATGAAGGTCTTGAGCAGGTGGATGGAGCTGATGCCGATGATGGCCGTGGCCAGCTTGACCTTGAGCACCGAGGCATTGACGTGGCTCAGCCATTCGGGCTGGTCGGGATGGCCTTCGAGGTTCATGCGCGAGACGAAAGTCTCGTAGCCGCCGACGATCACCATGATCAGCAGGTTGCTGATCATCACCACGTCGATCAGTGCCAGCACGACGAGCATGATGATCGTCTCGTTCAGCGCGGTCACGGGTGCATCGGTCTTGTAGCCGATGCTCGAGACCAGCTTGCCGAGCGCGTCGGGGTTGCCCAGCGCGGCCTCGATCAGGTGGACAAGCTCCACCCAGAAGTGCACGACATAGACGGCTTGCGCCAGGATCAGTCCGATGTAGAGGGGAAGTTGCAGCCAGCGGCTGGCGAAGATCAGGTTGGGAAGGGCCGGCAGCTTGGCGCTCGGCTTGACAGCTTGGGACAGGGGCGCTTGGCTCATCTCGGAACAAAATCGCGTGTTGCCACGCGTCCTTCGGGGTTTGTCAGGGGTTTTCGATATGACACAAGCAGCGGATTCTAGGCAGTCGATGTCGAGGGCGTCGTGACAGCCCGGCCCGGGACCGTCAGACCATCGTAAGACCCTGGCGCCACAGTCCGCGCCGCCCCTGTTCGAGGAAAGAGACACCATGTCAGAGACCAGCCACACGATCTACACCCCCCCCGCCGACCTGGTCGCGACCGCCCATGTGTCCGGTTTCGCCGCCTACGAGGCCCTGTGCAAGGAAGCCGAGGCCGACTACGGCGCCTACTGGGGTCGTCTGGCCCGTGAGCTGATTTCCTGGAAGAAGCCCTTCACGCAGACGCTCGACGACAGCCAGGCGCCCTTCTTCAAGTGGTTCGCCGACGGCACGCTCAACGTCTCCTACAACTGCCTGGACCGCAATGTCGAGCGCGGCCTGGGTAACAAGACCGCAATCATCTTCGAAGCCGACGGCGGCGAAGTCACCAAGGTCAGCTACAGCCAGCTTCTGGCCAAGGTCTGCCAGATCGCCAACGGCCTGCGCAGCCTGGGCGTGAAGAAGGGCGACCGCGTCGTCATCTACATCGCCATGTCGATCGACGGCGTGGCGGCCATGCAGGCCTGCGCCCGCATCGGCGCGATCCACTCGGTCGTCTTCGGCGGCTTCTCGGCCCAGTCGCTGCGCGATCGCATCAACGACACCGGCGCCGTGGCCGTCATCACCGCCGACTGCCAGGTGCGCGGCGGCAAGCAACTCCCGCTCAAGGCCATCGTCGACGAGGCCCTGGCCCTGGGCGGCTGCGAGTCGATCCAGAACGTGCTGGTCGTCAAGCGCGGCGGCAACGCCATCAGCATGACCGAAGGCCGCGACAAGTGGATGGCCGACGTTGCCGACGCCCAGCCCACCACCTGCGAGCCCGAGTGGGTCGAGGCCGAGCACCCGCTCTTCCTGCTCTACACCTCCGGCTCCACCGGCAAGCCCAAGGGCGTGCAGCACAGCAGCGGCGGCTACCTGCTGCATGCCGCGCTGACGACCAAGTGGACCTTCGACCTGAAGGCCGACGACGTCTTCTGGTGCACCGCCGACATCGGCTGGGTCACCGGCCACAGCTACATCACCTACGGCCCCCTGGCCCTGGGCGGCACCGAGATCGTCTTTGAAGGCGTGCCCACCTACCCGGACGCCGGCCGCTTCTGGAAGATGATCCAGGACCACAAGGTCTCGATCTTCTACACCGCGCCCACGGCCATCCGCTCGCTGATCAAGGCCGCCGAGGCCAACGATGCGGTGCACCCCAAGAGCTACGACCTGTCGAGCCTGCGCATCCTGGGCTCGGTCGGTGAGCCGATCAACCCGGCCGCCTGGGAGTGGTACCACAAGCATGTCGGCGGCGGCCGCTGCCCCATCGTCGACACCTTCTGGCAGACGGAGACCGGCGGCCACATGATCACTCCGCTGCCGGGCGCCACGCCCCTGGTGCCGGGCTCGTGCACGCTGCCCTTCCCGGGCATCACCACCGCCATCGTCGACGAGACCGGCAATGACGTGCCCAACGGCCAGGGCGGCATCCTGGTCGTCAAGAAGCCCTGGCCCTCGATGATCCGCACCATCTGGGGCGACAACGAGCGCTTCGTGAAGAGCTACTACCCGGCCGAGCTCAAGGGCTATTACCTGGCGGGCGACGGCGCGATCCGCGACGAGAAGACCGGCTACTTCACCATCACCGGCCGCATCGACGACGTGCTGAACGTCTCGGGCCACCGCATGGGCACGATGGAGATCGAGTCGGCCCTGGTCAGCCACACCGAGCTGGTGGCCGAAGCGGCGGTGGTCGGCCGCCCCGACGACACCACCGGCGAGGCCATCTGCGCCTTCGTCGTGCTCAAGCGTCCTCGCCCGACGGGCGACGAGGCCAAGGCCATCGCCAAGATCCTGCGCGACCACGTGGGCAAGGAGATCGGTCCGATCGCCAAGCCCAAGGACATCCGTTTCGGCGACAACCTGCCCAAGACGCGCTCGGGCAAGATCATGCGCCGCCTGCTGCGCTCGATCGCCAAGGGCGAGGCCATCACCCAGGACACCTCGACCCTGGAGAACCCGGCCATCCTCGACCAGCTTTCCGAGAACAACTGACCGGGCCGGCGGGGCCACGGCCCCGCCCCCCGATGCGCCTCAAGGCCCGCCCCTGGCGGGCCTTTTTCATGGCGGATGCGGGTGCGGGCGAGGCGTCCGCCCGACCCTGGGATGCCGCGCTGCCCGCTCAGGCGGGCAGGGCGGCCGGGGGGCGGATGGCGCCGAGGGCGGCCAGGGCCTGCGCCGCCTCGCCGCGGGTCCAGCCCAGGGCGCGCTGGTAGCGCTGCTCGACCGCCTGCGGCGGCAGGCCGGCGGCCAGTTCGCCGCCCGCGCTGGCGGCGCAGCGCAGGGTTTCCAGCCGGGTTTCGGGCAGCCGCACCGGGCGGTCGACCGCCAGGGCCTGCAGGGCGTGCTGCAAGCCCTCGTCCAGCCCCCAGTGCCGGGCGACGGCCTGGGCCAGGGCCTGCGGGCTGCTGCCCAGCACCGCCTGGGCGGCCAGCTCGGGCGGCAGCGGGCGCACGCCAGGGGGCTGCGGCGGGGGATGGACCAGGGTCTCGATCTGGCGCTGCTCGTCGGGAAAGTGGTAGGCCATCAGCAGCTCGCCCAGGGCTTGCAGCAGGGCGATCAGACCGGCGGCCTCGCCGTCGTGGTCGGCCGGGCAGAGCCGCTCGGCCAGGTGGGCGGCCCGGGCGGCTTGGGCCAGGCGGCTTTCCAGCGCGACGGCCGCGGCCGCATCCAGCGCGCCCGGCCAGGGGCGCAGGGAAGCCGCCGCCTGGCGCACACCGCTCAGGCCGAGCAGTTGCACGGCACGGCGCAGGGTGGTGATGTCGTCACCTTGCGCCTGGCCGGCCAGCTCGACGGCGCCCAGGCTGCGCAGCAGCTCGAAGGCCAGCGCGGGTTCGTCGAAGAGCAGCTCGATCCAGGCATCCAGGCGCTGGCCTTCCAGGCGGTGCAGCGCGGCCAGGCGCTGCGGCAGGTCGGCGCGGGCCGGCAGGTGGCCGGCGGCGGGCAGGCGGTCGAGCAGCAGGTTCAGGGCATCGGGCTCGCCGTCGCGGTGACTGTCGAGCCAGCCGCGCAGCGCACGCGCCAGGCTGCGCGCGGCCAGGTAGCGGCGTGCCGCTTCATGGTCGACGGCACGATTGACGATGGCCCGAAGCGCGGCCGGCACCGGCTGCGGCAGGGCCCAGCCCAGGCGCACGATCTCGCGGTCGAGCCGGGCGGCGGCGCGCGACAGGTCGGGCTCATCCAGCGCCCAGTGGCCGGCGATGCCGCGGTAGAGCAGCAGGCCGGCGAGGCGCAGATCCTCGCGCCGGCCCTCGCCTTGGGCATCCATCTCGCGGGCCAGCTCGATGCCGAGCAGCCGGGCGCGGCCCGGCGGCTCGATCAGCACGGTGTGGGCGGCCAGGCCGACCGGGCGCAGGCCGGCCTCATGCAGGGCGGCCAGCAGCTCCAGCAGCTCGACCATCCAGCCCACCCATTCCGCCAGCGTGGGCGCCGGGCCGCCGCCGGGCGCCAGGCGCTCGGCCAGGGTCGGCCCGGGCGGTGCCGGCAGGTGCACGGCCGGGCCGGCCAGGCCCAGGTCGACCGCCTGGCCGCGCAGCAGGCCGGGCAGGTCGATGCGGCCCAGGCGACCGGGCGCAGCGAGCGCGGATTCGGCTTCCGTCTCGGCACGGATCGGCAACAGCAGCAGGCCGGGTGTTTCGGCCTCCGCCTGCACGCGCCAGAGCTGGCTGTGGCGGTCCGAGCCCAGGCGCTGCAGCAGGCGGTAGGGCCCCAGGCGCTGCAGACCGGCGGCCGCGGGCCGGGCCGGTCGCGGGGCCGGAGCGGTCGTGAACAGCGGATGCGGATTCAAGGGCGCAGCAGGTCGGGGAGGGCAGGGCGCGGACGGTCCGGACCGCACCGCCGCGTCCCGCGATTGCACCGCGGCGCCGGCGCGGGCAATGCGCCGAGCAGCCCCCCGGTGGGGGCGCAGTTCGCGCGCTGGCCCGGCGTGCGGCGGGTCCGGTCGACCCGTCCCCGGCTGCGGCTGCGGCTGCGGCTGCGGCTGCGGCTGCGGCTGCGGCGTGGCGTGGCGTGGCGTGGCCTTGGCCCTCGCCTTGCCCGGGCGCCCGCCTAAACTGAATCCTCTCCCGGCCACCCCTTGCGGCCGGCCCGAACCCGCTTGTTCGATCGACGCAACGATGAAGATTGCCCTGCTCGGCATCGGCCTGATGGGCCGCCCCATGGCCCTGCGCGTGCTGGCGGCCGGCTGGCCGTTGACGGTCTGGAACCGCAGCCCGGACAAGGCCCACGCCCTGCGCGAGGCCGGTGCCACCGTCGCCGCCCATGCGGCCGAGGCCGTGGCCGACGCCGACCTGGTGCTGACCATGCTCACCCACGGCGGCGTCGTGCGCGAGCTGCTGCAAGACGGCGGCGTGCTCGCCGCCATCCGGCCCGGCGCGCTCTTCGTCGACATGAGCTCGATCCAGCCGGCCGAGGCGCGCGAGCATGCGGCTTGGCTGGCCGCCCGCGGCGTGGGTGCCCTGGATGCGCCCGTCTCGGGGGGCACGCTGGGCGCCGAGGCCGGCACCCTGGCCATCATGGCAGGCGGCAGCAGCGCCGATTTCGAGCGCGCGCTGCCGGTCTTTGCCGCGCTCGGCCGTGCCACCCATGTGGGGCCGACCGGCACCGGCCAGCTTGCCAAGCTGGCCAATCAGATGATCGTCGGCATCACCATCGGCGCGGTGGCCGAGGCGCTGATCCTCGCCGAGCGCGGCGGCGCCGACCCGGCCCGCGTGCGCCTGGCCCTGCAGGGCGGCTTTGCCGACAGCCGCATCCTGGAAGTGCACGGCCAGCGCATGGTGCAGCGCGACTTTGCCAAGCGCGCGGCGATGACGGTGCAGCTCAAGGACCTGCGCAATGCCCTGGCCACCGCGGCCGGCGACGGCACCGAGCTGCCGATCACCACCCTGTTCGCCCAGCTCTATGCCGAGGCCATCGCCCACGGCCATGCCGAAGCCGACCACGCCGGCCTGTGGCTGGAGCTGGCCGCGCGCAACGGCCTGCGCTGAGCCCCGCGGGGCCAGGGCCCGCCCCACCGGCCCGGGCCGCCCGGGCGGGAAGCGGCTTCAGGCCCCGCTGTCGATCTCGATGATGCGGCGCCCGCCCGTGCCCGGCAGCACTTGCAGCGAGCGGCCGACCGCGGCGCTGTAGCTGCGCGAGACGACGGTGTCGACATAGACCCAGTCGGCCCGGCAGGCCTCGGGCCGCGCGGTCAGCAGCAGGTAGCCGCGGCGCGCGGTGTCGCAATAGACCAGGGGCTCGATCAGCTCGGTGAGCGAGGCGGCGAGCACGGCCGGGTCGTCGTTCGGGAAGATGGTCTCGAAGCCGGGCGAGCTGACCGAGGCGGTCGCGAACTCCACGCCCACCGTGCGGCCGCCGGCATCGCGCAGGTCGCTGGCCCAGGCGTTGTGGGTGTCGCCGGCCAGCACGACGAGGTTCTTGTCCAGGCTGCGGGCCAGGCCCAGCACCGCCTCGCGCGCGGCGGCGTAGCCGTCCCAGGCATCCAGGTTGTAGGGCAGGGCGGGCTGGGCCAGCAGGGCCTGTTCCTGGGGGCTGAGCGTCTCGGGCGCGCTGCGCGCCTTGGCGACCAGGGCGGCAAAGGCGCTCACGCTCAGGCCGCTGCCGGGGTTGAGCGCGTCGAAGAGGATGGGCGCGGGAATGTTCATCCGCGCCATCAGCACCTGCTGGCCGAGCACCTGCCAGGTCGCGCGCGAGGCTTCCAGGCGCTGTTGCAGCCGTGCCGTCTGCGCGCTGCCCAGCAAGGCCCGGCCCGGCGCCCCAACGGCGGCACCGAAGGCTGCGGCATCCAGGCCGGCGGGGCCGAGGAAGTCGGCATAGTCCAGCGGCTCGTCGCGGGCGACCACCCGGGTGTCGAGCATGTGCAGGGAGAGCAGCTCGCCGAAATCGAAGCTGCGGTCGATCGTGTCCGGTGCGGCCACCCGGGTCGGCATCCACTCGTGGTAGGCCTGCAGGGCGGCGGCGCGGCGGGCGGCGAAATCGCCTTCGGTGGCCGGATCGTGGTTCTCGGCGCCTTCGCGCCAGGTGTCGTTGGCGATCTCGTGGTCGTCCCAGACGGCAATCATGGGCGCGGCGGCATGCAGGCGCTGCAGGTCCGCATCGCTGCGGTACTGGGCATGCCGGCGGCGATAGTCGGCCAGGCTCAGGATCTCGCCGGCCGGCTCGGACAGGCGCCCCAGGGCTGCGGCATCGGCCGAGGCATAGCCGTCGCGGCCGTATTCATAGAGGTAGTCGCCGAGGTGGACGGTGGCGTCCAGGTCGCTGCGCTCGGCGGCATGGGCATAGACATTGAAGTAGCCCGCCGGGTAGTTGCTGCACGAGAAGACGGCCAGCTTCACCTCGCGCACGCCGGCCGCCGGCAGGGTGCGGGTGCGGCCGACCGGAGAGACCTGCCCGCCCACGGCAAAGCGGTAGACATAGCGGCTGCCGGCCCGCAGGCCGCTGGCCTCGACCTTGACCGTATGGTCGCGCGCGCGATCGGTGCGGAAGCTGCCGCGCGCAACCACCCGGCTGAAAGCCTCGTCCTCGGCAACCGCCCACTGGCCCTCGACCGCATCGGCCTCGGTGCTCAAGCGGGTCCAGAGGACGACGCGGTCGGCCAGTGGATCGCCGCTGGCCACGCCGTGGGCATAGCGAACGGCGGGCGCATCGTCCCCGCCACCGCCGCAGCCGGCCAGGCCCAGGGTGCCGAGCGCGGCCGATCCGGCGACCAGTCGGCGCACGAAATCCCGGCGCGGCAGGTCGGCCGGCGCGGGCAGCAGGTGGACAAGTCGGCGGCGGGTAAGGCGGCTCATGCGGGCTCCGGTGAGGAGCCGCCAGCCTCGCCCCCCGCCGTGAAAGCCCGATGAAGCCGCCCATGAAAAACGGCCCCGCAGGGCCGTTGGCGCGATGCATGCACCAGCCGGTCGGCTGGTGCGCAGACGATCACTTCTGCTTCAGCACCCAGGCCACGAGTTCCTTGGCTTCGGCATCGGTGACGGCCGGGTTGGCGGGCATGGGGATCTGGCCCCAGGAGCCGACGCCACCCTTCTGGACCTTGGTGGCCAGCTTGGCCGGCGCGTCCTTGTCGGCGGCGTACTTGGCGGCGATGTCCTTGAAAGCCGGGCCGACAAGCTTCTTGTCGATGGCATGGCAGGCCATGCAGGAGCGCTTCTGGGCCAGCTCGGGGCTGGCAAAGGCGGCCGGGGCGACCACAACGAGGGCCGACAGGATCAGGGGAAGACGGAAGGCTTTCATGGATTCCTTTCTGGGAAGGCCAGGATGGCTGAGGGACAGACTCACTCAACGGAGTTTAGGGGTTCCGGTTGACCGGTATCGGTCAGGGTCTCACCGGAAACGACGCGAGGTGTCACGCATGCTGTGGATGATGTTGGGGATCGTGCTGGGGCTGGGCAAGGTGATCGGCGTCTCGGCGCTTCAGGGCCTGGACTGGCCCTGGGCGCTGGCGCCCTTCGGCCTGGCGGCCCTGCAGTGGGCCTGGTCCGACCGCAGCGGCCGGACCGCCCGCCAGGCCATGGACCGCGAGGCCGCCCGCCGCGCCGCGCGCCAGCAGCAGCAGCGCGAGGCCCTGGGCCTGGGCGCCGGCCGGCGCGGCCGGCGCGACTGAGCGCTCAGTCCTCGTAGCGATCCAGCACCGCGCCGGTGCTGGCGCTGGAGGCGTTCTTCGCGAACTTGGCCAGCACGCCGCGGGTGTAGCGCGGCCCGGGCTTCACCCAGGCGGCCTTGCGGCGGGCGAGTTCGTCTGCATCCACGTGCAGTTCCAGCAGCAGCTTGTGCGCGTCGATGGTGATCGCGTCGCCTTCCTGCACCAGGGCGATGGTGCCGCCGGCATAGGCCTCGGGCGCGACATGGCCGACCACCATGCCCCAGGTGCCGCCGCTGAAGCGGCCGTCGGTGATCAGGCCCACGCTCTCGCCCAGGCCCTGGCCGATCAGCGCGCCGGTGGGGGCCAGCATCTCCGGCATGCCGGGGCCGCCCTGGGGGCCGAGGTAGCGCAGCACCATCACGTCGCCCGCCTGGATCCTGCCGGCCATGATGGCGGCCAGGGCCGACTGCTCGTCCTCGAAGACGCGCGCCGGGCCGGTGATGACCGGGTTCTTCAGGCCGGTGATCTTGGCCACCGCGCCCTCGGGGCTGAGGTTGCCCTTGAGGATGGCCAGATGGCCTTCGGCATAGATGGGCCGGCTGACGGGGCGGATCACGTCCTGCTCGGGCGAAAGGTCGGGCACATCGGCCAGCACCTCGGCCACCGTCTGGCCGGTGATGGTCATGGCGTCGCCGTGAAGCAGGCCGGCCTTGAGCAGCTCCTTCATCACCGCGGGGATGCCGCCGGCGCGGTGCAGGTCGATGGCCAGGTACTTGCCGCTGGGCTTGAGGTCGCACAGCACCGGCACCTTGCGGCGCAGGCGCTCGACATCGTCGAGCTGGAAGTCCACCTCCGCCGCGTGCGCGATGGCCAGGTAGTGCAGCACGGCATTGGTCGAGCCGCCGGTGGCCATGATCACGGCAATCGCGTTCTCGATGGCCTGCTTGGTGACGATGTCGCGCGGCTTGAGGTCGGCCTTGACCGCCTCGACCAGCACCTTCGCGGCGCGCTTGACGTTGTCGAGCACCTCGTCCTCGACATTGGCCATGGTCGAGGAATAGGGCAGGGACATGCCCAGGGCCTCGAAGGACGAGGACATGGTGTTGGCCGTGTACATGCCGCCGCAGGAGCCGCTGCCGGGGATGGCGCGGCGCTCGATCTGGCAGAAGTCTTCTTCGCTCATGGTGCCGGCGCTGAACTGGCCGACGGCTTCGAAGACGCTGACGATGTTCAGGTCCTGGCCCTTGTACTTGCCGGGCAGGATGGTGCCGCCGTAGATGTAGAGCGCCGGCACATTGGCGCGCAGCATGCCCATCATGCCGCCGGGCATGTTCTTGTCGCAGCCGCCGATGACGAGCACGCCGTCCATCCACTGGCCGCCGACGCAGGTCTCGACGCAGTCGGCGATGACCTCGCGGCTGACCAGGCTGTACTTCATGCCCTCGGTGCCCATGGCCATGCCGTCGCTGATGGTCGGCGTGCCGAAGATCTGCGGGTTGGCGCCGGCTTCCTTCAGGCCGATCACGGCCGCGTCGGCCAGCTTCTGCAGGCCCGAGTTGCAGGGCGTGATCGTGCTGTGGCCGTTGGCCACGCCGATCATGGGCTTGCCGAAGTCGCCTTCGGTGTAGCCCATGCCGTAGTACATGGAGCGGTTGGGCGCGCGGGCGACGCCTTCGGTGATGTTCCTGGAACGGCGGTTGATGCTCATGGCGGGCGGGGCAGAGGGTGGAGGGGAGGGCGTGCGGGCGAGTATCCCGGCCCGCGCAGGGCCCTGTCCAATCGATCATTCATGGCGTTTTGATACGCTGAGCGAATGAGCGATGCGCCCATCGAAGCCCGTGCCTGGCGCCAGTTCCTGGCCCTGGCCGAGACCCTGCACTACGGCCGCGCCGCCGCGCGCCTGCACATGACGCAGCCGCCGCTGACGGTGGCCATCCAGCAGCTTGAAGCGCGGCTGGGCACGCCGCTGTTCGTGCGCAGCCGGCGCAGCGTCGCGCTCAGCCCGGCCGGCGAGGCCTTGGTCGAGCCGGTGCGGCAGTGGCTGGCCGCCGGGCAGGACCTGGTCGAGCGCGCCCGCGCCAGCGGCCGGGGCGAGCTGGGCCGGCTGCGGCTGGGCTTCGTCTCCACCCTGGGCTTCGGCCCGCTGCCGGGCTGGCTGCGCAGCTTCCGCGCCGCGCACCCTGGCCTGCAGGTCGAGCTGCGCGAGGCCACCGGCGATGTGCAGCAGGCCGCGCTGCGCGAGGGCCAGCTCGACTGCGGCTTCCTGCTGCGCGCCCGCGGCATCGGGCCGGCCGAGCTGCCGGGCTTCGACAGCCTGCCCGTGCTCGACGAGCCCCTGCTCCTGGCCCTGCCCGAAGCCCATGCGCTCGCGCAGGCGCAGGCGCTGGATCCGCAGGCGGTGGCGGCCGAGCCGCTGGTCATCTTCCCGCGCAGCATCGCGCCCTCGCTGCACGACGCCATCCTGGCCTGGACGCACCGCCAGGGCCATGCCCCGGCCATTGCGCAAGAGGCCATCCAGATGCAGACCATCGTCAACCTGGTCTCGGCCGGCCTGGGCCTGGCCTGGGTGCCGGCCTCCATCACCACCTTGCAGCGACCGGGCGTGGTCTACCGCCGGCTCGATGCGCGGCATGCGCCGCCGCAGGGCCTGGCTGAGATGGTCTGGCCGCGCGAGGCGCCGGCGGCGACGCGCCGCTTCGTCGAGCATGTGCGCGCGGCGCTGGCGGCTGCCGGCCTGCCGCCGCCCGG
Organism: Piscinibacter lacus; assembly: GCF_016735685.1. NCBI lineage: Bacteria > Pseudomonadati > Pseudomonadota > Betaproteobacteria > Burkholderiales > Sphaerotilaceae > Aquariibacter > Aquariibacter lacus. The sequence goes on from NZ_JAERRA010000001.1 coordinate 1,603,705, forward strand.
TGACTGACACCGGCTTGCGCTATGGTTCGGCGCCCGCCGTGCGCCTGCGGCCTGCCGCCGCCTCTCCCCATGCTGGTTCATCCGCAGTTCGACCCCATCGCCGTCCAGATCGGCCCGCTGGCCGTGCACTGGTATGGCCTGACCTACCTGGCCGCATTCGGGCTCTTCGTGCTGCTGGGCCGCATGCAGGCGCGCCGGCCGCGCTTCGCGGCCTCGGGCTGGACGCCCGCGGAGGTCGAGGACCTGCTCTTCTTCGGCGTGCTCGGCGTGATCCTGGGCGGTCGCCTGGGCTATGTGCTGTTCTACAAGCCGCTGCACTTCCTGGCGAATCCGCTGGAGATCTTCGCCATCTGGCAGGGTGGCATGGCGTTTCATGGTGGGCTGATCGGCGTGATCGTGGCGCTCTTCGTCTATGCCCGCCGCCGCGGCCGGCCCTTCTGGGACGTGGCGGACCTGGTTGCGCCCTGCGTGCCGGTGGGCCTGGCGGCCGGGCGCCTGGGCAATTTCATCAACGGCGAGCTGTGGGGCCGCGCCGCCGACCCCAGCCTGCCCTGGGCCATGGTGTTCCCGCAGTCGGGCCTGGCCATCGCGCGCCACCCCTCGCAGCTCTACCAGTTCGCGCTGGAGGGGCTGCTGCTGTTCGTCCTGCTCTGGCTCTACAGCCGCGGGCCGCGCCGGCCGGGCCAGGTGGCCGGCGCCTTCCTGCTGGGCTACGGGGTGTTCCGCTTCATCGCCGAGGCCTTCCGCGAGCCCGACGCTCACCTGGGCCTGCTGAGCCTGGGCCTGAGCATGGGGCAGTGGCTCTGCCTGCCGATGGTGCTGCTGGGCGCACTGATCCTGGGCTGGGCTACGCGCGGGCGCCTCGCCCCGGTGCGCTGAATCAGCGCCCGCCGGCCCCCGGGCAAAAAAATGCCCCGCCGGCGGGGAGGCCGGCGGGGATCAAAGGGACAAGCCCTGCAGAGGAGATCGCCGACCGCGCGGCAAGCGCGGTCGCATCCCACTCTGCATCCGCCGTGCCAGCCCGGGCAGTGCCCGAAGGGCCCGTCGATACACTGGGGCGATGCGCATCCTGGGCTTCGAATCCTCCTGTGACGAGACCGGCGTGGCCCTGGTCGAGCTGGACGCCCATGGCCAGGCCCATCTGCGCGCCGATGCCTTGCACAGCCAGATCGCCATGCACCAGGCCTACGGGGGCGTGGTGCCGGAACTGGCTTCGCGCGACCACATCCGCCGCGTGCTGCCGCTGGCGCGCGAGGTGCTGCAACGCGCCGAGGCCCGGCTGGCCGACCTGGACCTGATCGCCTACACCCGCGGCCCCGGGCTGGCCGGGGCGCTGCTGGTCGGCTCGGCCACCGCCTGTGCCCTGGGCCTGGCCCTGGGCAAGCCGGTGCTCGGCGTGCATCACCTGGAGGGGCATCTGCTCTCGCCCTTCCTCTCCGCCGATCCGCCGAGCTTTCCCTTCATCGCCCTGCTGGTCTCCGGCGGCCACACCCAGTTGATGCGGGTCGACGGCGTGGGCGACTACGCACTGCTCGGCGAGACCATCGACGATGCGGCCGGCGAAGCCTTTGACAAGTCGGCCAAGCTGCTGGGCCTGGGCTACCCCGGCGGCCCGGCGCTGGCGGCCCTGGCCACGCAGGGCGACCCGGCGGCCTTTGCGCTGCCGCGCCCGCTGCTGCACAGCGGCACGCTCGATTTCTCCTTTGCCGGCCTGAAGACGGCCGTGCTGACCACGCTGCGCAAGCTGGAGGCGGCGGCCGGCGCCGACGGCCCCTCGGCCCAGGCGCGGGCCGATTTGGCGGCTTCGACCCAGGCCGCCATCGTCGAGGTGCTGGTGAAGAAGTCGCTCGCCGCGCTGAAGGCCAGCGGCTTGCGCCGTCTGGTGGTGGCCGGCGGGGTCGGCGCCAACCGCCGGCTGCGCGCCGAGCTCGATACCGCCGCCGCGCGGCGCGGCCTGCGCGTGCACTACCCCGAGCTGCATCTGTGCACCGACAACGGCGCGATGATCGCGCTGGCCGCCGCCATGCGGGTGGCCGCCGGCCGCGCCCGGCCGCAGCCGGCCGGCGCCTTCGATGTGCTGCCGCGCTGGCCGCTGGCCGCGATCGACACGCCCCCGGCCGCCCAGGCGGCCTGAGGCAAGTGGCCGGGCCGGCGCCAGCGCCCCAGGCCGGCCCCGCCCGGGCGGCTATACTCGATGGGCTTTGCTGGGGCGCCTGCGCCCCGTGGAAAGCACTCAGAGCGCACGGCACGGGTCGGTTTCACCCGTGTTCCGCAAGTCCCACGGAAACCGCAGTCTGCACCGGCCCCCGCCCAGGGCCGGCCGGGCAGGGCGGCTTCCATTGAAACGAAAGTTCCGCCCATGTCTGAAATCAACAAGACCGACATCGTCGCCGCCAACGCCCGTGGCGCGGCCGACACCGGCTCTCCCGAAGTCCAGGTTGCGCTGCTGACCGCACGCATCAACCACCTGACCCCGCACTTCAAGACCCATGCCAAGGACCACCACGGCCGCCGCGGTCTGCTGCGCATGGTCAGCCGCCGCCGCAAGCTGCTGGACTACCTGAAGGCCAAGGACGCCGACCGCTACACCGCACTGATCCAGAAGCTGGGCCTGCGCAAGTAAGCCCGCCCGGATGCCAAGAGCCTGTCTGGTCTCCCCCAGCACAGGCTCTTGGCGTTTCAAGAGCTCGATGAATTCCCGGCCACGGGGCCGATCGTGAGCGACGCTGTGTCATTCCAGCAGGGCAGGGGCCCGCAGTGCCCCGCCGCTGCCCCGCTGGAATGGCATCCCGCTGACCGACCCTGAACCGGAGCCCGGGGCGCGCATGCCGCCGCCCCATCCTCCCAGGAGACCTCCATGTCCATGTTCAACAAAGTCAGCAAGACCTTCCGCTGGGGCCAGCATGACGTCACGCTGGAGACCGGCGAGATCGCCCGCCAGTCCGGCGGCGCCGTGCTCGTCAGCGTCGACGGCACCGTGGTGCTCGCCACCGTGGTCGCCAAGTCCGAGGCCAAGCCGGGCCAGGACTTCTTTCCCCTGACCGTCGACTACGTCGAGAAGACCTATGCCGCCGGCAAGATCCCCGGCAGCTTCTTCAAGCGCGAAGGCCGTCCCAGCGAGCTGGAGACCCTGACCAGCCGCCTGATCGACCGCCCGCTGCGCCCGCTCTTCCCGGACGGCTTCTTCAATGAAGTGCAGGTCATCGTCCATGTCGTCTCGCTGAACCCGGAAGTCGCCGCCGACATTCCGGCGCTGATCGGCTCCAGCGCCGCGCTGGCCATCAGCGGCATCCCCTTCAACGGCCCGATCGGCGCGGCCCGCGTCGGCTACCTGAACGGCGAGTACGTGCTGAACCCGAGCAAGGCGCAGATGAGCGAGTCCAAGATGGACCTCGTCGTCGCCGGCACCGAAGTCGCCGTGCTGATGGTCGAGTCGGAAGCCGACCAGCTCAGCGAAGAGATGATGCTCGGCGGCGTGGTCTTCGGCCACGAGCAGGGCAAGGTCGCGATCGCCGCGATCAACGAGCTGGTCCGCGAGGCCGGCAAGCCGGTCTGGGACTGGCAGCCGCCGGCCAAGGACGAAGCCTTCATTGCCAAGGTCACCGCCCTGGCCGAAGGCCCGCTGCGCGCGGCCTACCAGATCCGCTCCAAGCAGGCCCGCACCCAGGCCTGCCGCGACGCGAATGCCCAGGTCTTTGCCGCGCTGAAGGCCGAAGGCGTCGAGTTCGACAAGGTCAAGGTCGACGGCCTGTTGTTCGACATCGAAGCCCGCATCGTCCGCGGCCAGATCCTGGCCGGCGAGCCGCGCATCGACGGCCGCGACACCCGCACCGTGCGCCCGATCGAGATCCGCACCGGCCTGCTGCCGCGCACCCACGGCTCGGCTCTGTTCACCCGCGGCGAGACCCAGGCCCTGGTGATCGCGACCCTCGGCACCGACCGCGACGCGCAGCGCATCGACGCGCTGGCCGGCGAGTTCGAGGACCGCTTCATGATGCACTACAACATGCCCCCCTTCGCCACCGGCGAGACGGGTCGTGTCGGCAGCCCGAAGCGCCGCGAGATCGGCCACGGCCGCCTGGCCAAGCGCGCCCTGGTGCCGGTGCTGCCGGCCAAGGACGAGTTCGCCTATGCCATGCGCGTGGTCTCGGAGATCACCGAGTCCAACGGCTCTTCCTCCATGGCCTCGGTCTGCGGCGGCTGCCTGGCGCTGATGGACGCGGGCGTGCCGCTGAAGGCGCATGTGGCCGGCATCGCCATGGGCCTGATCAAGGACGGCAACCGCTTCGCGGTGCTGACCGACATCCTGGGCGACGAGGACCACCTCGGCGACATGGACTTCAAGGTGGCCGGCACCACCACCGGCGTGACCGCCCTGCAGATGGACATCAAGATCCAGGGCATCACCCAGGAGATCATGCAGGTCGCCCTGGCCCAGGCCAAGGAAGCCCGCCTGCACATCCTCGGCAAGATGACCGAGGCCGTGGCCGGCGCGAACACCGAGGTCTCGCAGTTCGCCCCGCGCCTCTACACCATGAAGATCAATCCGGAGAAGATCCGCGACGTGATCGGCAAGGGCGGCGCGACCATCCGCGCGCTGACCGAGGAGACCGGCACCACGATCGACATCGCCGAGGACGGCACGATCACCATCGCCTCGACCGACGGCGAGCGCGCCGAGTACGCGAAGAAGCGCATCGAGGAAATCACCGCCGAGGCGGAAGTCGGCAAGGTCTACGAAGGCCCGGTCACCAAGATCCTGGACTTCGGTGCCCTGGTCAACATCCTGCCCGGCAAGGACGGCCTGCTGCACATCAGCCAGATCGCGCACCAGCGCGTCGAGCGGGTGGAAGACTTCGTCAAGGAAGGCGACATCATCAAGGTCAAGGTGCTGGAGACCGACGAGAAGGGCCGCATCAAGCTCTCGCTCAAGGCCTTGCTCGAGAAGCCGGAAGGCTATGTCGAGCCCAGCTTCGAGGACCGTCCGCGCCGCGACCGCTTCGACCGCGACAACCGCGGCGACCGGGGCGATCGCGGCCCGCGCCGTGAACGCAGCGACCGCGGTGATCGGGGTGGCGACCGTCCGGCCGAGGCCGCACCGGCTTCTGAAGGCGGCGACTTCCAGAGCTGATCGCCGGGTCCGCCGGGCCACCGCATGCTGCGGTCGGCCGGCGGTCCGGGCCTCGCCGTCCCGCATCCCATGAACGACGCGCCGATTCCGCTGCCCGCGCAGATGCTGGCCCTGGCCATCCGCGAGCCGGGTGGCCCGGAGGTGCTGACGCCCGTGCAGCGCGAGCTGCCGCAGCCGCAGGCCGGCGAGCTGTTGATCGAGGTGGCCGCTTCGGGCGTGAACCGGCCGGATGTGCTTCAGCGCAAGGGCCTCTACCCGCCGCCGCCCGGCGCCTCGGACCTGCCCGGTCTGGAGGTGGCCGGCCGCCTGGTCGGGGGCGATGCGGCGGCGCTGGCCGCGCGCGGCTTCCGGCTCGGCCAGGCCGTCTGCGCGCTGACCCACGGCGGCGGCTACGCCCGCTATGCCGTGGCACCCGCGGGCCAGGTGTTGCCGGTGCCCGCGGGCCTGAGCCTGGTCGAGGCGGCCAGCCTGCCCGAGACCTGCTTCACCGTCTGGATCAATGCGGTCGAGCGGGCGGCCCTGCAGCCCGGCGAGACGATCCTGATCCACGGCGGCAGCAGCGGCATCGGCGTCACCGCCATCCAGATTGCCAAGGCCCTGGGCGCGACGGTGTTCGTCACCGTGGGAGATGCGGCCAAGGCCGCAGCCTGTGTGGCCCTGGGGGCCGATGCGGCCATCGTCTACAAGACCCAGGATTTCGTCGACGAGACGCTGCGCCTGACCGGCGGCCGCGGCGTCGACGTGATCCTCGACATGGTGGCGGGCGACTACATCGAGCGCGGCCTGCGCTGCCTGGCCGAGGATGGCCGGCTGTCGGTGATCGCGGTGCAGGGCGGCAGCAAGGCGACGATCGACGTGGCCCGCTTGCAGCGTCGCCGCCTGACGCTGACCGGCTCGACGCTGCGTCCGCGCACGGTCGCCTTCAAAGCCCGGGTGGCGGCCGAACTGCAGGCCCGCGTGTGGCCGCTGATCGAAGCCGGCCGCATCCGCCCGGTCATCCACCGCGTGCTGCCAGCGGCGGCCGCGGCCGAGGCCCATGCGCTGATGGAGTCCGGCACGCACATCGGCAAGATCGTGCTGGACTGGTCCGACACGTCCGCCTGAATGCTTTGAACCCTTCGAGGATTTCCCGATGAGCGAAACCCGACAGCCCCTCGTGGTCGGCAACTGGAAGATGCACGGCAGCCATGCCGTGAACGAGCAACTGCTCGAAGCCCTCAAGTCGGCCGGCCCGCTGCCGGCCGAGGCGGCGGTCTGCGTGCCCTTTCCCTACCTGGCCCAGGTGGCCGAGCGCTTGGCGCGCAGCCCCATCGGCTGGGGCGCGCAGGATGTGTCGGTGCATGCGCAGGGCGCCTACACCGGCGAGGTCAGCGCCGCGATGCTGGCCGACTTCGGCAGCCGCTATGTGATCGTCGGCCACTCCGAGCGCCGCCAGTACCACGCCGAGAGCGACACCCTGGTCGCCGACAAGGCCAAGGCGGCGCTGGCCAAGGGCATCACGCCCATCGTCTGCGTGGGCGAGACGCTGGCCCAGCGCGAGGCCGGCGAGACCGAGGCGGTCGTCAAGCGCCAGCTCTCGGCCGTGATCCATGCCCTGGCGCACTGCGTCAGCGAGATGGTGGTGGCCTATGAGCCCGTCTGGGCCATCGGTACCGGCCTGACCGCCACGCCCGAACAGGCGCAGGCCGTGCACGCGCTGCTGCGGGCGCAGCTCGCCGCCGCCTCGCCGCGTGCCGCGCAGATGAAGCTGCTCTACGGCGGCAGCGTCAAGCCCGACAACGCCAAGATCCTCTTCGCCCAGGCCGACATCGACGGCGGCCTGATCGGCGGCGCCTCGCTCAAGGCCGAGGACTTCCTTGCCATCTGCCGCGCGGCCGCCTGAGGCGTCCGACGGTTTCCTGGAGATTTCCGATCATGCAAATCCTGATGTCCCTGCTCCTCGTCGCCCAGTTGCTCTCGGCGCTGGCGATGATCGGTCTGGTGCTGATGCAGCACGGCAAGGGGGCCGACATGGGCGCTTCCTTCGGCGGCGGAGGCTCCTCCGGCAGCCTGTTCGGTGCCACCGGCAGCGCCAACTTCCTGTCGCGCACGACCGCCATCCTGGCAGCGATCTTCTTCGCCTCGACCCTGGCCCTGGCCTACAACGGCAACCCGGACTCGGGCCGCGGTGGCAGCGGCGGGGCCAGCGTGCTGGAGCGCGTCGCGCCGGCGGCCAGCGCGACGGCGGACGCCATTCCCGGCACCGCGCCCGCGGCCAGCGTGGCGCCCCTGCCGGCCGCTTCGGCAGCGTCCAACTGAGGCCGGCCCCCCGGCGCTCCGCCCTGCGGGCGGCCTGTGTCAATTGACCGACAGGGCCTCTGGGGCGAAGGGCAAACCGGGGGTTTTCACGCTAAGATTCAACGCTGTTCGGCGAGCCATCCTCAAGCCAGCCAAGCAGATGTCCATGAGCTTCCCGACCCGGAAGACTCGGGCCGACGTGGTGAAATTGGTAGACACGCTATCTTGAGGGGGTAGTGGCGAAAGCTGTGCGAGTTCGAGTCTCGCCGTCGGCACCAAGAACAAGATCGACCCCCAGAGAGCCCCGCGGAGACCCCGCGACAGACCCGGACCACCGGGCCGGGCAAAGCAGGCGCGCTGAGAGTGCAGCACGGTTCATCGAGGACCTTGCCGTGCCGGCGCGCTTTGTTTTGCGCGCTTGAACCCGACCACCCGACCGCAAGCTGACGCGAGCCCAAGACCATGGATCTTCAAGAGTACCTCCCGGTCATCCTCTTCATCCTGGTCGGCATCGGTGTCGGCGTTGCACCGCAGGTGCTCGGCTTCCTCCTCGGCCCGCGCCGCCCCGGCGCCGCCAAGAACAGCCCCTACGAATGCGGCTTCGAGGCCTTCGAAGACGCTCGGATGAAGTTCGATGTGCGCTACTACCTGGTGGCCATCCTCTTCATCCTGTTCGACCTGGAGATCGCCTTCCTCTTCCCCTGGGCGGTCTCCCTGACGGAAATCGGTGCGTCGGGCTTCTGGGCCATGATGATCTTCCTGGGCATCCTCGTCGTCGGCTTTGCCTACGAGTGGAAGAAGGGCGCACTGGACTGGGAATGATCGAGGCAGGACGTTGAAGCGACACGCGGAGCAGTCATGGGCATCGAAGGCGTTCTGAAAGAGGGCTTTGTCACCACCTCGGTGGACAAGCTGATCAACTGGTCGAAGACCGGTTCCCTGTGGCCGATGACCTTCGGCCTCGCATGCTGTGCGGTGGAGATGATGCATGCCGGTGCGGCACGCTACGACATCGACCGCTTCGGCATGCTGTTCCGGCCCAGCCCGCGACAGAGCGACCTGATGATCGTGGCCGGCACCTTGTGCAACAAGATGGCGCCTGCCCTTCGCAAGGTCTACGACCAGATGGCCGAGCCGCGCTGGGTGCTGTCGATGGGTAGTTGCGCGAACGGCGGCGGCTACTACCACTACAGCTACAGCGTGGTGCGCGGCTGCGACCGCATCGTGCCGGTCGATGTCTATGTGCCGGGCTGCCCGCCGACGGCCGAGGCCCTGCTCTACGGCATCCTGCAATTGCAGGCCAAGATCCGCCGCGAGAACACCATCGCCCGCTGAAGCCTTGCCCACCATGTCTCATCCCACCTTGGACACGCTGCAGGACGCGCTGCGGTCGGTGCTCGGCGAGCGCCTGAGCTCGATCGTAGCCGACCGTGGCGAAGTCACCATCACCGTGCCGGCAGCCCGCTTGCTGGAAGCCGCCGAGCTGCTGCGCGATGCGCCGGCCCTGCGCTTCGAGCAACTGATCGACCTGTGCGGCATGGACTACTCGCAGTACAAGGACGGCGCCTCGCCGCTGGCCGAAGGCCCGCGCTATGCCGTCGTCGTGCACCTGCTGTCGGTCAGCCTCAACCAGCGCGTGCGCCTGCGGGTGTTCTGCCCCGAGGACGATCTGCCCATGGTCGCCTCGCTCAACGGCATCTGGTCCTCGGCCAACTGGTTCGAGCGCGAGGCCTTCGATCTCTACGGCATCGTCTTCGACGGCCACGAGGACTTGCGCCGCATCCTGACCGACTACGGCTTCATCGGCCATCCCTTCCGCAAGGATTTCCCGACCCACGGTCACGTCGAGATGCGCTACGACCCCGAGCAGCAGCGCGTGATCTACCAGCCGGTGAGCATCGAGCTGCGCGAGATCACGCCCCGCATCGTCCGCGAGGACAAGTACGGCGGCCTGCACTGAACGGACCCGGCACGACCATGGCTGAGATCAAGAACTACACGCTGAACTTCGGTCCCCAGCACCCGGCCGCGCACGGCGTGCTGCGGCTGGTGCTTGAACTCGACGGCGAAGTCATCCAGCGCGCCGACCCGCACATCGGCCTGCTGCATCGCGCCACCGAGAAGCTGGCCGAGTCGAAGACCTACATCCAGTCGCTGCCTTACATGGACCGGCTGGACTACGTCTCGATGATGTGCAACGAGCATGCCTACTGCCTGGCCATCGAGAAGCTGATGGGCATCGAGGTGCCCGAGCGCGCGCAGTACATCCGCGTGATGTTCAGCGAGATCACCCGCCTGCTCAACCACCTGCTCTGGCTGGGCTGCCACGGGCTGGACTGCGGCGCGATGAACATTCTCATCTACTGCTTCCGCGAGCGCGAGGACCTGTTCGACATGTACGAGGCGGTCTCGGGCGCGCGCATGCATGCGGCCTACTTCCGGCCGGGCGGCGTTTACCGCGACCTGCCCGACACCATGCCGCAGTACCAGGCCAGCAAGGTCCGCAATGCCAAGACCATCGCCCGCCTGAACGACAACCGCCAGGGCTCGCTGCTGGACTTCATCGACGACTTCAGCCGCCGCTTCCCGCCGCTGGTCGACGAGTACGAGACCCTGCTGACCGACAACCGCATCTGGAAGCAGCGCACCGTCGGCATCGGCGTGGTCACACCCGAGCGTGCGCTCAACCTGGGCTTCACCGGCGCGATGCTGCGCGGCTCGGGCATCGCCTGGGACCTGCGCAAGCAGCAGCCCTATGACGTCTACGACCGGATGGATTTCGACATCCCGGTCGGCAAGACCGGCGACTGCTACGACCGCTACCTGGTCCGCATCGAGGAGATGCGCCAGTCCAACCGCATCATCCAGCAGTGCGTGGCCTGGCTGCGCGCCAACCCCGGTCCGGTCATCACCGAGAACCACAAGGTCGCGCCGCCCTCGCGGGTCGAGATGAAGAGCTCGATGGAGGAGCTGATCCACCACTTCAAGCTCTTCACCGAAGGCTTCCATGTGCCCGAGGGCGAGGCCTATGCCGCCGTCGAGCATCCGAAGGGCGAGTTCGGCATCTACCTCGTCAGCGACAGCGCCAACAAGCCCTACCGCCTCAAGATCCGCGCGCCCGGCTTCGCCCACCTCGCGGCGATGGACGAGATGTCGCGCGGCCACATGATTGCCGATGCCGTGGCCGTGATCGGCACGATGGACATCGTCTTCGGCGAGATCGACCGCTGACCCCGCACGAGACAAGCGCGATGAGCTTCTTCAGTGATGACACGCTGGCCCGCTTCGAACGCGAGGCCGCCAAGTACCCGCCCGAGCAGCGCCAGTCGGCCGTGATGGCCTGCCTGGCCATCGTCCAGCAGGAACAGGGCTGGGTGAGCCAGGATGCCGAGGTGGCGCTGGCGGCCGTGCTCGGCATGGCGCCGATCGCGGTGCATGAGGTCACGACCTTCTACAACATGTACAACCAGCAGCCGGTGGGCCGCTACAAGCTCAACGTCTGCACCAACCTGCCCTGCCAGCTTCGCGAAGGGCAGACCGCGCTCGAGCATGTCTGCAAGCGCCTGGGCGTCGAGCCCTACGGCAGCACGGCCGACGGCGTCTTCACCGTGCAGCCCAGCGAATGCCTGGGCGCCTGCGCCGATGCGCCGGTGATGCTGCTCAACGACCGCGAGATGCTGAGCTTCATGCATGCCGAGCGGCTCGACGAGCTGCTGGCGATGTGCGCGGCCGAGGCGGCCACCGCCACGGCGAAGTCCGGTCAGTAAGAGGCACCCCCCGATGAGCACGCTGGATCTGTCGAAGTTCAAGGCCACCGGCCGCGAGACCTGCTTCCACGGTCGCCACATCGAGCCGCAGATCTATGCCGGCCTCGATGGCACGAACTGGCATCTGCAGGACTACGTCGCCCGCGGCGGCTATGTGGCCCTGCGCCGCCTGCTGACCGGCCTGATGCCGGACGGCACGCAGGGCGAGCCGATGACGCCCGAGCAACTGATTGCCGAGGTCAAGTCCAGCGGCCTGCGCGGCCGCGGCGGTGCCGGCTTCCCGACCGGGCTGAAGTGGAGCTTCATGCCGCGCGCCCTGCCGGTGCAGAAGTACCTGGTCTGCAATTCGGACGAGGGCGAGCCGGGCACCTGCAAGGACCGCGACATCCTGATGTTCAACCCCCATGCCGTGATCGAAGGCATGGCCATCGCGGCCTACGCCATGGGCATCAGCGTGGGCTACAACTACATCCACGGCGAGATCTTCGAGGTCTACGAGCGCTTCGAGGCGGCGCTGGAAGAGGCCCGCGCCGCCGGCTTCCTGGGTGACCACATCCTCGGCAGCAAGCACAGCTTCCAACTGCATGCCGCCCATGGCTTCGGCGCCTACATCTGCGGCGAGGAAACGGCGCTGCTCGAATCGCTGGAAGGCAAGAAGGGCCAGCCGCGCTTCAAGCCGCCTTTCCCGGCGAGCTTCGGGCTCTATGGCAAGCCGACGACGATCAACAACACCGAGACCTTCGCGGCCGTGCCCTGGATCGTTCGCCACGGCGGCGAGGCCTATCTGAAGGTCGGCAAGCCCAACAACGGCGGCACCAAGATCTTCTCGATGGTCGGTGACGTCGAGCGCCCCGGCAACTACGAGGTGCCGATGGGCACGCCCTTCAGCACCCTGCTTGAACTCGCCGGCGGTGTGAAGGGCGGCAGGAAGCTCAAGGCCGTGATCCCCGGCGGCTCCTCGGCCCCGGTGCTGCCGGCGGACCTGATGATGGCCTGCACGATGGACTACGACTCGATCGCCAAGGCGGGCTCGATGCTGGGCTCGGGCGCCGTGATCGTGATGGACGAGACCCGCTGCATGGTCAAGAGCCTGCTGCGCCTGTCCTACTTCTACCAGCACGAAAGCTGCGGCCAGTGCACGCCCTGCCGCGAAGGCACCGGCTGGCTGTGGCGCATGGTCGATCGCATCGAGCACGGCCGCGGCCGGCCCGAGGACCTCGTCATGCTCGACAGCGTGGCCGAGAACATCATGGGCCGCACCATCTGTGCGCTGGGCGACGCGGCGGCCATGCCGGTCCGCGCGATGCTCAAGCACTTCCGCGACGAATTCGCCCACCACATCGAGCACAAGACCTGCATGGTCTCCGTGCCGGCCTGAGTCGACCACGGCGCATCGCAGCAAGAACATGGTTGAAATCGAACTCGACGGCCGCAAGGTCGAGGTGGCCGAAGGCAGCATGGTGATCCAGGCCGCCGAACGCAACGGCACCTACATCCCGCACTTCTGTTATCACAAGAAGCTGTCCGTGGCGGCCAACTGCCGCATGTGCCTGGTGGAGATCGAGAAGGCGCCCAAGCCCATGCCGGCCTGCGCGACCCCGGTCACCCAGGGCATGATCGTCCGCACCAAGAGCGACAAGGCCGTCAAGGCCCAGCAGTCGGTCATGGAGTTCCTGCTGATCAACCATCCGCTGGACTGCCCGATCTGCGACCAGGGCGGCGAATGCCAGTTGCAGGACCTGGCGGTCGGCTACGGCAAGTCCGCCTCGCGCTACGAAGAGGACAAGCGCGTGGTCTTCCGCAAGGACGTCGGCCCGCTGATCTCCATGGAGGAGATGAGCCGCTGCATCCACTGCACCCGCTGCGTGCGCTTCGGCCAGGAAGTGGCCGGCGTGATGGAGCTGGGCATGGTCCACCGCGGCGAGCACAGCGAGATCACCACCATCACCGGCGGCACGGTCGACAGCGAGCTCTCGGGCAACATGATCGACCTCTGCCCGGTCGGCGCCCTCACCAGCAAGCCCTTCCGCTACAGCGCCCGCACCTGGGAGCTGTCGCGCCGCAAGAGCGTGAGCCCGCATGACAGCACCGGCGCCAATCTCGTCGTGCAGGTCAAGGCCGGCCAGGTGCTGCGCGTGCTGCCGCTGGAGAACGAGGCCGTCAACGAGTGCTGGATCGCCGACCGCGACCGCTTCAGCTACGAGGCCCTGAACAGCCCGGCGCGCCTCAAGCAGCCGATGATCAAGCAGGGCGGCGAATGGCTGGCCACCGACTGGACCACCGCGCTGGAGTACGTCGCCAACGGCCTCAAGGGCGTGAAGGCCGAGCATGGCGCCGCCGCCATCGGCGCGCTGGCCAGCCCGCATGCCACCGTCGAGGAACTGCATCTTCTGGCCCAGTTGGTGCGCGGCCTGGGCAGCGACAACATCGACCACCGCCTGCGCCAGACCGACCCGGCGCTGGCCGCAGCGGCCGGCCAGGCGCTCTGGCTGGGCCTGCCGATCGCCGAGCTGTCGAGCCTCGACACCGCTTTCGTGGTGGGCTCCTTCCTGCGCAAGGATCATCCCCTCTTCGCCCTGCGACTGCGCCATGCTGCGCTGCGCGGCGCGGCCGTCCACGGCCTCAACGGCGTGGCCGAGGACTGGGCCCTGCCGAGCGCGAGCCGCTGGGTGGCCGCCCCTTCGGACTGGGCCCAGGCCCTGGCCGGCGTGGCCGCCGCGATCGCCCAGGCCAAGGGCCTGAGCGCGCCCTTCGCCGTCAGCCCCTGCGCGCGAGCCCGGGCCGTGGCCGACAGCCTGCTGGCCGGCCAGCGCAAGGCCGTGCTGCTGGGCAATGCCGCCACCCAGCATCCGCAGGCTGCGGCGCTGCTGGGCCTGGCCCGATGGATTGCCGAGCAGACCGGTGCCAGCTTCGGCGTGCTGGGCGAGGCGGCCAACAGCGTCGGCGCTCAACTGGTCGGCGCCCAGCCGGCCGCGGACGGCCTGACGGCCGCCGCCATGCTGGGCCATGCCCCGCGCAAGGCCCTGCTGCTGCTGAACACCGAGCCGGTGCTTGATGGCGCCGATGCCGCGGCCGCCCGCGCCGCGCTGTCGGCCGCGCAGATGGTCGTGTCCCTCTCGCCCTTCGCCGACGCGAACACCGCCTTCGCCGACGTGCTGCTGCCCATCGCCCCCTTCAGCGAGACCTCCGGCACCTTCGTGAATGCCGAAGGCCGCGTGCAGAGCTTCCACGGCGTGGTCAAGCCCCTGGCCGACACCCGCCCGGCCTGGAAGGTGCTGCGCGTGCTGGGCGCCATGCTGGGCCTGCCGGGCTTCAGCGCCGAGAGCAGCGAGGAGGTCAAGGCCGCCGCCCTGGGCGATCTGGCCGCGCTGCCCGCCCGCCTCAGCAATGCCCTGGCCTTGCCGGCCAGCATCGGCACCGGCCCGCTGGCCGACCGTGGCTTGCAGCGCCTGCCCGAGGTGCCGATCTACGCCACCGACAGCTTGGTCCGCCGAGCCCCCGCGCTGCTGGCCACGGCCGATGGCCGCGCACCGCGTGTCGGCCTGTCGCCGGCCACCTGGGCCGCGCTTGGCCTGCAAGCAGGCGACCGGGTCCGTGTCACCCAGGGGGCTGCCCAGGCCGTGCTGCCTGCCGAGCAGGAAGCCACGCTGGCCGAGGGCTGCGTCCGCTTGCCCGCAGGCCATGCCGACACCGCCGCCCTGGGTGCGATGAGCGGCACGGTCCGCGTCGAGAAGGCTTGAGGAAAGGCACCCCACCATGCTCGAACTCATGCAAAGCACCGGCAGCTCGCTCCTCGGGGGCGCTTGGCTGGTCGTCTGGACCCTGATCAAGATCGTCGCCCTGCTGCTGCCGCTGATGGGCTGCGTGGCCTACCTGACGCTGTGGGAGCGCAAGGCCATCGGCTGGTCGCAGATCCGGCCGGGTCCCAACCGGGTCGGGCCCTATGGCCTGCTGACCCCGATCGCCGATGCGGTGAAGCTGATCTTCAAGGAGATCATCATCCCGACGGCGGCCAACAAGGGCCTGTTCTTCCTCGGCCCCATCATGACCATCATGCCGGCCCTGGCGGCCTGGGCGGTCGTGCCCTTCGGCCCCGAGGTCGCGCTGGCCAACATCAATGCCGGCCTGCTCTACCTGATGGCGATCATGTCGCTCGAGGTCTACGGCGTGATCATCGCCGGCTGGGCCTCGAACTCGAAGTACGCCTTCCTGGGGGCCATGCGCGCCTCGGCGCAGATGGTCAGCTACGAGATCGCGATGGGCTTCGCGCTCGTCGTCGTGCTGATGATCTCGGGCTCGCTGAACGTCACCGAGATCGTGTTGAAGCAGGACGTCGGCCAGTTCGCCGACATGGGCCTGAACTTCCTGAGCTGGAACTGGCTGCCGCTCTTCCCCATCTTCATCGTCTATTTCATCTCCGGCTTGGCCGAGACCAACCGCCATCCCTTCGACGTGGTGGAAGGCGAGTCGGAGATCGTGGCCGGCCACATGATCGAGTACTCCGGGATGTCGTTCGCGATGTTCTTCCTGGCCGAGTACGCGAACATGATCCTGGTGTCGATCCTGGCCGTCACGCTCTTCCTGGGCGGCTGGCTGCCGCCCATCGACAGCGCCGTCTTCAACTGGATCCCGGGCTGGATCTGGCTGGGCTTGAAGACCTTCGTCGTCGTGACGATGTTCCTGTGGGTCCGCGCCACCTTCCCGCGCTTCCGCTACGACCAGATCATGCGTCTGGGCTGGAAGATCTTCATTCCCGTGACCCTGGTCTGGCTGGTGGTGGTCGGCCTTTGGATCCAGTCCCCGTTCAACATCTGGAAGTAAGGGCAGGACCGCCATGACCACCCTCGCATCGATCAAGGACTTCTTCAGCAGCTTCCTGCTGCTGGAACTGTTCAAGGGCCTGAAGCTGACCGGCAAGCATTTCCTCTCGCCGACCATCACCGTCCAGTTCCCGGAAGAGAAGACCCCGCAGAGCCCGCGCTTCCGCGGCCTGCATGCGCTGCGCCGCTACGAGAACGGCGAGGAGCGCTGCATCGCCTGCAAGCTCTGCGAGGCGGTTTGCCCGGCCATGGCCATCACCATCGAATCCGAAGTGCGTGACGACGGCAGCCGCCGCACCACGCGCTATGACATCGACCTGACCAAGTGCATCTTCTGCGGCTTCTGCGAGGAGAGCTGCCCGGTCGACTCGATCGTCGAGACCCACATCTTCGAGTACCACGGCGAGAAGCGCGGCGACCTGTACTTCACCAAGGACATGCTGCTGGCGGTCGGTGACCGCTACGAGCCCGTGATCGCCGCCAGCAAGGCCGCGGACGCGCGCTACCGCTGAAGAAGAGGCCTGCCAACGCCCTGCCATGACGACCCCCACCGCGCTCTTCTACCTCTTCGCGGCCGTGCTGCTGTTTGCAGCCTTCCGCGTCATCACCGCCCGCAGCTCGGTTCATGCTGCGCTCTATCTGGTGCTGGCCTTCTTCAATGCGGCCTGCGTCTGGATGCTGCTGGAGGCTGAGTTCCTCGCGATCACCCTGGTGCTGGTCTACGTCGGCGCGGTGATGGTGCTCTTCCTCTTCGTCGTGATGATGCTCGACGGCAACCTCGACCGCAGCCGCACCGGCTTCTGGAAGCATGTGCCGCTGGCGGCCGCGGTCGGCCTGGTCATCGCCTTCGAGATGGCGGCGGTGCTGCTCGGCGGCTTCCGCCTTAGCGATGCCCCCGAAGCCACGGCCGAAGCCGTGAGCCTGGGCAACACCAAGCTGCTTGGCATCGCCATCTACACCGACTACCTCTACCCGCTGCAGATCGCTGCCGTGCTGCTGCTGGTGGCCATCATCGCCGCCATCGCGCTGACGCTGCGTCGCCGCAAGGACAGCCGCTACATCGACCCGGGCGACCAGGTCCGCGTGAAGAAGGCCGACCGCCTCAGCATCCTGAAGATGGCGCCCACCGTGGCGAGCCCGCCGTCCGAGGCGCCCGCCCCCGGCCCCGAAGGAGCCGCCCGATGACCCTCACCCTCGGCCACTACCTCTCGCTGGGCGCGATGCTGTTCGCGCTGTCGGTGATCGGCATCTTCCTGAACCGCAAGAACCTGATCGTGCTGCTGATGGCCATCGAGCTGATGCTGCTGGCAGTCAACCTGAACTTCGTCGCCTTCTCGCACTTCCTGGGCGACATGGCGGGTCAGGTCTTCGTGTTCTTCATCCTCACCGTCGCCGCGGCCGAATCGGCGATCGGCCTGGCCATCCTCGTCGTGCTGTTCCGCAACCGCGCGACGATCGACGTCAACGAGCTGGACACGCTCAAGGGCTGAGTCCCTGACCCCGCCTACGAAGCCTCGCACACGATGTCCCAACTCTCCACCTCGATGCTGCTTGCGGTGCCGCTGGCCCCGCTGGCCGGCGCCGTGCTCGCCGGCCTGTTCGGCAAGACCCTCGGTCGCCGCGGTTCGCATGTCGCCACCATCCTCGGCGTCGCCATCGCCTTCCTGATCTCGGCCTGGGTGCTCAAGCTCGTCGCTGTCGACGGCGCCCGCTACAACGAGACGATCTACCAGTGGATGACGCTGGGCCAGCTCGTCATGGAGGTCGGCTTCCTGGTCGATGGCCTCACCGCGATGATGATGGTCGTCGTGACCTTCGTTTCGCTGATGGTCCACATTTACACCATCGGCTACATGGAAGAGGACGCCGGCTACCAGCGCTTCTTCGCCTACATCTCGCTCTTCACCTTCAGCATGCTGATGCTGGTGATGAGCAACAACATGCTCCAGCTTTTCTTCGGCTGGGAAGCGGTGGGTCTGGTCAGCTACCTGCTGATCGGCTTCTGGTACACCAAGCCGACGGCGATCTTCGCCAACATGAAGGCCTTTCTGGTCAACCGGGTCGGTGACTTCGGCTTCATCCTGGGCATCGGCCTGCTGCTGGCCTACACCGGCTCGCTGAACTATGTCGAGGTCTTCGAGAAGAAGGACGAGCTGGCCGCGCTGGCCTTCCCCGGCACCGACTGGGCGCTGCTGACCGTGGCCTGCATCTGCCTCTTCATCGGCGCGATGGGCAAGAGCGCGCAGTTCCCGCTGCATGTCTGGCTGCCCGACTCGATGGAGGGCCCGACGCCGATCTCCGCGCTGATCCATGCCGCCACCATGGTGACGGCCGGCATCTTCATGGTCGCGCGCTTATCGCCACTGTTCGAGCTGAGCGACACCGCGCTCAACTTCGTGATGGTCATCGGCGCGATCACGGCCCTGTTCATGGGCTTCCTCGGCATCATCCAGAACGACATCAAGCGCGTGGTCGCGTACTCGACGCTGTCTCAGCTCGGCTACATGACGGTCGCGCTCGGCGCCTCGGCGTACTCCGTGGCGGTCTTCCACCTGATGACCCATGCCTTCTTCAAGGCGCTGCTCTTCCTGGGGGCAGGCTCGGTCATCATCGGCATGCACCACGATCAGGACATCCGCAACATGGGCGGCCTGTGGAAGCGCATGCCCATCACCTGGATCACCTCGCTGCTGGGTTCGCTGGCGCTGATCGGCACGCCGCTGTTCGCTGGCTTCTACTCGAAGGACAGCATCATCCTGGCGGTCGAGGCCAGCACCCTGCCGGCCGCCGGCTTCGCCACCTTTGCCGTGGTGGCTGGCGTCTTCGTCACGGCCTTCTACAGCTTCCGCATGTACTTCCTGGTCTTCCATGGCCAGGAGCGCTTCCATCACAAGCCCTTCCCGGGCGAGCACGACCACCACGACGATAACCACGGCCACCACGAGCCGCATGTGCCGCATGAGTCGCCCTGGGTCGTGACCCTGCCGCTGGTGCTGCTGGCCATTCCCTCGGTCGTGATCGGCTACCTGAGCATCGAGCCCATGCTGTTCGGCAACTTCCTGGCCGATGCGATCACCGTCGACGCGAGCAAGCATCCCGCCATGGCCGACCTGGCCGCGCACTTCCACGGCGCCTTCGCCATGGCCGTTCACGGCCTCCAGACCCTGCCTTTCTGGCTGGCGCTCGGCGGCGTGGTGACGGCCTGGGTCTTCTACCTGAAGCTGCCGGCCATCCCGGCGGCCTTCGATGCCCGCCTCGGTGCGCTGCGCCGTGTGCTGGAGAACAAGTACTACATGGACGCGATCAACGAGAAGGTCTTCGCGGCAGGGGCCCGCGGCCTCGGTCGCGTGCTGTGGAAGGGCGGTGACGTGGCCTTCATCGACGGCCTGCTTGTCAACGGCCCCGCCCGTCTGGTCGGCTGGATCGCGCAGCGGGTGCGCACGCTCCAGACCGGTTTCATCTACCACTACGCGCTGGTGATGATCGTCGGCGTGTTCGTCCTGCTGACCTGGTTCGTGCGTTTCGGGCGCTGAGCGGGCAACAAGAAGAAGAACATGGGAACCCTCTCGATTGCCATCTGGACCCCGATCGCCTTCGGTGTCCTCCTGCTTGCCTTCGGCCGCCAGGCCCAGGCGCATGTCGCGCGCTGGCTCGCGTTGGTCGGGGCCGTGCTCGGCGTGCTGGTGACGCTGCCGGTCATCACCGGTTTCGACACCTCGACCGCGGCCATGCAGTTCGTCGAGAACCTGCCGTGGATCGCACGCTTCAATGTGCGCTACCACCTCGGCATCGACGGCCTGTCGATGTGGTTCGTGCCGCTGACCGCCTTCATCACCGTGATCGTCGTGATCGCGGCCTGGGAGGTGATCGAGGACCGGCCGCACCAGTACCTCGGCGCCTTCCTGATCCTGTCGGGCCTGCTGATCGGCGTGTTCACCGCACTCGACGGCCTGCTCTTCTATGTGTTCTTCGAGGCCACGCTGATCCCGATGTACATCGTGATCGGTGTCTGGGGCGGCCCGCGCCGTGTCTATGCGGCCTTCAAGTTCTTCCTGTACACGCTGCTCGGCTCGCTGCTCATGCTGGTCGCGCTGATCTACCTGTACTACAAATCGGGCGGCAGCTTCCAGATCCTGGACTGGCACCAGCTTCCGCTGCCGATGGACGCGCAGACCCTGCTGTTCTTCGCCTTCTTCGCCGCCTTCGCGGTCAAGGTGCCGATGTGGCCGGTGCACACCTGGCTGCCCGATGCGCACGTCGAGGCGCCGACCGGCGGCTCCGTCGTGCTGGCGGCGATCATGCTGAAGCTCGGGGCCTATGGCTTCCTGCGCTTCTCGCTGCCCATCACGCCCGATGCCAGCCAGGCCTGGGCCGGCCTCATCATCGGCCTGAGCCTGGTGGCGGTGCTCTACATCGGCGTGGTCGCGCTGGTGCAGGGCGACATGAAGAAGCTGGTCGCCTACTCCTCGATCGCGCACATGGGCTTCGTGACCCTGGGCTTCTTCCTCTTCGATCCCCTGGCCCTGGCCGGCGGCATCGTGCAGATGGTCAGCCACGGCTTCGTCTCGGGTGCCATGTTCCTCTGCATCGGCGTGCTCTACGACCGCGTGCACAGCCGCGAGATCGCCAGCTACGGCGGCGTGGTCAACACCATGCCCAAGTTCGCGGCCTTTGCCGTGCTGTTCGCCATGGCCAACTGCGGCCTGCCGGGCACGGCGGGCTTCGTGGGCGAGTGGATGGTCATCCTCGGCGCGGTCAAGGTCGATTTCTGGATCGGCCTGCTGGCCGCGACCACGCTGATCTTCGGCGCCGCGTACACGCTGTGGATGGTCAAGCGCGTCTACTTCGGCCCGGTGGCCAATGAGGACGTGCGCGGCCTGAGCGACCTCAATGCCCGCGAGTTCCTGATGCTGGGCGTGCTGGCCGTCGCCGTGCTGGCGATGGGCCTCTACCCCAAGCCCTTCACCGACGTGATGGACGTGTCGGTGGCCGAGCTGCTGCGTCACGTGGCTGTCTCCAAGCTGCCCTGAGCCGCACCGGCCTGAACCCGATACCCCGACGATGAACCCGATGAACTGGTCCGTCCTGAGCCCCGAGATCCTGCTGCTGGCGATGAGCTGCTTCATCACCCTGGCCGATCTCTTCGTCAGCTCGCCCCGGCGCGGCCTCACCCATGGCCTGTCGATGATCACCCTGGCTGCGGTGGCGGCCCTGCACCTGCTGGGCTTCCTGGAGGCGCAGACGCAGTACGCCTTCGGCAACATGGTCGTCAGCGATCCCATGGGCCATCTGCTGGCCTTCTTCGCGGTCGTGGCCACGGCGGTCACGCTGATCTATGCGCGGCCCTATGCGGCCTCGCGCGAGATGCTCAAGGGCGAGCTGCACACGTTGGCGCTGTTCGCCCTGCTCGGCATCCTGGTGATGATCTCGGCCAACCACTTCCTGGTGATCTACCTGGGCCTGGAGCTGATGTCGCTGAGCCTCTATGCCCTGGTGGCGCTGCGCCGCGACCATGCGCCGGCCACCGAGGCCGCGATGAAGTACTTCGTGCTCGGCGCCCTGGCCAGCGGCTTCCTCCTCTATGGCCTGTCCATGCTCTACGGCGCGACCGGCGCGCTGGAGCTGGGCAAGGTGTTCGAAGCCATCGGCAGCGGCCAGATCAATGCGCAGGTGCTGGTCTTCGGCGTGGTCTTCATCGTCGCCGGCCTGGCCTTCAAGCTGGGCGTCGTGCCCTTCCACATGTGGGTGCCCGATGTCTACCAAGGGGCGCCGACAGCAGTCACGCTGATGATTGCCGCCGCGCCCAAGCTGGCCGCCTTCGCGATCACCATCCGCCTGCTCGTCGAGGGCATGATCGGCCTGGGCAAGGACTGGCAGCAGATGCTGATGGTGCTGTCGGTCTGCTCGCTGGTGCTCGGCAACCTGGCCGCGATCGCGCAGGACAACCTCAAGCGCCTGCTGGCCTACTCGACGATCTCGCAGCTCGGCTTCATGCTGCTCGGCCTGACGCCGACGCTGATCGCCGGCAACACCCTGTCGGCCGCCAACGGCTACAGCTCGGCCATGTTCTACCTGGTCGCCTATGTGCTGACAACCCTGGCCGGCTTCGGCGTGCTGCTGGCGCTGACGCAGCGCGGCTTCGAAAGCGAGCAGGTCAGCGACCTGGCCGGCCTGAACCGCCGCAGCCCGCTGATGGCCGGCATCATGGCCCTGGTGATGTTCTCGCTGGCCGGCATCCCGCCGACGGTGGGCTTCTATGCCAAGCTGGCCGTGCTGCAGTCGCTGGTCTCGACCAATGTGCCGCTCTACATCGGCCTGGCGGTCTTCGCGGTGCTGCTGTCGCTGATCGGCGCCTATTACTACCTGCGCATCGTCAAGGTCATGTACTTCGATGCGCCGGCCACGACCGGCCCGGCCTCGGGCGAGCTGCTCCTGATGCCGACCGAGGTGCGCGTGGTGCTGGGCCTCAATGCCCTGCTCGTGCTGGGTTTCGGCCTGCTGCCCGGCGGCTTGATGGCCTGGTGCGCCGACGCCATCCGCATGGCCCTGGCCACCTGATCGACCGTCCCGGACAGCCTCACGATGTCGCTTGATCTTGCGGTCTACCTCCTGATCGCGCTGGCCCTGGTCGCCGCGAACCTGCCTTTCTTCAGCCAGCGCCTGCTGCTGCTCGGCCCGCGCCGGGCCGACAAAGGCCTGGGCTGGCGGCTGCTGGAGCTGCTCATCCTGTGCGCCCTGGTCACCGCCCTGGGCTTCATGCTGGAAGCGCGCCTCGGCCAGCGCCATGCCCAGGGCTGGCCCTTCTATGCCGTGGTGGTCTGCCTCTTCCTGACCTTTGCCTTCCCCGGCTTCGTCTGGCGCCATCTGCGCCGGTCGACCTGAGGGGCGGGCGCCGCCACGGGCACGAACGGGCCTCGCGATGAACGATAGCCTCCCGCCCGACGCCCACCTGCGCGAGCAGCCGATCGACACCCGCGAGGTCTACCGCGGCCACTTCCTGCATGTGCGCCGCGACAGCGTGCGCCTGCCTGACGGGCAGGAGGCCGCGCGCGAGTACATCGTCCACCCCGGCGCGGTGATGATCGTGCCGCTGCTCGACGACGGCCGCCTCGTCGTCGAGCGCCAGTGGCGCTACCCCCTGCACCGCGCCTTCATCGAGTTCCCGGCCGGCAAGCTCGATGCCGGCGAGCCGGTGCTGGCCTGCGCGATCCGCGAACTGGCCGAAGAGACCGGCTACCGCGCCACCGAATGGGCGCGCGCCGGCCTGCTGCACAACGCGATCGCCTACAGCAACGAGGGCATCGAGGTCTGGTTCGCGCGCGGCCTGAGCCTGGGCGAACGTCGGCTCGACGAGGGCGAGTTCCTCGACGTGCAGACCACCACGCTGGAAGCCCTGGAAGACCAGGCCGCCCGCGGCGAGCTGACCGATGCCAAGACCCTGATCGGCATGCTCTGGCTGCGCCATTGGCGCGATGGCCGTTGGGCCTTGGACTGGCAGGCCGCACCGGCCGGCCCGGATCGCGCATCATCGGCGGCATGAAGGTTTTCGACCTGCAATGCGAGCACGGCCACGGCTTCGAGGGCTGGTTCGCTTCCGAAGCCGACCATGCCGACCAGCAGGCGCGTGGTCTGGTCGAGTGCCCGCTGTGCGGCAGCCCCAAGGTCGACAAGCGCCCTTCGGCGCCGCGGCTGAACCTTTCGGGCGCGCCGCGCGGTGAGGCGCTGCCGCCGCCGGCCCGGCCGGCCCGCGCCACGCCGGAGCAGCAGAGCGTCGAAGCCCTGTGGATGCGCGCCGTGCGCCATGTGCTCGACCACACCGAGGACGTCGGCCCGCGCTTTGCCGACGAGGCCCGCCGCATCCACCACGGCGAAAGCCCGGAGCGAGGCATCCGAGGCCAGACCAGCCCCGAGGAGCGGCTGGCCCTGCGCGAAGAGGGCATCGAGGTGCACAGCCTGCCCCTCCCCGAGGCCCTGAAGGGCCCGACCCACTGAGCGCGACCCGCGCCGACGCAGGGACGCGGGCCCTCAGCCCGGCGGCAGCAGCCGGCCCGGGTTCATCAGGTTGAGCGGATCCAGGGCCTGCTTGAGGCGGCGCATCAGGGCCAGGGCCACCGGGTCCTTGCGGCGGCCGAGTTCCTCGCACTTCAAGGCGCCGATGCCGTGCTCGGCCGAGAAGCTGCCGCCCGCGGCCTGCACCGCGTCATGCACCAGGGCATTGACCTGCGCCTCGTGCGCGCGCAGGAAGGCCGGCGCATCGATACCGGCCGGCGCCTGCAGGTTGTGGTGCAGGTTGCCGTCGCCCAGATGCCCGAAGCAGATCAGCGTGCTGCCCGGGCAGGCCGCTGCCAAGTCGCGGCCATTGGCCTCGACGAAGGCAGGGATGCGGGACACCGGCAGGGCGATGTCGTGCTTGATGTTGAGCCCCGCCTCGGCCTGGGCCAGCGGGATGTGCTCGCGCAGCGCCCACAGGCTGCGCGACTGGGCCAGGCTGGCGGCCACCACCGCATCGTCGATGGTGCCGGCTTCCAGCGCGCCGGCCAGCAGGGCCTCGAAGCGCTCGGTGGCCCGGGCGGCAGCAGCTTCGCCCGGCGCGTCGGGGCTGCCGGCCTCGGACTGTTCGATCAGCACCGTCCAGGCCGGCCAGGCGCCGTCCGCGAAAGGGCGGGGCAGGGCGGGGAAGTGGCGGGCGACCAGCGCCAGTGCCGCCGCATTCATCACCTCGAAGCCCGTCAGCGCGGCACCCAGCGCGGCGCGCGCCCGGCCGAGCAGGGCCACCGCGGCTTCCAGGCTGGCGCAGGCGGCCAGCGCGGTGGTCTGCGCGGCCGGGGCGGGGAAGAGCTTGAGCGTGGCCGCGGTCAGGATGCCCAGCGTGCCTTCGCTGCCGATGTAGAGATCGCGCAGGTCGTAGCCGGTGTTGTCCTTGCGCAGGCCGCCCAGGCCGGACCACAGCTCGCCCTGCGGCGTGACCACCTCCAGGCCCAGGCAGAGCTCGCGCGCATTGCCATAGCGCAGCACCGCGGTGCCGCCGGCATTGCTGGCCAGGTTGCCGCCGATGGTGCAACTGCCTTCGGCGGCCAGGCTCAGCGGGAAGAGCAGGCCGGCGGCCGCCGCCACCTGCTGCACCTGCTGCAGGATGCAGCCGGCCTCGACGGTGAGGGTGAGGTTGTCGACGTCGAGCGCGCGGACGCGACTGAGCCGGCCCAGGTTCAGCAGGATCTGCCGGCCGCTGGCATCGGGCACGCCGCCGCCCACCAGGCCGGTGTTGCCGCCCTGCGGCACCACGGCCACGCCCGCGGCGGCGCAGGCCCGCATGACGGTCGCCACCTCGGCGGCATCGGCCGGCCGCACCAGGGCCAGCGGGCGGCCGTGGTAGCGCTTGCGCCAGTCCACCGTCCAGGCGGAGAGGTCGGCATCCTCGGGCCGCAGCACATGGGCCGGGCCGATGTGCTGGCGCAGCGTGTCGAGCAGGGCCTCCGGGCGGTCCATCGCGGGCCGGGGCGCTGGGGCTTCAGGCGGCGGCTTGCGCGCGGCCCAGGGCCAGGCGCTGGCGCACATGCAGCGCGCAGGCGCAGAACAGCGCGATGCTCAGCGCGATCTCCAGCCCCGCCAGCGCCTGGCTGGGGGCCGGGTCGCTCCAGGCGCGCACCACGCCTTCGGTGAAGTAGAGCCACACCGCCAGGCTCAGCCAGCGGAAGGTGTAGAGCCGCTGCTTGAGCAGCCCGGGCAGGGCCAGCACCAGGGGCAGCACCTTGATCGCGAGGGTGCCGGTGCCGGTGGGTGCGAGCCACAGCTCCCACAGCAGGCCCAGGGCGATCAGGGCCAGAAGCAGGCCCAGGGCGGCGGCGCGGCTCTGCGCGGCGGCCCGGGGCGTCGGGACGGGGAGAAAGGACATGGCTGGCATGATGCCAGCATGGCTTCGACCCTTGCCCTGCGTCTGCTGGCCCTGCGCGAACGCGCGGCCGAGCTGGCCGAGATCCTGCAACGCTGGCCCTGGCGCGACACCCTCAGCACCCTGGCCCAGCGCTTCCGCGAGGACCGCCTCGGCCTGACCGCCAGCAGCCTGACCTTCACCACCACCATCGCCCTGGTGCCGCTGATGACGGTGACCCTGGCGCTCTTCAATGCCTTCCCCGTCTTCGGCCCCTTCCGCCGCGCGCTGGAGAACCAGTTCCTGCAGGGCCTGGTGCCCGAGGGCATCGCCGGGCCGGTGCTGGAGAACCTGACCCGCTTCGCCCTCAAGGCCAACCGCCTCGGCACCCTGGGCCTGGTCATCCTGGTGATGACGGCCCTGGCCTTGATGCTGACCATCGACCGCACGCTCAACGGCATCTGGCGCGTGCGCCAGCCCCGGCCGATCGCGCAGCGGGTGCTGGTCTACTGGGCCGCCGCCACGCTGGGGCCCTTGCTGGTGGGCATCAGCCTGTCGATGACCTCCTACCTGATCTCGGCCGGGCAGGGCTGGGTCTCGGGTCGGCCGGGCGGCGGGGTCGGCATCCTGCTGTCGGGCCTGGAGTTCCTGATGGTCGGCGGCTTCGCAGCCGCGCTCTTCCACTACGTGCCCAACACCACGGTGCGCTGGGCGCATGCCCTGGCCGGCGGTGCCTTCGTCGCGGTCGGCCTGGAAGTGGCCAAGGGCCTGCTGGGCTGGTATGTGGGCCAGGTGCCGGGCTACAGCCGGGTCTATGGCGCCTTCGCGGCCCTGCCGCTCTTCCTGATCTGGCTCTACATGGTGTGGCTGATCGTGCTCTTCGGCGCGGTCATCGCGGCCTATGCGCCCAGCTTGCAGATGCGCGTGCGGCGCCTGCCCGAGGGGCCGGGCTCGGCCTTCGAGCTGGCCCTGGTGCTGCTGCGCTTGCTGCATGCCGCGCGCGCGTCCTCGTCGGCCCAGGGCCTGGGCGCGGCCGAGCTTGCGCGCCGCCTGCGCGTGGACCCGCTGCAACTGGAGCCCACCCTCGGCCTGCTGGTGGCGCTGGACTGGATCGCCCGCCTCGACGAGGCCGAGCCGCCGCGCTACGTGCTGCTCGTCGACCCCGCGCGCACGCCGGGCGAGCCGCTGATCGCCCAGACCCTGCTGGCCCCGGGCGAGGCCAGCGCGGCCTTTCGCCAGGCGGCCGGCTTCGAGCGCATGAGCCTGGCCGAGCTGATCGGCCGCAGCCCGGTGCCCCAGGACACGGCGAGCGGCAACTCAGGGCGATGACCCTTGCATCGCCCGGGGGCTTGGTTATATTGGCCCAGCACGGTCGGGCATCACATCCCAGGAGAACAGCCATGAAAGTCAGTGAAATCCTTCGGGTGAAGGGCGCCGCCCTCTACACCGTCTCGCCCGATGACACCCTGCAGCGCGCGGCGAAGATGATGTCCGAGATGGACATCGGCTCCGTCGTCGTCATGGAGCATGGCGACCTGGCCGGCATGCTCACCTTCCGCGAGCTGATCCAGGCCCTGATGGCCAAGGGCGGCGCGCTCGGCGACACCATCGTCCGCACCGTGATGGACGACCATCCGCTGACCTGCACCCCCGAGACCGACATCGACGAAGTCCGCCGCATGATGCTGGGCCGCCATGCCCGCTACCTGCCGGTGTTGGACGGCCGCGCCCTGCACGGCGTGATCTCCTTCCACGACGTGGCCAAGGCTGTGGTCGACAGCCAGGACTTCGAGAACCGCATGCTCAAGGCCTACATCCGCGACTGGCCCTCGGACCACGACGCGGCCGCCCAGCAGCAGCAGTGATCGCGGCGCCGCCCGGCAGCCCGCTGCGGCGGGGCCGGGCCGGTGTCTTCGGTTGGACGCAGGGCAGGGCGCTTGCCGCGGGCCCCCTCGGCGACAATCGCGGTCTTTTTCGCGACCCGTCCCGATCATGTCCGGCAGCACCCTCGGCCACCTTTTCCGCGTCACCACCTTCGGCGAGAGCCACGGCCCGGCCATCGGCTGCGTGATCGACGGCTGCCCGCCCGGCCTGCCGCTGTCGGTCGAGGACATCCAGCCCGAACTCGATCGCCGCCGCCCCGGCACCAGCCGCCATGTCACCCAGCGGCAGGAAGCCGACCAGGTCGAGATCCTCTCGGGCACCTACGAAGGCCTGAGCACCGGCACCCCCATCGCGCTGTTGATCCGCAACACCGACCAGCGCAGCAAGGACTACGGCAACATCGTCCAGACCTTCCGTCCGGGCCATGCCGACTACAGCTACCACCACAAGTACGGCCTGCGCGACCCGCGCGGCGGCGGCCGCAGCTCGGCCCGCCTGACGGCCCCGGTCGTTGCCGCCGGCGCCGTGGCCCGCAAGTGGCTGGCCCAGCATCACGGCGTGAGCCTGCGCGGCGGCATGGCCGCCCTCGGCCCCATCGACATCGCCTTCGAGGGCTGGGAGCATGTGCCGAACAATCCCTTCTTCGCGCCCAACCGCAGCCAGATCGAGGCGCTCGAAGCCCATATGGATGCGCTGCGCAAGGCGGGCGACTCCTGCGGCGCCCGCATCGTCGTCGAGGCCCAGGGCGTGCCGCCCGGCTGGGGTGAGCCGATCTTTGACAAGCTCGATGCCGACATTGCCCACGCGATGATGGGCCTCAATGCCGTCAAGGGCGTCGAGATCGGTGCCGGCTTTGCCTGCGTCGCCCAGCCGGGCAGCGTGCATGGCGACGAGCTCACGCCCCAGGGCTTCCGCAGCAACCATGCCGGCGGCGTGCTGGGCGGCATCAGCAGCGGCCAGGACCTGCGCGTCTCGATCGCCATCAAGCCGACCAGCTCGATCCGCATCCCGCGCCAGTCCATCGACCTCGATGGTCAACCGGTCACGGTCGAGACCTTCGGCCGCCACGACCCCTGCGTCGGCATCCGCGCCACGCCCATCGCCGAAGCCCTGCTGGCCCTGGTGCTGATCGACCATGCCCTGCGCCACCGCGCGCAGTGCGGCGACGTGCGCGTCGCCACCCCGGCGATCCCGGCCTCGGCGGGCTGAGCGGCCTAAGCAGGGCCGGCCGCGCCGGCCCGGGGGGATGGGCCCGCGCCAGCGGGCCGCAGCCTGCGCCTAGCAGGTCTCGTTCAGCTTGCCGTCAGGGCTTGCCCGGCTGCGCGCTGCGGGGCGCGCACGAACACTGCGGCGGCCCCGACCCACCGAGCCCCCGAGGATGAACACCGAAAACGCCCTGCAGGACTGGCGCGAGCTCGCGCACCGCGTCGAGCGCGAAGTGGCCCAGGCCGTGATCGGCCAGCCCCAGACCCTGCGCCTGATCAATGTCGCGACCTTCGCCCGCGGCCATGTGCTGCTTGAAGGCGATGTCGGGGTGGGCAAGACGACGGTGCTGCGCGCCTTCTCGCGCGCCATCGGCGGCGATTTCGAGCGGGTCGAGGGCACGGTGGACCTGATGCCCGGGGACTTGATCTATCACACCTATGTCGATGCCGAGGGCCGCCCCCGCATCGACCCGGGCCCCCTGCTGCGCCACGGCGAGCGCCTGACCACCTTCTTCTTCAACGAGATCAACCGCGCCCGGCCGCAGGTGCAGTCGCTGCTGCTGCGCGCCATGGCCGAGCGCACCGTCTCGGCCTTCAACCGCGAATACCGCTTCCCGCACATGACGGTCTTCGCCGACCGCAACAAGGTCGAGAAGGAGGAGACCTTCGAGCTCGCCTCGGCCGCCCGGGACCGATTCATGTTCGAGCTGAACATGAGCAAGCCGACCGACCGCAGCATCCGCCGCGCCCTGGTCTTCGACACCGCCTTCCATGACACCGAGGCGCTGATCGCCCAGGTGGCGCCCGCCCTGCTGCCGGCCGAGGAGCTCAACACCATCGCGGCCCTGATCCAGAAGAGCGTGCGCACCAGCGAGACGATCGAGCGCTATGTGCTCGACCTCTGGGAGGCCAGCGAGACGCCGCAGAACCTGGGCATCACCCTCGACGGCGTGGATATGAACCGCCTGATCCTGGCCGGTGCCAGCCCGCGCGGCATGAGCGCCCTGCTGCGCGCCACCCGGGTGGTGGCCTGGCTGGACGGCCGCTTGCATGTCGAGCCCGACGATGTGCGCGCGGTGCTGCCCGCCATCCTGGGCCACCGCATCTTCTTCACCCCCATCTACGAGCTGCGCCGTGCCGAGCTGGCCGGCGCCCTCATCGCCCGCATCCTGGACCGCGTGGCCGCGCCGTGAGCCGTTCTCCCCTGCCGTCGCTGCCGCCCCCCGCGCCAGCCCGGGGCCCGGCCGAGTTCCACTACAAGCTGCCGGGCCGCCACGGCGGCCAGCGGCCGGGCGCGCACGAGGGCAGCAGCCTGGGCGCCGGCCAGCAGTTCGCGGCGCATCGGCGGCTGCTCGACCATCCGGACCCGCGCCGCATCGACCTGCGCGCCAGCCTGCGCGATCCCCAGGGCGACTGGCTGGTGCGCATCGCCCGCCAGCGGGTGGCGGTGCCGGTGCAGGCGGTGGTCGATGTCTCGGCTTCGATGCGTTTCGGCGCGCAGCGCGCCAAGCTGGACCGGGTGGCTGATTTCGTTGAGGTCCTGGGTCACAGCGCCTTCCGCGCCGGCGACCCGGTCGGCCTGATGGCCTTCGATGCGGGCGAGCGCACCGACCTCTTCCTGCCCCCGCGCCACAGCCGTGGCGCGGGCCGCGTGATGGCCGAAGGCCTGCGCGCCTGCGCGCCGGCGGCGCCGCCGCGGCCGGGCGCCGACCCGCTCGCCGGCCTGCGGGCTTGCGTGGACCGGCTGGCCGGCCGGCGCAGCCTGGTCGTCCTGGTGTCGGACTTCCACGGCATGCCGCTGGACGGGCTGGCCGCGCAGATCGACCGGCTCAGCCCGGCGTGGGTGCTGCCGGTGCTGGTCTGGGATCCGGCCGAGGTCGTGCCGCCCGGGGTCGATGCCCTGCTCAGCCTGCGCGATGCCGAGACCGGCGCGCGCCGCAGCCTGTGGCTGCGCGAGCGGGTGCGGCAGGACTGGCATGCCGCCGTTGCCGCCCGCCGCGCCGCCCTGCAGGCCCTGTGCGTCGCGCGCGCGTTGCCGCCCTTCGACCTGCTCGGCCCCGCCGGCGAGTTCGATGCCGAGGCCCTGACCCGTCACTTCATGGAGAGCGTGGCATGAGGCGAGCCTTGCCTGCCGGACTGCTGACCCTCGGCCTGGCCCTCAGCCTCGGCGGCCTGCCCACCGCAGCGCCCGCGCAGACGCCGCCGGCCCAGCGGGTGCAGGCCGCCCAGGTCATGCAGCCGCGGGCCTTCGGCCATGTGCTGGGCGATGTGCTGACGCAGCGGGTGCGGCTTGGGCAGGGCGCCGAGGCGCTCGCGCCCAAGGCCCTGCCCGAAGCCGGCCGCGTCGGCCTCTGGCTTGATCGGCGGGCGCCCGCGGTCGAGCGCGATGCACAGGGCGTGCAGTGGCTGCGCATCGACTACCAGGTGATCAATGCGCCTCCCAGCCTGGGCATGATCCGCCTGCCGGCCCTGAGCCTGCCCACCACCGCGGGGCCGACCCTGGCCGTGCCGGCCTGGCCGGTGAGCCTGGGGCCCCTGAGCCCCGCCGAGGGCAGCGAGCTGCCGGCCCTGCAGCCCGACCGCCTGGTGGCCCTGCGCGACACCGCCGCGCCGCGCCAGGCCCTTCAGGCGGCCCTGGCGGCCCTGGCGGCGGTGCTGCTGGCTTGGCTGGGCTGGTGGACCCTGCAGCAGTGGCGCGAGGCGCAGACCCTGCCCTTCGCACGCGCCAGCGCCCGCCTGCGCCGCGCCGACGGCAGCCGGCTGGACGACTGGCAGGCCCTGCACGAGGCCATCAACCAGAGCGCCGGCCGGGTGGTGCATGCCGCCAGCCTGGCGCGGCTGGTTGAGGAGCGGCCGGCCTGGAAGCCGCTGCATGCCGAGCTGGAGGCCTTCTTCGCGGCCTCCAATGCGCGCTTCTTCGGCGCGGCCTCGGCCCGGCCCGACCCGAGCCTGCGCGCCCTGGCCCTGGCCCTGCGGCAGGTCGAGAAGCAGACTGCAGACTGAGAAGGTGTGAACGGACCTGCCATGCCCGCTCATGCCGCCCGGAGCCGCCCCCTCGGCCTTGCAAATGCTCGCCGTAGCACGGGCTACGGCTGTGCTTTGCGCCTTGATGGGACGACTCCGGCCGACCTGCTCGGACACGGCCGGTCCATTCACACCTTCTGAGCGCAGCATGCAAGGCTTCGATTTCGCCCAGCCGCTGTGGCTGCTTCTGCTGCCGCTGGCCCTGCTGCCCCTGCAGCGCCGGCCGGCCGATGACCTGGCCTTCCCGGCCATTGCCTGGCTGCCGGCGGACCGCCTGGGCCGCTTCGTCGACCGGCTGGGCCAGGTCCTGGCGGTGCTGGCCCTGGTCGCTGCAGTGATCGGCCTGGCCGGCCCCGGCCGCGACGGTGGCTCCGAGCTGCGCAGCGGCCGGGGCGCCGAGCTGCTGATCCTGATGGACCGCAGCAGCAGCATGGACGCCAATGTGATTCCCAAGGACGTGAAGGCGGGCGGCCAGTTCAACAGCCTGCCCAGCAAGAGCGAGGTGGTGCGCGGCCTGCTCAGCCAGTTCGTCGCCAAGCGGCCCGAGGACCGCTTTGCCTTCATCGCCTTCAGCACCCGCGCCATGCCCATCGTGCCCTTCACCGACAACCATGCCTTGGTGCAGGCGGCCCTGGCCGCCACCGGCATCGGCCGCGGCCTGCCGGACACGCGCATGGGCACGGCCCTGCTGGCGGCGATCGAGGCCTTCAGCGGCCGGCCCTATGCCGGCAGCCGCATCGTGCTGGTGGTGTCCGACGGCGGCGCCCAGCTCGACGAGCCGACGCGCGAGCGCATCCGCGCCGGCCTGGCCCGCGAGCGCATCGGCCTGTACTGGGTCTACATCCGCAGCAATCCCAATTCGCCGGACCTCACGCAGGAGAGCGGTGGCAGCTATGACTCGGCCGAGGAACTGGCGCTGCACACCTTCTTCGGCTCGCTCGCCACGCCCTACCGGCTCTACCAGACCGACGACGCGCAGATGATGGCCAATGCCATGGCCGAGATCGACCGCCAGCAGAACTTGCCGTTGGTCTATGAGCGGCGGCTTCCGCGCAGCGACTACCGCAGCGCCTTCTTTCTGCTGGCCCTGCTCAGCACCCTGGGCCTGCTGGTCTGCCGCGCGCTGCAATTGCAGGCCTGGCCCCGGCCGCCCGCCCCCGAGCTTCGGACGCCGGCATGAGACGACGCAGCGCACACGCGATCTTTGGCGGCCTGGCCCTGGCCTGCGCCGCCCTGGCCCTGGCCCAGGCCCTGCGCCTGGACCAGGCCGAGCGGATGAACACCGGCCTGCGTGCCGCCCTGGAGGCCCCGGTCGACCTGGCCCGGCCTGTCCTGCCCTCGAGCGACGATCCGGTCGAGCTGCGCCTGGCCCG
Organism: Piscinibacter lacus; assembly: GCF_016735685.1. Lineage (NCBI taxonomy): Bacteria > Pseudomonadati > Pseudomonadota > Betaproteobacteria > Burkholderiales > Sphaerotilaceae > Aquariibacter > Aquariibacter lacus. The sequence goes on from NZ_JAERRA010000001.1 coordinate 1,637,054, forward strand.
GGCCACTGCGCTGGCCGCCGCCGGGGCGCATGAGGCGGCCTTCAAGGCCTACAGCAGCGTGCTGCGCAGCGCCGGCCCCGCGGCCGACAGTGCGCTGAGCCGCCAGGCGCTCTTCAACCTCGGCAACCTGTCCCTGCGCCAGGCCCTGGCCCAGGGCGGCGACGAAGCCCTGCCCCTGGTCGAGCTGGCCAAGCAGCGCTACCGCGACCTGCTGCGCGTCGCGCCCGAAGACTGGGATGCCCGCTACAACCTGGAACGCGCCCTGCGCCTGGCCCCCGAGCTGGAAGAGGCCCTGGCCGCCGAGGACGATGTGCCCGTCGAGCGCCGGCAGATCATGCTGCGCGGCATGGAACCCGGGGACCTGCCGTGAGCTGGCGCCAACCCGGCATGCTGGGGGGCCAGCTTCGCGCCCTGTGGCGTCGCGAGCATGCCCTGGCCGGGGCCGTGCTGCTGCTGGCTCTGGCCCTGGCGCTGCCGCCGATCACACTGGAGCGGCCCCGCGTCACCTACCTGGTCACCTTCGACCTGACGCAGAGCATGGACGTCGAGGACATGGTCCGCGACGGCCGCAGCCTCAGCCGCCTGGACGCCGCCCGTGCCGCTGTGCGCGAACTGCTGCCGCGCCTGCCCTGCGGATCGCGCGTGGGCTGGGCCATCTTTGCCGACTACCGCACCCTGCCGCTGATGCTGCCGGTGGAGGTGTGCAGCCATTACGAAGACCTGCTCGCCGCGCTCGACGCCATCGATGGCCGCATGCGCTGGGCCAATGCCAGCAACATCGCCAAGGGCGTGACCTGGAGCATCCGCACCGCCCGCAATGTCGACGAAGGCACCCGGGTACTCTTCTTCACCGACGGCCACGAGGCCCCGCCCATGGCCGGCAACACCCCGCCGCCCATGGGCGACATCACCGCAGGCGAGGTCGGTGGCCTGCTCATCGGCGTGGGTGGCGAACTGCCCCAGCCCATCCCCAAGACCACCCGCGAAGGCCAGCCGGCCGGCCATTGGGCGGCCGACGAAGTGGTGCAGCGGGCCGACCGGCCGGTCGGCCAGAGCACCGAACACCTGTCGGAGCTGCGCGAGGAGCATCTCAAGGCCGTCGCCAAGCTGCTGGGCTTCGGCTACCGCCGCCTGGGCAGCGACACCGCCCTGGTCGAGGCCGTGCTGGACCCCGCCCTGGCGCGCAAACAGCCCACGCCCACCGACCTGCGCTGGGTGGCGGCGCTCGCCGCCCTGGGCCTGCTGGCCTGGCGACACCGGCCGGCATGGCCCCTGCGCCTCGGGCGGCGCTGAAGGGCTGGCGGCAGGGGGGCCGACGGGTGGCCAGCCTGCCCGCCCGCCTGTCCATCCCGCCGGGTCGGCTGTTGGGGGGCTGTCCCTCGGGCCCCGCGGATCCGCGCTATCTTGCGGCCATGGATAGCTTTCGCACGATCCTCGGCAAATGGGTGGCGGTTGCGCTGCTCGCGTGGATCGGCCTGGGTGCCGTGGCGGCACCGATCACGGCATGCTGCGGCGACACAGAGGCAAGCTGCTGTGCCGTGCATGGCGCCGGCCAGGGATGCGCCGCCTGCGCCACCGCCCCCGCGCTGCCCTCGGCCCCTCCCCCCAAGCCTCAGGCAGGCCAGATGGAGAAGGCGCAGCCCGCGGCCCCCAGCCCGACGCCTGCCCTGCCCACCCCACCCTGGAGCCCGCCGGACTGAGACGGGCCGATCCCACCGTCCCCACGTCTCAAACCCTTTCGGAGTTCCACCATGAAGTCTTTCACCGTCAAGGCCCTCGCGGCCCTCGGCGCTTCGGCCTTTTCCGTGTCCGCCTTCGCAGCCACCTGCTGCATCGCCGGCGCAGCCTGCTGCGCCGAACTGCTGCCCTGCTGCTGGTGAGCACGGGCGCATGAGGTGATCCCCGTCACCTGAAAAAGGGCCGGATGCGCGAGCGTCCGGCCCTTTTGCGTTGGAGCGGGCAGGCTGTGCCTCTCAAGGTCAATGGGCACGCTGTGCGCGAGCCCGTGCTTTGGCGACAGGTCGCTCCCGGCGCACCCAGAAAGACAAAAGGCCCAGTCGCTTTCGCGACTGGGCCTTCATCTGATTTGGCTCCCCGACCTGGGCTCGAACCAGGGACCTACGGATTAACAGCGGGCTTCCAGGGTCGCAGAGCCTGCGACACACGAGCACAAGACCTAGGAAAATCAACAACTTAGCCGACTGCGTCCGACTTCGCGCGACAGCAATCGACACGTTTTTGGGGTCGTTTTACTGACACTTTTACTGACACCCCTCCAACGCCTGCGGATGGTAGCTCGACGCACGGGCGCCCCTCAAGCAGCGGCCACACGGCGTGGCTCAGGGCTGGCCCTTCGCGACCTTGTCGCCCCGTCCGCCCCGTTCTGTCCTGGCGCCCCGCACGCTCCGCAGGGCCCGCGCGCGATACCACGCCAACTTCCGGCCATCCTCGCCGACGCGGTACTCGAGGTCGAACTGGCGCGACTCGCTGAGCACCTGCGGCCAGGCCCGGCAGCCGTACTTCTGCGGCGTCTGTTCGGGATGGGTCGACGCCATCCATTCGCGCGCGCGGTCAAGCCGCGTCCAGCCGCCTTCCGACAGGTGCTGCTCGGCTTTCCGGAGCACCCCGACGATGCCGCTGACAGGCCACTCGAAGCTGCCATCCGGTGCGATGCCGTTGACGACCAGCTCACGGAAGGCATCGGACTGGGTGAAGGATGCCATCAGCGCCCGAGCCTCGTCCATGCTCCGCGCCCAGCCTGCCAGCTCACCGAAGTGCTGGTCGATGCGCTCGTAGCAGGCTTCCAGATGACGGGCCGCAGCCGCGCAACCGTCGTCGCTCCAAAGGTCGAAGCGGTCGATGAGGTGGTGCACGAGCTGATTGCGCATCGCGACCAGGTCCTCGACCGCAGCACGGGCCTGCGCCAGCCTCTCCGGCGCCATGACCATCCTTTGGCTGAAGGCCATCGCCACCCGGTCGGTCGGCGTCTTGCCTTCGGGCAGCAGGTCGCGCTCGCAGTCGTCGACCACCGCGTAGGACTCGAACAAGGCCTTCACCAGCGTCCCAAGGCTCTTGTCGGCCAGCTTGTCGACCCGGGAGGCCCGTTGCGCTTCCAGCGTGTCGACGGGCCCCGCCAACTCGTGGTGGGCAAGGAGGGTCTTCATCAGCCGCTCGTACTGCTGCAGGCGCAGCATGCAGCGACCGAGAAGGCGTTGGACTTCGCGGTGCTTCTCGTGCAGCGCGTCGCCCGGCCTGCCGTGCTGCGCGTCGCGATGACCTTCAGGACTGGACTCGGTGTCGAATGCGGTGGTCATCGCGCTACGTGGGCCGGTCCGCAACGAGCGACGCGGTCGATGCACTCGGTCAGCAGTTGCTCCCAGCCCTCATGGCTTCCCACTCGGGGCCGAGCAGGGTCGCCGCGGGTCGGCCAGTAGGCCGACCAGTAGGTGCGCAGTTCCCGCTCCGTCTGCAGCACAACGGGTTCGGCGAGGAAGGCCTGGCACGCGGCACGCAGACCGGGCAGGATGCAGTAGCTGGGCCAGGCGAACTCGGCGAAGGTGTCCATGTCCGGCTGCACGGACCGGTAGCCTGGTTCGTCCTTCGGCAGCGCCTTCGGGTCGTTGAGCAGGAATGCCCGCAGCATCGGCAATGTGAACAAGGCCTCGGTCAGCTCGCGTCGAAAAGTGTTGAGGTCGTCGAGCGCGAATGCGACGAAGGCTCGTGTCGCGCTGGCCGTCAGTCCCGACTCCGATTCGAGCGCCTTGAGCGAGCGCTTCGCGGCTACCAGGTTGGCATGCTCGAGCTGAAGGAACGGCAGCACGTAGCGCACCCCGAGGTTGTCGCCGGGGTTCAAGCGAAGCATCTTGCGGGCGACCTTCGCTGCCGCCGCGCCGAGCCCTGCATCGTGGTTGAGGGACATCTGCAGCCAGAGCAGGCGGTGATAGACGCGGTTGCCGAGATGTCCCCATCGAACATGGCCCTTGTAGCCTTTGGGCATGAGCGCTTCGGCCAGTCGGACGAAACGGTTCGCTGTCGTCAGCGCCTCTGCCTCCTTGGCCTCGCGCTGCATCCAGGCCAAGGCAAGTCCTGCCTCCAAGAATCCAGGTTGTGCCGCCAGCGTGGACTCGACCCATCGCCTGGCCTGCTTCTTCCGGGGCTTGGTGAATTCGTCATAGCCTTGCCACTGTTCGTCCAACTGCTCGACGAGTTGGCTGCAGGCCGGGCTCTCCTCGAAGCTGCCACCGCTGCCGCCTTCGGCATCCTTCGGGTACACCACGAAGCGGTAGAGCGGCTCCAGCGCGTACAGCGGGCTGCGCCGTCGCACGGCTTGCCAGCTGCGCCCACCGCAAAGCGCAGCCGAGACGCCGTCGAGCACGTGCTGCTTCGGGGTGTCGGTCAGCATCGCCAGGGTCTCCCCGAGCTGTTCCAGTGCCTCGAGCTGTGCAGCCGGCATGGCCACGTCGTCTTCGGCCTGGACTGTCAGCACGACAGCTCCCGCCAAGGCGTCCAGCCACCCCGCGGGCAACAGACCCTTCTCGAAGGCCTGGGCGCTGGTCAGGTGGGCCGACAGGTGATGCCACGATGGAAACCGCAAGGCCTGAGCGACGACCTCAAGAGCATGACTGTGCTGGAGGTTGGCAAGCTTGGCGAGCAGCTTCGCCGCCATCTTGATGCGGCCTTCGAGCTTGGCTGCCTGTTCGGCCGGGTACTGGTTGAACCAGAACGATTCGATGGCGAGGTCGAGCGCGGAAGCCGCGCGGTCGAACACCGGACTGGGGGTGAACTTGATGGCATCAGACATGGTTCTCCTCGCAGGCGTCGACGGGCATCGACAAAGACGGTCCGCTCGCCCAGCGCCTGCAGACCGATGGGTCGTCAAGGGTGTCTGGTGCTTCATGACATCGAACATGTCGCTGGGGCTGCTTCTCCGATGCGGACGGAAGGCGCGCGACGAACACCTGCGCGCCGCTTATCGCATGGCGGGTATGCAGACACTCTGGCGCGAGCGAGGCGAGTGGAAGAGGCGATGGCAGGCGCCAGAAAATGGCCCCCGCAGCATCTGCTGGCGGGGGCCGAATGGTCTATGGTCTTCCCCGGTTCGACGTGCAGGCGTGTGCGGGAGAGGACTCGTTACCTGGTGACCTCGGTGGCGACAGAGGACGAGGCCGGCTTGGCAATCTTGGCCGCCTCGAACGCGATGATGAGCAGGGTCCCGGTGGGCTTGCCCTCGCGTGACAGATAGAAATCGGTCTTGAGTCTGCCGGTGACCTTGACGAAGTCGCCCTTGTCGAACTGCGGCTTGTCCTCTTTCATCACCCTCACCGAGTACCAGCAGGTGTCGGCGTTGGCCCCGCGCTGGCTCTCTGCCAAGCGAAATTCGTAGTAGTCCTTGTTCGTGGTCTTGCTGCGCTTGCGCTCGGGCTGGGTGGCGACGTTTCCAAATACTTGCATGCAGTGTCCTCGTGTCTGACGGAACAGCTCCGTCACGACGTGTAGCAACGTCCGTCAAACCGGCTCCGCCGAGTCTCAGTGCGCTTTTGCTGGCGCTCGCATCTCGTGTGCGCGGAAATGCGCAACACATGTAGCGACGTCTCAGCATGCCGAGTCGAGGACCGGCTCCACTCGCGTGAGCATGGTCAGCGCAGCCTTGCGACATCAGAGAACGTGTTCTCCGAAGCTGCCCAGACCGCCTGCCAGAATCGACCGGGTCGCCGAGGAAAGCCAAGATGACCACGCCCTACGAACGAACCCGTGCCTTGCTGGAGACAAGGCAGTTCCTGGATGAGCTGACCTCGTCTGAATCGACACCCGGCGTGCCCGATGAGATTCGTTGCCTGGCGCGGCAACTCCTGCGTCACTACCCGGGAGTCAGGGAGCTCGACCTGGCGCACAAGGCACTGCCTATGTTCTTTGCAGCGGCGCTGCCGCCGCCGAACCCGACGACTGCGGCGGCGATAGACGATGCCAAGCAGGGCAGGACGCCAGGTACCGCCTTCGAAGACCTGTAAGGCCGCGCGTCTGGCTTGCTGGAGGGCGCCTGTTCACTGAGTTCGACCCGTTTCAGCCAGACCGAGCGCTCAAAGAACAGCGCACCAGGGGGCTCGACGGCATGGCCCATGTCCCATCGCACACCGGTCGTCGCCACGGCAGGTAGTTGTCGCCGAACCAGCCGGCGGCCGAGTGCTGCAGTTGCGCGTCAGCTCGGTACTTGGGCAGCCACACCGGCAGGTCCTGCACGATGACGTGGCCGACCACGCGTTCGCGCAGCGCCGAGCGTCCGTGACCCATCGGCGTGTCGATGGCCTTCCATACCTCGTACTCGTCCGGCTGCGTGGACGTCTTGAGCTGACAACGGCCTTCTTCCAGACTGAGGACGTCAAGCTCCCGCTTCAGTGCGGCCAAGGTGGCGCTCACACGATGCCGGATGCGCGGCGTACGGCAGAAGACCACCACCCGGCGCAGCACGGCGCCCAAGGCTGTGGACCGCCCGATGGAGAGCACCTCGGCACACAGCGACGCTGCCCGCTGCGAGCCGCGGGCGCTGCAGTCCACCTCGATGGCGGTCAGTCCGTCAGCCTCCAGCACCACGGCGTCGGGCCGCAGCCAGAGGCGGCGGGCTTTGCCGCGCACCGTGGCCGTGGCCATCAGCAGGCCGCCACGCATGGGGGCACCCGGCTCCGCGCCCTCATTGAGCTTCTCCAGCAACTTGCGCTCGGTCATCGCCTGCAGCCCACGCTGCTCGGCACACAGCACCAGACACTGGGCCCACAGCAGGTGCTCCGGGTTCGTCATGTCGCTCACCCGACGCACCGATGCCTGGGCCTCGATGCCGCGGTCGGCCAGCCATGCGGCCCCCTGGCTGGTGAGGCCGTAGATGGTCTGGAACCGCGCGGACTTGTAGCGCCTGAGCAGCTGCGCCTTCACCAGGCCGCGCACGGCGCGCTGCGCAGCGGCCAAGGCCGTCTTGAACGGCCGCTCGGGGTAACACGCGACGGCAACGTCGAGCGTGCGGATGACCCGGAAGCGGTTCGCTAGCGACAGCGCGATGGTCCAGCTGCGCGCCTGCAGCTGGCCGGTCGAAAGCTGGCTCGACAGCCCCCGTTTCGGGCCAGGTCGCGACGGCGTGGGCAGTGGCGATGTGCCTCCAGGTGGCAGCGGCGCAGTGTCAGCGGGTGACGGCGTCAGTGCACCCGTCGGGCAGCTGGCCAGATGCCCTTCGGCGGCGGCAACAGTCGCCACGGTGTTACCCGCGTTACCGCCCCGCGCGGACATGGAGGTTGCCGCAGGGGCAGCGGTTGGCGTGTCAGTGATGTCGGGACCAGTGTCCCTGGGGTGTGCGTGCATGAGGTCGGCTCTCGCGAACAGGTTTTCGGGAGCCGCTGACCGCTCATCGATGCGGACGACGGCAGCGGCCGGTTCTGTCGTGTAGCCACCAGCGCGCGTCAGGCGTGGCACCCGCTGGGCATAGCCTGCCCACCTCGCCGCTGCCGGGGTGACGTGGGTGTGTTCGAGTGCTGGCCGAGCGGCCGCCCGAGGGCAGGGGGCAGATGTGTGTTCCCCTCGTACGGCCTCGCACGCCTTGGGGGCGCGCGTCGGTCACGCTTTCGTCGCGACGTCCCTCAAGGCCACTGTGCTGTCCGCCGGCTTCGCCGGTGCGAACCGCCGCCGCCCCGAGAACGTGTTTTTCAAGGGTGGACGTGCCAACAGGGGCGGCTTGCCCAACTGTGTCTGCGGCAGGTCGTGCCGCCCTGGCTTGCCCCGGACGCGGGGTGCCAGGCGTTCATCGCCCGCATCCGGGGGCCCGACCAGGCAGGCGCCGCAGGCGGCGCCCGTGGTGCCGAGGTCGACCTGCGCTGGGTCGGCGGCGGTTCGCACCGCCTTGCCGGCCCGGTCGCGAGCAACTGTGCGCCCGCAGGCCAGCGTCCGAGGACAGCCGACTCCTCGTGCACGCCGCAGCGCTGTCGCCATAGACACCGGCTGAACGCCGGTCCGTCCGCCGGCTGGTGAGGTCAAGGTGCGGACGCACGGTGCCGTCGGGCCCGACGTTCGAAGAAGCCGTTCAGCTCGATGCCGAGGGTACTGCCAGGCTCTTTACCAGGGATTGGTCCCATCAGGTCGTAGCCGCAGTGCCCCGGTCACCTCGCCGGCGTTGCCACGCCCGCAAACGTCCCCGTCTTGCCGCGCGGCAAGACCCTGCAACGCCCGCCAGCAGCTGTGACAGCTGGACCGTGACACCGAGTCACTACACGGGGTCTCCCTCAACCTCTCCGGAGACCACCATGCACACCAAGACCCGCGGCCAGACCGCCTACCTCTACCGTTCGACCTGGGTGCGCAAAGGCACCCGCGACAACACGCACGGCTACTCGCTGCAGACCTTTGTCGGCAGCATCCGCCGCGATGCTTTCGTGCTGCCTGATGACCTGGCGGCAAAGCTGACCGAAGGTGAACGCGCCTACATCGAGGCCACCATCTGCCGACCGGCCCGGGAGGCTGCCGAGCGTGCCCGACGCGAGGCCGAGCTCCACGAAGCCGACCCGCTGTGGCGACTGGCCGAGGCCGGTCGTCTGGCCAGCGAAGCTGCCGAACGCAGCCGGAGCCGTCGAGTCCACCGTCAGCGCGTCATGGACGTGAGCGAGGCCTTGGCCAAGGTGCAGGTAATCGACCCGGTTGAGACCCCCCGGGCACCAGATAAGCGCGCTGACCCGCTGCAGGACGCCTTGGTCAGCATCCGCGCCGCAGCGGCCGCCGTCCGCGGTGGAGCGTATGGCCGTGCGCCGGAGACCGGCGTGCGGTCGACCAGGCCCTATCGGCTCTGGTCGGACATCTACGAAGCCGTCTGCGGCACCGACGGTGACGCGGTTGGCGGCAGTCTGATGAGGGCTCTGCAGGACCGTGGCTTTGCCAAGAGCCGTCAGCGTTGAGCGTTACCCATTTGGTCGCCCTCGCCCCACTTGCCGCCAACGTGGGCGACGCCGTGCCGAACCTTGTGCGAGGTCGCTATACGTAGTGCATGCACATGCATGCGCAACAGGACATTGATGCCATGCATCGCAAGAGCCACACCGGCCATCCCCAGGAAACCCCCGCGCAACGCGTCACCCGTCTCTACGCCACCGAGGGCGGCCCGCTCATCGGTTGGCTGTATGACGAGTGCCGACGCCGAGGGCAGGAGTTCCGAGAGATGGCGGCCGCGCTGGGCGTGACCTACGGGTATATCAACCAGCTGCGCAGCGGTATCCGTCAGGTTCGCCAAATCAGCGACGACTTTGCCGTGCGCTGCGCCAACTACCTGGGCGTGCCGCCAGTCGTCGTCAAGATGGTGGCTGGACGGATTCCGATGAGCGACTTCGTTCACCCGAGGGAGCCGTTGCAGGACGCCATCGACCGGGCCATGGCCCGGATGCTCGACGACCCTGCCGCCCGCCACATCCTGCCTGCCGACATGTCCGGGCTCAGCCTTGACGCCAAGCAGTCATTGGTGGCGATGTACCAGGAGTGCACCGGCCACGACCTGCTGGGCGCCTGCCAGTTGCCCGAACTGGTGCGGTGGCTGCAGCGCGCGGCCATGATTCACGACGAGTCGGAAGCCGAGGCCGTGCGCGGTCACCGCGACCTGGTTGCAGTGGGCTGACGGGGTTGACCGAAGGGGCGGATGGGCTGGCAACGGTTGCCGGACCATCGTGTTCCATCGTTGATTGAAGGGGCGGGCCGTGGCTCGCCCCTTTTCTTTGGCGATGACCACGGCAGTAGTGAGAGAGCTAAACCCCGTCGCCGTCAGGGGCAGGACCGGTGAGAGAAACAAACCGACCTATGTCATTGATTCAGCTAGGCACCCCGAGCAAGTTCAACCCTTGCCGAAGGCAAATTTCGGAACTGCGATTGTCGTTTCGTGAATCCGGGTCTCCAGACGAGGGGACCTGCTTACTGGGTTCCGGCTTTTCCGGGAAGGAGCTAACGAACTGTCCGGTCCGCCTTGATAGGGAGGCCCTCGAGCTCAGCGTCGTACAGACCAAGCTTCTGGCTCGCCGCCACCATCGCGTTCAGGCCCTTCGACTGGCGCTCCTTGCTTAGAGCCTTGTACTTGAGCAGCGCCGCCTTCGAAATTCGGCGGTGGCCGCCGTCGGTTCGACGAACGACTCCGAGGGCGCCCGAGTCGGCAAGCGTGTTGAGATGCGTCCTCGAGACGTGCAGGAGCTTTGAAGCAGCCTCGCTCGTGAGTTCCTCATCCTCATCGGCACTCGAGGCTGCCTTGGACGCGCCTGATGCTTGCATGAGCGCCGTCCAGTCTTTGCCAACCGTGGCCTGAAGCTCGGCTGCCGACAGCACATGAGAGAGGAACGCACGGTGCTCCCGCGCATGCTCCTTGCCTGACAGGAAACTCGTGACGAAGGCCTGCTCCAACAACACTGGAACGCTCTCGGCCACCACCTTCTCGACCGACTTGCGCGACGGCTTCGCCGCTCCAAGCTGTGCGTGGACATGGGCAACGAGCCGAGCGGTCAGGTCCTTGGAGAAGGCGCCCAGTGCAAGGTGGAGCCCCGCGAGTAGCTGGTTCTCGACGGGTGCAGACGGCGGAGTGCGGACGAACGTAGGCATGGTGGACCTCACCGGACGGGACCCGGTGTAGCAAAAGTCGTCAAAAGCGTCAAACTCGACGAGTGCTGAGGCACTCCTGCGCGTCAGGGAGGACCGCTGCCGGGGACGGCAACGGCTGAGACATGCCAGCCGTTGCCGTCCTCTCTCTTGTCAACCGTCCATCTCAAACCGCCCGGCCAACTCCTTCGAGAAGGGCAGGCCCACCGGCTCCACCGGCGTCGACATACCTCGCATCCTGGTGTGACGGAAGGAATAAACCAGCGGCCTACACGTGCCAGCTGAGGCCCAGACCGGGCGCCAGCGGGCATGAGGCAGCGCTACCGGTCGCGCTCGTGCTCCGACCACCGGTGTGGAGCCTTGAATGTCTGACCCCCATCTCTTCAAACCCGTCCTCGAACTGCAGGACCTTGCCAATCTCCTGGGCCGGAGCCCGGAGACCGTCCGCAAGGACCTGCGCCGCAACCCCGCCGCCGTGCCGCCGCGCCTTCTCATCCCGGGCACCCGGCTGCTGCGCTGGCGCACGGCCGACGTGCAGGCCTGGCTGGCCCAGCGTGTGGAGGGCCCGCGCCGTGGCTGAACCACTGAAGAACCCCTTCTCGCGTGCGCTGGACGTGGCCTTCATGCTGCGCAACCCGCCGCCGCCGCTGGACGAGGTGCTGCCCGGTCTGCTGGCCAAGACGGTTGGCCTCGGCGTGGGCCCGGGAGCGGTGAGCAAAACCATGTTGATGCTGCAGGTGGCCATCGCCAAGGCCACCGGGACGCCCCTGTTCGGTGGCGCGATGGGCGGGTTGGTGGGTGGTACGCCCGTGCGACCGCAGCAGCCCGAGCGTGTCGTATTGGTCCTGGCCGAAGAACTGGCCGAGGTGGTGTGGGGGCGGCTGCAGGCCATCGCCAGCGTTCAGCTCGGCGGTCTCGACATCGACCCGGACCGAGCCCTGGCCCTCTTGAGTCAGAACCTGGTCATCCACTCGCTGGCGGGCGAAGAACAGGTGAACCTGCTCAGCGACGGCCTGGAGAAGACAGCCGCAGGTGACCTGCTGCTGCAGGCCTGCCGCGGTGCGCGACTGGTCGTGCTAGACCCGATTCGGGAGTTCCACAACGCCGACGAGAACGACTCGGCGGCGATGGGCGCCCTGGTGCGGCACATCAAGCGCTACGCGCGTGTCACGGGCGCTGCCTGGCTGCTGGTGCACCACACCAGCCGTGCCGCCGCCCTCAACGGCTACGGCGACACGGCCGATGCCGGTCGAGGCTCGACGGCGCTGACCAATGCCGTGCGCTGGCAGCTGAACCTCAGCCGCCCGACACGGCAGACGGCCATGCAGCATGGCCTGCGCGACGGTGCGCTGCACCAGCACGTGCTTCTGGATATCCCCAAGGCCAACTACATCGCCACGCCTGAGACGATGTTGCTGCGGCGCGGACCGCATGGCGTGTTGCTGCCGGCGTCGGAGGTGGCATGAAGCGCAAGCCCTCTGGCGCCGCGGCGGTATCGCCGCGTGTCGTTCGCCTCGCCCAGCCGTTTGGCCTGTGCCAGTTGTTCCGCCCGATGCCCAAGGACGGCGTTGCCCGGCCGACCCTCAACGAGACCGTCGTGTACGCCGGCACGACGCTGCGCTTCAGCGCCCGCGAGGCGCTGGGTGTGCCGGAGCAGACGCTGCTGCTGGTGCTGCTGGAACTGGCGCAGGAGCAGTACCGCCGGCAACCGGCGGCGCACCACCTTCTTGAGTCCGACCGCAGCGAGGTCGGCAGCTTGCTGTGGTCCGGGTTGTGTGTCAGCGCCACCGAGTCCACGGGTCAAGTGCCGTCCACCTTGATGCTCAACTGCTCATGGAGCGAACTGCACCGCCGCTGTGGCTCAGCCAGTGTCGGCGGTGCTGTGAACCAGACCCGGCGGCGGTCTCTGCAGCGCCTGTGCGAAGTGACTGTGTGGGAGCGCGTGGCGGCCAGCCGACAGGAACACTCCTGCCGCCTCGTGAGCTGGCTGGTGGGTGACGACCAGCGCGTGCATGTGGCACTGAACTACCGCTTGGCCGCCGCCATTCTGGCGCCGGGTTATGCCCAGCTGTTCTTGTCTGAGCGGCTGGCACTGCGCTCGCAGACCGCCATGCTGGTGCACGCCTTCCTGTCGACCTGCCTGGGCGCCGGCAAGACCCTCTCGGTGGGCTATGGGACGCTGGTGGACCGGCTGTGGCCCGACACCGGCGAGGTGGTGTCGCCCACCACGCGCAAGCGCCGGCCGCAAGACGTGAAGGCGGCGCTGAAGGGCATCAGCGAGCTGCAGCGGTGGAGTGTGGAGCTGGGGCCCGCGGTGGCCCAGGTCACCCGCCGGTCGGCAACTTCGGCACCGCAGCCCGCCCAGCTGAGGCCGTCCACCGGCGGCCGACACCAACCACCCCCCACGCCGGGCAAGCCTGCAGCCCGCGAAATGACGAGCCCTGGGCGTTTCGCGGACCCCAGCTCGTCATATGGCGGTCACCCGTTCTGGAAAAGACTGAACGCTGACAAGGACTTGCCGCGAAATGACGAGGTCGGTATGACTTCTTAATAGAAGAACTGCTTGCCAGGGTTGGGCCGGGCAAGCCGTGCCCGTCCCTGCCTTGGCGTATGGGGCCCTGGCCGGGGAGATGGCGCCTGTGGCCCCCACCTTGCCCAGCCCCGCCGGGCGGTCTTGCCGCGCGGCAAGATGAGGAGCCCTCGCCACGGCGGGCGCGTCACTCAAACCCGAATCTGGGTTGGATTGACCTGCTCGAGTCGGGTAGACGGCCTGGGCTTGGACACGGCCGACAGCACCGTATCGAGCCGACATCGTGCACGTGCTCAGCCATCTTGCCGCGCGGCAAGATGCCCGAGACGCCAGCCGCGGTGCACACGTCACTCAACCCAAAGCCAAAGAAGAAGAGGGGCAGCCTGGTCGGCCGCCCCTCTGTGAATCAGCCGCTGCGCGGCCCTTGGTGCATGGTTCAGTGCATGGCCTGGTCGCCCAGCGGCAATAGCATCTGCGCCACCTGGGTGGAGGCCGCAAAGACTTCCATCAGCCGCACGGCATTGGCGCCCCGGCCGGCCACCATCACACGCAGGTCGCGCGGGGTGGCGCCTGGCGCCTGCGCCGCGGATGCCGCGGGGCCCAGCGACAGGCCGCCGTTCATCAACTGCAGACCGGCGCTGAGCATGCTGTACAGGTGGGCATCGCCCTGGGGCGCATCGTCCACGGTGGCCGCGCGCAGCAGGGCCTCGGCATCGCGCATCGCGGATTGCCCGGTCTCGAACGACGCGGTCACGGTGTCGTCCGTGGCCGTGAGCACGAGGCCGAACTGGCCGCGGTCGATGCTGCTGCGCAGCCAGTCCATGGCGTTGGTCTCCCACATGGGCACCGCCCAGATGAACTGCATGCCCTCGGCCTCCACCGACAGCGCCACCACAGGCAGGCCGGGCTCGAAGTCCTGCACCACCAAGCGCATGCGCAGCTTGCTGCCCTGGGTGAGCAGCTCGATGTCGGCGCGCGACAGCTCGGCAAAGAGCACCCACCCGGGGATGTGCGTGGTGCCGTGCTCGGCGGCCATCTCGGCAGCCTGTCCCGGGCTCAGCAGCTCGGCGTAACGCGCGCGGTCGCAGTGGCGCATCAAGGGCAGGTAGGCGCTCTGGGAGAGCTGGGGGTACTGGCTTTGGTCTATGTACATGGTTGTCCTTCAAGAGTTGTCCTGGAGAACCGTGTAGCGACCTAGCGCAGATAGCCGGAGCGTTGAGGCACATGTGAGAACCGGTCCGCAAGACCCACTGCAAAGCCTGCGGCTGAAGGTCCAACCTTTGGTGCGAATTTCGTGCCCGCGATACAAGGTATAAGCTGAAAAAAAGCCGGCAAATACCGGCAGGGAGGCATGCAAGGCATCCGGCGCACCAGTTCCGCGCCTGCTCCTTCCCGGAAGAAACAGAACAAACCCCGGAAGTCCTGAGCATGCTTGCTTTCGCCCCTGGCGCCCGCGTCGTCATCCGCGACGAGGAATGGCTGATTCGACGCGTCGACCCCTCCACCGACGGGGGATGGCTTCTCACCTGCGACGGCGTGTCCGAGCTCGTCCGTGGCCGCGACGCGCTGTTCCTGACCGAGCTGGAAGACCAGATTGAGGTGCTCGACCCGGCCGAGACCCGGCTGGTCGCCGACGACAGCCCCACCTACACCGCCTCGCTGTTGTACCTGGAGAGCATGCGTCGGCGCAGTGTCGCGAACGACGAGCGCATCCACTTGGGCCACCGCGGGGTGATGAACTTGGTGCCCTACCAGCTTGACCCGGCGCTACAGGCGCTGCGTCAGCCGCGTTCGCGCATCCTGATTGCCGACGCGGTGGGCCTGGGCAAGACGCTGGAGGCCGGCGTGCTGGCCACCGAGCTCATCCAGCGCGGCCGCGGCAAGCGCATCCTGGTCGTCACCCAGAAGGCCATGCTCACCCAGTTCCAGAAGGAATGGTGGAGCCGCTTCTCCATCCCGCTGGTGCGGCTGGACTCGGTGGGGCTGGCGCGGGTGCGCAACCGCATCCCGGCGAATCACAACCCGTTCAACCACTTCGACCGCAGCATCATCTCCATCGACACGCTCAAGAGCAATCTCGAGTACCGCAACTATCTGGAGAACGCTTGGTGGGACATCATCGTCATCGACGAGTGCCACAACGTCGCGGCCCGCGCCGGTGAATCGGGCCTGTCGCGCCGGGCCCGCCTGGCGCGCCTGCTGGCCACCCGGTCCGACACCCTGGTGCTGCTGTCGGCCACGCCCCACGATGGCTCGGCACGCAGCTTCGCGTCGCTGATGAGCCTGCTCGACCCGACGGCCATTTCCGACCCCGACCACTACACGCCCGAAGACTTCCGCAGCAAGGGCCTGGTCATCCGCCGCTTCAAAAAGGACATCCGCGACCAGGTCTCGGCCGACTTCCAGGAGCGCGAGACCACCTGCCTTCGCGAGAAGGCCTCGGCGCTGGAGGAAGCGGCCTACCGCGCGCTGCTGGAGGTGCGCTTCACCCAGGGCGGCCAGCACAAAGCCGGGCGGCAGCAGGAGCTGCAGCGCATCGGCATGCAGAAGGCGCTGTTCTCCAGCCCCAAGGCCGCGCTGGAGTCCACCCAGCGCCGCATCGCCCTGCTGCGCGGCAAGGACAGTCCTAGCGATGACGAGCGTACCGAGGTCATGGGCCTGGACGAGCTGCGCCTGGCCTTGCAGGCCCTGGTCGATGACCCCTCGGCCAAGAGCTTCAGCCGCTACCAGAAGCTGCTGGAGCTGCTGCGCTCGGCCACCTTCGGCTGGGCCAAGGACGACGCCAACGACCGCCTCGTCATCTTCTCCGAGCGCATCGAGACGCTGAACTGGCTGAAGGAACGCCTCACCGCCGACCTGCAGCTCAAGCCCAAGCAACTGGAGGTGCTGCACGGCGGCATGGCCGACACAGAGCAGCAGGCCCTGGTTGAGCGCTTCGGCCGCCTGGACGACCCGCTGCGCGTGCTGGTGTGCTCCGACGTGGCCAGCGAAGGCCTGAACCTGCACTACTTCTGCCACCGGCTGGTGCACTTCGACCTGCCCTGGTCGCTGATGACCTTCCAGCAGCGCAACGGCCGCGTGGACCGTTATGGCCAGAAGCACCGGCCTCACATCGTCTACCTGTTCACCGAGGCAGTGACCGAGAAGATTCGCGGCGACCTGCGCATCCTCGAAATCCTGGAGCAGAAGGACGAGCAGGCTAACTTCAACCTGGGCGACCCGTCGGCCTTCCTGAACGTCTACGACCCCGACAAGGAGGTCGAGAAGGTCAGCGACTACATGGCCGGCGGCATGACGCCTGAGCAGGTCGAGGCCGCGCTGGACCAGTCGGCCGCAGCCAAGGGCTCGGACGACGGTGCCAACGAAGGCGACTACCTGCTGGAACTGTTCGGTGGCGGTGACGCAGCGGCCGAGGCCGCAGCCCAACCGACCGGCAACAGCCTCAACCACATCGAAGAGCCCGCCACGCTGTTCGACAGCGAGTACCACTACGCTAAGGCCGCGCTCACCCAGCTCAACCAGGGCCAGACCCTGTGCCAATGGACCTCGCTCGACGCCGAGCGCCTGGTCTCGCTGACCGCCCCGCGCGACCTGCAGGAACGCCTGCGCCAGCTACCCCGCGAGGTGCAGGCCGACAACGACTACTACGCGCTGACGGCCGATACCCAGCGCATGGCCGATGCCATCGAAGCCGCCCGCCAGGCCCGCGCCGAGGAAGAGACCTGGCCCAAGCTGCACTACTTGTGGCCGCAGCACCCCATCGTTGAATGGCTGGGCGACCGCGTGCTCACGCACTTCGGGCGTCACTGCGCGCCCTTGCTGCAGAGCGTGCACCTTCAACCCGGTGAACAGGCCTTCGTGCTGATGGGCCTGGTGCCCAACCGCAAAGGCCAGCCGCTGCTGGTCGAGTGGCAGGTGGCGCACAGGAAAGTCGACGCCGCTGGCCAGGGCGAATTCACCCTGCAGCCCTTCGATGCCTTCGCTGCCCGCGCCGGCCTCAAGGCGGGCAAGCTGCCCAACCGCGGCCAGCTCGCCGAGGGCGCGCCGCTGCAGCAGGCGATGCAAGGCGCGCTGCCGAAGGCCGTGACCGCCATGCGCTCGCACATGGTGGCGAAACAGGCCGCCTTCTCCGCCGGCCTGAACGAGCGCCTGCGCACCACGCTGGCTGAGCTGGAGCGCCTGCAAGGCCGCCAGGTGGAGCAGCTCACTCTGGACCTCGAACGCCAGCTGGAGACCGTCAAGCGCGGTCGCTTTGAACACCGCAAGCAGCAAATCAACCGGGTCTTCGACGACTATCGCCAGTGGGTGCACGACACCCTGACCACCGAACCGCAGCCCTGGATTCAAGTATTGGCCGCCGTGACCAGCGCTGGAGCCTGACCATGCCCGTCCTCGAAGCCGTCCACACCTTCGCTGGCATCGCCAACGAAAACGAGTTCTACAGCCACCACTACCTGGCCGAGGTATTCAAGGGCGACATCAAGTCGCGCCTTGATGCCTGGGAAGCCGCCGAAGCCGAACACCCCGGTGAAGACGCCTGGCGCGCCCCGCACAAGCGCATCCAGGCCTGGGCCCAGCGCTGGTTCAGCCTGCGCGGCCAGGTGCAGCGCGGCGCCAGCGATGCTGAGCGCTGGCAGCTCT
This sequence comes from Piscinibacter lacus, assembly GCF_016735685.1. Classification (NCBI taxonomy): domain Bacteria; kingdom Pseudomonadati; phylum Pseudomonadota; class Betaproteobacteria; order Burkholderiales; family Sphaerotilaceae; genus Aquariibacter; species Aquariibacter lacus. The sequence goes on from NZ_JAERRA010000001.1 coordinate 1,654,821, forward strand.
TCACCCAGCTGCAGGCGGGCTTGCTGCAAGCCCTGGGCTACCCCGCGCCGGGCAAGCTGCCTCAATCCCATGAGTTCGTGCCGGGAATGCCCGTGCCGGCCTGGCATCTGCAGTCGCCGCGTCTGGTGGTGATTCCGGCCTACCAGCCCGGTGCCGAACAGGAAGACCTGCTCGACCATAAGCTCGTCAGCCTGCTGTACGGCTCTGAGGGCGTGCCCCGCGACCTGCAAGGCGAGCCCTGGGCCGAGCTGCTGACCGATGCCGTCTTCGGTGCCGAGGCCCCGCCGCGCTACGTCATACTGGCCGGGCTGGACGAATGGCTGCTGCTGGACCGCTACAAGTGGCCGAACAACCGTGCTCTTCGCTTCGACTGGGCCGACATCCTCGACCGCAAGGACGCCGACACCCTCAAGGCCTGCGCCGCGCTCTTGCACCGCGACTGCCTGGCCCCCGGCGAGGGCAACAGCCTGCTGGAGAGCCTGGACGAGAACGCCCACAAGCACGCCTTCGGCGTCAGCGAGGACCTGAAGTACGCCCTGCGCGAAGCCATCGAGCTGCTGGGCAACGAGGCCGCCCGCCAGCTGGACGAGCAGGCCAGCGGCAGCAAGAAGAGCGTGTATTCGGGCCAGTACAAGCTGGAGCCGGCCGACCTCAGCCTGGAATGCCTGCGGCTGGTCTACCGCCTGCTGTTCATGTTCTACATCGAGGCGCGGCCCGAGCTGGGCTACGTGCCCATCGCCAAGAGCGAGGTCTACCTCAAGGGCTACAGCCTGGAGAGCCTGCGCGACCTGGAGCTGCAGCCGCTCAGTACGCCCCATGCGCGCGAAGGCGTGTACTTCGACGCCTCGCTGCGTCGCCTGTTCAAGCTGGTCGCCCAGGGGGTGGGCCTCGCGGGCCAGACCCAAGGCCAGCTCGGCAGCGTCACGCCTGGAACGGCGGGCCTGGTGGCCGGCGCCAAAGATGTCTTCGCACTTGCGCCCCTGGACAGCCGCCTGTTCGACGACAACTCCCTGCCGCTCCTGAGCAAGGTGCGTTTTCCGAACCACCTGTGGCAACGCATCATCAAGCTGATGTCGCTCACCCGCGGCAGCAAGGGCCGGCGCGCCGGCCGCGTCAGCTACCAGCTGCTGTCCATCAACCAGCTGGGCGCGGTGTACGAGGCGCTGCTCAGCTACCGCGGCTTCTTCGCCGCCGACGACCTCTACGAGGTCAAGCCCGCCCCGAAGAAGGGCCGCGCCGCTGCGGCAGAGAGCGACGGAGACGATGACAGCGATGGCGACGACGACAGCGCCGACGACGCTGGCAGCGCTCGCCGCGGCCGCGCCGGTGGTGGTGGTGACTCTGAAGCCGACAAGCTGGAGAACGCCTGGTTCGTGCCGGCTGGCCGCCTGAGCGACTACCACGAGGACGAGCGCGTCTACGACCTCGACGACAACGGCCACCGCAAGCTGCGCATGTACCCCAAGGGCAGCTTCATCTACCGCCTGGCGGGCCGCGACCGGCAGAAGAGTGCCAGCTACTACACCCCGCAGGTGCTGACGCAGTGCCTGGTGAAGTACGCGCTGAAGGAACTGCTGGCCGAGGAGAACGGCCGCGTGAAGAAGGCCGACGATATCCTCACGCTCACCGTCTGCGAGCCCGCCATGGGCAGCGCGGCGTTCTTGAACGAGGCCGTCAACCAGCTGGCCGATGCCTACCTGGAGCGTAAGCAGGCCGAGCTGGGCAAACGCATCCCGCACGACGAGTACCCGCAGGAACTGCAGAAGGTGCGCATGGTGCTGGCCGACCGCAACGTGTTCGGCGTGGACTTGAACCCCGTGGCGGTGGAACTGGCCGAGGTGTCGCTGTGGCTCAACGCCATCTACGGCGAGCCGACTGAAGACAAGGACGGCAACCCGCTGCCGCTGAAGCCCGCTCGCGTGCCCTGGTTCGGCTACCAGCTCTTCGCCGGTAACAGCCTCATCGGTGCGCGCCGGCAGGCCTACCGCGCCACCAGCGTGGTGAAGGGCGCCAAGCCAGCCTGGCACGAGGAGGCGCCGCGCAGGGTGACAAACACCGAAGCGCGCCAGGCCGACGAGATCTGGCACTTCCTGCTGCCCGACCCAAGCATGGCGGATTACGCCGACAAGGACGCCAAGAAGCTCTACCCCGACGACTTCGAGCGCTTGAAGAAGTGGCGCAAGGCCTTCAACGCGCCACTGGCCCACCACGAGGTGGCACGGCTGCAGCAGCTCAGCACCAAGGTGGAAGAGCTGTGGGCCGAGCACACGGCAGCCCTGGCACGCGACCGCGCCCGCACCGAAGACCTGCTGGACGTCTGGCCCTATGGACAGGGCCAGAAGGGCCAGCAGGACGACGCGCTCTCTCAGCTGTCTCGCGCGGAGAAGGAAGCCATCCGCCGCCAAAACCTGCTGAACGAAGACGGCGACCTGGCCACGCCCTTCCGCCGCCTGAAGCTGGTGATGGACTACTGGTGCGCGCTGTGGTTCTGGCCCATCACCGAAAGCAGCCGCCTGCCCAGCCGCGAGGAGTGGTGGATGGAGGTGGGCGCCATCCTGGAAGGCAATGTCGTCGACATCGCTCCGCAGACCGCGCTGGATCTGATGCCGGCCACCGCGGCACCCCAGGTGCTGGTACCCGAGGTGCAGCCCGTCTTCGACGGATTCGAGACGCAACTACCGCTGCAGCAGGCGGCCGACAGGCCCAACCTGCACGATAAGTTCGGCCAGTTGCGCATCAAGCGCCTGCGCGAGCACTTTCCGCGCGTGCCGGTGGTGGAGGCCATCGCCGCACGGCGGCGCTTCATGCACTGGGAGCTGTGCTTTGCAGACGTGCTGATTCAGCGCGGGGGGTTCGACCTCATCCTCGGGAACCCGCCTTGGTTGAAGGTGGAATGGAACGAGGCAGGTGTGCTAGGCGAGTTCAATCCGCAGTTCGCAATCCGCAACTTCAGCGCCACTGAGCTGACGAAGGAGCGCGAACAGGCCTTTGCGAGTCACCCCGGCCTGCAGGCCGCCTGGACAGCCGAGTTGGAGGAGGCTGAGGGCACGCAGAACGTGCTGAACGCGGTGCAAAACTATCCTCTGCTCAAGGGTGTCCAGCCCAACCTGTACAAGTGCTTCATGCCTCTGGCCTGGGGGCTGAACGGGCGGCAAGGCGTGACTGGGTTGCTGCATCCTGAAGGGCCGTATGATGACCCCAAGGGCGGCGCGCTGCGCGAGGTGGTGTATTCGCGATTGCGGCGGCACTTCGGATTCATCAACGAACTGCAGCTCTTTGCTGAGGTGGACCACAAGACCAAGTACAGCGTCAACATCTACGGCTCGCAGTTCACTGCGCTGGCCTTTGACCAGCTAGCAAACTTGTTCTCCCCGGCCACGGTGGATGCCTGCTACGAGCACGACAGCAGCGGCACCGTGGGCGGATACAAGAACAACGCTGGGCATTGGAACACCACCGGCCACGCCCAGCGCATCGTGCGGGTGGACGAAGCCTCGCTTACGGTTTTTGCCCTGCTCTATGACGAGCCTGGCACACAGGGTCGACGTGCGCGGCTGCCGGCTCTACATGCGCAGACGCTGAACAGCGTACTGACCAAACTCGCAGCATGGCCACGACGACTGGCTGACATTGGTGATAGCTGTTTCTCGACCGTTATGTTCGACGAGACGTACTCGCAACGTGACGGGACCATGAACCGCCGCCCACTCGGCGACAACACATTCCCGGCCACGCCCGGAGACTGGGTGCTATCTGGCCCGCACTTCTTTCTGGCAAATCCGTACAACAAAACACCTCGCAGGGTCTGCACAGCCAACGGTCATTACGACGTCGTCGACCTGGAATCGCTACCCGATGACTATCTGCCACGTAGCAACTATCGGCCGATGGCGGACCCGGCCGAGTATTTGCAGCGAACACCGCGCGTCGGGTGGGTTGAAGAGGGTGAGACGTTGGCGCGTCCGGTGACGTCCTACTTTCGCTTGGTCTTCCGAAACATGCTGCCTTCTGGCAACGAACGAACCCTGCTGAGCATCATCTCGCCGCCGGGCCATGCACACGTTCACTCTGTGATTTCAACCACGTTCCGTCGTGTGAAGGACCTAACTTCAAGTGCACTGATGTGTCAGTCGTTGCTTGCAGACTTCTTCATCAAGAGTACGGGTCGTAGCGGTCTCTACTCAACTTGGATGACGCTTCCCTGGCTGGAGCCGTTGCCATCCATGACCGCACGAATGTCGGCGCTTAACTGCCTTTCTGCCTACTACACCCCCCTGTGGGAACAGGTCTTCGACCTCGAGTTCGCCGACCAGCAGTGGACCCAGCCCGCCAACCCGCGCCTGCCGCAGGACTTCTGGAGCAACCTCACCGGCACCTGGACCCGCCACTGCGCGCTGCGCAGCGACTACGCCCGCCGCATGGCGCTGGTGGAAATCGACGTGCTGGTGGCCCAGGCCCTGGGCCTGACGCTGGATGAGCTGCTGCTCATCTACCGCGTGCAGTTCCCGGTGATGCAGGGCTACGAGCGCGACACCTGGTACGACATCCACGGCCGCATCGTCTTCACCAACAGCAAGGGCCTGGTCGGCGTCGGCCTGCCCCGCAAGGGCGCCGCCAAGACCCCCAAGACCCGCATCCAGACGCCCGACGGCAAGACCCGAGAAGGCAACTTCGGCTGGGAAGACCTGTGGGCCTATCCCGACAAGGGCGCCACCACGGCCGAGCGCGACCCTTCAGGCGGCAGCCCCAAGGTGCCCGACGGCACCGTCATCACCCAGTGGGTGACCGACGACACATTACCCGGCGGCCCGCGCACCGTGGAGCGGCGCTACGTGGCGCCGTTTGCGCGGGCGAATCGGGAGGAGGACTACCGGGTGGCTTGGGCGTTTTTCGAGGGGGCGGAGTAGCTCATGCCATGAGCCACTCCGTTCGGAGAATGGGCTTCGGCCGCAGCCGAGCGGCCGCCACCAACCGTCCGGCGCACTGACCAACCAGGGAGTAACAAGAACACCATGCGATTGACACCCATCCCGAAGCGAGAACTGAAGAACGTCGGTCCGGCCATCTGGCGGGCCGTCGATGTGATGGAGAAAGAGTTCGGCGCACAGCTGACCCATGACTCCGGTCACGACGGGGACAACGGCGAGGACGCCACTACCTGGATATTCACCTTCCCGCGCCACGCCGATGCCCAGGTGGCTGTCGCCATGAACGTCAGGAAGCTGAGCATGCTCATGCGCGGCAAGACCCTGGACGGTCGGCCGTTCGATGGCGTGGCGTCTGGCTTGGCGAAGTTCGAGAAGCGCTACACCAATCCCGACAAGGGCGTGGCCAGCAGCGTGCTGGGCTCCCGTGCGCCGTACTTGAATCCTTCATCGACCAATCCGCTGTGGCGTGTCGTTCCAGCCACCGGCGAGATTTCGGACCTGTTGCGCCTGTACCTGAACACCGGCTCCGCCACGGCTCCGGTCGAGGCACTCGCCGAAGATGCTGTGGAGCCACCCGCGGCGCCAGCTCCCGCCGAGCCGCCCGCACTGGACCCGAAGGGCCTTGCCGGCGGCCAGCGGGCCCCTGTCGATGCCGAGACCTTCGAGGCGCTGCTGGAGCGGCGCTCCGAGGTCGGTCAGGCCGGCGAACTGCTTGCGGTGCAGGACGAGCTCAGCCGCTTGGCCGGGCTGGGATGCGCGGAGCCGCATCGCTGGGTGGAGCGCGTGGCACTGGTGGACGTTGGTCGGGGCTACGACATCGCGTCGACCTGGCCTGGACATGAGCGGTTCATCGAGGTCAAGAGCACCACCTCTGCCAGCGGCGGGCTGTTCATCACCAGCAACGAGCGCCGCGTCTTGGCGGACCTGGGCGAGCGGGCCTGGCTGTACCGCGTCGTCCTCAAGGCCGACGGCACGGGGGAGGTCGTCATCCGGCTGCAAGACCCAATGCGAGCGTTGCCGCCAGAGGCGTTCGAGCCGGTGGTCTTCCAGGTAGGGGCTGGAGCGCTGAGTCAGGCCGCCGGGGTATAGCGGGCATCGAGGCGCCGCGACAGGAAAACAAGAGGCAGGGGGAAGAAGTGGACAAGGCGGAGAGCACGAAGGAACTGAGACTGGACCGCCCGTTGCGGGCCGGGACGGCGCTTGACGCCGATGCGCTGGACCGCCGGGCCTTTGCCAGCCGGGTCACCGAAGTCCTGCGACGCATCACGCCGGACGAAGGTCTCGTGGTGTCGGTCGAAGGGCCTTGGGGCAGCGGCAAGACCTCGGTTCTGGCGATGGTTGAAGAACTGCTCAAGGCTGAACCTGACGGCGAGCGCCCGCTCGTCGTTCACTTCAACCCCTGGCTGATTGGTGACCGCGACGCCCTGCTGAGGCAGTTTCTCGCCAGCATCGCCAAGGCTGTCCGCCTGACCGACCATGCCAAGGAGGGCAAGCGGGTCGCGAAGGAGCTCAAGACCTATTCGAAGGCCTTCGATGTCCTGAAACTGATACCCGGTGCGGAGCCGTGGGCCAGCATCGTCAAGTCGGTGGTGGAGTCCGTCGGCGACGCCACCGGCGCTGCCGCCGAGCACAAAACGCCTGATGTCGAGGCACGAAAAGACGCGCTGGAGAAGGCGCTTCGAAAGTTCCCGCAGCGCATCGTCGTCCTGCTGGACGACCTGGACCGCCTGTATCCCGCCGAGGCCTACGAAATGGTGCGCATCGTCAAGGCGGTGGGCGACCTTCCCAACGTCGGCTACGTCTTGGCCTGGGATGAGAAGTACGTCAGCGCTGCGCTGGAGCGGCTCAACGTGCCGTTCGCCGTCAGCTACCTCGACAAGGTCGTCCAGGTACGGCTGCCGATTCCACCGCTGTCGTTCCAGCAGCGCATGGCGCTGATGAATCAAGGGCTGCAGCGACTTCCGCCTGAAGCCCTGGTTGCCCACTTCCCCAACGGGGACGACCGCCTCGCTTCGCTGTTCCATGCTGGGCAGAGGGAACTCGTCGAGCAGCCCCGTGACGTCGTTCGACTGTTCGATGTCGTTGCTGCTATTGAGCCAGGCCTCCGCGGCGAAGTGCACCTGGCGGACATGTTGGGGCTGGCCACCTTGATGACCAAGGCGCCGGCGGTGTACGACCTTCTTTGCCGAACGCCGCAGGCGTTCGTGGGGCGACGGCCGGGAGCAAGCGCCTCGTTTGACAAGCCGCTCGAAGTCATCCAGAGCTTCGCAGACGAGCGAAACAAGGCCATCGACAGCTATCCATACGCCAAGGGGGTGAGGGAGGTTGTGCACTGGCTGTTTCCTCAGACCGCCAAGGCCGATGACGCGTTCAGCCTGGACCGTGTGGTGTTCTTGGAGGGGCACCTCGCGCACCCGGAGCGTCTTCAAGTGGCTCTGCACCTGAGCGCCAGGCCTGGTGACCTCAGCTTGGTGCGTGTTCGGCAGTACCTGTTCGAGCCAGCCAAGAGAGGTGAGATTGCGGCTGCGCTGCAGCAAGACAACTGCATCGACTTCATTGAGCAGCTCGGCAACATGGCGGAGGGGCTGGGCACCGAGGTTGGAGTCGATGCAGCGTCGTTAGCCAAAGACATTGCGCGGCTTATCGATACCCAGCCTTTCGTTCGCCGGGCAAGTGAGCGCCATGACGTGTTCGTCATGCGCGCAGACCGAGTCGCAGAGCGGGCAATCGGTCAGCTGGCCAAGCGGCTGGATGAGGCTGAAGCAGGTGCGCTTGCCGAGCACATCCTTTGCGACCCGCATGCACTGTCCATGGCAGCAGCGCTTGCGGCGACGAGCTTCATGGCTGAAGACGGCGACCCCGAGGACGGTCTGAAAGTGCCTGCCGACGCTCGGAATCGAGCGCTCTCTGCCTATGCAGGCAACGTCGAAGGGACAGCCAAGACGGGCGAGTTGTTTGCCAAAGTGTCGCCCGGCTTTGCCCTGTGGGTCTTGACGCGACTTATGCCTGAGCGATGCAAGGCCGTCTTCAAGGCTGTCCAGCATTGGGAGCCGTCATTGGACACTTTCGTGGAGGCCATGCTGAGGCATTCCTTCGACAGCAATAACGGGCAAACGTATCGGCTTCCGAAGGAGCGAGAGCACCTGGAGAACTACGTCGCTCTTGAAGAGCTGAAGACACTCGCGCTGGAGCGCTTGAAGGATGAATCTATGACCTATCCGCTTCGGGCCGCCTGGAGGGCGATAGTTGAAGAGAAGTCCATCTATGGCAAAGACGGTACGTTGGCCCGCCGCTGAGCCGGGCAGTCCACGCACTTCTGCCAAAAGAAGAATCGAATGCCGCCCTCACTTTTCGCCTGCGAAATTCCGACCGGACTGAAGAAGCGCCGAGCTTCAGGCTTCGTGCTCGTTGACGGCGAAATGAGGGACCAGCCATGAATCCCGGTGACCGCGTCCGCCTGATAGACAACCCGAGCCGTATCGGGGTGCTGACCAGCGACCCTCCGACGGGCGAAGGGCGACGCCGGCGGCTGGTAGTCGCGTTCCCGGACGGCACCGAGCCCATCCTGGCCAGCTCGCTGGAACGGGTCGAGGCAGAGACGAATGACCCCTACCTGCTGATGCAGCGCGGCCAGTACGGAGGCGCCTCGCATCTACGCGGCGCCATCACCTTGGCCAGGCTCAGCGGCAAGCTGGCGAACCTGATTTACAGCCTCAACACCACCAATACGAAGTTCCTGCCCTACCAGTTCAAGCCGGTGCTGCAGTTCCTCGACTCGCCTAGCCGGGGCATCGTGATTGCGGACGAGGTCGGTCTGGGCAAGACCATCGAAGCCGGCCTGATTTGGACCGAACTGCGCGCTCGACAGGACGCCCGGCGCCTGCTGGTGGTCTGTCCGGCCATGCTGCGCGAGAAGTGGTGCGCGGAGCTGGCCAACCGCTTCGGCGTGAAGGCTCAGATGGTTGATGCGGGGGAACTGCTCGAGCATCTGTCCTCAGCCAAGGCGGACCGGACGGAGGAGTTCGCGCTGGTGGCCAGCATGCAAGGCTTGCGGCCGCCGAAGCACTGGAACTCAGAGAGCTCACCCTCCCAGAGCTCGGCTGCCAAGCTGGCGCGATTCCTGGAAGCAGCTGGCGACGACGAGCCTTTGCTCGACCTGGTCGTCGTCGACGAAGCGCACTACCTGCGCAACCGGGGAACGCAGACGCACCGCTTTGCCGCGCTGCTGCGGCCGGTCACCGACGGCCTGGCCTTGCTGTCGGCCACGCCCATCCAGATGCGCAGCACGGACCTGTTCAACTTGCTGCACCTGCTGGACGAGGACGCATTCCCGATGGAGTGGACCTATGACCATTCGGTCCGCGCCAACGCACCCATCGTGGCCCTGCGGGACCGACTCAAGCGCGACCCACCGGTGACACAGGAGGAATTCAAGGCCGCGCTGCAGGAATCCGTTGCGCTTCGGTGGTTTGAGGACAGCGAGCAGATTGAGCACCTGCTCAAGAACCTGCCAACGGACGACGACCTGCGCAACGTGCGGTCGCGCGCGGACTATGCCGAGTTGCTCGACCGCCTGAACCCCAGGGCCAAGGTCATCACGCGCACGCTCAAGCGCGAGGTGGACGAGCTTCGGGTCACCCGGGAGCCCCGGACTCTGCGCATTGAGATGAGCGCGGCAGAGCGCGACTTCTACGAAGGCGTGACCGAAGCGGTGCAGGAATACTGTGAGTCGGTCGATGTCTCCGAGGGCTTCTTGCTGACCATTCCGCAACGCCAGATGTCGAGTTGCATGGCGGCTGCGTGCATGGGCTGGAAGCGCCGGCAAGAGGAGCAGGCTGAGCTGACGCAGGAGACGGTGACCGAACTCGAAGGGGAGACGGTAGAGCAGGAGGCTGCGCCGGGTCCGGCCACCCAACGAGGCACCGGTGAGCTGTTGTCCATCCTGAGTGGCATTGCTCGGAAGTGCGGCGACTACGAGCGCCTGGCTGCTGACGACAGCAAGTTCACCGCCCTGGTGAAGAACCTCAAGGGCTACTGGCGCGAGAACGTCGGCAAGAAGGTGGTGCTGTTCGCTTTCTACCGGAACACGCTTTACTACCTTGCCCAGCGTCTGGCCGAGGCCGGCGTCCGGTCCATCGTGTTGCACGGCGGCATGGACAAGACCGAGGTGCTGCGCTCGTTCGAGAACGACGCCGCGGTCCAGGTCCTGCTGTCGTCAGAGGTGGCGTCTGAAGGCGTCGACCTTCAGTTCTCCAGCCTCTTGGTGAACTACGACCTGCCGTGGAATCCGGCCCGCATCGAGCAGCGGATAGGTCGTATCGACCGCATCGGGCAGGCAGAGGCCAAGATTCTCATCTGGAACCTGGTCTACGAGGACACGCTGGACGAACGCGTCCACGACAGGTTGCTGGAGCGGCTGAATGTGTTCCGGCAGGCGCTCGGGAGCATGGAAGAGCTGCTAGGCGCCGAAGTCCGAAAACTCACCGTGGACCTGCTGTCGCATCGCCGGACGCCCAAGCAGGAGGAGGAGCGCATCGGCGATGCCGCCATGGCCCTGGAACGCAATCGACGAGATGAGGAACAGTTGAACGCGCAGGCGTCCAAGCTGCTCGGGCACGGCGACTACATCCAGAACAAGGCCAAGGCCGCCATGGACCTGGGGCGGTACATCCGCGGCGATGACCTGTACCACTTCGTCAAGGACTACCTCGAAACCTCGTTCCCGGGCTCTCGGGTGATGGTCAATGACGAGCCTGTCCGCAAGGGGCTCATCGAGCTCTCCATGGACGCCCGGGTGGCCTTTCATGCCTTCCTGGCAGACGCCAAGCTGCTGGGCCGCACCACCGTGCTCGACAACCGTCCGCGTCAGCTCTGGTTCGACAACCAGGCGGGCCATGTGGCACGAGACGTGGAGAAGGTCACCCAGGACCACCCCCTGGTGCGCTTCGTCTCGGAACAACAGAAGAAGCGCAGCACCAAGGACGGCTACTTCCCGACCTCAGCGGTGCAACTGCCCGCGTCCCGCGTCGCAGGCGTGGCGTCTGGCACGTACGTCTATGTGGTCATCCGCTGGACCTTCTCCGGCCCGCGGGATGTCGAGCGCCTCGTCTACGAAGCGCGATGCATCGAGACGGGCCTTGCATTGGAGCCGGACGCGGCCGAGTCGCTGGTCAACGCCGCGGCCAACCATGGGGCAGACTGGCAGGCAGCTGCCAAGAACATCCTGGACCACAAGCGAATTTCAGCGCTTCAGGATGACTGCCGGGCGACCATCGAGGAGCACTTTGACGCCAGCAAAGCAGCGCAGCTGCGGGAGAACCGCGACCGTGTGCGTGAGATGAACGCGTCCCTGGACGCCGACCTGAAACGCAAACGTGAAGAAGCCACCGAGCGGATTGCCCGGTACCAAGCTTCATCGAACCCGCGCCACAGAGGCCTGCTGGGTATGGAACGCACGAAGCTGCGGCAGCTGGAGCAGAAGTACGAAGAGCGCAAGCTCGCCAACGGCCTGAGGGAGGCCTTGGACCCACGCCAGAAGGATGTTTCCTCCGGCGTCATACGGGTGGAGTGACAGGCACGAGGGAGGCAGAAGGCATGAGAGGCAATCGCTTGAAACGGGCACCCAAGAGCGCGCAGCGTGCGCCGGCGCGTCCCTACCATCGGCCGAACTTCTACTTTCTTCGCGACAAGCCCGTACGCCAACCTGTCGTCCCCACCGAACCCGCGCTGACTTTCGACGTCCACGACAACGTTTGTCTTGGCTGGAAGCCGGATGAGTTGGGGTCGAGTGACCCCCTGCAGCGCGATGAGGTGCTCGGAGCCAGGCTCGAACCACCCGGGGCGACAGCAGGCCCGGCGCGAGAGCTGGTGATGGGTCTGGACTTCGGCACATCGTCGACCAAGGTGGTGATTGCCGACAGGACCATGAACGCTGCGTATGCGGTCCCGTTCATGGATTCCGTCGGTGTGGCGAGCTACTTGTTGCCATCGGCGCTGCTGGAAACGGCGGAAGGCGTCTATGCACTGGCCGGGTCCGGGAAGCGACTTGCCGACCTGAAGCTGGCCATGCTGTCGGCCTTGTCTGACGAGCGGGCATGTGCCAGGGGCTGCGCGTTCCTGGCGTTGACGATTCGACAGGCCCGAGCCTGGCTCTACGAATCCAAGGGTGACCAGTACCTGCGGGCAGACATCCTTTGGACCTTGGCGATTGGCCAGCCGGCCGACCAAGCAGCCTCGGAGCATCACCGCAGGCACTTTGAGCAGCTGGCCAAGGTAGCCTGGCAGCTGGCGGGCAGTCAGGGCTCCATCGGGGTGGAGACTGCCTTGAATGCTTGGAGCCTCCGAGCTGAGCTGAACCTGGACGATGAGCTCGAAGTCCGTCCGATGGCCGAGCTGTCTGCCCAGATTCACGGCTTCGTCAGTTCCTCGCACTTCGATGCGCGTTTGCCGAACATCTACCTCTTGGTCGATGTTGGCGCTGGCACAGTGGACGCGTCGCTCTTTCACGTGCGGAAGGACCGAGGCGGCACGGTCTCATTCGACTTCTTCACGCATGCCGTCGAACTACTTGGGGCGGCGAACCTCAACCGTGCCCGACTGGCATGGTGGCTGGCTCAGCTTCGCTACGTGCAGGGTCAGCTCGAGCCTGGCAGCGACCAGGTCGCAAAGCGCATCGGCACCACGGTCGCAGAGCTGGAAAGCATGAAGCTGCCGACGGAGTTCCGTGGCCGCTACCCGGATTCCTATCGCAGTTATGTCAAGGGCGTGGAGGTTGGCTTCGAAGGCGGCGCGAAGAATCCGGATGAAGATTTTTACCAGCGAGTCCGCAACCAGGTGGCAGGCAAGGTGCTCTATGGAGCCTGGAAGCAGATGCTGCTGACCCAAGAGGCCGTTCGCGGCATGCCGTTCTTTCTGTGCGGGGGCGGCGGCCGCCACCCCTTCTATGCAGCGCTCAAGACGCGCCTGCAGAAAACGGATGGCTGCACCTGGCTCAATGCCAAGCCTCGCGAACTGGCGCTGCCGACGAACATTAGTGCGCCGGGCGTGGCGCACGGTGACTACGACCGGCTGTCGGTCGCCTATGGTCTCAGCCAACTCAACCCTGGAACCTTTGAGCGCGTCGTCGCCCTGAAGCCCAGAGTGTTTGCATCCGAGGAGACGGACTGGAACACGGTCACCGTGGACAAGTCCGTCTGCTGAACAGAAATAGAACAGGCCATGCTTCCATCACTCCTCGCCCGCGACATACAGACGGGCTTGAAACAGTTCCTCGTCTCCGGCTTCGAGCCGGCCGACGCCTTCATGCACGGCCTGATGAGCCGGTTCACCGAAGACGAGGACGCCTGGCTCAAGGGTCCGTACGTCCAGATGGGGCTGCCGTTCGCCGTAGGCTCGGCGGGGCGGACCTTCTTCAAGACCTTCGAGACCGAGCACCCCGGCTACCACCACCAAGAACTGGCTTGGAAGCGGCTGTCCAGCCAGCACCAGGCCGCCAGCACGTTGGTGGCCACTGGCACGGGTTCTGGCAAGACTGAGTGCTTCCTGTTCCCGCTGCTGGACCATTGCACGCGAGCGCGTGCCGCAGGCGAGGCGGGCGTGAAGGCGCTGGTCATCTACCCCATGAACGCCTTGGCCACGGACCAGGCGAAACGCATCGCGGAGCGCGTTGCCCAGACGCCAGCCTTCGCCGGCATGCGGGTGGGCCTCTACGTCGGCGGGAACGCTGGCAAGCCAGGCGAAGGCATGGTGATGACGCCGACCAGCGTCATCACCGACCGCGACACGATGCGCAAGCATCCGCCAGACATCTTGCTGACCAACTACAAGATGCTGGACTACCTGATGTTGCGGCCGAAGGACCGGCAGCTCTGGGCACAGAACAAGCCGACCACGCTGCGCTACGTGGTGGTGGACGAACTGCACACTTTCGACGGTGCACAAGGCACCGACCTGGCCCTGCTGCTGCGCCGGCTGCGTGCCCGGCTGCAGTCACCGGAGGGGCACCTGATTTGCGCGGGCACATCGGCCACGCTGGGGGGCTCGTCGGATACCGAGCCCCTGCGCGAGTACGCCCGTCAGGTGTTCGGCGTGCCGTTCGGCGCCGATGCGGTGGTGACCGAGAACCGCCTCACTGTCGATGCCTTCCTGGGCGACGCGATGGTCGAGCACATGTTCATGTGGCGGCCCGAGCTGGACGCGGTGCTGCAGCCGGCTCAGTACGCCAACCCTGTGGATGCGGTTCGGGCGTGGTTCGGCGTGTTCTTCCCGGGGCTGGCTCAACCTTCTGGGCCGGATGAGGTGGCATCAGCCGCTTGGCGTCAGGCACTTGGTCAACACCTGAAGGAGCACCAGCTCTTCGTCAACCTCCTGCGGTTGATGAAGGGCGGCGTCGTCAGCTACAGCGCGCTGGAGGATGCCTTTGCTCGCAACATGCCTGCGGCCAGCCGCGTTCAGGTGGCCAGGGTGCTTGACGGCATGCTGGTGCTGGTGGCCTGGGCGCTGCGGGAGGGCAAGCAGCCGCTGGTGACGCTGCGTGTTCAGCTGTGGGTGCGCGAGCTGCGCCGCATGGTAGGCAAGCTGGCGCTGGACCCGCAGGACGTTCGGCTGCGCAGTGAACGGGACCTGCCCGGGGAGCGCGACGGTGTGTACCTGCCCATGGTGCAGTGCAGCCAGTGCCGCACCACGGGCTGGCTGTCGCGCCTGGTGCAGGGCAGCAGCAAGCTCTCGACCAAGCCCGACGAGATTTACAACACTTGGTTCTCCCGCCGGCCGGAGGCGGCCAGGCTCTACGCAGCCAAGAGTCTCGGACGCTCGCATGTCCAAGGCGTCCATCAATACGCCTGCGTGGCTTGCGGCAACGTGCAGGCCGGCGAGGGGGCGTGCCTGGCCTGCGCGCACCAGGAGTTGCTCTACGTCTTTCAGGTCACGGCGCAGCGCTCGCATGTGGTCGGCAACGCCCAGTACACCCGGCACGACGACACCTGCCCCAGTTGTGGCGAGCGAGATGAGTTGCTTCTGCTCGGTGCCCGGAACGCCACACTGGGCTCGCAGGTGGTGGAGGCGAGCTGGGCCAGCCTGTTCAACGACGACAAGAAGCTGATTGCGTTCTCGGACTCTGTGCAGGACGCCGCTCACCGCGCCGGCTTCTTCGGTGCGCGCACTTGGCAGAACAACGTGCGCATGGCCTGGGCCCATGTGTTGGATGAGCTGGGCGTGGTGCGTATGCCGTGGTCCGAGCTCTTGTCCCGCGCCGCCCAGCGCTTTGACGCTCCGGATTCGGTGCTGCACATGACGCCGGAGACCCTGGTGGCCGAGTTCCTGGCGCCGAACATGAGCTGGCAGCACGACTGGTCGGTCGAGTTGCTGGAGAAAGGGCAGTTGCCGGCCAACTCGCGCCTGCCGGGCAAGGTGAGGAAGCGCATGCTGTGGCAGCTGTTTAGCGACCTGACCTATCAGAGCCAGCGCGGCCGCACGCTGGAGCGCATTGGCAAGGTGACGATGTCGGTGCCGTGGGAGCGCATCCAGGAAGTTGCAGCGGAGCTGCTGCCCCGCTTGCGCGAGGGGTTCGGCGCCCACGGGCTGGACCTGCCGGTGCTGTCGCAATGGCTCTGGGGCACGCTGGCCCACATGCGCCGCCGCGGTGGCGTGATGCACCCGGAAATGGTGGCCTACGCGGGCGACGGCCAGGTGTGGCAACTGGCCAAAGGCGCAGGGCGTCGCGAATGGATGCCGGCCATGGGCGACTACACGCCGCACCCGGTCTTCCTGACGCTGGGCAAGCACTCGTCGTTTGACAAGCTCAGCGGCAACAGCCGTCCCACTTGGTACGACCGCTGGGCGGCTGCTGCGCTGGGCCAGCAAATGCTGCTGGCCAAGGGCATGGCCCCCGAGCTGTACGCCGCTGCGTTCGACGCGCTGCTGAAGGCGGGCGTCCTGCTTCGCACCACCCACCATCAAGGCGACACGCTGGCTCTGAACCCCGAGGCGCTGGAGGTCGACACCGAGGTGGCCTTCATCTCGACCACCGGCAGCAAGCGCCGGCTGACCGTGCCGCGTCGGGTGGCCGAGCACCTGCTGGGCATGCCCTGCCTGGACGCCGTGGAGTCCATCTACGAACAACTCATTCCCGAAGCCGCTGATTGGTGGGTGCGACGCTTCAGCCAGGGTGACCTGCGCCGGGTGATTGCCGCCGAGCACACCGGCCTGTTGGACAGGCAGGAGCGCGAGGCGCTGGAACAGCGCTTCAAGGACAAGAAGCCACGCCCGTGGTTCGAGAACCTGCTGTCGGCCACGCCGACGCTCGAGATGGGCGTGGACATCGGCGACCTGTCGTCGGTGTTGCTGTGCTCGGTGCCGCCGAATCAGGCCAGCTTTCTGCAGCGCATGGGACGTGCGGGGCGCCGGGATGGCAATGCCATGACGACGACGCTGGCCGACGGCAACAGCCCGCATGACCTGTACTTCTTCGCCGAGACCGAGGAGATGATTGCCGGCGAGGTGGCGCCCCCTGGCGTCTTCCTGCAGGCCGCCGAAGTGCTGCGCCGGCAGTTGTTCGCGTTCTGCATGGACGACTGGGTGTCCAGCCTGCGCAATGCCAACGCCTTGCCTGACAAGACCTCCCAGGCGCTGGACGCCATGGAGCAGGCCAAGCTGGACCGCTTCCCGGCCATCTTCTGCGACCACGTCCTGAAGCACGAGCAGCGGCTGTTCGACAGCTTCATGGCCTTGCTCGGCAAAGACGTCGACGACGTCGTCCACGGCAGGCTATGGGACTTCATGCAAGGTCAAGGCGAGGCCGACGGCCTGCGAACCCGGCTGACCAAGGCCCTGGAAGAGCTGGTCGAGGAGCGCAAAACCTACAAGAAGCGCAAGGACGAACTCGACAGGGCCAAGACCAAGGCCCAGCAGAAGCCGCAGGACGAGGCCACGAAGAACGAAATCGATGAGCTGCTGCGCGAGCGCGACAAAATGCTCGAGCTCATCAAGGAAATCAACAGCCGAGACCTGTTGAACACCCTGACCGATGCCGGCCTGATACCCAACTACGCATTCCCGGAGTCAGGCATCCAACTGAAGTCCGTGTTGTGGCGCAAGCGCGGCGAAGACGAGCCCGGCCAGGGGGCCTACGTGGCCCTGGCAACGCAGAAGTACGAGCGGCCAGCGCAGTCGGCGCTGTCGGAGTTCGCGCCGGAGAACCGCTTTTATGCCAACCAGCGCCGGGTTGAAGTTGACCAAATCAATATGAACCTGGCCAAGGCGGAGGACTGGCGTTTCTGCCCGAGCTGCCACCACATGCAGAACCTGACGGTGGAGGCCGACGTGCACGCCACCTGTCCGCACTGCGGTGACCCGATGTGGACAGACGGTGGCCAGAAGCACACCTTGCTGCGCTTCCGACAGGCGATTGCGAACAGCAACGACACCGACGTCCGCATCGACGACAGCTCGGAAGACCGGGAGCCGCGGTACTACGTCCGCCAGTTGATGGCCGACTTCCAGCCCGCATACATCCGCGAGGCCTGGCAGATTCCCACGGGGGGCACGCCGTTTGGCTTCGAGTTCATCTCACGTGTGACGTTCCGCGACGTCAACTTCGGCGAGCTGGCCAAGCCGGGTGAGGCCTTCAAGGTGGCCGACAAGGAATCGCAGCGCCCCGGCTTCAAGCTGTGCAAGCACTGCGGCAAGGTGCAGAAGCCGCCGCGCCGCGGGGCTGGGACGGCCGAGCAGAGCCACAGCTTCGACTGTCCGAAGCATGGCAGTGACGACCCGGCCAACCTGCTGGACTGCCTGTACCTGTACCGCGAGTTCGAATCCGAGGCGCTGCGCATCCTGGTGCCGTACACCAAGAACGGTGTCGATGAGAAGGTAGTGCAGTCCTTCATGGCCGCTGTGCAGCTTGGCCTGAAGCGCCGCTTCGGCGGCAAGGTGGACCACCTGCGCATGGTCCTGCAGGACGAGCCCGGCAAGGACGGCGGGCCGCGCAAGCACTACGTGATGCTCTACGACTCAGTGCCGGGCGGCACGGGCTATTTGCACCAGTTGCTGGCCCATGATGCCAAGACACTGGCCGACGTGCTGCGCATGGCGCTGGATGCGCTGACCGGCTGCTCGTGCAACCAGGACCCTGAGAAGGACGGCTGCTACCGCTGCCTGTACCAATACCGGCTCGGTCGCAGCATGGAGCTCGTTTCACGTGACAACGCCAAGGCCGTGCTCACGGAGCTGGTGGGCTCGCTGCCGTCGCTGGAGCGGGTCAAGACCATCTCGGACATCTACATCAACCCGAACTTCGATTCGGTCCTCGAGGCTCGCTTCATCGATAGCCTGAAGAAGATGAGCGGTGTGGCGGGGCTACCGCCTATCAAGTTGGTGCAGGACGTTGTACATGGCAAGTCGGGCTTCGTTCTTGAGGTGGGCAGCCAGCGCTATCGTATTGAGCCCCAGTGCGAGTTGAATGGCGACGCTGGAGTGCCAGTGCCGAGCAAGCCGGACTTCGTCATCTGGCCCTGGGCCTCGGGCTCCAAGCGGCGGCCCGTGGCGGTTTTCTGTGACGGCTGGGCGTACCACAAGGACTGCATGCGTGAAGACGCGCTGAAGCGCAGCGCCATCGTCGCCAGCGGGAAGTTCTGGACCTGGTCGGTGACGCACCAGGATGTCTCGGCCGCCATTGACGGCAACGCCGAGTCTGACCTGGACCCGGCGACTGTGACGCTCAATCGGCACGACGGTGGTAAGGCGCCGCCGAGCGTGCCCAGGGCACAGGAAAAGGCGTTCACCCAGCATGCGGTCGCGCGGTTGCTGCAGTGGCTGGCAGCCCCAGCCGGCCCCACGGACGTGGACAGTGCTGTGGAGGCGCAGCAGCGCAACGCGGTGTGGCTTGAGTTCCTGATGGTGCCGTCGACCGCGGAGGACAAGGCCGCAGCTGAAGTGCAGCGGGCGCCATGGCTTCCGCAACTTCCAATGCACGTCCGAGAGCCCGGACCTGGCTTTGCGCCGGTGATGTCGAAGACCAACGGCGCCGCTTCGGTGCTGGGATGGTGGCCGGTGCTGCTCGCCAAAGGCCTGCCTTCACATCAAAACTGGGCCAGCCCGACTGCTGTGCTGTTGGATGCCTCAGTGGCTGGGGACGAGGATGCGCTGCACCGGGCTTGGCGTCGGTGGCTGCAGTTGTTCAACACCCTGCAGTTCCTGTCGGGCACCGTCCTCGTGACTGGCGAAGGCCTGGCTGCGCATGACTACGACGCGCTGGTCCCCGCGGCGGCCGGTACGACTCCGGCGGCGCCGGCAGCGCAGGCGGCACTCAACGCGGCCTGGCAGGCCGTTGTCGAGCAGGCGTTGGAAGCGCTTGCGCCGGGGCTCAAGCAACTGGCCCAGTCCGGCGCATCGCTGCCCGAAGTGGGCCTGGAGCTGGTAGACGCCAAGGGGCGCGTCTCGGCGGATTGCGAGCTGGCATGGGTGCAGGAGAAGGTCGTCGTCCTGCGCTCCGACCAGGCCGACCTCGTCGAGCTGTGGGGCGCGGAGAACTGGAAGGTCGTGCTACTGGACGAGGCCATGAACCTTGTCGTGGGCGCACCGTGGTCTGTGGCCGCTGCTGCGAGCCTCGGTCTGGAACTCAATGTGAATGAAGGAGGGGCAGCGTGAGCCTCAAACCCAAAGTGGCTTTGTCGCAGGACTTCCTGCTGCAACTCTCGAAGCTCCCATCCAGCGTTCACTCCAAGGTGATGAAGTGGGCCATCCAGTTCCAGTCGGACCCGACCAGCCCCGGCATCAACTACGAGTACATCAACGGTGCCCGTGACCCGAACCTGAAGTCGGTGCGCCTCGACCGCGACTGGCGCGGCATCGTGTTCAAGCCCAACAGCGGGGACGTCTACGTGCTGCTGTACGTGGACCATCACGACGATGCCTACCGTTGGGCCGAGAACCGCAAGCTGGCCATCAACCCGGTGACGGGAGCGATGCAGATGGTCATCATCGAAAGCGTCGCTGCAGTCGAGGCAGCTCCCGCACAACCAACACCGGCGGCAAAGGCGGTCCAAGCGCAGACGGCTGAGGCGCAATTGCCGCTGTTTGGCGGACTTGAGGACCGCGAATTGCTGAGCCTGGGCGTGCCAGAGGAGATGTTGGCCGAGGTGCGGCACCTTACGTCAGAACCTGAATTGGACGCGCTGCAGGGCCGCCTGCCGGTGGAAGGCTACGAAGGGCTGTTCCTTGTCGCAGCGGGCGACACCGTCAGTCAGGTGCTGAATGCGCGCGAGACCCGGGTGGACCGTAAGGTCGACACGTCCGACTTCGCGGCGGCCCTGGCGACCCCGGAATCACAGTCACGCTTTGTCATCGTCGACGACGACGAGGCCATGCTGGCCATCATGAACGCGCCGCTGGCCCAGTGGCGCGTGTTTCTGCACCCGACCCAGCACAAGCTGGCCTCCGGCGACCGCAGTGGCCCGGTGCGGGTGCTGGGCGGTGCCGGCACAGGCAAGACGGTCCTTGCCATGCACCGTGCGCGATGGCTGGCCGACAACCGCACGCTGGATGGCAAGAAGGTGCTGTTCACGACCTTCACCAAGAACCTGGCGAGCGACATCGAGCAGAACCTGCGCACGCTGTGCGGCAGCGCCACCCTCGCCAAGCTGGAGGTGCGCAACCTGGACGCCTGGGTGCACGGCTTCATGCGCAGCCGCAAGCTGGAGCACCGCATCGTCTACGACCGCAAGCAGGACGCCGCCCTGCAGGCCTGGCAGGCCGCCATGGCGGTGCGCGACACCACGCTGGACCTGCCGGACAACTTCTATGAGTTGGAGCTTGAGCAGGTCGTGTTGGCCCAGGGCATCACGACACGCGACCAGTATCGAACGGCGCGCCGCACTGGCCGTGAGAGCGTGCTGAGCCGCACCAAGCGCGATGCCGTGTGGCCGGTATTCGAGGAGTACCGCGGCCAGCTTAGCTCACGAAAGCTCAAGGAGGTCGACGACGCCTATCGAGAGATTGCTGAACTGCTGCTTGCCGAGGACAGCCATGCCTCGGCGTACAGCGCCATCGTCATCGACGAGACGCAAGACCTGGGACCGCAGGCATTGAAGCTGCTTCGCGCCATGATTCCCGCAGGCGCCAACGACCTGTTCTTCGTCGGCGATGGTCACCAACGCATCTACAGCCGGCACCGCGCCGCGATGAGCAAGTGCGGCATCGACATCCGGGGACGAGCCCGCAAGCTTTACCTGAACTACCGGACAACCGACGAAATTCGCCGGCAGGCAGTGGCCCTGCTCGAGGGTTGCGAGGTTGACGACCTCGACGATGGCCACGACGAGACGCGGCGCTACAAATCGCTGTCGCATGGCCCGGCACCGAGTGTTGTCACAGCTGACGGCCTTGAGGCCGCCGCGGTTCAGGTCGTCGCCTTCATCAAGGCGTTTCGGGCAGCAAAAGGCGATGCCGACGCACCGTCAGTGTGCGTCATCGCTTCAAGCGAGAAGAACCGCGAGGCATTGGCCAAGCAGGTCCAGAGTGCCGGCCTCACGTGCCTGACCATCACGGCGCAGGCCAATCACTCGGACAGCCGCAACGTGGTGCACTTTGCGACCATGCATAGGGCTAAAGGGTTGGAATTCGATGCGGTCGTCGTTGTCGCCCCGGAGTCGTACTTCGGAACGCCTGACCAGACCAGTAGCCAGCGAAAGTTGCTGTACGTGGCTTTGACGCGAGCCAAGCGAAGCGCAGCATTGATTCGGTTGAACTGATTGGTTGAGTCAGAAGCGCTGGCGTCGTGCCGCAACAATGGGCACGCGTTGTGATGGCGTTCAGACGAAGGGACACGACGCCTGTCCGAGCTGAATGGTCAACTCTTGCATCGGTGCCGTCGAGGTGGCGGACATGTCGTGGTCCAGGGCTGCCGCGAAGTGGTCTCCTGTAGTTCTAGCTACCTAAGGGGGCTGCTGCCGCCAGGGCACTAGCGCCGACACAAGGGGCAAGCAGCAGGCGCAGCAGATTGCGCTGAAGAACCAGGATGAGGTGAGGCAATTCCTGGCCGCCGTAGGTGCGGCGTAGGCCAACAACGAGTCTAGTCGCGGGCGTGCCGCGCGGTGGCGACTGAAGGGGGAGCAAAGGCGTGTTGAAGTTCATCCATGCGGCGGACATCCATCTGGACAGCCCGCTCAACGGCCTAGCTGCCTACCCGGACGCCCCGGCCGCGCAATTGCGCAGTGCCACGCGCGATGCGCTGACGGCCCTGGTCGACAAGGCCCTGGAAGAGGAGGTCGACTTCCTCGTCATCGCCGGCGACCTCTATGACGGCACCTGGCGGGACTACAACACCGGCATCTTCTTCTGCAAGGAGATGGGGCGCCTCAGGCGCGCGGGCATCCCGGCCTACGTGCTGTTCGGCAATCACGACGCCGAAAGCGAGATGACGCGCAAGTTGGCGCTGCCGGACAACGTCAAGACCTTCGGCGCCAACATGCCGCAGACCTTCGACGTGCCCGAGTTGGGCGTGGCCTTGCACGGGCACAGCTTCAAGCACAAGGAGACCACTGACAACCTGGCGGTGCACTATCCCGCGCCCGTGGCCGGACGCTTCAACATCGGGGTGCTGCACACCGCGCTGGAAGGCAACGCCGCCCATGCGACCTATGCCCCGTGCCGCATCGATGAGCTGCATGCGCGCGGCTATCAGTACTGGGCGCTGGGCCATGTGCACGAGTTTGCGCAGTGGACGGGCGCCACGACCATCGTGTTTCCCGGCAACCTGCAGGGCCGCAATGTGCGTGAGTGCGGCCGGCGAGGCGCCGTGCTGGTGACCGTCGACGACGAAGGCCATCCGGAGGTCGAACGCATCTTCATCGACATCCTGCGCTGGGAGCACCTGGAGGTGGATGCCAGCGACTGCCGCTCGATGGCCGAGGTGTCGCTGCACATCGGCCGGGCCTTCGAAACCGTGCTGGCCACCGACCCCCACGTGCCGCGCGCCGTGCGCGTGACGGTCACGGGAAAGACCGACGCCCATGGCCAGCTGTTCGGCCTCGAGCAGCAACTGCGCAGCCAGGCATTGGCCCACATTGCCAGCCTGGGCAATGAGCGCCTGTGGCTGGAGAAGGTCTGCCTTCGAACGTCGCCACACCTGGACACCAGCGCTATCCACCAGCGCATGGACGCGTTCTCGGACCTGCAAGCCATCGTCGGCGCGGCCATCACCGACCCGGATTTCAACCAGAGCCTGCAGACCGAGCTGATGTCCTTCATCAACAAGGTGCCGGCCGAGGTGCAGGCGCACCTGCCGGTGCTCGAGCAGGTTCGTCAGGGCGACCTTGCGAGCCTGATGGATGAGGTGGCGCCTGGCCTGCTGGCGCACTTGGCGCATCAGGCAAATCACGCACACCAGGCGAATCAGGGGCAGGGGGAGTAAGCGATGCGCCTGCGACGACTCCAGCTCCTGCGCTACGGCAAGTTCACCGACACCGAGGTCGACCTGCCGCGCGCGGAACACGACTTCCACTTCATCGTCGGCCCCAACGAGGCCGGCAAGTCCACGCTGCGCGGCGCCATTGGCGACCTGCTCTTTGGGCTGCCGCTTCGCTCGGGGCCCATGGCGTTCCTGCATCCGCAACCGGACCTGCGTCTGGGGGCGACAGTCGAGCACGGGCAGCAGGCGTTGGACTTCTTCCGCATCAAGGCCAACAAGGCAACCTTGCGCGACGCCGCAGATGCCCCACTGGCCGACGACGCGTTGTCGCCGTTCATGGACGCGGCCGACCGCGACTTCTTCGAGCAGATGTTCGGGCTCGACCATGGCCAGTTGGTCAAGGGGGGCGAGAGCATCCTGGATGCGTCCGAGGAAGTCAGCCAGGTGCTGTTCCAGTCCGCCGCGGGCATCGACAGCCTGGGCAAGGTGCGCGACGCACTGACCGCCGAGGCCGACAAACTCTGGGCGCCGCGGGCGGCGGCCTCTCGCACGTATTACGCCGCCAGCAGCCGCTGGGAGGATGCCAGCCGCAACGTCAAGCAGCTGGCCGTCAGAACCAAGGTCTGGACCGAGGCGCGCGCCGCGCTAACGGATGTCGAGTCCCGCATCGAGGCCGCCAACGCGCGGCGCACAGACCTGCAGGCCGTTCGCGGCCGGCTGGAGCGGATTCGTCGACTGGCGCCTAGCGTTCACGCGCTCAACGAGACCACGGCCGCGCTGGCGCAACTCGGCGATGTGTTGGAGCTGCCCGCCGATGCCGGCAAGCAGTTGAGCGAGGGCATGGCGGCGCTGTCACGCGCGGAGACGGTGGCCGAGCAGCGTGCCAGCGATGTGACGCGATTGGCGGCCCAGTGCGAGGGCCTGGTCTTTGACGGCGGATTGCTGGCGCACAAGGAAGGCATCGAAGTACTGCAGGCGTTCTCTCAACGCGTGCAGGACCACTACGACGACCTCGATGTGCAGCAGCGGGCCCACGACCAGCTCCTGGCGTTGGCCCAGGCGGATGCCGCTGAGCTGGGATGGCCCGCCGACGAGACGGCCTTGCGCGCCACGCTGCCGCACCCGCTGGTGGTTCGCGAGGTGCAGCGGCTGGTGACGGCGCACGGCGAGTGCGTGCAGTCGCTGCGCAGCGCGCAGCAGGCGGTCAAGGACAAACGCGCCGAGAGGGCCGACGCGGAGGCAGAGCTCCAGCGGCTTGCACCGGACGAAGTGTCGCCCGCGCTGCGCGCAGCGCTGTCAGCCGCGCAGGCCTCCCGGAATACGGCCGCGACGCAATCTCGTCTTGACCTGGGGGTGGCCGCTGCCGAGCGCGCACTGGACGCCGCCTTGGCGGCTCTGGGTCCGCGTGCCGGCGATGTCGCCTCGTTGCAGCGGATGGCAGCGCCGGCGGCTGCACGCCTGTCCGGCCTGGTGGCCGAGCGGCAGCGATTGGTGTCGGCGCGCGATGCCGCCGCCGAGCGAGAGGCCGAAGCGAAGGCTGCGCTCGACACCGCGCAATTGGCTGTGGGGCAGTTTGAGGCGGCGGGGCATGTCGTGACCGGGACAGAGGTCCGTGACGCGCGTGTGGACCGCGACAAGGCCTGGTCGTCCATCAGGGATGGCGCCGTGGCGCTGGCCCTCGGCGCGCCAGCCCTTGACGCCGCCATGGCCCTGGCAGATGAACTGGTCGACACCCAGCTGGGCTCGGTCAACGAGGCTGCGCGGCTTCAAAGCCTGCGTCAGCAGGCGGAACGTCTGGGGCTGGCGCTGGCACAAAGCCAGTCGTCCTTGGCACGCAAGGCGCAGGAGCTCGGGCAGTTCGACCAGCAGTGGGCCGATGAGGTGGACGCACTGGGGCTGGCAGGCCTGGCCCCGGGCGCGGCACAAGATTGGTTCGCCAAGCGGGAGACAGCCCTGTCCGCCGCCTCATCGCTGGACGACAAGCGCGCCGAACGCGACCAGGAGAAGCGGGCTTCTGACGCTGTCGGCAGTGCCTTGAGGACGGCCTTGGCGTCGGCAGGCGTGAGCCTGGCCGATGGCGCGTCGCTGTTGGCCTTGGTGGAGCAGGCGGAAGCGCATGTCGCCAGGATGGATGCAGCCGTCACGCGCCGGGAGCTTCTGGCGCAGCGGCTTCAGGCCGCCGCCAGCGTGGTGCGGGACCTGGAGGCCGCGGCTGCAGACGCTGAAGCAGCGCACACGACATGGCAGACATCCTGGGCCACCGCGCTGGCGGCGGCAGGCCTGACGGCCTACGTGAAGTCTGTCGACGATGCCGAGCAGGCCCAGCTGTTGGTGGAGCGGGTGCGAGCCAACCTGACGCAATCTGCCGCCACCAAGCGGGACCGCATCGACACCATGCGCGCGGACCTGGCCAGGTTCGAGGCCATGGCGCAGGCGCTGGTGACGCGACTTGGCCAGGGCGAGCTGGCCAGCGCGACGGCGCGGGACGTGGTGCGGGCGCTGGTTCCGTCACTGCGCGAGGCCGAAGCCGCCCAGCAACGCCGCGCGGCGGCACAGGACGCGTTGCAGGCGGCACGTGAGAACCTGCTTCAGGCACAGCAAGAAGTGCAACGCGTGCATGCGAGCGTCGGGCCGCTGCTGGCCGCTGCCGGTGTCGAGACATTGGCGGCGGCGATACCGCTGGTCGAGTGCTCCGACCGACGCCGTCAACTCTTGGCCGAGGCGCACAACACACGGACCAACCTGGCCAAGGACGCCGAAGGTTTGACGCTGGATGCCGTGCTGGCGGAGGTCCAAAGCTGCGACCTGGCTAAGTTGCCGGTGGACCTGGCGGGCGCCAACGAATCACTGGAGACCCTGCAGGCCGAGCATGTCCGGTTGGCGGAAGAGCGCCTCGCCGCGCAGCAGGCACTGGATGCCATCGACGGGCGCACCGACGCGGCATCCGCGGAATCGCAGCGGCAAGAGGCCTTGGCCGACATGGTGGAGGCGTCGGAGCGCTACCTGAAGGTCGCCACAGCCGTGCGGCTGCTGGGATGGGCCATCGACCGTTACCGGGACGAGAAGCAAGGCCCGATGCTCGCGCGTGCTGGCAGCATCTTCAGGCAACTGACCCTCGGCCGGTACACCAAGCTGTTCGTCGACTACGACAAGACGCCGGTGAGCCTGTCAGCGCATCATGCCGATGGGCGGCAGGTCGAGGTGTCCGGGTTGAGCGAAGGCACCCGCGACCAGCTCTACCTCGCCCTCCGGTTGGCGGCACTTGAGTTGCACCTGCAGAAGGCCAAACCGCTGCCGTTCATCGCCGATGACCTGTTCATCAACTTCGACGACGAGCGGTCCACCGCGGGGCTGGAGGCCTTGCGCGAGCTGTCCACGCGTACCCAGGTGCTTTTCCTGAGCCATCACGACCACCTCTTGCCGCGGGTGAAGTCGGTCTTCGGCGATGGTGTCAATGTCGTGAAGCTGCAGCGATGACCACTGCGCGGCTCGGCAAGGGCGTGTGGGTCCTGCGGTCGGTCGTGGCTTGGGAGACGCGTGTTCCTGACCTGGCTGATGCCGGCTAGCTGTGATGGGCCGCTGGCCGACAAGTTCCTGGCGTGCCGCGTCAGTCAGCCCTCAAGCTGGCTTCACGATTGCCGATATCGGCAGTTCACCGCGGCTGCGCGCAGCTGAGGTGACGGCATGAGGGTGATGCTTCCTGCTGCTGGACCTGAGCTCAGGTCGTCCCGTCGCTTCCGTACACCTCAGAAAGAAGACCCGCCATGATGTTCCTGTTCAACGGCATCCGCGCCGAAGTGGAGCCTGTTCCCAAGAAGAAGGGCTGGTACCAGCTCACTGGAAAGCACATCGAACGTTGGACGATGGACGTCAGCGACACCTTGGGCGACCTGCGCGGCTCAGGCATCAAGGTCGACTTCCAGGCGAAAGTCATGGGAATCCATGACCGGGAGCCCGAAATCGCACTGCACGACCCCCGGTTCAACGAGGAGAACAACCCGGAGCACGGCGCCACCTTCGGCGTCTATACCGCGGCCGGTCGCACATACATGCTGATGGCCGTCAATCAAGCCGAGTACGTCATCTTCCGCTTCTTGTGTCCTCACGAGGCCGGCGACGACGGAGAATTCGACCCCATCAGCGAATACCGCATTGATGTGCCGGCCAGCAAGGCGAAGCGTCCCAAGAAGGTCGCAGCCTGACCGGGCGGCGTGCCGCACTGCGAGCGCCGCGGCGGAAACCGCGCCGCGGGAAAATACGTCGACCGCAGAACCAGTCATGAGCGAGCTGTCTCGGCACTACCAACTTGATGCCCTGGCCTCCGAATGCACGGCCATCGGACGTGAGTCGGCCGCGGCCGGGCTGCGCCTGGACCGCAAGCTCCCGGAGACCTATCGGGCTGCCTATGAGGCCTACGATGGTCCCAAGAAGCGGCTCGGATACTACGAAGGCAAGTGGCTCAGCCTTCGCCTCAGCGCCGTACGGCGCGGCATGATTGTCGACGCGACGGTCACGCCCGCGTTGCTAGAACGCATGACCGACGGGCGATGCCCAGTCACGCTGGAGCCGTTCAGGATGGGTGGCGGCCCATCGCCGCGAAACCCCTCCGTCGACCGGCTCGTCAACGAAGTCAGCTACCGTGCCGGGAACTTGTGCATGCTGTCCCAGCGGGCAAACCGTGCCAAAGCCGAGCTTTCCTTTGAGGAGGTGGCCCAAATCGCCCAAGCCGGCGACGCGTATGGCGAGCTCGCATCCATCGAGTGGATGCGATTGGCCTCGTTGATGTACGGCGCCTGGGCGCGGGCCTACAAGCTGTCCGACCCTTACTTGCTGCCGCTGGCCGCCATCCCCGGCGCCGGAATGTTCATGAGCACATCGCAGGTGGTCCAGTTACTGCTGACCCGCCACTACGGCCCGGCCGGTTCATCCCCATCTGCCACAGGCCGCTGGACGGAGATGACGCGGGACGCCGGCTGCGATGTCGCAAAGTTCACGACGCTGAGCACCCGACTCGCGGCCGCCCTGGCCAAGGAACCCAACGCCGGGAATGCCTGGCTCCATGGCGACGTGTTCGACGCATTCGTCGCCTGGTACCAATGCTGCCGACACGTGGTCGCCCCCTCCGTGGAGTTACTGTTGGAGAGGCGGCAGCTCAGCGCCGGCGACCCCGTTGCAGACTTGGCGTGGCCGACGACGTCGCGCTACAAGCACTGACCGCGTCTGTGCCGGCGACGGGGTAACGCAGGTAACCCGGGCAACGCGGATGCAAAAAAAAGAAGAGGGCGAACCCTTTCAGGTCCGCCCCCCCTCAGCTGTCAGCTCATGCTGCCAGCAGCATGTCGTTCACATCGACGCTCGGGAGCAGGTGCTCCGGGATGTCGATGACCGTGACCTTCGCGGCGCCAAGGCCAGCGCCAATGCGTTGGGTGCTCTCCTCACCACCCGGCAGCCGGCGGAGAACCACCGACCACCCACCCGCCGCCCATTTGGTCCCAGCAAACAGCTTGCGCAGTTCCTGGTGCATGGGCGAGTTCACCACGTAGAGCGACCACCTGCCTTTCGCGAACGCCACGCGCAAACCCAGTTGGGCCATGCGCATCACGACTTCAGGCTGTTCGGTCGGGTCCTTGCAGACCGTCTCGATGGCCTGCGCAATCGACAGTTGACGGGTTACCAGCGCAGCGCCGTCCACCACCTTGAATGGCAGAACGCGGCTGGTCAACGCTTCCAGGCATTGGAGCTCGTCGCTGACCTGATGGACCGCGATTCGCTCCTCGATTCCCAGCATGCTCACCAGGAACTTCGCGTCCTCATCCGTTGCCGGTGTGTCGGACACAAAAGCCCAGTAGCTCGCCAGCAGGGTGCCGACGGTGTCGGCCATGCGGCCGTCACCCCCCGAGGCCAGGATGCGTTGCCGCACCGCCGTCTCGGAATCCTGGAACACATTCCAACGACTGAGATAGAGCCGTGCCAGCTTCGGCCCGATTTCCCGGGCCTCGGCTGCGGTCAGCCGTTCGCCCTTGGGCGTGCCCTTGGCTTCGAGAATGACCCAGCGGGTGAGGTCCGCTGGCTCCATCTTGCCCGGACTGATGCCCGCCGCGATGAACGGCGAGTAGAACCGGTAGCTCTTGGACTTGCCGGTCACCGTGCCTCGGACGATGCCTTCATCACCTTCCTGCAGGCTGTAGGACATGCGGGCCACGTCGAAGGTGTCCTTGCATGCCATGCGGCCGGGGTCGGCCTCGAACTCGTCGTTGACGACGACTTTCGAGGTGCCTGCCAGGCTTTGATAGTAGGCCGCCATGGTTTGCGGCCCCGTGCAACCGAACGCCAGCGGCCCCAGCAACCAGCGCACGTACTCCAGCACCGTGGACTTGCCACAGGCTGCCGGGCCCGTCATTAGCACGTGAGGCCGACGGCGCAAGGCCGTCGACACCAGGCTCATGCCGAAGAAGCCCAGCACGATTTCCCCCGCCATGGAATGAATCCACTGCGGGGAGTTGAAGGCGGCCAAGACCTTGTTGACATCATCTGCGGTGGCCTCCGGGGTCGACAGGTCAAAGCCGACATCACCGCCGACCGGATAGACCCGGTCCTCGTGGATGCCGTGCTCCAGCACCGTGCCGTCAGCGCGCCACAGCTGACGACCATTGACCACCAGTTGCCCGTCATTCATCTTCCAGACGCCGACCCGCCGCTCGGCAGTTTCCGAGTACGGGCCGACCGCCTGACAGGCCGACAGGATGTCCGTGGCGAGGCGCTTGTGGTTGAACACAAACACCTCTTTCTTGGCGTCGAACTCGGTGTAGTACTGCTCGCACCAGTTCGCGCCGAACTGCGCCTTGAGGTTCATCTCCTTGAGGTCCGAAGCCCCCAGCGAGGTCACCCGCATGTTCAGCAGCGAGAAGGCGGCAACCTTGTTGCCAAGCATGCCCAGCGGCACGTAGCCCCCGGAGGTGCTGCCGCTTTGCTGGGTCATGGGAGTGCCGGTGGTGCTCAGAATGGTCTTGTTCATTTCAATGTCCTTTTTCGAGACCCGCGTCCGTTGGACGGGGCTGAGTTAATGGGGATGGACACCCCTTGCGGGGCGGACCCTCCACGGGTCGGCCGCCTTGCGACGGCACGAAGCACTAACGGGACGCACCCGACCCGCCTGTTGCCAGGCCGGTCGTTGGCACTCCGACGAGTTCGACTCGTTGGAATGTTTGAAGGTCAGGTTGTGAAAGAACGGCAGCGGCCATCCCGGCGACGGGACGACCACTGCCTGTTGTCGGCACGAACACTGCCAGCTTTAGCGAAATCTTCGGGCGCCGGGCCGCCCACCGGAAGGTGCACGACCGGCAGGCTGGTCGCCGGCACCGGACTGGCTGAGGCGACTCAGGCCCGACCGGCCTCCAGCTCTTGCTTGGAGAAGAACGACCTCGAGGTCAGGTGGCTCGGCCGCGGCTTGGCCCGGCTCTTCCGAGGGCCTTCCTGAGCCGTGTCGGCCTTGGGTTTGGGGTCCAGGGCCGGGGTGGGGGCGGGCTGAGCGGCGGCGGTCGAGCCGGCGTCCGCCTGGGTCGAGGCCAGCCATTGCTGCTGCTGGGCGCGTTGGCGCTGCAGCCAATCGTGGACCACCGACTGGAACCACAGCGACTCCTTGCCGAACCTGACGGACGGCGGGAAGTCCCCGGCGCGCACGCGCCGCTCCAGGGTGCGTTCGCAGCAACGCATCAGGTCGGCGACGTCGGTCTTGGTCATCAGGGGGTCGTTGAAGCTCACGGCTTGAATCGGCGAGGTGGCGATTCAACGTGTAGCCCGAAGGCTTATATTTCTCGGCAGCCAAGCTCAGGCAAGAGACAGGCCGTGGCCCGCATCGACCGAGAAGGCTCGAGCCCTGGCGGGTCAGGTCCAGGGCTCGAGGAGATGCGGTGGCGTCAGCTGGACGGGTGGCCCCCTGACCACCCGCGTCGGCTCGGTGGGCCGAGCAGCCGCCGCAGCATCAGGCGCGTCGTTCCAGGGCGTCGTCGGCGTCCGTGGCGGCGCTGGCCACCTTCGATGCCGACCCCTGGCTCCCCACGCGCTTGGCCACGAGTCTTTCCCCGTCCTTGACGAGATGGAACACGTTAGCGCCCGCAGCGGGCTTGCGCGCGCGGGCATGCTTTTGCTTGCCGTGCGGGTGCACGGTGGCCGGCATCGGCGTCAGCTCGCGCAGCTTCTCGTCGAGCACGTTCAGCGCCTTGACGATGTCGGAGTTGGCCAGATTCACGTAGACCTCCGCCATGCGGGTCGTCGTGTGCAGCAGCAGTTCCTTCAACGCGTGCGCGCCGATGCCGGCCTTGGCATAGGCGGTGGCGCCCACGTGACGGAGGTCGGCGAATCGGAGCTGGGGCAGCCCGGCTTTCTGGCGGACACCGTCCCACGCCATGTCGATGGCGTTCTCGGTCATGGTGAAGACGTTGTCCGAGGTACCGCGCGGCAGGGATTGCAGGATGGCCACGGCGCGCGGCGGCAGCTGCGCATCCATCCACTTGCCCTTGGCCCAGACCCGGGCCCGGCAGGTTTCCAGGTCGGTCTGGCTCCAGCGCAGTGACAGCAGCGAGTGCAGCCGCAGCGTGCTGTGAATCGCCATGTCCACCAGCGGCCAGAACTGCGGGTTGTCGCACTGCGAGAGCGCCTCGACGATGCGATTCATCTGCGCGTCGGTGACGACGATGAAGCGCTTGTTCGACTTGCCCAGCTTGATGCCCACGCAGGGGTTCACGAAGCCTGTCCAGCGCCACTCCCGGATGGCGCTGTTGAAGGCGGTCTTGAGCAGCGCGACTTCCTTCTGGATGGTGCTGTCGCCCCACCCCTCGGTGGTGCCCGTGGTGACGAGTCCGCGGATGTCTTCGGTGCCGACCTTCGACACTGGCTTGTTGGCCAGCTTGCGGATGAGCTCGTAGGTCTTGGCACGCTTGGCCATGCGCGCGTCCATGTGTCTGCGAAACGCCTTGGGCACGGACTTGGCGGCCGGCACCGTGACCAGACTGCGGTTGCCGTTGTCCTCGATGACGACCGCCAGGCGCGGCAGTCCGACCGCTGTCACGTAGTGGTTGATGCGGTCGATTTCGGACTTGTAGCCGTCCTTGGCAATCGAGTAGCGCGCGGCGTACTCACCCAGGAACCGACCGAGGGTCATGCGCGAGGGCCCGCCGAACAGCGGGCCTTGCTCGGCTTCATCGAGCTTCTTCTGCTCCTTGAGCCACGCCACGACCTCGTCTTCGGTCGGGAAGGTCTCGCGGCGCACGCTGCCGTCGGCGAACTTGTATTCGCCCTTCCAGCCCTTGCGGCCGGCGATTTGGAACGGGCGCCTCACAGCTCACCTCGCGCGAGGTGGTGGTGGGCTTGGGGATGGGCCGGCTGTGCTGCCGACGCGATGAGTTGATGGAAAGGGAACACGACGAGCTCCAAATGGAAGGCTCGCGTATCGCCACCAGTTTTATCCGGCCAGCATGGTTGCCGCGACGTGGGCCGGCTTCAGCGTGACCGTGCGCGACATGGCGCGACACGGTGCGGCTTGGCACGACCCCGTGCGGGTCCCGTTTTACTGACAGTTTTACTGACACCTGGGCTTTTTGGACCCTGGAACAACAAAGGCCTCAGCGACTTGCATCGCTAAGGCCTTGTTTTTTCACGCTTTTCGGTGGCTCCCCGACCTGGGCTCGAACCAGGGACCTACGGATTAACAGTCCGGCGCTCTACCGACTGAGCTATCGGGGAACAGCCTCACACTATAGCAGGCTCTCGGAGCGGTTCACAAGTCCAGCTGCAGTGATGCACGCACGCTACGGGCGGGCAGGGGGTAGAGGTAGACGTGGCCGAACTGGTAGGGGCCTTCCTGCCAGGCGCGGCGGTTGGCGAGGTTGTCGATGCCGGCACGCCAGATCAGGCGCTGGCCGCCGGGCAGCCGTTGCTCGTAGCTGGCGCCGAGGTCGAGGCGCGCCCAGCCGGGGATGCGCAGCTTGTCGTCGCCGGGGATGAGCACGCGATCGCTGTCCGCGCTGAGCAGGCCGTAGGCGCGCAGGCCGGGCAGGCTGCTGAAGCGGTACTGCAGGTCGGCGCGCAGGCTGCGGGCGGGCACGTTGACGGGGCGGCTGCCGTTCAGGCCGGCCTGGGCGCTGCCTTCGCGGCGGGCGTGGATCCAGGTGGCAGCCAGGCCCAGGGTCCAGGGGCCGAGCCGGGTGTCGAGGCTGGCTTCCACGCCTTGGTGCACGGCTTCGCCGTCGGCCTGGCGGCTGCAACTTCCGGGGCTGCTGTCCTCGCAGGGGCCGAGGTCGGCGAAGACGGGCCGGTCGATGCGGAAGAGGGCCAGGCCGCCCTGCAGCGCATCGCGGCCGCCACGCCAGCCGATCTCGGTCTGGCGGCTTTCCAGCGGGCCGACGGCTTCGCCGCGGCGCTGGTAGCGCGGGCGGTTGGGGGTGACGTCGGATTCGACGCCGCGACCCCAGCTTGCATAGAGGCTGTGGCCGGGGGCCGGGGTCCAGCTCGCAGCGATCCAGGGCGTGGTGAAGTCGTCTTCGTAGGCTGTGGCGCGGGTGCCGGAGGTGCTGATGCTTTCGCGTTCCAGCCGGGTGTGGCGCAGGCCCAGCCAGAGCTGGAAGCCGGGTGCGAGCTGGATCTGGTCGCGCAGGTAGAACTCGCGGCTCCGTTCGCGTCGATTGGTGTTGTCGTCGGTCAGGGTGGGGTCGGCTGGGACCTCGGTCTGGCCATTAATCGTGCCGATGCCGACGTAGTTGAAGGCCTGGCCTTCGAAGTCGGCCCGGCTGCGGTTGAACAGCAAGCCGGCGGACAGGCGGTGGCTGATGGGGCCGGTTTGCAGGCTGCCGTGCAGGCCCAGGTCCAGGGCGTGCTGGCGGCGACGCTCGTTCTCGCTGCGGAAGTCGTAGTAGTCGAAGCTGCCGTCGCTGCAATAGCGGTCGAAATTGCCTTCGGCGCCGCAGCCGTAAGGGAAGGCGGTGTAGTCGTCGGTCTTCAGGCGCTGGCTGCCGCCGTGGGCGACGAAGCGCCAGCCGCCGGCCAGGGCCTGGGTCCAGCGCAGGCTGCCCGTGAGGCCCTCGAAGTCGATGGGGCGCACCCAGGCCTGGTTGTTCAGGTTGATCGTCGGGTCGATGTCGCGCGCATCGGGCACCCGGTCGCCCAGCAGGCTGAAGCCGGGCTGGCTGGGCTGGCGCTGCTGGCTCAGCTCGAATTCGGCTTCCAGCAGGCTGCCGGGTGCGATGCGCCAGTCGCCGGCCAGGGCCAGCAGGCGGCGCTGGCCTTCGGCATCGTCCAGCCGCGGGCGCAGGCGTTCCGCCGCCACGTTCAGGCGCAGGCCGAAGGCCCGGTCTTCGCCGAAGCGGCTCGAAAGGTCGACGGCGGCCAGCAGGTTGCCGTCGCCCTTGATCTCGACCAGGGCGCTGCGCAGCTCGGTGTCTGGCCGCTTGACGATGAAATTGACCAAGCCGCCCGGCGCGCTGACGCCGGCCTGGATGCCGCTGGCGCCCTTGAGCAGTTCAAGCCGGGCCTTGTTGTCCAGCGGCAGCGCGGTCTCGCCGCTGATGGGCAAGCCGTCGCGGCGCAGGTTGCTGCGCAGGTCCAGGCTGAAGCCGCGCACGGTGAGGTTGCTCCAGTAGCCGGTGGCGTTGTAGGCGCCGCCGACGCTGGCATCGAGCCGCGCGAAGTCGGCCAGGCTGACGCCGCCGATGTCCAGGCGCTGGCCTTCACCGAGGACGGTCGTCTGCATGGGCAGCTCGCGGGCCAGCGTGCCGGCGAAGCCGCCGATCTCGACCTGGGCGGCATCGGCCCGGCCTTGGACCCGGACGGTGTCGAGCGAGGCCGCTTGATCGGCCGACCAGACGGGCAGGGCCGCGCACAGCGGCCACAGTCCGGCAAGGATCAGGCGCCAGTGCGGCGCCCGCGCCGGGGCGGCGGTGGAAGGGTGTATCAGGTGATGAGCCATCGGTGCTTGCGTTGCGATGGCAGGTGGGCGCTGCAGCAACGCGGTCGCGCCCGTAGGCCGACCCCGAGGACTGGACGCTTCCCTGCGCGAGGATTACCTCAATCAGGTTCAAAGGGACTTTCTCAGTCGGCCCACGCCATGCGTGACCAACACCCCCAGCGGCACGACGCGCCTTGCGGCCTCGTCGCGTGACCGAATTATGCGGCCCGCGCGCAGGGTTCGCCCGGATGGGGCCGGGGGCGCAGCCTCGGCAAGCTCGGGTCCTTCGCCTCCGGCGCCGCCGGTTGCGTGCCTTCCGTCCCTGAACCGGAGATCCCGATGAGCCAGCCCGACACCTGCTGCACCCTCGTGCCCTACTTCAAGGCCAAGCCCGGCCAGCTCGCCGCCTTCCAGGCGCTGATGCCGCGTTTCACCGACCTGACCCGCAACGAGCCGCGCTGCCTGCACTACGCCTTCAGCGTCGACGGCGACAACATCCACTGCCGCGAGGGCTATGCCGATGCCGCCGGTGTGCTGGCCCATCTCGACAACGTCGGCGCGGTGCTCGGCGAGGCTTTGCAGCTTGCCGACATCACCCGCCTGGAAGTGCACGGCCCCGAGGCCGAGCTGGACAAGCTGCGCGAGCCGCTGGCCGGCTTGAACCCGGCCTTCTACGTGCTGCAACCGGGCGGCTTCCGGCGCTGAATGCAGCGCTCGGCGCAGAGCGTGCCGCACAGCACAAGGGCCCCCGCGGGGGCCCTTGTCGTGTCAGAGGCGGCCGGGGGCCGCGGGCTTCAGAGCACGTCCGAAGCGTAGTCCGCCAGCCGCGAGCGCTCGCCGCGCGCCAGCGTCACATGGCCGCTGTGCGGCCAGCCCTTGAAGCGGTCGACGACATAAGTCAGGCCCGAGCTGCCCTCGGTCAGGTAGGGCGTGTCAATCTGCGCCAGATTGCCGAGGCAGACGATCTTGGTGCCGGGTCCCGCCCGGGTGATCAGGGCCTTCATCTGCTTGGGCGTGAGGTTCTGCGCCTCGTCGATCAGCAGGAACTTGTTCATGAAGGTGCGACCGCGCATGAAGTTCAGGCTCTTGACCTTGATCTTGCTGCGCACCAGGTCGTTGGTGGCGGCGCGGCCCCATTCGCCGGCCCCGCTGTCGTTGCGGGCCAGGAACTCCAGGTTGTCGTCCAGCGCGCCCATCCAGGGGCCCATCTTCTCTTCCTCGGTGCCGGGCAGGAAGCCGATGTCCTCGCCCAGCGGCACAGTCACGCGGGTGACGATGATCTCGCTGTAGCGCCGCTCGTCGAGCACCTGCGACAGGCCGGCGGCCAGCGTCATCAGCGTCTTGCCGGTGCCCGCCGTGCCGGCCAGGGTGATGAAGTCGCAGTCCGGATCCATCAGCAGGTTCAGGGCGAAGTTCTGCTCGCGGTTGCGCGCGGTCACGCCCCAGACCGAGTTCTTGCCGTGCGTGTAGTCCTTCAACGTGCGCAGCACGGCCGTCTTGCCGGTGATCTCGGTGACCTTGGCATACAGCGGCGCGGCCCCCGGCGTCTCCAGGTAGACGAACTGGTTGACCAGCAGCACCGGCACCATGGGCCCGGCGATGCGGTAGTAGGTGGCGCCGCCTTGCTGCCAGCTCTCCATCGTCTTGCCGTGGCGGTCCCAGAAGTCCGTCGGCAGGGCGAGCACGCCGGTGTAGAGCAGGTCACCGTCTTCCAGCGTCTTGTCGTTGGCGTAGTCCTCGGCGGCCAGGCCCAGCGCGCGGGCCTTGACCCGCATGTTGATGTCCTTGGAGACCAGCACCACCTCGCGCGCCGGGTGGGCCTCGACCAGGTGCTGCACCACGCCCAGGATCTGGTTGTCCGCCTTGCCCTGCGGCAGGCCCTGGGGCAGCTTGATCTCGAGCAGCTTGGTCTGGAAGAAGAGCTTGCCGCCGGCCTCGCGATGACCCGTCTTGGCCAGCGGGATGCCTGCGGCGGAGTCGAAGGCGCCATGGCCCATGGCCGCGACCAGGGCATCCAGCTCGCGGCTGACCTGGCGGACATTGCGCGAGACCTCGCTCATGCCCTTCTTGTGCCCGTCGAGTTCCTCCAGCGTGATCATCGGCAGGAGGATGTCGTGCTCCTCGAAGCGGAACAGGCTGGTCGGGTCATGCATCAGCACATTGGTGTCGAGCACGAAGAGCTTGGCCGGCCCGCCGGCCAGGCGCCGCGGGCGGGCGCGGGCCGGCTCGGCTGCGGCACGGGCCTCGCGTGCAGGCGAGGGCGCGGGTGCGGGCGCGCGCTGGGGCGTGTCTAGGGCCGGGCTGCGGGCGCTGACCGGCGCTGCCTCGGCCGGCTGCCGGCTTGCGGCAGCCGGCCGTTCCGGCGGCTCGGGCACGGTGTCCGCGCTGCGGCTGCTGCGGGTGGGGCTGCGCCGGCTGCGATTGCCCAGATCGGCATCGGCCGCCAGAGGCGCCGGATCCAGCAGGGCGGGTGGGGCGCTGGCTTCGTCGTCCGTTGCCGTGCCGCGCTTGAGCGCGCGCGGCGCGGCCTGGGCCTCGAAGTCACGCGGGCCGAGCAGGGAAGCTTTCTGGGTCGGGGGCTTGGGCAGGGGCATGGTCGGGGCTGAACGCGGAGCCGAAAAAAGAAAAAGCCGCACAGCAAGCTGTGCGGCTTTGTGGGGATGCGGGGCTTCGTCCCTCAGGCATGCGACCGATTATGCATGCCGGGCCTCACCCGGCGCCCGGGCTCAGGCGGCTTCGCGCAGGCCCTGGACCGACTGCAAGACTTCGTCCACATGACCGGCCACCTTGATGCCGCGCCACTCGGCGATCAGCACGCCTTGCGGGTCGATCAGGAAGGTCGAGCGCTCGATGCCCTTGACCTTCTTGCCGTACATGATCTTGTTCTTGACCACGCCGAACATGTGGCAGAGCTTTTCCTCGGTGTCGGCGATCAGCTCGAAGGGCAGTTCCAGGCTCTGCTTGAACTTGTCGTGCGAGACCAGGTTGTCGCGCGAGACGCCGAAGACGACGGCGCCCGAGGCCAGGAAGTCGGCATGGCGGTCACGGAACTGCAT
This sequence comes from Piscinibacter lacus, assembly GCF_016735685.1. Classification (NCBI taxonomy): domain Bacteria; kingdom Pseudomonadati; phylum Pseudomonadota; class Betaproteobacteria; order Burkholderiales; family Sphaerotilaceae; genus Aquariibacter; species Aquariibacter lacus. Next base: position 1,693,143 of record NZ_JAERRA010000001.1, read on the forward strand.
GGCTTCCGTGGTGCAGCCCGGGGTGTTGTCCTTCGGGTAGAAATACAGGACGATGGAGCGACCCCGGAATGCCTGCGGCGTGAAGGTCACGCCGCCAGTGGCCTGCGCATCGAAATCCGGAAGGGGTTTGTTCAGGGCAGGCGTCATGGCAGGTGGGCAGGGCTTGAACAGCCGCCGATTATAGAAGGCGCGCCGAAGCCGCCCCCGGGCGCCACCCGGCCGACACCGATCAGGCGTCGAGCAGCAGGGCCGCGACGACCGCGCGATCCTCCGACAGCAGCACGTTGTAGGTGCGGCAGGCGGCGGCGGTGTTCATGGTCTCGATGCCGATGCGGCGCTCGATGAGCGGCCGCAGCAGGGCCGGCTTCGGGAAGCGCTGGCGGCTGCCGGTGCCCAGCAGCACCAGCTCGGGCTGGAGTGCGGCGATGGCCTCGAAGTCCTCGACGCGCAGGCCGTCAAAACCCGCCTGGGCCCAGGCCCGCGCCTCGCCCTGCCAGGGCAGCAGCAGGCTTTCGCGCCAGATCACGCTTCCCACGCCGATGCGATCGGCATGCACCGCGGAGACCACGTTGGGACGGCTGGGCGGGTCGGCTTGGAACTTCATGGGGCGTGGCTTCCGGCGCGGGGGCGCGGGCCTGCACGGGGCCATCCACCGTGTGGGAGCCAGGATCCACCCCTCGATTAAAATTCTAGCTTTCGCCTTGCGCAAGCGGCCCCGCCAGGGGGCATGCGCCGGGCCGACGCTGACCCACTGCGGAGCCCCCGTGAGCAAACCCATCCACAAGTCGAGCAAGCTGGCGAATGTCTGTTATGACATCCGCGGTCCGGTGCTCGACAAGGCCCGTCAGATGGAAGAGGACGGCCACAAGATCATCAAGCTGAACATCGGCAACCTGGCGGTCTTCGGCTTCGATGCGCCCGACGAGATCGTGCAGGACATGATCCGCAACCTGCCTTCGGCCGCCGGCTACACCGACAGCAAGGGCCTGTTCGCGCCGCGCCGCGCCGTCGTGCACTACACGCAGGAGAAGGGCATCACCGGCGTGACGGTGGACGACGTCTACCTCGGCAACGGCGCATCCGAGCTGATCGCGATGAGCATGAATGCGCTGCTCGACGCCGGCGACGAGGTGCTGGTGCCCGCGCCCGACTACCCCTTGTGGACGGCCTCGGTCTCACTGTCCGGCGGCACGCCGGTGCACTACCTGTGCGACGAGGGCGCCGAGTGGTACCCCGACCTCGACGACATCCGCCGCAAGATCACGCCGGCCACCCGTGCGATCGTCATCATCAATCCGAACAACCCGACCGGCGCGCTCTACCCCGAGCCGCTGCTGCGGGAGCTGGTCGAGATCGCGCGCCAGCACAAGCTGATCGTCTTCGCCGACGAGATCTACGACAAGACGCTCTACGACGGCAATGTCCACACCAGCATCGCCTCGCTGGCCGACGATGTCTTCTTCGTCACCTTCAACGGCCTGAGCAAGAACTACCGCGCCTGCGGCTACCGCGCCGGCTGGATGGTCGTCTCGGGCAACAAGCGCCAGGGCCGGGACTACATCGAGGGCCTGAACATGCTGGCCTCGATGCGGCTGTGCGCCAACACGCCCGGCCAGCTCGCGGTGCAGACGGCGCTCGGGGGCTATCAGAGCATCAAGGACCTCGTCGCGCCCCAGGGCCGCCTGACCCGCCAGCGCGACCTGGCCTACGAGCGCATGTCGGCCATCCCGGGCGTCAGCGTGGTCAAGCCCAAGGCGGCGCTCTACATGTTCCCGCGCCTCGATCCCAAGGTCTACCCGATCCAGGACGACCAGCAGTTCGCCTACGAGCTGCTGGCCGAGGAGAAGGTGCTGATCGTGCAGGGCACCGGCTTCAACTGGACGCAGCCCGACCACTTCCGCCTCGTCTTCCTGCCCAACACCGACGACCTCGGCCAGGCACTGGATCGCATCGAGCGCTTCCTCGCCGGCTACCGCAAGCGCCACAGCGTCTGAGGCCTGCCCACTCCGTCCGACGCAGCCGGCCACGAGCCGGCCGCGTGCCCCTTGATCCTCTCGCGTCCTGATCCCATGAAAGCTCTCCAGCTCGGCCTGCTCGGCATCGGCACCGTCGGCAGCGGCACCTTCGCGGTCCTGCAGCGCAACCAGGCGGAGATCATCCGTCGCGCCGGCCGCGGCATCGTGATCAAGACCGTGGCCGACCTCGACACCGCCCGCGCCAAGGCCGTCGTCGGCGATGCGGCCGAGGTCGTTGCCGATGCCCGCGCCGTGATCGCCGATCCGGCCATCGACGTCGTCGTCGAGCTGATCGGCGGCTATGGCATCGCCCGCACCCTGGTGCTGGAGGCCATCGCCGCCGGCAAGCATGTGGTCACGGCCAACAAGGCCCTGCTGGCCGTGCATGGCAGCGAGATCTTCGCGGCCGCGCGGGCCCAGGGCGTGATCGTCGCCTTCGAGGCTGCGGTTGCCGGCGGCATCCCCATCATCAAGGCCCTGCGCGAGGGCCTGACCGCCAACCAGATCCAGTGGGTGGCCGGCATCATCAACGGCACGACGAACTTCATCCTGTCCGAGATGCGCGACAAGGGCTTGGACTTCGACGTGGTGCTCAAGCAGGCCCAGGCCCTGGGCTATGCCGAGGCCGATCCGACCTTCGACATCGAAGGCATCGATGCCGCCCACAAGGCCACGCTGATGAGCGCCATCGCCTTCGGCATCCCGGTGCAGTTCGACAAGGCCCATGTGGAAGGCATCACCCGCCTGGCCGCGGCCGACATCCGCTATGCCGAGCAGCTCGGCTACCGCATCAAGCTGCTGGGCATCGCGCGCCGCCAGGCCGAGGGCATCGAGCTGCGCGTGCACCCGACCCTGGTGCCGGCCAAGCGCCTGATCGCCAACGTCGAAGGCGCGATGAATGCGGTGATGGTGCAGGGCGATGCCGTGGGCACCACCCTCTATTACGGCAAGGGCGCGGGCAGCGAGCCGACCGCCTCGGCCGTGATTGCCGACCTGGTCGACATCGCCCGTCTCGCCGAGGCTGGCGAGGGCGCCCGCGTGCCGGCCCTGGGCTTCCAGCCTGAGGCCCTGGCCCAGGCCGATGCCCTGCCCATCCTGCCGATCGAGCAGGTGCTGACGTCTTTCTACCTGCGCCTGCGCGTGGCCGACGAGGCCGGCGTGCTGGCCCGCCTCACCGGCATCCTGGCCGGCCGTGGCATTTCCATCGATGCCGTGCTGCAGCGCCCGGGCGAGGCCGTGGCCGCCGGCCAGCCCGCCGCCACCGACCTGATCATGCTGAGCCACATCACCCGCGAAGGCGCGATGCGCGCTGCGCTGGCCGAGATGCAGGCCCTGCCCAGCGTGCTGGCGCCCATCGTCAGCCTGCGCAAGGAAGAGCTCGCCTGAGCCAGGCCCGGGGCCTTCCCGAACTGAATGCAACGATGAAGTACATCAGCACCCGCGGCGACCGCACCGAGCGGCGCTTCTGCGAGATCCTGCTCGAAGGCCTGGCCCCCGATGGCGGCCTCTACCTGCCGACCCACTACCCCAAGGTCGATGGCGCCACGCTCACGCGCTGGCGCGGCCTGGGCTATGCCGAGCTGGCCTTCGAGATCCTGTCGCGCTACATCGACGACATCCCGCCGGCCGATCTCAAGGCCCTGGTCGACAAGACCTACACCGTCGCCGCCTTCGGCGACCCGGCCATCGTCCCGCTCAAGCCGGTCCGCCCGGCCGGCGAGGGGCACGGTGCCTTGATGCTTGAAGCCCTGTCCAACGGCCCCACGCTGGCCTTCAAGGACATGGCCATGCAGTTGCTGGGCAACCTCTTCGAGTACGAACTGGCCCGGCGCGGCGAGACGCTCAACATCCTGGGTGCCACCAGCGGCGACACCGGCAGCGCGGCCGAATACGCCATGCGTGGCAAGCGCGGCATCGCCGTGTTCATGCTCAGCCCGCTCGGCCGCATGAGCCCCTTCCAGCAGGCGCAGATGTTCAGCCTGCAGGACGCCAACATCCACAACCTGGCGGTCGAGGGCGTGTTCGACGACTGCCAGGACATCGTCAAGGCCGTCAGCGCCGACCTGGACTTCAAGCGCCGCCACAAGATCGGCACCGTCAACTCGATCAACTGGGCGCGGCTGCTGGCCCAGGTCGTCTACTACTTCGCCGGCTACTTCCAGGCCACGAAGACCAATGACGAGCGGGTGAGCTTCACCGTGCCCAGCGGCAACTTCGGCAATGTCTGCGCCGGCCATGTGGCGCGCATGATGGGCCTGCCGATCGAGCGCCTGATCGTCGCGACCAACGAGAACGATGTGCTCGACGAGTTCTTCCGCACCGGCGCCTACCGCGTGCGCGGCAGTGCCGACACGCACGAGACCTCCAGCCCCTCGATGGACATCTCCAAGGCCAGCAATTTCGAGCGTTTCGTCTTCGACCTGCTCGGCCGCGACACGGCCCGCACCGCCGATCTCTTCGGCACGCAGGTGGGGCAGGGCGGCTTCACGCTGGACGCGGCCAGCTTCGCGCGGGTGGCCGGCTACGGCTTCCGCTCGGGCCGCAGCAGCCATGCCGACCGCCTGGCCACCATCCGCCGCGTGGCGGCGGAAAGCGGCCTGATCGTCGACCCGCACACGGCCGACGGCCTCAAGGTGGCTTCCGAGCAGCCCGGCCCCGAGACCATGATCGTGCTGGAGACCGCGCTGCCGGCCAAGTTCGCCTCGACCCTGGTCGAGGCCCTGGGCCAGGAGCCGCCGCGGCCCGCCGGCCTGGAGGGCATCGAGGCCCTGCCCAAGCGCGTGCAGACCGTGCCGGCCTCGGTCCAGGTCGTCAAGGACTACGTGGCGGCCCACGCCCCCGCATGAGCAGCGATCCGCCGACCCGCCCCGCCCTGAAGGCCGTGGGCTTCTGCGGCTACTCCGGCTCGGGCAAGACCACGCTGGTCGAGCAGATGGTCGGCGGCCTGCGCGCGCGCGGCCTGCGCGTTTCGGTGGTCAAGCATGCCCACCACGGCTTCGACATCGACCAGCCCGGCAAGGACTCCTGGCGCCACCGCGAGGCCGGGGCCTACGAGGTCGTCGTCTCCTCCAGCCGCCGCCTGGCCAAGGTGCGCAGCCTGGACGGCGAGCGTGAGCCCACCGCGCATGAGCTGCTGGCCGAGCTGGGGCCCTGCGACTGGGCCCTGGTCGAAGGCTTCAAGCATGCCGACCTGCCCAAGATCGAGGTCTGGCGTGCCAGCACCGGCCGGCCGGTGCAGTACCCGGCCGATCCGCACATCCGCGCGATCGCGACCGACAGCCGCGCCGCGCTGCCACAGCCGACCGAGCTGCCGCTGCTGGACCTGAACGACCCCGAGGCCGTCATCGCCTTCCTGATCGGGCAGGCTGCGCATTTCCACTACACGCCCCGCGCGCTGCCCCGGCTCGGCTTCTGAGCCTGCATCGCCCCTGCGCCTGCCCGCATGAACCGACCTGCCCCCAAGCCGCTGATCAGCCTGGACGAGGCCCTGGCCCGCCTGCTGGCGCAGACCCCGCGCCTGGCGGATGTCGAGACGATCGATAGCTTCGAGGCCCTGGGCCGCGTTCTGGCCGAGGATCTCGTCGCCCCGCTCGACGTGCCCGGCATGGACAACAGCGCGATGGATGGCTACGCCCTGCGCCGTGCCGACCTGCTCGGTCCCGAAGGCCTGGCCCGCGTGCTGCCGGTCGGCCAGCGGGTGGCGGCCGGCCATCCCTGCAGCCCGCTGGCCGAGGGCACGGCGGCACGGCTCTTCACCGGCGCCGAGATCCCGCCCGGCGCGGATGCCGTCGTGCCGCAGGAGCAGGCCGAGGCGCTCACCCTGCCGGATGGCCGCGCTGCCGTGCGCATCACCGCGATGCCCGAGGTCGAGGCCTGGATCCGCCGCCGCGGCGACGACGTGCGCCACGGCGCCACCGTGCTCGCCACCGGCACCCGGCTCAGCGCCCAGGCCCTGGGCCTGGCGGCCTCGCTGGGCCGGGCGACGGTTCAGGTGCGCCGTCGCCCGCGGGTGGCCCTGTTCTCCACCGGCGACGAGCTGGTGATGCCGGGCAGCCTGCCGCCCGATCAACTGCCGCGCGGCGCCATCTACAACTCCAACCGCCACACCCTGCGCGGCCTGCTGCAAGCGGCCGGTGCCGTGGTCACCGACCTCGGCATCGTGCCCGACCGCCGCGAGGCCACCCGCGAGGCCCTGCGCGCGGCGGCCGAGGCGCATGACCTGATCCTCACCTCCGGCGGCGTGTCGGTCGGCGAGGAAGACCATCTCAAGCCCGCCGTCGAGGCCGAAGGCCGGCTGGACCTGTGGCAGGTGGCGATGAAGCCCGGCAAGCCCCTGGCCTTCGGGGCGGTGCGCCGGCCCGGCGCCCCCGTCGAAGCCCAGGGCGCGGCGGCCGAGGCCCTGTTCATGGGCCTGCCCGGCAATCCGGTGTCGAGCTTCGTCACGTTCCTGCTGGCCGTGCGGCCGGTGCTGCGCGCGCTGGAGGGCGAGCCGGTGCGCGCGCCGCGCCCGCTGCAGGTGCCGGCCGCCTTCGACTGGCCGCACCCCGACCGCCGCCGCGAGTTCCTGCGCGCGCGGCTGGACGCCGCCGGCCAGGCCCATCTCTTCCCCAGCCAGTCCTCGGCCGTGCTGACCTCGGCGGTCTGGGCCGAGGGCCTGGTCGATGTGGCCGCCGGCCAGGTCATCCGCGCCGGCGATCCGGTGCCCTACCTGCCCTATGCCGCGCTGCTGTGAGCCGCAGCGCCCGGCCTGATGCCCTTCCGCCTGAGCCTGCCCCGATGAGCACCGTCCACGTCCGCTACTTCGCCGCCCTGCGCGAGGCCCTGGGCCCCGGCGAGACCGTGGCGCGGCCCGAGCCCGCCACCGTGGCCGCCCTGCGCGACGCCCTGATCGCCCGCGGCGGCGCCCATGCCGAGCGCCTGGCCCGCGGCCGCGCCGTGCGCATGGCCGTCGACCAGCAGATGGCCGACGAGGCCACGCCGCTGCGCGAGGGCGCGGAGGTCGCTTTCTTCCCTCCGGTGACCGGGGGATGAGCATGAGCAGCCCGCGCGACACCGTCACCATCCAGACCGCCGACTTCGACCTCGGCGCCGAAGTGGCCCGCCTGCGCGAGGGCGATGGCGGCGTCGGTGCCGTCGCCGCCTTCATCGGCACCGTGCGCGACCGCAGCGAGGGCGCCAGCGTGTCCGCCATGGAGCTGGAGCACTACCCCGGCATGACCGAGCGGGCGATCGAAGCCATGATCGAGGAGGCCCGGCGCCGCTTCGCGCTGCGCGGCGTGCGGGTGATCCACCGCGTCGGCCTGCTTGAGCTGGGCGATCAGATCGTGCTGGTCGCCGTCAGCTCGGCCCACCGCGGCGAGGCCTTCCAGGCCTGCGAATTCCTGATGGACTACCTCAAGACCCAGGCGCCGTTCTGGAAGAAGGAAACCACGCCCGAGGGCGCGCGCTGGGTCGATGCCCGCGTGGCCGACGACGCCGCCCTGGCCCGCTGGGGCATCGAGGCGCGCAATGCCTGAGGCCGATCAAGCGGGCGGCGCCGGGCCGGCCGATCTTCGATGAGCGGCGCCGGCCCCGCCCTCTGGCTGCAAGCCGCGGCCGTGGCCTGTGGCGCCGCCGCGGGCGGCCTGCTGCGCTGGGGCCTGGGCCTGCTGCTGAATCCGCTGTGGGCCGGCTTTCCGCTCGGCACCCTCTTCGTCAACACGGTCGGCGGCCTGCTGATCGGCGGCCTCGGCGCCTGGTTCGCCCAGCAGCCGCAGGAGCTGCTGCGCCTGCTGCTGGTGACCGGCCTGCTCGGCGGGCTGACCACCTTCTCGGCCTTCTCGGCCGAATCCCTGGCCCTGCTGCAGCGCGGCGCCCCCGGCCTGGCCCTGCTGCACACGGCGGCCCACCTGCTGGGCGCGCTGGCCTGCGCGGCGGCGGGCTGGGCCTTGGTGCACGCCCTGCTGGCGCGCGGCTGAAGCGCCGGCCGGCAAGGGCGGATGCGCCGTCGCCTCAGCCGCGCAGGCGCTTGATCAGGCTGACCGCGCCCAGCACCAGCGCACCCGCCAGCAGGCCGACGAGTCCGTCGACCGCCATGGCGCCCAGCACCCCCAGCGCGCCGGCACCTTCGGCCCAGGCCGCCACCGCATGGTGCAGGGGCGGGATGCCGTGGGACAGGATGCCGCCGCCCACCAGGAACATCGCCGCCGTCCCGAAGACCGACAGTGCCTTCATCAGCCAGGGCGCGCCCAGCAGCAGGCCGCGGCCCAGGGCGGCCTGCAGGCCGCCGCGGCGGCTGAGCCAGAGCCCGGCGTCGTCAAGCTTGACGATGCCGGCCACCAGGCCATAGACGCCGACGGTCATCAGCACGGCGATGCTGACCAGCACCGCCAGTTGCTGGCTGAAGCTGGCCGCGGCCACCGTGCCCAGGCTGATCACGATGATCTCGGCCGAGAGGATGAAGTCGGTGCGCACCGCGCCCTTGATCTTGTCCTTCTCCAGCGCGACCAGGTCCACCGTCTCGTCGGCCAGGGCGGCGCGCAGCTCGGCCTGGTGGGCGGCGTCCTCGGCCTGGCTGTGGAGGAACTTGTGGGCCAGCTTCTCGAAACCCTCGAAGCAGAGGAAGGCGCCGCCGATCATCAGCAGCGGCGTGATCAGCACCGGCAGGAAGGCGCTGATGGCCAGGGCCGCCGGCACCAGGATGGCCTTGTTCACCATCGAGCCCTTGGCCACGGCCCAGACCACCGGCAGTTCCCGGTCGGCCTGTACGCCGGTGACCTGCTGGGCATTGAGCGCCAGGTCGTCGCCGAGCACGCCGGCGGTCTTCTTGGTCGCGACCTTGGTCATCGCGGCCACGTCGTCCAGGATGGAGGCGATGTCGTCAAGCAGGGCAAGCAGGCTGGTGGCCATGGGGGGTGTCTCCGGGAAGGGGCCGTGAGGAGGGGGCGGTATCCGGCCGACGAGGGCCGTGCTGCGGCGCATGCTAAGGCGTTCGCAGCCCCCCGCAGCCCCCCGCAGCCCGGGCGCCCCACCTTGAATCGGCGGGGTGGGGCCCCACATGGAAAGCAGGCGGTGCACGGTCACCGCAACAAGGATGGACCCATGCGCATCGACAAACTGACCACGGCTTTCCAGCAGGCGCTGCAGGAAGCCAGCAGCCTCGCGGTGACCCGCGAGCATCCCTACCTGGAGCCGGCTCATCTGCTGGCCGCCTTCCTGGCCCAGCCCGACGGCCCGCGCGCGCTGCTGGAGCGGGCCGGCGTCAAGCTGCCGGCGCTGAAGACGGCGGTGGATGCCGCGGTCGAGGCCCTGCCGCAGGTGCAGGGCGGTGGCGGCCCGGTGCAGCCCTCGCGCGATTTCGTCGCCCTCTTGCAGGCTGCCGAGAAAGAGGCCGGCAAGCGCGGCGATGCCTTCATCAGCAGCGAGATGGCCCTGCTGGCCCTGAGCGAGGCCAAGACCGAACTGGCCGAGACCGCCCGCCGCCACGGCCTGCGGCGCCCGGCCCTGGAGGCCGCGATCGAGGCCGTGCGCGGCGGCCAGAAGGTCGACAGCGCCGAGGCCGAGGGCCAGCGCGAGGCGCTGAAGAAGTACACCATCGACCTGACCGAGCGCGCCCGCCAGGGCAAGCTCGACCCGGTGATCGGCCGCGACGACGAGATCCGCCGCGCCATCCAGGTGCTGCAGCGGCGCAGCAAGAACAACCCGGTGCTGATCGGCGAGCCGGGCGTGGGCAAGACGGCCATCGTCGAGGGCCTGGCCCAGCGCATCGTCAACGGCGAGGTGCCCGACAGCCTCAAGGGCAAGCGCCTGCTGGTGCTCGACATCGCCCTGCTGCTGGCCGGCGCCAAGTTCCGCGGCGAGTTCGAGGAGCGGCTCAAGAACGTGCTCAAGGAACTGTCGCAGGACGCCGGCCAGACCCTGGTCTTCATCGACGAGCTGCACACCATGGTCGGCGCCGGCAAGGGCGAGGGCGCGATCGATGCCGGCAACATGCTCAAGCCCGCGCTGGCGCGCGGCGAGCTGCACTGCATCGGCGCGACCACGCTGGCCGAGTACCGCAAGTACATCGAGAAGGATGCCGCGCTCGAACGCCGCTTCCAGCGCATCCTCGTCGACGAGCCGAGCGTGGAGGCGACCATCGCCATCCTGCGCGGCCTGCAAGAGAAGTACGAGGTGCACCACGGCGTGGAGATCACCGACCCGGCCATCGTCGCCGCGGCCGAGCTGAGCCAGCGCTACATCACCGACCGCTTCCTGCCCGACAAGGCCATCGACCTGATCGACGAGGCGGCCGCCAAGCTCAAGATCGAGAAGGATTCCAAGCCCGAGCTGCTGGACCGGCTCGACCGCCGGCTGATCCAGCTCAAGATCGAGCAGCTCGCGATGGCCAAGGAGAAGGACGAGGCCTCGATCAAGCGCCTGGCGCTGATCGAGGAGGAGATCCTCAAGCTGTCGCGCGAGATGGCCGACCTCGACGAGATCTGGCAGGCCGAGAAGGCCGCCGACCACGGCTCGGAGGATCTGCGCAAGGCCATCGAGCGGGTCAAGGCCCAGATCGTCGAGCTCACCCGCAAGGGCGATCTCAATGAGGTGGCCCAGCTCCAGTACGGTCGCCTGCCCGAGCTGGAAAAGCGGCTGCGCGATGCCCATGCGCTGGAAAGCGGCGCGGCCGCGGCCGGCCGCCCGCGCCTGCTGCGCACCCAGGTGGGGGCGGAGGAAATCGCCGAGGTCGTCGCCCGGGCCACCGGCATTCCGGTGGCCAAGCTGATGCAGGGCGAGCGCGACAAGCTGCTGCAGATGGAAGCCAAGCTGCATGAGCGCGTGGTCGGCCAGGACGAGGCCATCGTCGCGGTGGCCGATGCCATCCGCCGCAGCCGTGCCGGCCTGGGCGACCCGAACCGGCCGACCGGCAGCTTCCTCTTCCTGGGGCCGACCGGCGTCGGCAAGACCGAGCTGTGCAAGGCCCTGGCCGGTTTCCTCTTCGACACCGAGGAGGCCATGATCCGCATCGACATGAGCGAGTTCATGGAGAAGCACAGCGTGAGCCGCATGATCGGCGCGCCGCCCGGCTACGTCGGCTACGAGGAGGGCGGCGCGCTGACCGAGGCCGTGCGCCGCAAGCCCTATGCGGTGGTGCTGCTCGACGAGGTCGAGAAGGCGCATCCCGATGTCTTCAATGTGCTGCTGCAAGTGCTCGACGACGGCCGCCTGACCGACGGCCAGGGCCGCACCGTGGACTTCAAGAACACGGTGATCGTGATGACGAGCAACCTCGGCTCCTCGCTGATCATGCAGATGCAGGGGCGGGATCCGGAGCTGATCCGCGAGGCGGTCTGGGGCGAGGTCAAGGCGCACTTCCGGCCCGAATTCCTCAACCGCATCGACGAGACCGTGGTCTTCCACGCGCTCGATGCGCAGCACATCGAGGGCATCGCCGCCATCCAGCTCAAGGCCTTGCAGGCGCGGCTGGCGCGGCTGGACCTCAGCCTCGACATCAGCCCGGCGGCGCTGGCCGAGCTGGCCAAGGTCGGTTTCGATCCGCTGTTCGGCGCGCGCCCGCTGAAGCGGGCGATCCAGCAGCGCATCGAGAACCCGCTGTCCAAGCTGCTGCTGGAAGGCCGCTTCCCGCCCAAGAGCGTGATCCCGGTCGAGGTCGATCCCATCCTGCACCCAGGCGAATTCCGCTTCGAGCGGCGCACGCACTGAGCCTGCGCGGACATCCCGGGCCGCACAGCAGCCCGGAAGGGCCGGCGCCTAGAATTTCACGATGAATGACAAGCAGGTGACGGGGGCTGCCGCAGCCCAGCCGGTGGTGATCGTGGGGGCCGGCCTGGCGGGCCTGACCACCGCCTTGCAACTGGCCGGGCAGCGGCCGGTGGTCGTGCTGGCCAAGCGCAGCCTGGGCGAGGGCGCGACGGCCTGGGCGCAGGGCGGCATCGTCGGCGTGCTCGGCCAGGACGACAGCGTCGAGAGCCATGTGCAGGATACGCTGGACGCCGGTGCCGGCCTGGTCGACAAGGACAGCGCCCGCTTCGTCGCCGAGCGCAGCGCCGATGCGGTGGCCTGGCTGGTCGAGCACGGCGTGCCCTTTTCGCCCGACCCGCAAGGGCCCCTGGGCCTGCACCTGACGCGCGAGGGCGGCCATGCGGTGCGCCGCATCGCCCATGCGGCCGATGCCACCGGACGCGCCATCCACGAGGCCCTGCTGGCCCGCGCCCGTGCGCATCCCAACATCACGCTGCGCGAGCGCTGGATGGCGGTGGACCTGATCACCACCCGCCATCTCGCGATGCGCACGCCGCGCCAGGGCGATGCGGCTGCGCCGCGCTGCTATGGCGTCTATGCGCTGGACATGGACCGCAAGCGGGTCGAGACCGTCGCGGCCAGCGCAGTCATCCTCGCCACCGGCGGCCTCGGCAAGGTCTACCGCTACACCAGCAACCCCGACACCGCCACGGGCGACGGCGTGGCCATGGCCTGGCGGGCGGGTTGCCGCGTCGCGAACATGGAGTTCGTGCAGTTCCACCCGACCTGCCTCTACCACCCGCAGGAGCGCAGCTTCCTGATCACCGAGGCCCTGCGTGGCGAGGGCGCCGTGCTGCGCCTGCCCGGCGTGCCGGGCGAGGACGGCCAGGCCGCGCGCTTCATGCCCCTGCACGATGCCCGGGCCGAGTTGGCGCCGCGCGACATCGTCGCCCGCGCGATCGACTTCGAGATGAAGAAGCATGGCCTCGACCATGTCTGGCTCGACGCCACCGGCCTGGGCGAGGACCGGCTCAAGAGCCATTTCCCGACCATCCATGCACGCTGCCTGGCGCTCGGCATCGACATCGCGCGCCAGCCCATCCCGGTGGTGCCGGCCGCGCACTACAGTTGCGGCGGCGTGGTGAGCGACCTTCAGGGCCGCACCGACCTGCCCGGCCTCTATGCCGTGGGCGAGACCGGCTGCACCGGCCTGCACGGCGCCAACCGCCTGGCCAGCAACTCGCTGCTGGAATGCGTGGTGCTCGGCCGAAGCTGCGCCGAACACTTGCTGGCCCAGCCCGCCGCGCCCGCGCCGGACCTGCCTGCCTGGGACGAAAGCCAGGTCGAGAATGCCGACGAACAGGTCGTCATCAGCCACAACTGGGACGAGCTGCGGCTGCTGATGTGGAACTACGTCGGCATCGTCCGCACGACCAAGCGGCTGGAGCGTGCCCTGCACCGCATCAAGCTGCTGCGCGGCGAGATTGAGGACTACTACGGCAGCTTCCGCGTCACCCGCGACCTGCTGGAGCTGCGCAACCTCGTCGATGCGGCCGAACTGATCGTGCGCTCCGCGCTGAGCCGCCACGAGAGCCGCGGCCTGCACTACAGCCGCGATTACCCGGGCAGCCTGCCGGTCAGCTTCCCGACCGTGCTGGTGCGCAAGCGGCGCCGCCGCGAGCACGAGGATTGAGCGGGCCGGGCGAGCCGCGAGGGCTCGCCATCGCTTCGGGCTTAGCTGTAGAGCTTGAGCGACGACTGTGGCTTGCCACCCAGCAGTCCGCCCAGGCCGCTGCTGATCGGGAATGCATTCAGGTTTGGGAAGACCTTGGTCATGGACGATGTCGGCACGCCCATCCAGCGCGCCACTTCGACCAGCAGATGCTCGGTAGGCGTGCTCGGCAGCATGAGGCCCCGTGACTCGACCATGTCGGGACCTGTCAAGCGAAGGTCAGGTGCCTTGCCGTGCAGCCCTCCAAGCACCGGGCCAATCAACAGCGCATGACCGCCCCAGCCGTGGTCGGTACCGCTGTTGTTGGGGACCAAGCTGCGACCAAACTCGGAGTAGATCAGCATGGACACCTCATCCTGGATACCGAGGGCGCGGGCTGAGCGCCAGAAGGCGCCAATGCCCGCGTCAAGCTCGGCAAGCTTGAGGGCAAGGATCTCGTTCTGGTTCGAATGGCTGTCGTAGCCGCCCTGCACGGCGAAGTGCACGGCGCGACTCCTACCGCTCACTGCATCGGACTTGAACAGCCGGGCGACTGTCTTGAGCTCTGGAAGGCTGGTGTAGGGGGTGTCGTCGGTCACGGTCTCCAATGCCGCTTCCACGACCACCGAGTTGTCAGCAGATCGCTGCTGCGCCTCGCCAAACGCTCGCGCCAAGGGATGGGTCAAGCTGCCACTGCGCCGCATGACCCCTTCCATCATCTGAACGACGTCTGATGCGATGTAGCTGGCGTGGCGAGGCGTCACGCCCTCCGGCCCGAGACCAAGCGCCCGAAGGCCAGGCGCCACCAAGGCAGGCTGGGGACCCGCGGTGCTCGTCATTGGAGAGAAGCTGCCTCCGCGCAGACTTTCGGGCAGTGCTGCCATCATGCGCCCGACCCAACCGCTGTCCCCGGTGGTGTCGCTTGCGTCACCGATCTGCCACGTGCGGTTTTGGTCGCTGTGACTGCTGAGCGCCTGCGGTAGCGGTACCGAGCGTTTCTCGTACTGCGCCCGTGTGGTCGGAACGACCAAGGGCCCTGTATTCATGACCACGGCCACCCGACCCTGACGGTAGAGCGCCGTAAGTTCGCTCATCGCCGGATGCCAATGCCAGTCGGCATTCAGCGCGTAGGCGGGTTGATCGGCTTGGGCCAGGCTGCCACGTGCTGCGAGGTAGGCCGAGCGGTTGGTGCCGCGCCGAGGAGTCATCAGGGCGTGAGCGTCAACCCCACCCCCGAGATAGACGATCAACAACTTACGGCTCATGACAGCACGATGTTTTGGGGATGGATGAGGATGGTCCAGAGCATGGCTGCCAGCACATCGCGCTGTTGTTTGTCGGTGCCCCGCCCCATGCGCTCCAGGCTCATGAGGAGCGACTCGCGTTCTGGCGAGGGCAGGAGACGGCCGCTGAGCCGGCGGCTCAGCTCGTCGACCAATCCCTCGTCGTTGGCTGTGGAAGCCAGTTGCTGCGCCAAGTAGGGCGTGAGCGAGGCATTGCGGGCCAGCAGACCCAGGCCGTTGAAGACGGTGGTGGCGCCGTCCTCGTCGTAGTTCTCCAACTCGGCGCCAACAAGGCCCAGCGCCTTCAGCTCGGGCGTGGCGTAGTCCGGTTTGTTGAAGTTGAAGACCGTCGGAGCGGTGAAGGGTCGCTGCGAGCCCAGGGTCTTGTGCGCGCCCAAGCTCACCGGCCGCTGAGTGGTGGATGTTTCAAAGCTCCCGATCCGTCGCACCGCACCCATGGTGTACGCGTAGCGCGGGACGATCATCCCGAAGTTGGGCGTGCCGGGCGTGAGCAGGTCGGGGTCGAGGAAGATCGCGCGCAGCACGGCCTTCATGTCGCCGCGCACCCCGCTGCCGTTGTTGACGAAGGCACGGCTCACACGGCTGACATAGCCCGGCGAGGGGTTGGAGCAGGTGAGGCGCCGGATCAGATTCAGCGCGACGAAGGGCGGGCAGGTGGGATGCTGGAAAAGCGCATCGAGCGTGGCGCGGATCGCGTTGGCACCGGACGTGCCGGCCGCGATGTTGACCCGGCCACCAAGGGCGCGCACCGCTTCAGGCGAGTGCTGACTGGCATCGATGGCCATGCGCCGGGCCCAAACGTCTGCACTGAAGGTGCTGGGTCGTTCGTCCCCAAACTTCAGTGCCTGGCCTGTCGTCGTTTTGCCGTTGGGGTAGAGGCCCGTGAACGCACGAGCCAGTTGCACGATGTCTGCCTGGGTGTATGTTGGGATCGGGTTGCCGTTGCCATCAAGCTTGCGGCTGCCGTCTTCCTTGAGTTCCCACAAGCCAATGGTAAAGAGCTGCATCAGCTCCCGTGCATAGTTCTCGTCAGGCTGGCGACCGGTGGCGGCGTCGGCTTTGCGGCTGTTCAGGTAGGTCAGGTAGAAGCCCATGTCGAGGCTGTACGTGACATCCTCGATCAAGGTGCGGAAGTTGCCGAAGGCGTTGCGGTTGAGCAAATCCCAGAACGAGGCGTAGGCCTGCGCCACCACCGCTCGGTCGGTACCAAGCTCGGAGATGACGAAGAGGTTGGACAGGGCGTAGGTGACGCGCTGACGTAGCGGATCGGACGCGTAGACGCACTTCCAATCGATGGCCTGGATGCGGGTGTCGAGGTGCGGCGATTGGTTCGGATCCTCAAAGCCCGGGGGGCCCTTCAATCGGATCCAGTCGGCCACCGAGCGGCTCTGCGGCAGGGCCATCTGGCTGTCCAGCCAGCTGCTGTAGCCCCTGTTGGCAACGTCGACGATCTCGCTGTCCAGTGGGGCGAAGGTGGTGAAGCGCAACCAGCGGGCTGCTGCGTCGACCGGCAAAGTCGTGGCGGCGGCGAGGGCCTGGGCCAACGAGGTACGCGGAAACCCTGCGGCCAAGGCGGCTGCGCTGGCACTGGCCAGGGCACTCTGGCGGAGGAAGCTGCGACGTGTGCTGCGGACCACGGGAAGGGCCATGACGACTTGAAATCCAGGAAAAAGGAGAGCCGCGGTCTGGGACCGCGTGTGCTCCGCTTCAGTAGCGCACCAGACGTGGAAGCCGACCGCTTTGTACGCGACCGAGCGAAGACTCCAGTGTCAAAACAGAACAGGCCAGATACGGAACACCGAGCAGTCATGCGGTGCTTTGGGTACCGATCGGCGTGCGGGTCGAGGCAGCTTCACCCTCTGGAGCCGGGCTGCGGCGCGTTGCTTCATCTGCTGAAGTCCCTCACCACCTAATGGCATTAGACCTGAGCCCGCGTCGTTTTTCGGCCGTCCTGTTGGGCTGTCAGCGAACATCCAGAAACACGTTCCCCGCCTTCGGGGTGGTCATCCGTCAAGGAGGGAATCAGCTACGCGTCGGGCTCAATCCGAATCCATCACCCGCATCGAGTAGTCGACCGCCTCGATGTCCTTGGTCAGCGTGCCCAGCGAGATGCGGTCCACGCCTGTCTCGGCAATGCCACGCAGTTGGGCCAGGGTCACCCCGCCCGACACCTCCAGCACCGCCCGGCCGGCATTGAGCGCGACCGCCTTGCGCATCTTGTCGAGGCTGAAGTTGTCCAGCAGCACGCTGGTCGCGCCGGCCTCCAGGGCCTGGATCAGCTCGGCGACCGATTCCACCTCGATCTGGATGCTGATGTTCGGCGCCTCGCTGGCCTTCAGCGCCTGGGCGGCGGCCAGGGCCTGGGCCACGCCGCCGGCGGCGGCGATGTGGTTTTCCTTGATCAGCACGCCGTCGTAGAGCGCCAGGCGCTGGTTCCTGCCGCCGCCCATGCGCACCGCGTACTTCTGCGCCAGGCGCAGGCCGGGCAGGGTCTTGCGGGTGTCGAGCACGGCGCAGCCGCGCGGATTGGGCGAGGCATCCGCCACGGCATCGACATGGCGCTTGGTGACCGTGGCCACGCCCGAAAGCATCTGCAGGAAGTTCAGCGCCGGCCGCTCGGCCGCCAGCAAGGCGCGGGCTTCGGCGTGCACGGTGCACACCACCTGGTTGCGCTGCAGCGCCTCGCCGTCGGCCGCGCGCCATTCGACTTGCGCCTGCGGGTCCAGCGCGAGGAAGCAACCGTCGAACCAGTCCCGGCCGCAGAGCACCGCATCCTCGCGGACGATCACCCGGGCGACCACGCGGCGCCCGGCCGGCACCAGGCGGCCGGTCCAGTCGGCCTGGCCGATGTCCTCGGCCAGGGCCTCGCGGATGTTGCGGGCGCGGGCCTCGGCCAGGGTTTCGTTGCGTTCGATGTTCAGCATGGGGGCAATCAGGCGGCGCCGAGTCCGCTGACGAGATGGGGGGTGGCGCGGGTGGCCGGCGTGGCCAGCACCTGGGGATGCGCGGCGACGAAGGCCAGCATGCGCTCGATGCAGCCCAGGGCCTGGCCGCGCACCGGCTCGGGCACCTGGATTTCGCCGGTCTGGCGCTCCAGGCAGTCGACCAGGGCCTGCAAGCCGTTCATCGCCATCCAGGGGCAGTGCGCGCAGCTCTTGCACGTGGCGCCGTTGCCGGCAGTCGGCGCTTCCATCAGCACGGCCTGCGGGGCGAGCTGGCGCATGCGGTGCAGCAGGCCGTTGTCGGTGGCGACGATGAAGGTGCCGGTCGGCTCGTCGGTCACGGCCTTGAGCAGTTGCGAGGTCGAGCCCACCACGTCGGCCAGGGCCACCACCGCCGACGGCGATTCGGGATGCACCAGCACCCGGGCCTGCGGATGCTCGGCCTTGAGCAGCTCCAGCTCCAGGCCCTTGAACTCGTCGTGGACGATGCACTCGCCCTGCCACAGCAGCATGTCGGCGCCGGTGGTTTGCTGGATGTAGCGGCCCAGGTGGCGGTCCGGCGCCCAGAGGATCTTCCGGCCCTGCGCCTTCAGGTGCTCGACGATGCCCAGGGCGCAGGAGCTGGTCACCATCCAGTCGGCCCGGGCCTTCACCGCGGCGCTGGTGTTGGCATAGACGACCACCGTGCGGTCCGGGTGGGCATCGCAGAAAGCGGCGAAATCGTCCGGCGGGCAGGCCAGGTCCAGCGAGCAGGTGGCTTCCAGCTCGGGCATGCGCACGGTCTTGTGCGGCGACAGGATCTTGGCGCTCTCGCCCATGAAGCGCACGCCGGCCACGACCAGCTCCTGCGCGGCATGGTCCCGCCCGAAGCGGGCCATCTCCAGCGAGTCGGCGACGATGCCGCCGGTGGCCAGGGCCAGGTCCTGCAGCTCGGGTTCGACGTAGTAGTGCGCGACCAGCACCGCGCCGCGGGCGGCCAGCAGGGCCTTGGCGCGGGCGCCCAGGGCGGCACGGGCGGCCGGGTCCAGGGCCTCGGGCGCGCGGGCCCAGGCGTGGGCGGTGGAGGCCCGGCCCAGGGCGTCCTGCCGCGTGAAGTCGAAGCGGATCGGGGTGCTCATCGGATGGCGCTTTGCGTCGGGCGGGGGCGGGATCGTAGCAAGCGGGCCGGGGTTTCCCCGGAGCGGTTCGCCGGCCGGGCTGCGCCCCCAGCCGCTTTAGGCCGCGGCAAACACCCGGCTCGGCGGTGCGCCCAGGCTGCGCCGCACCATGGCGCTGAAGGCGCTGGGGCTGGCATAGCCCAGCGCAGCGGCAATCTCGCCCATCGGCCGCCCATGGGCGGCCAGGGTCAGCGCACGGGCCAGCAGCACTTGCTGGCGCCACTGGCCGAAGCTGGTGCCCAGCTCCTGGCGGAAGAGCCGCGCGACGGTGCGCTCGCTCGCGCCGATGTCGCGCACCCAGCCGGCCAGCGTGGCATGGCGCTGCGGCGCATCCAGCATGGCTTCGCAGAGGGTGCGCAGGCGCTTGTCCTCCGGCAGGGCGATGCCCAGGGGCAGCGGCGCGGCACCGGCCAGTTCGGCGCGCAGCAGCGGGGCGATCAGGGTCTCGCGCGCGGCCTGGTCCGGCGACAGCGGGGTGCTGCCATCGGGCTGGGCGTCGAGGGCCAGGATCAGGGCGCGCAGCAGGTCCGAGACCTCCAGCACCCGGCAGTGCCGCCAGGGCGTGTCGGCCTCGGCGGGCGCTTCGGGCCCCTCGGCCCGGGCGGCGGCCGGCCCGCAGCGGCCGGCGGCCTGGTAGAGGTAGAGCGTGCGCAGCTCGGCCGTCTCGACCACGGTCACCGTGTGCTCGACGGCCGGCGGGATCCAGACCGCCCGCGAGGGCGGGACCAGATAGGTGCCGCGCTCGGCCGTGATCCGCATCACCCCGGTCGCCGACCAGGCCAGTTGAGCCCAGGGATGGTGGTGCGGCTCGACCCGCGTGTCGGCCGCCAGCACGCTGAACTTGGCCCGCAGCGGGCGGGCCGGTGTCGGCCTGTAGAGCTGGGGGGCTTGGCGGCCACGCAGCGGGCCATCGCTCGGCAGGGCAGGCATTGGCGTGATCTCGACAAAGGATGTCGTTCTATCGTAAGCGCGACGGGCCCGGCCTGCCTACGATGCCGGCATGGCCCTCTTCCGCATTCCGACCGACCCCGCCCTGCGGGCCGACCTGCGCACCACCAGCCTGGTCGGCCTGGCGCATGGCAGCTCGCACTTCTTCCATCTGCTGCTGCCGCCGATGTTCCCGGTCTTCATCCGCGAGTTCGGCCTGAGCTACACCGAGCTGGGCCTGCTGGTCACGCTCTTCTTCGTCGTCTCGGGCCTGGGCCAGGCCCTGTCGGGCTTCCTGGTCGACCGGGTCGGCGCGCGGCCGGTGCTGTTTGCCGCCTTCCTCAGCTTCATCGCCGCGGCCCTGATCGCGGCCAGCGCGCAGGGGCCGGGCGCGCTGGCGGTCGCGGCGCTGCTGGCTGGGCTGGGCAATGCGCCCTTCCACCCGGCGGACTTCACCATCCTGAACCAGCGCATCGCGCCGCAGCGCCTGGGCCATGCTTACTCGGCCCACGGCATCTTCGGCAACCTGGGCTGGGCTCTGGCGCCGGTCTTCCTGGTCGGCCTGACCGGTCTGTTCGATTCCTGGCGCCTGGCCTACCTGGCCTCGGCCCTGTTCGCCGCGGTGGTGCTCCTGGTCCTCTACAGCCAGCGCGAGGCGCTGGACGACCATCACCGCGCCCGCCGCCAGGCCCGCGCCGCCCGCATGCCGCAGCAGGGCGAGCGGCTGGAGCACCCGATGGCCTTCCTGCGCCTGCCCTCGGTCTGGCTGTGCTTCTCCTTCTTCTTCTGGAGCACCGCCGCGATGGCCGCCATCCAGGGCTTTGCCAGCCCGGCCCTGCAGCAGATGCACGGCCTGCCGCTCTCGCTGACTGCCTTCGTCGTGACCGGCTTCATGCTCTGCGGCGCGGCTGGCATGGTGGTGGGCGGCTTCCTGGTCGCACGCGGCCTGCCGCTGGAGCGCGTCATCAGCCTGGCCATTGGCACGGGCGCGGTGGTGCTGGTGGCCGTGGGCCTGGGCTTGATCCCGGGGGCCGCGGCGGTGGCGGCGGTCGCGCTTTCGGGCGTGGCCATCGGCCTGGCCGGGCCCTCGCGCGACATGCTGATCAAGCGCGCCGCGCCGCCCGGCGCCACCGGCCGGGTCTACGGCACGGTCTATTCGGGCCTGGACATCGGCTTCGCGCTCGGCGCGCCGGTCTTCGGCCGCATCCTCGATGCCGGTTGGCCCGGCGGGGTCTTCCTGGCCGCGGCCCTGGCCCTGGCGGCCGGCATCGTCTCGGCCGGCCTGGTGGGCCGCGCCGGCCAGCCGGCCCGGGCGGCCGAGCCCAGGCTCAGCCCCTGAGCCTGAACCGGCCCGAGCCGCCCCGCATCGTCGTCGGCGGGCTCAGGCCTCGTGGTGCTGGTGCACCAGCTCGCGCACCCGCGGGTAGATCTGCTGCTGCCAGCGCCGGCCGCTGAACACGCCGTAGTGGCCGACGCCGGTCTGGATGTGGTGGGTCTTCAGGTGCGCCCGCAGGCTGCTGCACAGATCGTGGGCGGCCACGGTCTGGCCCAGGGCGCAGATGTCGTCGCGCTCGCCTTCCACGGTGAAGAGCGCGGTGCGGCGGATCGCCGCGGGCTGCACGGTCCGGCCGGCCACCTGCATCACGCCGCGGGCGAGATCGCAGGTCTGGAAGACGCGCTCGACGGTCTCGAGGTAGAACTCGGCCGGCAGGTCGTTGACGGCGAAGTACTCCTCGTAGAAGTTGCGGGTGGCCTCGGCCTTGTCCATCTCGCCGGCCACCAGGGCCTCGTACAGGCCCTGGAAGGCCTGGCTGTGGCGCTCGGGGTTCATGCTCATGAAGGCGGTGAGCTGCAGGAAGCCGGGGTAGACCCGCCGCATACCACCGGGGTAGCGCAGCGGCACGCGGCAGATCAGCTTCTCCTCGAACCAGGCCATGGGCTTGCTGTTGGCCAGCTTGTTGACCTCGGTCGGGTTGATGCGGGTGTCGACCGGGCCGGCCATCAGCGTCATGGTGCGCGGCTGGGCCGGGTCGCCGTCCTCGGCCATCAGGGCGACGGCGGCCAGCAGCGGCACACAGGGCTGGCAGACCGCCATGGCATGGCCGCCCGGCCCCATGACCCGCAGGAAGCGGACCAGGTGCTGCACATAGTCGTCGAGCCCGAAGGGCCCGTCGGCCAGGCGCACGTCGCGGGCGTTGTGCCAGTCGGTTACCCAGACCTCATGGTCCTGCAGCAGGGTGCGCAGCGTGTCGCGCAGCAGGGTCGCGAAGTGGCCGGACAAGGGCGCGGCCACCAGCATGCGCGGCTGCCCCTCCGGCGCGCCCGGCTTGCGAAAGCGCAGCAGGGTGGCGAAGGGCGTGCGGTCCATGACCTCCTCCTCGACCGCCCAGGCCTCGTGGCCGATGCGGTCCAGGCCGAAGGGCGGTCGCTCGTGGCTGAGGCGCAGTTGCGCGAAGACCTCGGCCGCTGCGGCCAGGCGGCGCAGGCCGCCGGGTTCCTTCAGGCCGAGAAAGCGCCAGGCCCGGGCGAACTGCCTTGCGGCTTCCTGCCAGGGGGCCATGACATCGCATTGGGACTGGTACGCCTGGTACAGCATGCGGGGCTCCGGATCGACAGGGCGGGGCAGGGGACTCGTCCGACAACAGGCAAGTTGCAGGCCATCGCCCGCAGCGCCGGCGCTGCGCCAAACGATGGCACAGCGCTTGCGGGCTGCGAGCTGCCGGCCCCGTCGCGGGGCATCGGCACCGGCTTCGCCCCCTCTGCCCGCCACCGCAGGACCCGCCGCCATGGTCACCCGCCGCCGCCCCGCCGCCCCGCCCGCCGACGCCCCGGAGGCGCCGCGCCCCAAGCGTGTCAGCCGCCGCGCGCCTGCGGCCGGCCCCAGTCTGGCGCTGCTTCCGGCCGAGCCGGCTGGCCGGGCGATTGCGACGCCCGCCGCACGCAGCGCCACGCTGACGCTGAGCAGCAAGAACTACTCGTCCTGGTCGCTGCGCGGCTGGCTGCTGGCGCGCTTCGCGGGCCTGGACTTCGAGGAGGAGATGCTCTCCACCGACAACGCCGACGTGCGCGCCGAGATCCTGCTGCTCGCGCCCTCCATGCTGGTGCCCTGCCTGCACCACGGCAGCGGCCCCGCCGAGGTGCGGGTCTGGGACACGCTGGCCATTGGCGAGTACCTGCACGAACTTTTCCCTGAAGCCGGCCTGCTGCCCACCGCCCGCGCCGCCCGGGCCCACTGCCGCGCCATCTGCGGCGAGATGCATTCCGGCTTCAGCGCCCTGCGCTCGGCCCTGCCCATGAACCTGAAGGCCCGCTTTCCGGGCTTCAAGGTCTGGTCGCGTGCGCAGGCCGACATCGACCGCATCGTGCAGATCTGGACCGAATGCTTCGATGCCTACGGCGGCCCCTGGCTGTTCGGCGCGCATCGCTGCATGGCCGATGCCATGTACGCCCCGGTCGTCACCCGGCTGCACACCTATGACGTGCGCCTGTCCGACCGGCGGCTGATCGAGTATTGCCAGCGCGTGCTGGCCATGCCCGAGATGCAGGCATGGATCGCCGACGCCCGGCTTGAACCCGAGGACATCGACGAGCTGGAAGCCGAGTTCTGAACCCGGCCGGCGGCAGCATGCCGCCGGCCGGGCGCCGCTCAGGCCCAGGGCTTCGGCTTGGGCACTTCGGCGGCGGGCTCGACGTCGATCGTCTTGAAGTCCGCCGGGCTGACGATCTCCAGGTACTCCATGTCCGGCGAGTAGTCGAAGAGGTAGTGGCGGATGCCCGGGCGCTGGTGCACGCAGTCGCCGGCCGAGACCAGGGTCTCCTGGTCCTCGTACATGAAGCGGGCCCAGCCCTTGAGCATGATGACGATCTGGAAATCCGCCTCGTGGCGGTGCCAGCCCGTGCCCTCGGCCGGCGGGTTCTGGGCCTTGACCAGATGGGCAATCACCTTGCCCCGGGTGGCCTCGGCGACGCCGAGGTCGCGGTAGGCGAAGAAGTCGCGCAGGCC
Organism: Piscinibacter lacus; assembly: GCF_016735685.1. Classification (NCBI taxonomy): domain Bacteria; kingdom Pseudomonadati; phylum Pseudomonadota; class Betaproteobacteria; order Burkholderiales; family Sphaerotilaceae; genus Aquariibacter; species Aquariibacter lacus. Next base: position 1,716,925 of record NZ_JAERRA010000001.1, read on the forward strand.
ACCCTCGCCACGCCAGGGCGTGTCCTCGGGTTTCACATGCGAGAAAACGGTCGGGGTGCTGCGGTCGAGCATGGCGGTCCTCCTCGTGCGGAGCGGTGGCTGGGGTGGCCTGGGCAATGCAACAAGCGTTCCGCGCCGCGGCGGTGCGCGCGGTGGCGGGCGGACTGCTGCGTGCTAGGCTTTTTGCACGTTTCCCGACCATCCCCCGCCCCTGGAGTGAACCGATGACGAGCGCCGACTTCGCGACCTGCGACCTCTGCGATGCCCACAAGAACGACGGCAGCGGTGCCTTCCGCGTGCTGCCGCCGGTCTTCCGCGATTTCGGCGCGCACAAGCGTTTCGCCGGACCGGTCTTCACCGTCAAGTGCTTCGAGGACAACAGCCTGGTGAAGGCCGCCGTCGACAGCCCGGGCGAAGGCCGCGTGCTCGTCGTCGACGGCGGCGGCTCGCTGCGCCGCGCGCTGGTGGGCGGCAACCTGGGCGCGGCCGCGGCCCGCAATGGCTGGGCCGGCGTGGTGGTGGACGGCTGCGTGCGCGACGTGGTCGAACTCGCCGCCTGCGCCACCGGCATCCGCGCGCTGGCCGCCATGCCCCTGCCCACCGAGAAGCGCAATGAAGGCCAGCGCGAGCTGGCCGTGCAGATCCAGGGCGTCTGGGTGCGGCCGGGCGACTGGCTCTATGCCGACGAGGACGGCATCGTCGTCAGCGCGACCCGGCTGGCCTGAGCCCGTCCGGGCGCCGTTCAGGCGCCGAGAAGCCCGCAGCCGGCCGGCGACAGCGTTCAGGCCCTGGCCGCAGCGCGCGGCCTCAGCGCGGCCCGGGGCCGAACAGCGCCAGCAAGGTGTCCAGGCGCTCGACCTCCAGCGCCACATCGGCCTGGGCGCGCACCGCGGGCTTGGCCCGGTAGGCCACCGACAGGCCGGCCACCGACATCATCGGCAGGTCGTTGGCGCCGTCGCCCACGGCGATCACCTGCGCGCCGGTGCCGCCCAGCGCGGCCACGGTCTCCAGCACAGTGCGGCGCTTCTCCTCGCCGTCGACGATGTCGCCCCAGGGCTGGTCGAGCATGCGGCCGGTCAGGGCCGGCTCGGCATCGGCGCGGCCGGTCTGCGCCGGGTCGGTGGAGAGCTCCAGCACATTGCTGCGGGTGGCATCCAGGCCCAGCGCCTCGCGCACGCGGTCGCTGAAGTAGGTGAAGCCGCCGGAGACCAGCAGGGTCTTGAGGCCGGCCGCCTGGCAGGCGCGCACCAGGGCCAGCGCGCCCTCGTGCAGGCGCAGACGCTCCTCGGCCACCTGGCGCAGCGCGCTCAGCGGCACGCCGCGCAGCAGGGCCACGCGCTGGCGCAGGCTGGCCTTGTAGTCGGCGATCTCGCCGCGCATCGCGGCTTCGGTGATCGCCGCCACCTCGGCCTTGCGGCCGGCGGCGTCGGCGATCTCGTCCACGCACTCGATGCTGATCAGCGTCGAGTCCATGTCGAAGGCGATCAGCTTGAAGTCGCTCAGGCGCAATGGCAGGCGCACGCCGCGGGCGAGCAGGCGGCTGGCGTCGAGGCCGGCGGGCAGGGAAGGGGCGGTGGAGGTCGACATCGCAAATCAAAACAGGCCGCCGGCCTGTTGCCGACGCGGCCGGGGCCGGGGCGGCATGGTAGCGAAGGACTGTCCGGCGCCCGGTCCGGGGCCGGGCGCGGCCTCAACTGAAGGTGTCGGCCATCAGCGCCTTGAACCAGGTGTCCATGCGCTTGAAGTTCTTGTTGCTGATGTTGGCAGCCTCGGTCGGCATGGCGCCGGCCGTCACGCCATTGTTCGCCGCGACCTTCATCGTGCGGCTCGCCGGGTCGTACTGGTAGACCGCAGTCAGCCAGGAGGCGGTGGTCGCGGTGATCGGCGAGTAGCAGGCCGAGTTCAGCACCGGCGCCGGGTCGGGGCTGCCGCCGGCCAGCAGGCGCAGCACCGCATCGGCGCAGGTCTTGCCCTCCTGATTGGCCACATGGCCGGCCTTGGGCAGGCCGGTCTGCGCGGCGTCGCCGATCACGTGCACGCCCGGCAGGGCGGTGGATTCATAGCTCAGCAGATCGACCACGGCCCAGCGGCCGTCGGCGCTGTTGGCCAGGCCGGCCTGCTGCAGCCAGTCGCCGCTGCGGCTGCCGCGGGCCCGCTGCGGCGGGATCGGGTTGACGGCCTGGGCCATCACGCTGCGCGGCGTGCCGATGGCATCGGTCCAGCTCACCTGGCCGGTGTAGGCATTGATGTGCAGGTTCTGCACGCCGGGCTGGTAGTCGATCACGCCGGCATGGATCACGTTGAAGGCGTGGGTGAAGTTCTCGCGCTCGGCGGTGATGGCCAGGTTCTCGTCGAGCACCAGCACCTTCACATTGCCGTTGCGGCGCTTCTTCAGGAAGTCGGCCACCACGCAGGCCCGCTCGTAGGGGCCGGGCGGGCAGCGGTAGGGCGCCTTCGGGATGGTCATCACGAACACGCCGCCGGCGGGCACCGCAGCCACCTTCTGGCGCAGCAGCTCTGTCTGCGGGCCGGCAGACCATGCGTGCGGCGTGCGCAGCGCGTAGTCCTCGGCCGTCAGGCCGTAGGCCGGGTCGAAGTCGATGCCGGGGGCGACGATCAGCCGGTCGTAGGCCAGCGTGCCGCCGTCGGACAGGCGCAGCACGCGCTGGATGGGCTCCAGCGACTGCACCGCCGCCTTGCGGATCACGACGCCATGCTGCTTGCGCAGGCCGTCGCGGCTGAAGTTCAGCGAGCTGAGCTTGCGGCTGCCGTTGAGCACCAGGTTGCTCATGATGTGCGAGGTGTAGGCCGCGGTCGGGTCGACCAGGGTCACCTGCACGCCGCTGCCACCCCAGTAGCGCAGGTACTTGGCGGCGCTTGCGCCGGCCATGCCGCCGCCGACGACCACCACGCGGCCCGCCGGAGCCGTCGCGGCCCGGGCGCCGCCCGGGCGCGGCAGCAGGCTGATGCCGGCGCCGACGGCCAGGGCCTGCAGCAGGGTGCGGCGCGAGAGCAGGGACGGCGCCAAGCCCGGAAAGTGTTCGGGGGTGCTCATGCTCATTTCGCCTTCAGGTTCTGGAGGATCAGCGCGATCTGCGCGTCGGTGTAGCCCTGGGCGTGGGCGGCCATGATGTCCTGGCGGGCCGGCTCGCGGGCCAGGTCGCGGTACTCGCGCACCTCCTCGGCCTCGCCGCCGCGGATGTTGTCGAAGCCGCCGGTGCCGCCGGTGCCGTGGCACTGGAAGCAGTTCGAGGCCAGCAGGCGGCCCGGGCTGTCGATGGCGCGCGGATTGACCGTGACGGCCGAAGTTGTCGTCTTCTTCTTCGACGAGCTTCCGGCGTGCACCGCGTTCGGCGCCAGCGCCGCCAGGCTGAGGGTCAGGCTGGCCCAGACCAGCCCACGGGCCCGGCGCGCTGCCCGAAGGCTGGCCGGAAACATCAGTGCATGCGAATTCATGGAGGCGATCGTCCGCCTCCTGGCTGAAGCTCCGATGAAGATGCGGCGGCCGCCGCCGGCTCAGGCCGTGCCGGATGGCACGGTCGGCTGCCCCAGCGCCTTCAGCACCTCGCGCACGGTCTGGGCGCGGTCCTTGGGGTCGGCCTGGGCGCGGTCGATGCGCAGCTTCTCGTTGCCGGCCAGCTTCACATGGCGCTGGCGCTGCACGAGGTCGATGATGCGCATGGGCTCGATCGGCGGGTTGGGCCGGAAGTGGATGTTCATCACCGCCGGGCCGGCGTCGATCTTGATCACGCCATAGGGCCGCGCCTGCACGCGCAGGCGGTGCACGTCGAACAGGGTCTGGGCCTGGGCGGGCAGCTTGCCGAAGCGGTCGACGATCTCCTCCAGCAGCAGGTCGAGCTGGTCCAGGCGCTCGGCCGAGGCCAGGCGCTTGTAGAGCGAGAGCCGCAGTTGCACATCGCCGCAGTAGGCATCGGGCAGCAGGGCCGGCGCATGCAGGTTGACCTCGGTCGCGGTGTTCACCGGGTTCAGCAGGTCGGGCTCGCGGCCGGCCTTCAGGTCGCGCACCGCCTGGCTCAGCATGTCGTTGTAGAGCTGGAAGCCGACTTCCATCATGTTGCCGCTCTGGTGCTCGCCCAGCACCTCGCCGGCGCCGCGGATCTCCAGGTCGTGCATGGCCAGGTAGAAGCCGCTGCCCAGCTCCTCCATGTCCTGGATGGCCTGCAGGCGCTGCGCGGCCTGCTTGCTCAGGCCTTCCACATCGGGCACCAGCAGGTAGGCATAGGCCTGGTGGTGGCTGCGGCCCACGCGGCCGCGAAGCTGATGCAACTGGGCCAGGCCGAACTTGTCGGCGCGGCTCATCACGATGGTGTTGGCGCTCGGCACGTCGATGCCGGTCTCGATGATGGTCGAGCACAGCAGCAGGTTGTGGCGACCCTGCACGAACTCGCGCATCACGCGCTCCAGCTCGCGCTCGGGCATCTGGCCGTGGGCCACGGCGATGCGCGCCTCGGGCACCAGCTCTTCGAGCTTCTGCTTGCGGTTCTGGATGGTCTCGACCTCGTTGTGCAGGAAGTAGACCTGGCCGCCGCGCTTGAGCTCGCGCAGCACCGCCTCGCGGATCACGCTGCTGCCTTCGCTGCGCACGAAGGTCTTGATGGCCAGGCGGCGCTGCGGCGCGGTGGCGATCACGCTCAGCTCGCGCAGGCCCTCCAGCGCCATGCCCAGGGTGCGCGGGATGGGGGTGGCGGTGAGCGTCAGCACATCCACCTCGGCCCGCATGGCCTTCATGGCCTCCTTGTGGCGCACGCCGAAGCGGTGCTCCTCGTCGATGATCAGCAGGCCTAGGCGCTTGAACTTCGTCTCCTGGCTCAGCAGCTTGTGCGTGCCCACGACGATGTCGATGGTGCCGTCGGCCAGGCCTTCCATCGCGGCCTTGATCTCCTTGGTCGAGCGGAAGCGCGACATCTCCGCCACCCGCACCGGCCATTGGCCGAAGCGGTCGGCGATGTTCTGGTAGTGCTGCTCGGCCAGCAGGGTGGTGGGGGCCAGCAGGGCGACCTGCTTGCCGCCGGTCACCGCCACGAAGGCCGCGCGCAGCGCCACCTCGGTCTTGCCGAAGCCCACGTCGCCGCAGACCAGCCGGTCCATGGGCTTGGGGCTGATCATGTCCTGGATGACGGCATGGATGGCGGCGCGCTGGTCGGCCGTTTCCTCGAAGCCGAAGCTGGCCGCGAAGGCCTCGTAGTCCTGCGGGCTGAAGCGGAAGGCATGGCCCTCGCGCGCGGCGCGGCGGGCGTAGAGGTTGAGCAGCTCGGCGGCGGTGTCACGCACCTGCTCGGCGGCCTTGCGCTTGGCTTTCTCCCACTGGCCGCTGCCGAGCTTGTGCAGCGGCGCCTCCTCGGCGCTGACGCCGGTGTAGCGGCTGATCAGGTGCAGTTGCGCAACCGGCACGTAGAGCGTGGCCTTCTCGGCGTACTGCAAGTGCAGGAACTCGGTCGAGCCTTCGCCGAGGTCGATGTGGACCAGGCCGACATAGCGGCCGATGCCGTGCTGGCTGTGCACCACCGGGTCGCCGGGACGCAGCTCGGACAGGTCCTTGATCAGCGCATCGACATCGCTGACCTGCTCCTGCTTGCGGCGGCGGCGCTGGGTGGGGGCAGCCTCGAAAAGCTCGGTCTCGGTGACGAGTTGCAGGTTCAGCGGCGCGCCGCTTGCAGCCTCCTCGGCCTCGATCCAGTGGAAGCCCGCGGCCAGCGGGCCGACGCTGATGGCCGCGACATGGTCGCTGGCCAGGAAGGCCGGCAGGTCGGCCACGCTCGGCAGCTCCAGCTTGTGCTCGCGCAGCAGCTCCAGCAGGCTTTCGCGCCGGCCTTCGCTCTCGGCCAGCAGCAGCAGGCGGCCGGCTTTCTCGCGCCGGCTCAGGATCTGGGCGGCCAGCTTGCGCAGCGGCTCGACGGCGCCGCGGTCCAGCGCCAGGTCGGGCAAGGGGCGGGCCCAGGGCGTGGTGGCGGGCGGCGCGGCGTCGGCCGCGTCAACGGCGGCGTCGGCCGGCGCGGTCTCGTCCGCCGCAGCCGCCCGCGGCGGACGCAGCGAGAGCGTGGGCTGCGCGCGGCAGCGGCCGAAGAAGTCCTCGGCCGTCAGGTAGACGGCCTCGGGCGGCAGCAGCGGGCGCTCGGCATCGTGCTGCAGGAAGCGGTGGCGTTCGCGGATCTCGCCCCAGAAGGCGGCCAGGGCCTCGTCGACCGCGCCGTGCAGCACCACGGCGGCCTGCGCGCCGAAGTAGTCGAAGACGGTGGCGGTCTCGTCGAAGAAGAGCGGCAGGCAGAACTCGATGCCCGGCCCGGCGAGGCCGCTGCCCATGTCCTTGTAGAGCCGGGCGCGGCTGGGGTCGCCGTCCATCTTCTCGCGCCAGCGGGCGCGGAAGGCGGTGCGCGCGGCCTCGTCCATCGGGAACTCGCGGCCGGGCAGCAGGCGCACCTCGGGCACAGGATAGAGGCTGCGCTGGCTGTCCGGGTCGAAGGTGCGGATGGAATCGATCTCGTTGTCGAAGAGGTCGATGCGGAAGGGCACCGGCGAGCCCATCGGGAACAGGTCGATCAGCCCGCCGCGCACCGCGTATTCGCCGGGCGAGACGACCTGGCTCACATGCTGATACCCGGCCAGGGTGAGCTGCGACTTCAGCGCCGCCTCGTCCAGCTTCTGCTTCTGGCGGAACTGGAAGGTGGTGGCCGCCAGGAAGCTGGGCGGCGCCAGCCGCACCAGGGCGGTGGTGGCGGGCAGCAGCACCACGTCCAGCGCGGCATCCGGCCCCTCGGCAGGTGCCGCGCCGCGCTGGCCCTGGAGCAGGCGCCACAGGGTGGCGAGGCGCTCGGAGATCAGGTCCTGGTGCGGCGAGAAGCTGTCATAGGGCAGGGTCTCCCAGTCCGGGAAGACGGCCACTCGCAGGCCGGGCGCGAAGAAGCCCAGCTCGGCTTCCAGGCGCTGCGCATCGGCCGGGTCGGCGCAGACGATGGCGGTGAGCTGGCCGGCCCGGCTGCGGGCCAGGCGGGCCAGCAGCAGGGCATCGGCCGAGCCCGGCGGCCGGGGCAGGGTGGGGCGTTGACCGGGGGCGAGACGGGGCAGCAGCATGCGAAGGGCGGGCCGGCCGGCAGGCCGAGCGTTCTGGACGGGCACCAAAACACGAATACCCGCCGCGCCCCTTGGCGGGGGCAGGGCGGGGCGAAAGGGATCCGCGCGTCACACAGCCGACGGGCCCTCCCGCGGCGCGAGGGCGGGGGGCAGGAGGCCCGGCCGCAAGGGCCGGACCGGGGCTGCGGGCAGCGCGCGGGGCGGCGAATCTTAAGATCGCCGCCATGACCTCTGCCCCGCCTGCGGCAAGCCCGGCCCGGCCCATGCCGCCCGCGGATGCCGGCCCTGCCGCCCGCGCCCCCCGCCTTCACCTGCTGCTGCCCTGCGCCGGCATCGGCGAGCGCGCCGCAGCCGGCGGCCCCAAGCAGTACGCGCCGCTGGCCGGCCGGCCGCTGGTCGCCCACACCCTGGACGCGCTGGGCCGCGTGCCCGGCGTGGATCGCCTGCTGCTGGTGCTGGCCCCCGGCGACCGGCGCTTTGCCGAGCTGCTGCCGGGCTGGGCCGGCCCCGGCCGCGAGACCGCCGCCGTCGGCGGCGCCAGCCGCGCCGAGACCGTGCGCCAGGGCCTGCACGCCCTGCGCACCGCCGGCGCGGTCGAGGACGACTGGGTGCTGGTGCACGATGCCGCCCGCTGCCTGGTCGAGCCCGCCTGGGTACAGCGCCTGATCGAGGCCTGCCGCGACGACCCGGTCGGCGGCCTGCTGGCCCTGCCCCTGGCCGACACCCTGAAGGCCGCCGACCCCGAAGGCCGCGTCGAGCAGACCCTGGACCGCCGCGGCAAATGGGCCGCCCAGACGCCGCAGATGTTCCGCCTGGGCCTGCTGGCCCGCGCGCTGGAGGCTGCCGGCCCCGGCGTGACGGACGAGGCCAGCGCCATCGAGGCCTTGGGCCTGCGCCCGCGCCTGGTGCCCGGCCACCTGCTGAACCTGAAAGTCACCTGGCCCGAGGATTTCGCCACCGCCGAGGCCCTGCTGCGCCTGCGTGCGGCGGCGCCCTGAGGGCGGCCGGGTCGCCCGTCCGCCGCACCGCTGCACCGCTGCACCGCCGCACCGCCGCACCGCCGCACCGCCGCACCGCCGCACTGCCGCGCGCCCCCGACCCACGCCCGGCCCCTCGGATCGGCCCCTCAGCCCCGCCCCCGCGCCTTCGGACGCCCCACCCCCAGCCTTCTGCCCATGACCGCCACCCCACCGCCCGCCGCCGACCTGCCGCCCCTGCCCTTCCGCATCGGCGAAGGCTGGGATTGCCACCGCCTCGTCACCGGCCGGCCGCTGATCCTGGGGGGTGTGACGATCCCGCACAGCCACGGCTTGCTCGGTCACTCCGATGCCGATGCGCTGCTGCATGCCATCACCGATGCCCTGCTGGGCGGCGCCGGCCTGGGCGACATCGGCCGGCACTTCCCGGACACCGACCCGGCCTTCGCCGGCGCCGATTCCAAGGTGCTGCTGGCCGAGGCCCTCAAGCGCGTACGCGCCGCCGGCTGGCAACCCGGCAATGTGGATGCCACCATCGTCGCCCAGGCCCCCAAGCTGGCCCCGCACATGCCGGCCCTGGTTGCTTCCGTGGCCGCCTGCCTGGGCCTGCCGCCGGAGCGGGTCAACCTCAAGGCCAAGACCGCCGAGAAGCTCGGGCCGGTGGGCGAGGGCCTGTCGATGGAAGCGCGGGCCGTCTGCCTGCTGCTGCCGGTGGTGGGCTGAGCTGGCCTGGCCCGGCCGCCGGGGAGGCGCCGGCAAGCCGCCAGCCGCCTCAGGGCAGCAGGCCCAGGGCCCGGTAGGTCGCCCGCCCGGCCACGCCGTCGGGCTGCAGGCCCTCGGCGGCCTGGAAGGCGATGAGCGCGATCTCGGTGTCCTTGCCGAAGACGCCGTCCACCGCCAGGCCGAGGGCGGCTTGCAGCCGCTCGACCCAGACGCCGCGCGAGCCGCGCTTTGTGGTGGCGAAGTCGGTGGTCGGCACCACGTGGGCGGCCCGGTCGACGCCGGCCAGGGACAGGGCGGTCAGCCGGACCTCGGCCACCCGCCGGCCCCAGCCCTTGCCGAAATCCGCCCAGGTGCCGAGCCCGCGCAGGAAGCTCAGGCGGGCGTCGCAGGCACCGTCGATGGCCGGTTCCGGCGGCGTGGCGGCAGCCTTCTCCAGGGTGGTCGCGCCGATGCGGCCGTCCACGGCCGCGCCCACGGCACGTTGCAGCCAGCGCGCGCTGTGGCCGGGGCCCGAGTTGACGGCGGCGTCGAAGACGACGAAGTCCAGGCCGGCGGGCAGTTGGTCGCAGTGGCACAGGTCCCAGTAGCCGCTGCGGTAGATGGTTTCGAGCTGCTTGGGGGTGATGTTCCGCAGCTCCTCGGCGCTGCGTTGCTCGCCGAAGTGGCGGCGGAAGGTGCGCAGGGTCACGCCCTTCATCGTCGCCCCGCCGGGGTCCCTGGGATGGTTGGCCCAGCCGCCTTCGTGCTGGAGGGTGTGTTGCAGGGCGGTGGAGAAGTTCTGCTTCATGCCTGGGCTCCGGGGGCGGGGGGAGGCTCAGGATGGCATGCCGAACGGGGCCGGCGCACCCGGGCTCATGCGGAGGGCCGCGCAGATTCGGCCGCGGGCCGCGTGCTCAGGGGCCGGGCTTGCGCTGGCTCCATCCCCACTGGTCCATCAGGCGCTGGTCCTGCGCGGCCTCGGCCTCGACTGAGTCCTGCGGCAATTGCTTGAGGCAATCGGCCAGGGCCTGGGGGTCGGGCGGCTCGACCGGCCGGACCGCTGCGCGCACCGGGGGGGACTGGCCGTCCCAGGCGAAGGGATTGCGGAAGACGGGGGGATCGGGCAAGCAGTCGTCCTTGTAGACCGGCGGGCCGTCCGTGGCATGGGGCGTGAAGGCGAGGGTCTTCTCGAACACCAGGGGCTGGCCCGCGGGCGGGGCCGGCCAGCCGGGCATGCGGGCGATGGCCTCGCGGGCCAGCCGCTCGGCGACCGGCGAGGTGGACCACAGGGTGTCCAGGCGCAGCAGGCGGCCGTCGGGCGCGATCTCGACCCGAAAGCGCACCATGCCTTGGTCGGGGCCTTCCACCGCGGTGCCCATCATGCTGCGCACCTGCTGACCCCAGCTATGGCGGTAGGCCTTGCCGTTCCTGAGGGTGTAGCGGCTGGCGAAGGCCCATTCCTCGGCCGTCGGCGGCGGCGGGGCGGGCATGGAGGCCGCCTGGGCGGGGGGCTGGGGCGGCGCCAGCGGCCGGGGCGCCGCGGCGGCGTCCGCGATCGCAAGGACCGGCTCGGCGTCGATGGCGGCGGGCGCAGGCGCCTCGGCCGCGGGCTTGGCCTGGGCCTTGGCCTCGGCCTCGGGCTGCGGCGCTTCGGGCGCGTCTGGCACGTCCGGCGGGAGCAGGGCCAGTTCGATAACCCGGGCTGGCTCGGGCGGCCGATCCGGCGCGGGCGTGGCGGGCAGGCCGACCAGCCCGTAGACCAGCAGGGCATGCAGGCCCAGGGAGCCGGCCAGGCCCAGCCCGGCGGCCAGGCGCCCGTCAGCCTGGGTCGGGCGGCTGCCGGCGGGCGGCGGATCGATCGACATCACGGACGCTGGATCGGCAGGCCGGCGGCCTGCCATTCGGTCACGCCTTCGGCCAGCTTGCGGGCGCGGTGGCCGCGGGCGCGCAGCAGCGCCACCGCCTCGTCGGCCATCAGGCAGAAGGGGCCGCGGCAGTAGGCGACGATCTCCGCGGCCTGGGGCAGCTCGGCCAGGCGCTGCGCCAGTTCGGGCAACGGCAGCGATCGGGCATGGGGCAGGTGCGCGGTGTCGAACTCGGCGGCCGGACGGACGTCGAGCACCACGATCTCCCCGCGCCGGGCCTGCGCCAGCAGCGCCTGGCGCCCCAGCAGGGTCAGCCGCTCGGGCTCGGCCATCAGGTCCCGCAGGGCCAGGCGCAGTTCGTCCAGATGGTCCTCGGCCACCCGGCGCAGGCTGAGGCCGAGCTGGGCGATGTCATCGCCCCGCAGGCGATAGATCATGCGCTGGCCCTCGCGCCGGACCTGCACCAGCCGCGCATCCTTCAGCGCCTTCAGGTGCGCGCTGGCCAGCTTGACATCGATGCCCGCCTCGCCGGCCAGGGCGTCGACGGCCTTCTCGCCCTGGGCCAGCAGGTCCAGCAGCTCCAGCCGCTTGGGGCTGGCCAGGGCCTTGCCGACCCGGGCGACCTGCTCGTACAGAAGGTCCTTGAGCGCGCGCTTGTCCATCCCTTTCATTCTAATGAACGTTAGGATAAGCATTGAGCGATATTTGGCGCCCCCCGGCGCCCGGCCCGCGCCTCAGCGCCCGCCCGGCTCGCCCTTGAGCAGCACCACCAGCGCCCCGTGCCCGCCCTCGGCCGCGCTGGCCTGGGCGAAGGCCATGACCTCCTGCTTCTGCACCAGCCAACTGCGCACCTTGCCCTTGAGCACGGGTTCGCGGCCGGGCGAGCCATGGCCCTTGCCATGGATCACGCGCACGCAGCGCAGGCCGGCGCGGCGCGCGTCGCGCAGGAAGCCGGCCAGGCGCTCGCGGGCCGGGTCGCGTTGCAGGCCGTGCAGGTCGCACTGGGCCTGGATGGCCCAGTGGCCGCGCCGCAGCTTGTGCACCACGTCCAGGCCGACCTCGGGGCGGCGGAAGAAGAGGCCGTCGTCGGTTTCCAGCAGGTTCTCGACATCGAAGTCGTCGGACAGGGCTTCCTGCATCACGCGCTTCTCGTCCGCCTCGCGCTGGCGCGGCAGGGGCTCGGGCCGCGGGCGTTTGGGGCGGGCCAGGTTGGGGTCGGGCAGGGGGGTGACGGGACCGACCGCCAGCTCGAAGGCGCGGCGTTCGCGGTCGGCGGCCTCGGCCCGGGCGCGGGCCTCGGCCTCGCGGCGTTCGGCCTCGGCGCGCAGCTCGGCGATGGCGCGCTGCACGGCATGCAGCTCGTGCAGGCCGTTGACGCTCAGGCGGGTGGGCAGGCGGCTCAGAGCAGACCCCTTTCGGCAAAGGACACGCAGCCGCCGCGGCCGACGACGACATGGTCGAGCAGGCGCACATCGACCAGGGCCAGCGCGGTCTTGAGCGTCGCGGTCAGGGTCTCGTCGGCGCGCGAGGGCTCGGCCACGCCGCTGGGATGGTTGTGGGCGACGATGAGCGCGGCCGCATTGCGGGCCAGCGCGCGCTTGACCAGCTCGCGCGGGTGCACGCTGGTCTGGCCGATGCTGCCGTGAAAGAGCTCCTCGAAGCCCAGCAGGCGGTGCTGGCTGTCCAGGAAGAGGGCGGCGAAGACTTCCTGCTCGCGCGCGGCAAGTTGCAGGGCCAGGTAGTCCTTGACGGCCTGGGGGGCGGTGAAGACCGGCGCCTCCTTCAGGCCGGCGGCCAGGGCGCGGCGGGCCAGTTCGGCCACGGCCAGCAGTTCGGCACTTTTGGCCGGGCCCAGGCCCTTGATGCGGCCGAGCTGCGCGGCATCGGCATGCAGCAGGCCGGCCACGCCGCCGCAGGCATCCAGCAGGCGCTGCGCCAGTTGCAGCACGTCGCAGCCGCTGAGGCCGGTGCGCAGCAGCAGGGCCAGCAGCTCGGCGTCCGACAGGGCGGCGGGGCCGCGCTGCAGCAGTTTCTCGCGGGGGCGGGCGTCGGGCGGCAGGTGGTCGAGGGCCATGGCTCGGGCGTCGCGAAGGGGCGTGCGGGGCGGGCTTGGACCCCGTCCCTACAATCCGCCCCAGTCTAGCCAAGCAAGGATGCCCCCCGTGGCCACGGTTCAGCCCGCTTCCTTCCTCACCCTGCACTACCGGCTTGCCGGCCCCGACGGCAAGGATGTCGTCAGCACCTTCGACGGGCCGCCGGCCACGCTCTCACTTGGCAGCGGCCAGCTCGCGCCCGCGATGGAGCAGTGCCTGCTGGGCCTGGCCGAGGGCGAACACAAGGCCTTCGAGCTGCCGCCCGGCACGGCCTTCGGCGAGCGCAATCCGGAGCTGGTCCAGCGGGTCAGCATGGCCGTGCTGCGCGAGTACGGTGACCCGGACGAGACTTACCAGGTCGGCGATGTCGTGCACTTCCCGACGCCCGACGGGCAGGGCGCCTTTGCCGGCGTGCTGCGCGAGCTGGCGCCCGAGGGCGAGGACTGGGCCGTGTTCGACTTCAACCACCCGCTGGCCGGCCTGCCCGTGCGCTTCGAGGTGCAGATGATCGGTGTGCTTTGAGCGAGGGCCAGGCCATGAGCGAACCCCTGTCGTCCCCTGCCGTGGGTGAGGTGCTGCTGGCCGAGCCGCGCGGCTTCTGCGCCGGCGTGGACCGCGCGATCGAGATCGTCGAGCGCGCGCTCAAGAAGTACGGCGCGCCCATCCATGTGCGCCATGAGATCGTGCACAACACCTATGTCGTCAACGACCTCCAGGCCAAGGGCGCGATCTTCATCGAGGACCTGGCCGAGGTACCGGCCGGCGCCACCCTGGTGTTCAGCGCGCATGGCGTGAGCCAGGCTGTGCGCCTGGAGGCCGAGCGGCGCGGCTTCCGCATCTTCGACGCCACCTGCCCGCTGGTCACCAAGGTGCATGTGGAGGTGGCCAAGCTGCACAAGGAAGGCTTCGAGTTCCTGATGATCGGCCACAAGGGCCACCCGGAGGTCGAGGGCACCATGGGCCAGCTCAGCGAGGGCATCCACCTCGTCGAGGATGTGGAGGACGTGGCGCGCGTGCGCCCGGCCCAGACCGAGAAGCTCGCCGTCGTCACCCAGACCACCCTGTCGGTCGACGATGCGGCCGAGATCCTGGCCGCCGTGAAGGCCCGCTTTCCGCAGGTGCGCGAGCCCAAGCAGCAGGACATCTGCTACGCCACCCAGAACCGGCAGGACGCCGTCAAGCTGATGGCGCCCAAGGCCGACCTGGTCATCGTCGTTGGCAGCCCCACCAGCTCGAATAGCAACCGCCTGCGCGAGCTGGCCGAGCGCCTGGGCACGCCGGCCTACATGGTCGACAGCCCGGAGGACTTGCAGCTCGCATGGTTCAAGCAGGCCGACGACCGGCCGCTGTCGGTCGGCCTGACGGCCGGCGCCTCGGCGCCCGATGTGCTGGTGCGGGCCGTCATCGAACGCCTGCGTGCGCTGGGCGCCGTCAGCGTGCGCAAGCTCGACGGGGTGGAGGAGCATGTGCGCTTCCCGCTGCCCCTGGGCCTGGGCGACAAGTCCATGGCCGAGCTGGGCTGAAGGCCTGCGGCCGCTTTCCCAGTCTCCGCTTCCTCGCTTTCCGCCTTTCCCGCTCGCCCGCTTGCCGCCGCCCGGCAGGCGGGCCCTTCCGAACCTGATCCCGATTCCCATGCTCGACATCAACCTGCTGCGCAAGGACCTTGACGCCGTCGTCGCCAAGCTGGAGCGGCGCAAGTCGCCGCAGCCCTTTCTGGACGTGGCGGCCTTCACCGCGCTGGAGGCCGAGCGCAAGCAGATCCAGGTCCGCACCGAGGAGTTGCAAGCCCGGCGCAACAGCCTGTCCAAACAGATCGGCCAGCTCAAGGCCAAGGGCGAGGACGTGGCGCCCGTCATGGCCGAGGTGGCCGGCCTGGGCGAGGAACTCAAGGCCGCCGCCGAGCGCCTGGAGCAGGTGCAGGCCGCGCTGAACGCCATGCTGATGGGCCTGCCCAACCTGCCGCAGGACGAGGTGCCCGTCGGCCACGACGAAACCGGCAATGTCGAGCAGCGCCGCTGGAGCCCCGCAGGCCCCGGCACCGACGCCGCGCCGCTGCCCTTCGCCCCGCGCGACCATGTGGACCTGGGCACCCCGCTGGGCCTGGACTTCGATACCGCGGCCAAGCTTTCCGGCAGCCGCTTCGCGTTTTTGCGCGGCCCGGTCGCCCGGCTGCACCGGGCGCTTGCGCAGTTCATGCTCGACGTGCAGACCACCCAGCACGGCTACACCGAGTGCTACACGCCCTACATCGTCAACCAGGAGGTGCTGGAAGGCACCGGCCAGTTGCCCAAGTTCAAGGACGACATGTTCTGGGTCAGCCGCGGCGGGGACGAGACGGCGCCGGCGCAGTACCTGATCTCCACGTCCGAGATCTCGCTGACCAACAGCGTGCGCGAGCAGATCCTGGACGCCGCGCAACTGCCGATCAAGCTGACCGCCCACAGCCCCTGCTTCCGCAGCGAGGCCGGCAGCGCCGGCCGCGACACCCGCGGCATGATCCGCCAGCACCAGTTCGACAAGGTCGAGATGGTGCAGATCACCACGCCCGAGCAGAGCGACGCCGCGCTGCAAGAAATGGTCGGCCATGCCGAGCGCATCCTGCAACTGCTGCAACTGCCCTACCGCGTCGTGCTGCTGTGCACCGGCGACATGGGCTTCGGCGCCGCCCGCACCTACGACCTGGAGGTCTGGCTGCCGGCGCAGAACACCTACCGCGAGATCAGCTCCTGCTCCAACTGCGAGGCCTTCCAGGCCCGCCGCATGCAGGCCCGCTACCGCAACGCGGCGGGCAAGCCCGAGCTGGTTCACACGCTGAACGGTTCCGGCCTGGCCGTGGGCCGCACCCTGGTGGCCGTGCTGGAGAACCACCAGCAGCCCGACGGCAGCATTGCCATCCCCGAAGCGCTGCGCCCCTACCTGGGCGGCCAGGACGTGTTGCGCGCCTGACGCGGCTGGCCCGCGAGGCTTGCCGGCCCCACCCGCGGATCGGCTATAGTCGAGGGCTTCGCAGACCCGCGCACCGAATCAGGAGAGGTGGCAGAGTGGTCGAATGTACCTGACTCGAAATCAGGCGTACCGCAAGGTACCGTGGGTTCGAATCCCACCCTCTCCGCCAAGAAGCCTTCTAAATCAATAGTTTAGAAGCGTTTCGGTTGGCCGCCCCCCAAAGAACCCCCCAAAAAAGATGCGCCAGCGAGCGAGGGGTTTTTGACGACCGCCCTCGGCGACGACGTTGCCCGCGTCACGCGGTCTTTGGCGCACCAACACTGCCGGCTGTACCGAGCGCAGCTTCCGTTGCCTTCCTGCTCAATCAGGCACGACCGGTTTACGCCCAAGCGTTCCTGGCCTTCACACCCGGGCTCGACAGTCTCCTCACCGCAGCACGTCGCTGCGGACCCACTGAGCCTGAGACAGCTACCTGCGCGCGGGTGGCTTACAAAGCAAGGGCGACATGCTGACCGATGTCGGCGTGCCCAGCGAAGCCCGCCAGGCCCCGGCGCAGTTCGCCGGTGCGGGTGCGCAAGGCCAGGAGCTCTCGGCCACGCAGACCCGCTGAATGCTCCGGGCCGGGGGAATCGCTCCACCCCGGCCGGGTCTCCTCGTCCCCTGTGTCCCCTCGGGGAACTTCGCCCAGCCGCTGTGCTGGGCTTTTTTTCGCCTGTTGACGACACACGTGGCGTGCAGTGGTGACACCCGTCACCTGCTTCGCGCGCGCGGATCGTTCCGCCCCCGGGCCCGAATCCGCCCCGCCTCCGTACACTGGATAGGTGTACAGCCTACCGTACCCCCTTCATCCGCAGCCTTTGCAGCCAGACGCTGCATCCCGTCCGGTCTGGCAGCTTGACCAAACCCTGCGGGCCGGCTTCCCCTCCCCAGCCCTGGATGAGGGTGCACGCCGCATCGACCTCAATGAAGTCCTCGTGCGGCACCCGGAAGCCACCTTTGTCATGCGGGTGGCCGGAGACTCCATGCGGGAGGCCGGCATCGACGAGGGCGACACCGTGGTCGTCGACCGGGCCATCCGCCCAGCCCACGGCATGGTGGTGGTGGCCGTCTTCGATGGGGAGTTCACCGTCAAGCGGCTGGAACTGCGCGCAGGCCGACCACGGCTTCTGGCGGCCAACCCCAGCTATCCCGCCATCGAGCCCCGCGAGGGGCAGACGCTGGAGATCTGGGGTGTGGTGGCGCACTGCATCAAGTCCTTTGTGCCGATGGAGGGCAAGTCAGGCCGGGCAGGCTGATCTGAGCAGGAGACGCTCTCACAGCCTCACCCCCTGAGCCCCACGGCGCGTCCAATCCGCGCCATGCCTGCTCTCCTCGCTGCCCCTGGCGCCGCCCCTCGCCGCGCCCCCGTCTCCTCCATCGCCCTGGTCGACGGCAACAACTTCTACGTCTCCTGCGAACGGGTCTTCCGCCCGGCCCTTGCTGGCAAGCCGGTGATCGTGCTGTCGAACAACGATGGCTGTGCCATCTCCCGCTCGAACGAGGCCAAGGCCCTGGGCGTGCGCATGGGCCAGCCCTGGTTTCAGTGCCGGGCCTTGCAGGCTCGGGGCCTGGTGGCGCTGTCGGCCAACTTCGCGCTCTACGGCGATCTGTCCGACCGGATGATGTCGATTGCCGGTTCGTTTGCCCCGCGCCAGGAGGTCTACTCCATCGACGAGTGCTTCCTGGACTTCACCGGCGTGCCCGGTGATCACCGCGCCATCGGACGGGCCTTGCGTGCCCGGCTGCAACAGTGGCTGGGCCTGCCAAGCTGCGTGGGCTTGGGGCCCACCAAGACCCTGGCCAAGCTGGCCAACCATGTGGCCAAGTCCGCCGAGCGCAAGCCGGGCAGCTACCCGGCCGAGCTGGCTTCCGTCTGCGATCTGGGGCAGCTTGCGCCCGACGCACTCGATGCCCTGCTGGCGGCCACGCCGGTAGCTGAAGTCTGGGGGGTGGGTCGCCGGATCGAGGCGGCCCTGCAAGCGCAAGGCATCGCCACAGCGCTGGACTTGAAGCGGGCCGATCCTGCCGCCCTGCGGGCGCGCTTCTCGGTGGTGCTGGAGAAGACCGCCCGAGAGCTTCGGGGCCTGCGATGCCTGGACCTGGACGATCAACCCGGACCGCGGCAGCAGATCCTGGTCTCACGCTCCTTTGGCGACCCCGTGACCCGGCTGGACGACCTGCAACAAGCCCTGAGCCGCTTTGCCAGCCGCGCGGCCGAGAAGCTGCGCCTGGACGGCCAGCTTGCCGGAGCGATGACGGTGTTCCTGCGCACCAGCCCCTTCCGGCCGCAAGATGCCCAGCACAGCGCCAGCATCACTCTGCCGCTGCCTGGACCGACGGCCGACACCCGCAAGCTGGCCGACACCGCCGTGCGAGGCATCGCCCAGCTCTTCCGACCCGGTCATCGCTATGCCAAGGCGGGGGTGATGCTGCTGGGGCTGGAGGCTGCCGGTGCCCAAGGCGCGGCGCAAGCGGAACTGTCGCTGGAGCTGCCGGAGGACCACGCAGGTCATTCAAGGCCGACGCGAGATGCGGGCAGGCTGATGGCCTCGATGGATGCGCTCAACCGACGCTTCGGGGCGGGCACGCTGCGGGTGGCGGCAGCAGGCGGGGGTGGGCATCCGCTGCGTGCGGGAGAAGCCGCCGAGGCCGGACGGGCGCGCTGGGGGATGCGGCGGGAGCGGCTGACGCCGCAGTACACGACGCGGTGGGGGGATCGGGTGGTGGTGAGGGGGTGATAGATCGCCCCTGAACGGCTGCCTAAGCGTTTCCGCCTTTGCACCGCTCTGATAACCTGGCGCACGACATGGCACCCGCGAACCCGCTCCGGCTGATCCAACGTGCTTGGTACGCCGCATCGTTTGATGACTTCAATGGCCATTCCGACGATGAGATCGTCGGCCAACTCATCCAGCAAAGCAACCACGCGGTTGAATTGGCACAGCGCGACGCGTGGCTGGCTGAGATTGAACTGCTGCGGGGCTGGCTGAAAGGACGTAACGGGACGCTGCTGCTGGAGTTCAACATTCCGCGAATGGGCTTGCGGGCGGACGCTGTGCTGGTGATCGCCGGATGCGTGGTGATACTGGAGTTCAAGGTGGGCGACTCCACCGTCGGCCAAAGTGCGCTGAACCAGGTGTGGCAATACGCGCTTGACACCAAGAACTTTCATGAGACCAGCCACGGGCTGCCGATCGTTCCGGTTTTGGTTCCCACCGGGTTGGCGGCCGGCGAGCCAGCAGCACCAAGCTACGCCAGCGACTGGGTCAGGGATCCGATCGCGCTCGCGCCACAGCAGGTGCCCGAGCTGTTGAACGAACTCAGCCAGCGATTTGACAGCCCGATCGACCCGAAGGCTTGGCAGGCCGGTCGGTATCGCCCCACCCCCACCATCATCGAAGCGGCCCAGCACCTGTACGCACAGCACGAGGTCAGCGACATCGTGCGTACCGAGGCCGACGCTACCAATCTCACCGACACCGCGCACAGGCTCGAGTCGCTGATTTTGCAAGCCCAGCAACTGGGCGAAAAGCTGATCTGCTTTGTGACTGGCGTACCGGGTGCGGGCAAAACCTTGGTCGGTCTGAACCTGGCCACCGCGCGGCGGGACATCGGCGACGCGCACGCAGTGTTCTTGTCCGGCAACGGGCCTCTGGTTTCAGTGCTGTGCGAAGCCCTCACGCGCGACGACGTGCGCCGACGCAGACAGGCGGGAGAATCGGTCACCAAGGCCAGCGCTTCCAAGCCCATCAAGGCCTTCATCCAAAACGTCCACCACTTTCGAGATGAAGCATTGCGCGCGGCGCAAGCACCGGTGGACCGCATCGTGATCTTTGACGAGGCCCAGCGTGCCTGGAACCTGCAGAAGACCACGCAGTTCATGCGTCAGAAGAAAAACCAGCCCGACTTCAACCGGTCGGAGCCAGAGTTCCTGATTGAAACCATGGACCGGCACACCGGCTGGGCCGTGATCGTGTGCCTGGTGGGCGGCGGACAGGAGATCCACACCGGCGAAGCCGGCATCGGCGCTTGGATCGATGCGTGCCGTGAGCGGTTTCCGCACTGGCGCCTGTGCCTGTCTGACCAACTGTTAGAGGCCGAGTACGGTGCAGGCGAACCACTCAAGCGCGCCCGTGCAGGCAACCGAACCGAGCTTTATCGAGACCTGCATCTGTCGGTATCGATGCGCTCGTTTCGCGCCGACAGCGTGTCCGCCTTTGTGAAAGCGCTGCTCGATGAGGATGGCGATGCCGCGCGGAAAGCGCTGAGCCGCTTCAGCGACCGATACCCAATCGTCATTACCCGCGATCTGAATGCCGCCAAGCAGTGGGTGAAGCATCAGGCGAGGGCCAACGAACGCTACGGCCTGCTCGGGTCGTCCAAAGCCATGCGCCTGAGGCCTTACGCCGTGGATGTGAGGCTGGCGGCCGATCCCATCCACTACTTCCTAGCCGACGGTGACGATGTGCGATCCAGCTTCTACCTGGAAGAGTGCGCCACGGAGTTCCAGGTTCAGGGATTGGAACTGGACTGGGCCTGTACAGCGTGGGATGCCGACTTGCGCATGACTTCCGCTGGGTGGCGCCACTACGACTTTTCTGGGAGCCGGTGGAAGAACATCCACAGCGCCGAGAACCAGCGCAATCTGAAAAACGCATATCGAGTGCTGCTGACTCGTGCACGGCAGGGCATGGTGATCTTTGTGCCGGCTGGTGATGACCAAGATGCCACCCGAGTGCCTGGTTACTACTCCCAGACGTTTGAGTACCTCCGAGGACTTGGGCTGCCCGTGATATAGGTGGAGCTGATTGGCTCAGCCTGAGCTCGCCAGGCCGCCCGAAGGACGCTACTGATGCTGGCTGCAGTAATCAAAGTGCCACCAACCCTGTGTGCTTGGCTGTCGATGACTCTCAATTCACCGGCTCGCTGGCCCGAGCGGCAGCGCATTCAGTTCAGACCTTGATTCCCGCCAGCGGGGCCAGTGCCTATCCAAGACCGCCACAAAGCGCTCGTTGTGCGTGGGCTCGACCAGATGCGCCAGTTCATGCACGACAACGTACTCCAGCAGATCCTTCGGCTTCTTCGCCAACTCGGTGTTGATGCGGATGGTGCCCAGCCGCGGATTGCAACTCCCCCACTTTGTCTTCATGCGCTGCAGGAAGTAACCGGTTGCCTGCACGCCGAGCTTGGGCTGCCATGTGGCGATCAGTCCAGGCAATACAGCGTGCAACAGCGCTCGATGCCACCCGTGTATCACCTCCGCCCGCTGATCGGCCGTCGTCCCTGGACGAACCAGCAAGGTCAGGCGCCGGTGGCTGACCTTCACGGTCGGCTTGGCGTCCACTTCCTCGATCGACAGAAGGTAGCGTCGCCCCCAGAGGTAATGGCTTTCGCGCTCGACGAACTCGCGTGGAGTCTCCCGGGCCTGAGCTTCAAGTTGCTGGCGCTGGCTTCGGATCCAACCGAGCTTGGTGATGGCGTAGGCCCGGGCTACCTCGGTGCGCGTGGTGCGCGGTGCAACCAGGGTCACCCGTCCATCGGGCGGGTGGACGGTGAGGTGCACATGCTTCACGTCCTTGCGTGTCAGCTCGACCACCACATCGCCGAGCACGATGGTCTCCTGCATCAGTAGCCCGGCTGGTTCTTGATGATGTCGAAAAGCGCCTGCGTGGCGTCCCGGTCCCGGTCCAGCAGCGGGAAGATGGTGTTCTGCACGGTCTTCTCCCGCGTCTCGTCACCCTTCCAGCCAGCCGGAGCGCGTTCCCTCACCAATCTGTCGATCTGCAGCGCCAGCGCAGCCCGATCCTCTTCGTCGGTGGGGTACTTGAAAGTTGTCGCTGGGATCGAGTCCAGGTTGTTGTAAATCGCCGAGGCCTCAGTGTTCCCCAGCAGGGCTACGGGGATGCCCGCGCCCGGCTGCTTCTCGGCGAGCCTGCGCACAAGCGCCTCGGCCTTGCGTAGAAAGTCTTCGTAGGCTTTCGCGTCCGCGCGGGCTTGGGCGATCAGGTCGTCCAGCAGGGTGGACATCTGCTCGTAAAACTTCGGGTCGGTCAGTTGTTCGCGGAGGATGGTCTTGCGGACGTTGTTGATGATCCCCTCGGCAACCGCCCTGTTCGACAGCTTGCCCTGAGCGTTCAGCTTCTTGGCGATGGCATCGTGGATGCCGGACTGCACGATCAGCTCAACCAGGGACAGGTCCCCCAGATCGCCCAGATCCGTAGCAGCGTCAGCCTGAACATAGGTGTTGAGCAGGTGCCTCATGTCGGCCTCGAAGGGCTTGGTGTCAAGCTCCTCACCCGCGTGCTTTTTGACTGACGCTCGAATGCCTGCGTAAAACTCGACCTCGTGCTGGATGGCTGCCGCCTCAGCATCCGAGTAGCCAGCCTCGGTCAGATGCGTAGCCAAGTCGGCGTAGGCACGAGCGAACAGCGACACGGCCTTGTAGAACGCGATGCGCAGCGCCTCGGTCGCGTCCAGCGCACCCGCATCGGACGCGTCACCGCAGAAGTAGCTCAGGAATTGCTCCACATCCCGCGGCAACGGCACCGGCTCGCACAGGTATCTCAGCGCCTGGCGCGCGTCGTCCAACTGGGCCTTGCCTTCCACCAGCCAGTGCTTCAGGTCGACGTTGTTGTCGCCGTCGTCCGTCCCGGTTCCGGTGTCTGTGTCCAGCTCGTCTGAGCTGTAGACGGCGATCGCCTTTTGCACATCGCCGAAGAGCTCCTTAAAGTCGACGATGCGGCCGTAGTCCTTGTCGGCACCGTCCAGCCGGTTGGTGCGGCAGATAGCTTGGAACAGGTTGTGGTCGTGCAGCTCGTTGTCAAGGTAGATGTAGGTGCAACTCGGCGCATCGAAGCCGGTGAGGAGCTTGCTCACCACGATCAGCAGCTTCATCGTCGCCGGCTCGTCCTTGAAGCGGCGCTTGGTCTCGTCTTCGTACTGCTTGGTCGTCTGTCCTGCAATCAGCACATGCTTGGTGTAAGTGTCGAACTTGTAGCGTTCGTCACTGTTGGGCGGCTCGCGCGAAATCGCGTTGTGGTTTGGCTCGTACGAGGTGATCACGCCGCAGTAAGGCCCAAAGCTGGTGCCCTGGAACAGCCGGTAGTAGTGGCACGCGTCGTAGATCGACGCCGCCACCAAGATAGCCGTGCCCCGGTCGTTACTCAGCCGGGGCTTCAGGCTGAAGTCCTCGATGATGTTGGCGATGATGCGTTGCTTGCGCTCACCGGCGCTCATCAGCCTCTCCAACGTTGCCCACCGACCCCGCAGCACCGACTTCTGATACCGGTTCAGGTTCTTCGTCTTCTGGTCGAACCAGGCATCGATCTTTTCCGGCGTCAGCAACTGCTGCGGCACGTCGCGTGCCTCGTACTTCAGGTCCAGCACCACCTTGTCGGCCACCGCCTGATGGAATTTGTAGGTGTGGATGTAGCTGCCGAAAACATCTCGAGTCATCTGCTTGTCGCGGCGCAGCAGCGGCGTGCCCGTGAAGCCGATGAAAACCGCGCCCTCAAGCCAGCGCTTCATCTGCCGGTTCATGTCGCCGCCCTGGGTGCGGTGGCACTCGTCGACGAAGACATAGAAGCGTCCCTGCACTGCCGGTGCCGCTCCGGAAAGGTCAGGCTCAAACTTGTGGATCAGGGCGCACAGCAGGCGCGGTGTGGCGGCTGCCAGCTTCTGGGCGAACTCGGCGCGCGAGGTGATGCGCGGCGAAGGCGAGTCGCTGCCGATCACGCCCGCGTTGCGCATCACCCCCTCGATCTGCTTGTCCAGCTCATCCCGGTCGGTGATAACCAGGATCCGCGCGTCAGGGTCGTGCTCCAGCAGCCACTTGGCGAGCAGCACCATCAGGATGCTCTTGCCGCTGCCCTGGGTGTGCCAGATCACGCCGCCTTCGCGGCGGCTCATGCGCTCCTGCGCTGCCTTCACGCCGAGGTACTGGTGCTGGCGCGGCACCTTCTTCTGCCCCGCATCAAAGACGATGAAGTTGCGGATCAGGTCCAGTAGCCGCGCCTTGCCGCACACCTGCATCAGCGGCCGGTCCAGCAGCGCGCCGGGCGATCCGTCCGCCGCCTTCGGGTCTTCGTCCTTCCAGGCGACAAAGAACTGCTCCGGTGTGCCCGTGGTGCCGTAGCGCAGGCCTTGCGAGTCGCTACCCGCCATCACCAGTTGCACTGTGCTGAAGAAGCCCTTGTTGAATATCTCTTCCTGGTTGGTGAAGAGTTGCCGTACGCCGTCGGCCAGCTCCACCGAGCTGCGTTTCAGCTCGATCACCGCGATGGCCAGGCCATTGAGGTACAGCACGATGTCCGGCCTGCGCTGGTAGCCGCCCTTGAGCGTCACCTCCTCGGCCAGCGCGAAGTCGTTGGCCGTCGGGTTCGCCCAATCGATCAGGTGCACGGTCTCGTGGGCTTGCCCGGCCGCCGTCTGCACTGGTACGCCATAGCGCAGCAGTTGATGGGTGCGCATGTTGGCAGCGTAGAGCGTGATGCCGGTCGAATCGGCCGCCGTCTCAAGCTTCTGCAGTGCCGCGCCGATCTGCGCAGGCGTGTAACCCCGTGCAGCCAGGTTATCGCGCAACAGTGCGGCCTCGATCCCGCGGTTGTTCTCGCGCTGCTGCCAGTCGCCCAGGTAGCGGTAGCCCAGGCCGCCGCTGGTCTCAGCCAAAGTGAAGCGCTGGACGACGCGTTTCTGGGTGACGCGCTCGGGACGCAAGAGTGTGCTCAACATCTGACCCTCATTGTCCTTGCGTGGCCGCTGCAAAGCTGTCGCGATCGGCGTCCGGCCGGGCAAGCGACTCTAAACTTCAGAAGTAGTGATTCTTGCCCCAACACGATGCCCAAGAACTCCTCACCCGAGCGCAAGACACCCAGCCGCAAGGCTGTGCTGCGTGCCGTGGCCAGCTCGACGGCGGTGGAAACGGGCCGGCCGGTCGCCCAGCTTGAGAAGAAGCTGCAGAAGCCTTCGGTGCGCTTCGCCCACATCAAGCTGGCCCGCTGAGATCGGGGGCCCTCGCGACCCCCATGGCCGCCGCCACCCACCGGTCCATCGCACCGTAGTTGCCGGCCATCCCCGCGTGGATGGCGCCGATGTACGCAGTCTTGTGCTGCTCCCAGGTGCTGTAGTCCAGTGGCTCGTGCCCTGACTGCACCGCCATCACGTCCGCCAGCAGGCGTGCCAGGCGTCCATTGCCCTCGCGGAAGGGATGAATGAGGATCAGCTCCACATGCGATCACCGCGATGGCGTGCACCACCTCGCCATCGGCCAAGCGCCCACAGGGCGTCCAGCGCGCCAGCACCTCGCGCTCGAAGGTTTGCAGCAGGCCAGGCAGCAGCCTGGCCGCGGCGAACGGGAAACCGTCCTTGCTCAGGTTCACCGTGCGCAGCTCTCCGGCCCAGGGGTAGACGTTCCCCAGCCACAACCGATGCCAGGCCTTCAGGTCGGCCACGGTCAGCACGCGGTCGGGCAGGTGGTGCAGCAGCACGTCCTCGTACAAATCCCTCAGAAGCTGAAGCTCCAGCTCGTCCATGTCCTCGGGGGAGCGGATACCCACCAGGTTACGCAGCACCAGACCGTCTGACCCGGGCTCGGATTCGCCCTCGGCGCCGCTGGTCTGATAACGCTGGGTCATGCGAGACCACCGTACATACGAGTGTGCTCAGTCAGCCGGTGATCGATCCCGGAAGGCGCTTCCGCCCTCGCCGCTTTGGCACCCGTCACGATGCGGCTTCCTGCAATCGCTGCGGCGACCACACCCTTTCCACTAGCGCCTCCACCAGCGCACGCCGAGCAAGTTGCTCGTCCTTGGTGAATGTCTGGAAGGGCTTGAATGGCAGCTTATGCGTCTCTGCGAACTGCTGGAACTGCGGCTGGTGTTGATACGCGCTGGCGTCCAAGCTGGCCGCGTAGAAATTCTGTTTGGCGTAGTGCGCACGCTTCTGGTCGAAAGGCTTGTCCTGCAGGCTTCGGTTCACATCGGCCGGCAGCAACAGCAACGAGGCCACGTGGTTGCGCCAGTCTGCGAACTCGGCCTCGTCGGCGAACTGCGACTTCACCGCCTCAAAGTCGTCGGCCCAAATGTGCTCAATGTCGAAGGGGTTCTTGACCTCCCTGTTCACCAGCTTGTCGAAGGATTCGGTGCGCCCGGCGCCGCGCTCGGTGAACTCGGTGATGCGGGCCAGCAGGTGGCCGATGTAGCGCCGGCTGAACTGGTTGAGACCGAGGCCCTGGATTCCGGTGCGTCCCTTGGCCGAGCTGCCGGCAAACGTCACCTCGTCCTCCGCCAACCGCTGCTCCAGCGCGGCCACCAGGTCCGCCAGCGGCTTGCGGCGGATGTCGCGGCACAGCAGCCACATGGCATACGAGACGCTGGAGTAGCCGACGCGGATGTAGTTCACTGCCCGCCTCATCACCCAGATGTCAAGGTAGGTGGCCGTCACAGCCAGCTTGCGCCGCACAGTCTCATCGTCGTCGGTTTCCACCAGCGGCGCGAGCAGCACGGTGGCCTGCCAAGTGAAGTCGTTGTGGGCGTTGTAGTACAGCGCCTCCAGGCCCGGCGTGTAGTGCCGGCTGGCGTTCATGATCCGCCGGTAGGCTCTGGCGAAGAACGGAAAGCCCTCGGCCATCATGCGCAGGTTGGCCTGCGCCTTGCCCAGGCCAAGGCGCTCGCTCTGGTCGCGCACCCAGCGGTGGAACACGGTGCCGATGAGCTCCCAGTCCTTGTCCACCGCACCGGCCTTGCGCTCGCGGATGGTCTCGGCGTGCTGGGCCCGCAGCCAGGCCTTGATGCAGTTGGCATCGCGCTCGGGCTCGTGCTCGCCGCCCCACGAAATGAGCTCCAACACCTCGTGCTTCCAGGTCTGGTTGGCCTTCTGCCGGGCCGCCGGCTCCTCGATGGGAGCCAACAGGTAGGCCTTGAGCATGTCCACGGGGCTGAGCGGCTTGCCCCGGTCATTCATGGTCTCGAAGATCGCGTAGGCGTAACTGTCGTTGTCGGTGGCGATCTCGATCAGGCCCACCCGCGTGAGCAGCCAGTAGATGAAGTGCGGCAGCGCACCCACCTGGCCCAACTCGGCCATCAGGTCGTTGTCCTCGATGTCGCGGTAGCGGGCGTACATCGTCTGGATGGACTCGTCCTTGCCATCCGGGTTGAAGGCCTGGCCCTCGAACAGGGCCTGGATGACGGGCAGCCGCTCCGGGATGTCGAGGTTGAACTTGGGCTGGCCCAGGTTGTCGCTGAAGATCAGCGGGGCCAGGGTCTGCACCACGGGCAAGGCTTGCGCCTGCGCAGCGCGGTACAAGCAGATCAGCAGCAGCGTCAGCGAGGTCACCCGCTGCTGGCCGTCGATCAGGTAGTTCTTTCCGTTGCGCTTGCTGACGATGATAGAGCCGAGAAAATACTCACCGTATCCGCTGACGGCGGGGGTCTCGTCGCCGGGCTTGAAGTGGGCGAAGAACTTGGCCTGCAGGTCCGAAAGCAGTTCGTCGATGTTGTCCTTCTCCCACTTGTACTCTCGCTGGTACTCGTCGATGGAGAAGGACTGGCTTTGCAGCAACTGCTGCACGCTGCGGTAATGCGGAGTGATGGCGCTCATACCAGGCGGGTTCTTCCGGTCAGGAGTTCTTGCATCATCCCTTGCTTAAGCGCGCGGGTCTTGTCACGGCGGGCTTCAAGAGCCGCAAGTTCCGCGTCCATGTCGGTGAGGACGGCGGCAATGGCGAACTGCTCCGCGGGCACCGGTGCCAGGACTTCGACGTTCTCGATCGTCCGCGCATTCAGGCTCGGAACGCCTGACGCCTCGTTGTATTGCATCCAGTCAATCAGGCAGAAGCGGTAGTAGAGAAACTTGGCATTGTTGTCGCCCTTCATTGCGGAATAGAAAAGCGTGTCCACGGTCCAGAACGGTGTATCCATGTACCGCGGCTGATTGATCGTTCCCTTTCGGCCGATCAGTACCGACGGCTTGTCGTAGAGCGCCTGAGAGGCAGTGCCGATCTGGCCGCCTGTCGCGAGGATTGGATACAAACCTCCAGGGCGCTCCACTTCGTGCTGGTTCCTGCCGTGGCAGATGGTGAGCATTTCACCCAGCCGCTTCACCTCCCACTCGCCCTGAAATCCCGGAAGTCGGGTCTGGCCAGTGAGGAGTTGCTGCATGGCGGCCTGCTTGAGGTCGCGCTTCTTGGCGATAAGGCGGTCCAGCCCGGCCAGCAGTGCGTCCAGGTCACTCAGAGCCTCTGCAATGGCATCCTGTTCGGCCTTGGCGCTTGGAACGACAACAGCAAACTGACGTATGTCCTTGGGGCTGATGTGAGGAATCGCCGTGTGCGTCTTCACCAAGTCGACATGTCTTACAAAGAAGTCGCTTGCCACCCAAGCGCGTAGTAGACCCTGTACCGACTTCTTGGAGCGCAGCCGCGCGACACGTTGAACGAGTAGCGCGGGCAGGTCGGCAGCGCCAATCGTGGCAAAACTCCTGCCGACCAAGGCGCCGTCCATTGCGATTACCAGATCGCCGGCACGCAATTGATACGCCTGAGTCTTCGCGCCGATAGCAGGCCAGTATTGAGTGATGTCGGTCGACCAGTCGACCGCGCCACGTTTGACATTGGACCCCCGCAGAAGGCGGACGCCAGACTTGGTGAACCCTGAGCTTGGGAACGGAAAGCCCGTCAAAAGCTCGGCCTCATCGCCCATAGACGACAAGCGCCAGTCCTCGGGAATCACCCCGGCCTCCGTCTGCTTGTAGCCGGCTCTCACTTCCACGACACCCCCATCTTCGCGAGGTGTCCTTCCACTCTGGCAGCGATCGCCACCACGTCGTCGGTGAGCTGGGGAAGTGGCGTCGCGTAGCGTTCAGTCAATTCGCTGAGGCGGCCGGTCAGCGTTTGCGACACGCGATCGAGTTCGCCTAGCACGGTGCCAGCCAGCGTCGCCATCCACTTATCGTCAATCACCAGCGACTGGATGTCAGTCTGAGTCAGCGCTGGGTACTTCTCGTAGGCCAGGGTGTCCAGCGCCGCCTCACCGTCGCGGATCTGCTTCTTCAGCGCGGCGATGCGGTTGCCCAGGTCCAGCCACTGCTTGAGTAGCTTCAACTCATCGGCGCCATCGCGGTCATTGCCGATCTCGCGGATGCGGTCCTTCACCGCCACGGCCGTGATGCTGTCGTAGCCGTTGAAGATGCCGTCCTCGCCGCCTTGCTCTTCCTCCAGCTCGGTCTGGCTGACCACCGCCGCGTCCAGCTCGGCCTGCAGCGCGTCCAGCGCGGCCTGCTCCTTGGCGAAGTAGCGGGCCACGATCAAGGGCTTGGGAATCAGTTCGCAGGTCCAGCCACGGTCCTTGGTCTTGCCCTTCTTGTCCGTCTCCAGGATGCGGCTGGTCTTGGCCACCCAGCCGTCCGCGGCGATCAGATAGGCGTCGTCCTGCATCGTCGCGGCCCAGTAGTCCATCAGGTGCTGGTAGACGTCGTAGGCGTCGATCAGCGGCACGTCGGCGAAGACGGCCAGCAGTTCTTCGGCCAGCGTCTCGATCAGTGCCTTGGGGTGGCCGGCGGTGCCGAAGGCTTGCAGGCGCTTCGTCGCTGCGGCGCGCCAGCCGGCGAAGCGCTGCGTGGCCTTTCCGTTGAAGGCCTGGAACTCGTCATGGCCGAGGATGGCGGCCTTCAGCTCGGGCAGTGGCAGCTTCAACTGCACGTAGCCCGCATGGCCGGCCGACTCAAAGAAGCCTTGGCGCACCCCGGGCAGCACCTGCCAGTAGGGCGCCAGCGGGCTGGCGGGATCGTCCAGGTCGCGCGCCGGGATGCCACCGCGGAGGTGGGCGGTGAGATCGTGCAGGTCTTCGGGCTCGCTGCTGTCGATGTAGCGGGGCAGGTTGAGGTTGAAGTCGTTCTTCGGGTCGGCGATCTCGTCCAGCGGCACCCGGCGGGCGTAGCGGGGCACGTCGGCCTGGCGCTGGAAGGTGTCGACGATGCGGTGGATGTCCTGTTCACGCAGGCGGTTCTTGTTGCCGTCCTTGAGGAAGCCCTTGCTGGCATCGACCATGAAGATGCCGGCGCCCGCCGCCGCGCGGGCTGCCGCATCGGCCTTGTCCAGCACCAGGATGCAGGCAGGGATGCCGGTGCCGTAGAACAGGTTGGCCGGCAAGCCAATGATGCCCTTCAGGATGCCGGACTGGACCAACTGCCTGCGGATGGCCGCTTCGGCATTGCCGCGGAAAAGCACGCCGTGCGGCAGGATGCAAGCACCCTGGCCGGTGCCCTTCATGGACCGGATGATGTGCAGCAGGAAGGCGTAGTCGCCCTGCTTGGCCGGCGGCTCACCCCAGGTGAAGCGCTGCCAGGGGTCGTTGGCGGGGGTCAGGCCGGTGGTCCAGGTCTTGAGCGAGAAGGGCGGGTTGGCCACCACATAGTCGTAGGTGCGCAGTTGATGGCCGTCTCTGAACTTCGGCTCGGCCAGCGTGTTGCCGCTCAGGATGCTGGCGGTGGGGAAGTCGTGCAGGATCATGTTCATCCGGGCCAAGCCGGCGGTGGTCACGTCCACCTCCTGCCCTTCCAGGGTGATGTGCGTGCCGGCCTGGGCCGCCACCTTCAGCAGGAGCGAGCCCGATCCGCAGGTGGGGTCGTAGGCGGTGGTCGAGGCCCGGGCGTTGTGCGGGCCGATGCCCAGCACCTTGGCGATGACGCGGCTGACTTCCGACGGCGTGTAGAACTGGCCTTTGCTCTTGCCACTTTCGGTGGCGAAGTGGCGCATCAGGTACTCGTAGGCGTCGCCCAGCAGGTCGTCGTTGTCAGCGCGGTGGCCCGAGAAGTCGAGTTCGGGCTTCTGGAAGATGCCGATGAGGTTGCTCAGCCGCTCGACCATCGCCGAGCCTTCACCCAGCTTGTTGGGGTCGTTGAAGTCCGGGAAGTCGCTGCGCGCCAGGCGGCTGTTGGCGTCGATCAGCGGCTGGACGACCTGGGTGTTGATCTTGTCGCCGATGTCGGCCTTGCCCTTCAAGGCCACCATGTCCTTGAAGCTGGCGCCCCGGGGGATGACCACCGGCGGGGCGAAGTCGTCACTGTCGGCGTACTTGTCGCTGACGTACTTGATGAACAGCATGAACAGGACGTAGTCCTTGTACTGGCTGGCGTCCATTCCGCCGCGCAGCGCGTCGCAACTCGCCCATAGGGACGCGTAGAGATCGGATTTCTTGAGGGCCATGGGTGGGGGTCAGGGAGTGGGGATTGCGGTTGGGCGCGTAGAGACGGTTACGGTGTTGGCCAAGGGTGTGAAGCGGACCGTCAAGGCACCGTGGTCCTCGTGCGGCATAGCCAGCAGATCGTGGGTCCACGGCACATCCAGCGGGTCGGTGAGGCCCTTCGCTCGATGAAGCCGAGTCCGCCTATGCGCGCGGCATGGCGATTGCACCGATTGCGTGGGGCGGATGCGCATCATGCTGCGGCTTTGCTCGTGCCCAGCAGATGCTCGGCTTCGGCCCAGGCACTTTCTTTCAGTGCGTTGCCGGCGCCGAACCAGGCGCTGTCCAAGCGCTCCGTCATGCCCCCTGCTCGCACATGGTCTGCGTAATAGGTGACGGCGTTGACGGCACCCCACAGGGTGCCCTTGGCGGTGTCAACGTCCTGGCCGGGCGCCGACCGGTACAGCGACATCATGGCGGTGTGTTCGCGCTCGGCCTTGGGGTTCAAGGGCTGCGGCAGCTTGCGACCCAGCACACGGTCAAAAAACTCCGACACCTTGGCGTCTTCCAGCTTGTAGTCAGCAGCGGCGCGCACTTGCTGCAAGAACTTCGACCAGGAGACGTCGATCAGGCCAAGGCGTTCTTTCACGCCTTGCTTATCAAAGCGCCGGTTGTGCGGCACCTTGATGCTCTTCCGTCCCTCACTTTTGACGTCTCTGAGCGCGAAGAACAGTGTGTTTTGGCAGACGACGCGAACGCTTGTGAAGGCCACCGTTGTGGCTAATGTCTTGTCGCAAGAAGTCGCCAGCAGCACGTACATCTTGACCGGGTCAAGATGGCGATCGCCAACATGGTCGGTCACCCCCGTGCTGGCAAGGGTCCATACCTTGCGGCCACCATGGAGCGCTCCCGCCGTCTCAAGTTTGTATCCAAAATCAGACACAAGATCACGGTAGAACTCCAGCACTTCCTTGGGTTGCACCAACTGGTAATCGCCAGAAACCACCGAAAGCGCATCGCGTGTGTCGCTTCGCGCCAGCACGAAGCGGTCGGGCATGGTGCGGATCTTCCCGTCCACGAGATACTGAACGGGCAACCGTTCTAGGTGCCACTCAAGTTTCGCCGCCTTGAGCCAAATCTCAATGGGCTGGTCTGGCGGCAGCTTTTCGCCCAGCCCATGCCACGGCGTTTCGCCGATGTAGGCCATCGCAGCCTCGCCGGTGGTGTGGTCCAGATCGTGACTCATTAGGCTGTCTCCACAGGGATTTCAAAGTTGCTGGCCGACCGTAAGGCCCGTAAAGCGTATACCAAGACTGATTTAGTTGATCTACCCAGAGAGGGGTCTGTCGATTTGGATTGTGTTGAGGTGGCTGCGATCCCGTGCGGCTTAGGGTTGCGGACCGCTAGGATGAAGGGCAGGAGGCTCACGGGGTGAGCCGGTTCCGAAGCCGGAGCCTCCCCCTTAAGGCGGGTTTGACTTACCTTTGAACAGCTCCTGGAATCGCGGAGGCCTCTTGGGTTAAGTCGGGCGACCTCCTGGGACGCCTGTGAACCGCCATATGGGTTGACCTTGCGGTAACTCAGTGCGTAGCCTTGGCGCGCGTCGCGGCCCTCACACGCCTCAACAGGTCTGTGTCCAGTTCCTCGGCCCGCTCCAGGCCATGCTGGCGCAGAAAGCTGCGCACCGCCGCCCGCGTCCTGGGCCCCTCCAACCCATCGGGCTGCCCGGCTGGGTGTCCAAGCTGGTTCAGCAGGCGCTGAAGCTCATGCAGCTCGGCGCGGGCGAGGGCGCGTACTTCGGGGGGTTTGGGTGGATGGGCATCGATCCGCGCCGTCCAAGGCACGGCGGGCACAGGGGCTGGTGGCGTAGGTGATCGCAAGAGCAGCCAAGCCCCCAGCACCAGGAACAGCAACACGCCCAATATCACCCCACCACTGCCTGCAGCGGCACCTTGCCGCCCCGGCTGTGGATCAGTGTTTGGCTTGGCCCCCAGCGTCTTCCATGATCGGCTGTCCTGCCAGGACAGTCCCGAGCCCGGTATGCCCACGGTGCGACGCATTCCGCGCCTGCCGATGTTGAGGTTCAACCCTGGCGGTCCGATGCCCAGGCTCAGCCCGGACTTGCTCACATTGACCCGCAGCAGCTTGCCGATGGGGAAGGACTTGTAGAAGCGAAAGCCCATGGTCGTGTGGCGGTGACGCGGTGGAGGAGGAGCCAGTTTGCCGGCGGGGTGGCCCACGGGGTGAGCCTGGCGCCGGCTGGCACCCTGGGCCGTCCCTGGCGGATCAGGCCAGACCGATCCGCCGAATCTCCAGCGCAATTCACACCAGACCCGGCGCTAACGTGAATCCCTGGCAGCGGCGCAGCAAATCGGGTACCGGCTCGTACCGGAGGTCAGTTCCCTCAAGTCGACCTCGTGCCGCTGCCATGCAGCGCCCGCGCTGGGTCAGCGCCGCACACTCTAGGCACAGACGCCGATCGTCGCCGCCACGGTCTCGCAGGGTTAGCCACTCAGCAAGGTTCTCGGCCTCGCCAACCGACCGGATCCGGGCGAAGTGGGCTTGCCGAGCTTCGAATGCACCGATTTCCGCCAGGTCCCAGCCATCAGCATGGCAGGCATCACCCTGCTCGGGAGTCAGGAGCGGGTTTCCACTGCGCCGAAGGACTGGTGGCTTGCTCTCCGCTTTGAGAGTCTGAACGAGGTCTGGTTGATGGGTGCGGATGGCCCTGCGGAGCTCTTCGGTCAGCGCGGCGCGGGGTGCGACATGCAGTCTGCCGTCTGGCATGAGTGTCAGCACCAGGCCAGCGCTGCGCAGGGACTTCATGAGATCCGGGGCGCCCATCAGAAGACCTCCCCGTCATCGGCAAGGGGGTCAAGAGTGCCAAGGGAGCCAAGGGGGCCAAGGTTTCCAAGTGATGAGTCGCTGGCACCCTTGGCTTCTTGCCCAAGAAGGCCATCCGTGAGACCTTCGGAATCGTTGGCACTGTTGGCCCCCTTGGCCCCCTTCGCAGGCAGAACCCACATCCAGCTCGATTCGCGCTTGATCGACTCGACTTGCAACTTGGCTTTGGCCCGCTTGACGGTACGTTCACTGTGTCCCGCGTCTCGGGCCTCCTTGAAGATGGTCCTGGCTGGCTTCGGGCCTTCCCGCAACTCGGACCGGAGGAACTGCATCGATTCTTCAAGCGCCGATGCTTCCTCGTCGCCCTCCGGATTGGCCTCTGCCTCGGCGACTACATCGCGCGCCGATCCCTTCAAGGGCTCAAGCCACACCACCCGCTGACCTTCAACCCCGGGCGCCACCTCCAATCGGTCAAGCGAGTACGCGAAGCCTCCGTCATCTGGACCAACATTGGACTTCGCACGGACAAGAACGCGCCGGGATTCATCCCCTTCATCAGCCTGCTCCTTGGCGACGACCAGTACCACCCGCGCAAGCGCTGCGAAGGCGATGCTGCCTGTCACCCGCTCCACTGGGTCACGACCGCTGGTACCTTTGCTGAAGTGCGTGATGCCCAGCACTGCGCAGCCCAGCCGCCGTGCGAGGTCCACCACCGGCTGCAGTGAGCGCCGCACCTCGGCTCCTTTGTGAGAGTCGCCAGCCACAGCCGACACGATGGGGTCCAAGATCAGCAGACGCGGCGCTGCCAAACCTTCGGCCGTAGCTTCAAGGAAGGGCATGTCCCGGCCAGGATCAAAGGCCTGACCGTCGCTCATGCCTTCAACAAAATGCACCTGCTCCATGTCAGCGCCTGCTGCCATCAGCCGGGCTGCGGTCACGGTGGGAGGGTCTTCGCCGCTCCAGATGATGACTTCCCCGGGCTGGCTGCACTGCGTGCCATCGGGCCAACGCCCAGCACGAGTCACCACGGCAGCCACCGCCAGCGCGAGGGTGGTCTTGCCGCAACCGGGAGCGCCGCCCAGGATCGTCAACATCCCGGCGGGGATGTATCCATCCCAGAGCCACCTCACTGGCTCGAGGGCTACCGAATCACCGCGCAGGAGTCTGACGCTAGGCAGAGCTTGCTGGGCGAGCTGCAGGTCTCTCAACACGGCGCCGCTCATGCTGATACCTCCGTCAGAGTGCGCGCCGCCCACACGTCACACCAGTCCATGCCGGGCGTGGAGGGGGTCAGCACCTTCACATCCAACCCCGCACGCACGGCCCGCGCTTTCAATGTCTGCGTGGCGGTAGTACCCGCTGCATCGGCATCCGCGAACACCACGATGCGGCGCGTAGCCGGTGGCCAGATGTAGGCGGCCAGGTTGCTCGCGCAATAGGCGGCCACGGTGGGTAAGCCCGAAGCCAAGTGAGCAGCCTGAGCGGTCTCGATGCCCTCCGCAATGCCGATCACGCCGCGCTCTGGCGCATGCAGGGGAATACAGGCGCCTGCCAGGGGCCCGCTCGCTTCAGTTAGCTTTTTCACGGCGCTTACCGGAGCCTTGCGGCCGTCTGCTGTGAGGTAAGTGCGGTGCAGTGCCAGCATGCGTCCATCGGGCGCGAGCAGTGGCGCCACCATCGCAGGCCACTTGCTGCGGTCACCATCCTCCCAATAGGTCAAGCTTGGGTGCACGCGCAGTTGCTGCGGCACGGGTCCAGCAAGGCCGCGGCTCTCCAAGTACCGCGACGCAGGATCATGGCCGGTCAGGGGCAGGGTCTGGGCCCACAGCAGCAAGTTGCGCTGGGCGTTGCGGTTCCACTGGTGGCGCCGTTCAGCATCCCGCTTGGCTCGCATCAACGCCAGCGACCGGACCATGATGGACCGCTCGATTGGCGTCATCGCTTCACGCCGCCCCAGGGTCCAGAACGAAGACACGTTCCGGCGAAAGTCACCGAACACACCCGCGCGCCCGCTGTTGATCACCCGATACCAGCCAGCTTTGTCGCGGGCACGGTCCGTCGTGCTGAAACGACCGATACGGCCAAGCTCAATCACCTCAGGGGCAAAGCCGAGCTGGGCATGAATCGCGCAGCGGAAGCTGTGCATGGCCTCATCAAGCGGCACAGCCAGCAGCCCCGAGGCCCAAGTCGTCCTTACACTGAGGCTACCGCCGAGGCCTGACGCTCTTTTGCAGTGGCCGGCTGGCCGCTGGCTGCTTGGGTGCAATGGCGATTGCGTACTCGCCCATGCATCGGGCTTCTCGCTGCCCATGCAGTCGTTGAAGGGGGAAGGTCGTTTCACGTTGCCCCCTTCTTGTTCGCCTGTTGAGCCTCCCACGCTTCGATGTCGGAGAGTCGCCAGGCCGTGATGCCCGGTCCGAGCTTGACGGGCGCCGGGAACGTGCCCTGCCTGACATATCGCCAGCCGGTGTTGGGTGTGAACGGCAGACGGCCGATGTGTGGCTTACCTCTGCTTGGGCGGAGGGAAGTGAAGAGTTCGCGAGCTCGAAGGAATTTTTGGGGCTGACCCATTCGCACTCCTGGGGACAAGGTGCGACATGATCATTTAGGGAAAAACAAAAAATCAACACAACACGTCGGGAGCGCAGAGAAGCCTTGTACTTGGTGGGGCTTCTTGGTCAAGAAGTTTGGGCAGGTCGACTCGTGACGCCGCCTTCCAAGACCATTGAAATGCGCCTTTGTAAGCCCGAGAAACTGTGTTGACTAGCTAGAAGTGATTTTGCTATTAGCCAACATGATGTCCACGGGGGTGTCGCTAACAAGGTGTGTAGCCCAGTCTTCCATCATGGCCCTGCGCTTTTCCAGCATGTCCATTCGCCGGTACGCTGCCTCCACTTTGCTGCTCAGGCTGTGGGCAAGGGCGGTCTCGGCAAGTTCACCCGGGTACGTTGTGCGCTCGGCTACCC
The DNA here is from genome assembly GCF_016735685.1 of Piscinibacter lacus. Taxonomy (NCBI): domain Bacteria; kingdom Pseudomonadati; phylum Pseudomonadota; class Betaproteobacteria; order Burkholderiales; family Sphaerotilaceae; genus Aquariibacter; species Aquariibacter lacus. The sequence continues at coordinate 1,753,622 of NZ_JAERRA010000001.1, forward strand.
AATCCCTGAAGCTCGAGCGAAGTCCGTGTGGCACCTCGACGCGTCCCATGCGCCGCATGACGGCCGATAGACTCATGTCGGACAGCGGGCCTCCTCGCATCCCTGGGAACACGAGGTCGCAGCCCTCGAATCTGGGCAGGCTGTTGAGCAAGTCCCGAGCAGCTTTGGACAGCGGTACCCGGTGCTCGCGCCCCGCTTTCATCCTCGATGCTGGGATGATCCACATCGCACCGCTAGCGCTCAGTCCGCTGACCTCAGTCCACAGCATGCCGCGAACTTCTCCTGATCGGGCCGCTGTGAGGGTCAAGAACTCCAGCGCTCGCGCCGCAATTCCTTCGCATTTACCAAGATCGTTCCAGAATCTTGGCAGATCACTCAATGCGACGGCCGGATGATGCGTAACCCGTTTCATTTTGGTTGGGTCAGGCAGCACGGCAGCTAGATTGCCATCCCAGGCGGCAGGGTTGTCGCCCGAGCAGTAGCCGCGACCCTTGCACCAATCAAGTATGGATTCCATGCGCCCGCGAAGTCGGGATGCGGTTTCCGCACGGGCCTCCCAAAGCCTGCCGGTACCCTTGTATCCTTCCGAAGCACGTCGAGACACCGGCACCGCCTGTTCAAGCACAGCAAGAATGTGCGGGCGACTGATCTGACCGACATTCAGCGAGCCGATCAAGGGATAGGCGTACTGCGTCAGGGAAGACGTCCACTGCCTCTCGCTCTTTGCATTCCGCCAAGCGCCGCGCCGGCTCTCGATGAACTGAGTCGCCGCTTCCTGAAAGCTGATGGAGGCCAACTGTTGAGCTCTCAGGGCCTGCTGGCTGACTCTGCGCTCTTCGACGGGATCATAGCCTTGCCGAACCTTGTCGCGCTCAACGGCTGCTCGTTGTCGGGCCATGGCCAGCGTCACGGCCGGGAAGCTCCCAAGTCCGATTTCTCTGCGGCGGGCGCCGACCATGATCCGCAACACCCACGACCGCGCCCCGGTCTCTGCCACCTGAAGCGCCAAACCCGGTACGACGCCGACCAAGTGCCGTCCCGGCTTGGTCAGACGCTTGAGGTCGACCGCATAAAGTTCCCTCGCCATCTTGGGCATCGCTACATCTCCCCGCCGTACCCCCCATCCAACCCCCCATCAAATGGGAGGTGGGGAGGCATCCAGTGATGCTGGATGTTACGACCGAACCCTCTCTTCATAGGAGAGACAGGCAGACGGCGATGCGTCCTGGTGAGCGCGGATGCATACGAATGGCGGACACCCTCTCCGCCAAGTTGATGTCCGAGGACATCCCGCAAGACCCAAAAGCCCTGGAGCAGTCAATGCTCCGGGGCTTTTTAGTTTCCAGCGACGTCTGGAGGGAGCCCTTGAAGGACAGGGCGACTGGGGGCGACAACGGGGGCAAAAATCGGGACGAGCTGGTGGCAGATTCCCGGCGCGCCAGGCAGCCCTCGCCCCAAGACGGCAACCGGGCCTTGCCCGCAGCGCTGGCCCGCACCCACCCTCGCATCCGTCCGAGCGGCTGCTGAGCAACCCTGATGCCGGCGTCCGAACCGGCACTGAGGATCCGGCGTCGCCACCCTTTCCCCGGAGCGTGCCATGGGTCACAAGTACATCGACGCCTTCCACAAGGACCTCGACCGGCTGATCAAGGAGTTCGAGGCCTTGAACAAGATCCTGTCGAATAACCCCGACGATCCCAAGGCCCGGGCGGCCAAGGCCAAGCTGGCCCCTTTCCTGATCCAGAAGACGATTGAGAATCGTCGCGACCTGGCGCTGAAGCTGGATTTGCAAGACACCGCAAAGATCATCAAGGACAGCGGTTTGCCTTGGTGAGCTTGCTGCGCGACCTTGCCCTGAAGGACGTTGCGGTCTAGCTAGCTAGCCCCTCGCCCCGGCCCCCGGCGGAGGCTTTGGAACGCCGACCACCCGGTTCCGGCCGGTCCGTTTCGCCGCGTACAGGGCCTCGTCGGCGGCTTGCATCAGGGCTGCGCTGTCGCCGGGCGTGTGCTGGCTTTCGGCCAGGCCGATGCTGACGGTGATGCCGCCGACAGCGGGCATTTCGAGCGCGGCGATCTCCCGCACGAGCAGCCGCGCCAGCGCTTCGGCGGCCGGCGCGGGGCTGTCGATCAGCACGAGCACGAACTCCTCGCCGCCCGTGCGTGCGCAGAAGTCGGTGCTGCGCAGGCGCTGGCCCAGCCAGTGGCCCAGCCCGCGCAGCACGGCATCTCCGGCGGCGTGGCCGTGCTGGTCGTTGACGGCCTTGAAGTGGTCGATGTCCAGGGTCAGCAGGCTCAGCGGCCGATGCTGGCGGCGTGCCAGGGCCAGGGCATGGTCCAGGCGCGGCTCCAGCCCGCGGCGGTTGAGCAGGCCGGTGAGCTGGTCGGTGTCGGCCAGATGGGCCAGGCGGGTGTTGGCATCTTCCAGTTCGGTGGTGCGGGCTCGGACTTCCTCCTCCAGCATGCGGCGCGCCTCGATCAGGCGCTGGCTCATGGTGGCGATGGCGCGCGACATCGCGCGGAACTCGGTGCTGCCGCCGTCGAACTGCGGGATGGCGGTGTCGAGATGGCCTTCGGCGATGCGTTGCGCGGCCGCGGCGATGCGTTCCACCGGTCGCGCCAGCCGGGCGCTGCTCCACCAGATGCCCCCCACCAGCACCAGGCTGAACATCAGACCAGCCAGCAGCACCAGGCTGCCGAGCTGATCGGCGTTGGCGTGCACGCCGCGGCGGGGTTGCTCAAGGAGCAGCGTCCAGTCGAGGTCCTGGTTCGGGCCGATCCAGCGGCTCCGTTCGAGCAGGAGCGGTCCGCTGCGGGGGCTGGCCGCCGGCTTCGCGTGCCAGTGATAAAGCGGACGGCCCAGTCCATCGCCCAGGATCACGCTCAGGCCGGGGTGTTCGGTCTGCGGGGGCAGCACGCCGGCGATCGCGGCATCGGCCCAGTCCCAGCCGCGCAGCTCCACGAGCAGGCCCAGCACCTCGCCACCGCGGCGGATGGGCACGACGAAGGCCAGCGCGTGGTGGTTCGGGCCGAGCCGCAAGGCGCGCAAGATCGGGTCGTCGACCGGCTCAAGCCGGCCGCCGCGCAGGCCGGCGGAGAACCAGGCTTCATCGCGCAGGCGGTGGCCGATCAACTGGCCCTGGGTGGCGGCGCGCACCCGGCCATGCAGGTCGATCACGCCCAGCCAGCCGGGATGGCGGCTGCTGCGGTTCAACCGCTCGACGAGATCCTGGGCTTCGCGACCGTCGAGTCCGCCGCTCCACAGCGTATCGGCATCGCCGAGCGTCCCCAGCACCTGCAGCCGAGCCTGGGCGGCCTGGCGCAGGGCCTGGTCGATCTTGTCGAGCAGGGCCTGCTGCTCGGACTCGGCCGTGCGCTGCAGCCGGTGCACCAAGAGCGTATGCAGCAGGCCGGTGAACAGCAGAAGCATGGCCAGGGCCAGGCCGGTGAAGAGGATCCGGGTTCGTCCGCGAAAGCCGCTGTGCAGCCAGGTCATGGGGCCTCTTGGGGTTGCGGGCCGCGTGGAGCCCGGCGGATCGGGGGCGCCGCGGGCTTCGAATCGATCATTGTTCGGGGGCCGTGCCCGCCGGACAAGATGCAAGGGCTATGCGCGCCGCGGCCGGAGCCCGACCCGTGAGAGGGTCCACGCCTGCGCGCGTTCCCCGCCTGGCCCCGCATACCGCGGGGGCGGGCCGGCCTCGGCTCTAATGGCGGCGGGTGGCATCCGCCTTCCGCCGGCGGCCTCTCGATCTGCGCCGGCCTGTCCTTGAGCCCGAGGTCTTCCCCGCCCCATGTGGATCGTCCGCTACGCCCTCGACCGGGCCTACACCATCGCCGTGATGGCGCTGCTGATCGTGCTGGCCGGGGTACTGTCGGCGCGCAAGATGTCGACCGACATCCTGCCGTCGGTGGACATTCCCTCGGTCAACCTGATCTGGACCTACCCCGGCCTGAGCGCGGCCGAGATGGCCGGCAAGCTGACCTCCTTCTCCGAGATCGCCGTCCTCAACAACGTCGATGACGTGCTGGAAGTGCGGTCGGAGACGACTGATGGCATTGCCGTCGTCAAGATCGATTTCCAGCCGCAGGCCGACATTGCGGTGGCGCTGTCGCAGGTCACCTCGGTCTCGCAGACCATCCTGCGGCGCATGCCGCCGGGCACCACGCCGCCGCTGGTGGTGCGGGCCTCGCAGTCCAGCCAGCCCATCCTCAACCTGGTGCTGGGCTCGGCCACGCTCGACGATGCCGCGCTCTACGACTACGCGCGCCTGGCCCTGCGCTCGCAGATCCAGAACATCCCCGGCGTGCGGATGACGCTGCCCTACGGCGGCGCCGCCCGGCAGGTGATGCTGGACTTGGACCCGGCCGCCCTGCAGCGCCATGGCCTGAGCGCGGCCGACGTCGGCGCCGCCCTGGGCGCGCAGAACCTGACCCTGCCGGCCGGCGCGCTGCGCGAGGGCGAGCGCGAGCTGAAAATCAGCCTGAATGCCAGCCCCGAGCGGGCCGGCGACTTTGCCGACCTGCCGATCAAGCGCATCGGCGAGCGCCTGATCCGCCTGGGCGAGGTGGCCAGCGTGCGCGACGGCCCTGCCGTGCAGACCAATCTCGCGCGCCTGAATGGCGACAACGCGGTGATGGTCTCCATCCTCAAGCTCGGCAATGCCTCGACGGTGGACATCGTCCGGCAGATCCGCGAACGCCTGCCCGAGATCCGCGCCGCCGCGCCGCCGGGCATGACGATCGAGCCGGTCTTCGACCAGAGCGTCTTCGTGCAGGCCGCTGTCGACACCGTCGCCTTCGAGGGCGTGCTGGTCGGCAGCCTGGTGGCGGCGGTGGTGCTGATCTTCATCGGCAGCCTGCGCTCGACGGCCATCGTGCTGACCTCGATCCCGCTGGCCCTGCTGGCCTCGGTGGCCGGCCTGGCCGCCACGGGGCAGACCTTCAACCTGATGACCCTGGGCGGCCTGGCCCTGGCCATCGGCATCCTGGTCGACAACGCCCTGGTCGAGATCGAGAACACCAACCGCCACATCGCGCTGGGCGAGACGGTGCGCGAAGCCGTGCTCAAGAGCGCGAAGGAAGTCGTCTTCCCCGAGTTCGTCAGCACGCTCTGCATCTGCATCGTCTTCCTGCCCATCTTCCTGCTGACCGGCGTGCCGGCCTATGTCTTCAAGCCGATGGCGCTGGCGGTGGTGTTCGCCATGGCGGCGTCCTTCCTGCTTTCGCGCACGCTGGTGCCGATGCTGGCCCATGTGCTGCTGCCCGGCGAGCTGGCGCGGCGCCAGCGCAAGGGCCTGAACCTGAGCGAGCGGCTGCACCACCATGTCGAGCATGGCCTGGACGCGCTGCGCGACCGCTATGTGGCCCGCCTGTCCGGCGCCATGCAGCGCCTGGGGCCCGGGCTGGTGGCGGTGATCCTGGGCGTGGCGACCCTGCTGGCCCTGGGCGGCTACGCGGCCAGCCAGCTTCAGCGCGAGTTCTTCCCGCGCACCGACGCCGGCCTGATCCGCGTCTACCTGCGCGCGCCCACCGGCCTGCGGCTGGAGGAGACGGCCCGGCTCTTCGCCGACGTGCAGCGCGCGATCCGCGCCGAGCTGCCGCCGGGCGAGCTGGCCAGCGTGGTCGAGGTGATCGGCGCGCCCGACGCGATCAACCAGGCCTGGGTCGATTCCACTGTGGTCGGCAGCTTCGACGGCGAGCTCTACCTGCAATTGAAGCCCGGCCCGCGCACGCCAGTCGTCGAGACCGAGGCCCGCCTGCGCCGCCTGCTGGCCGAGCGCTTTCCGCATGTGCTGGTGCTGATGCGGCCGGCCGACACCACCGGCCTGACGCTGGCCGGCGCCTCCCCGAGCGCGCTGGACCTGCGCATCGTCGGCCGCGACGGGCCCGGCAACCGCGCCGCCGCCCGCCAGCTTGCCGAGGATCTCAAGGCCCTGGACGGCGTCGAGGACGTGGCCCTGCGCCAGGTGCCCGACCTGCCGCAGATCCACCTGGAGATCGACCGCGCCCGGGCCCTGCAGTACGGCATCACCCAGCAGCAGGTCGCCAATGCCGTGCTGGCCGCGCTGGGCAGCGGCAACACGGTGGCGCCGCAGTTCTGGTCGGACACGGCCACCGGCACCTCCTACCCGGTGCAGCTCATCATCCCGCCGCTGGCCATCGATTCGGTCGAGACCCTGCTGAACACGCCGCTGCGGCTGGCCGACAACGGCGAGCCCATCCTGCTGCGCGCCGTGGCCACCGCCACGCCGCGCACCGTGCCGGCCAATGTCAGCCGCGTGACCCTGGCCCCGGCGCTGAACGTGCTCGGCAATGTCAGCACCCGCGACCTCGGCGGCGTGGCCGATGCCGTGGCGCCGCACCTGGCCGAGGCCCAGGCCCAGCTCAAGCCCGGCAACCGCATCGAGATGCGCGGCCAGGTGCAGCTCATGCAGCAGGCCTACCGCGACCTGGCCGGCGGCCTGGCGCTGGCGGTGCTGCTGGTCTTCCTGATCCAGGCGGCCAACTTCCAGTCCTGGCTGCTGCCGCTCAATGCCATGGCGGCGCTGCCGGTGGCGCTGGCGGGTGCGGCGGCCGGCCTGTGGCTCACCGCCACGCCGCTTTCGGTGCCGGCGCTGATGGGCATGATCATGGTGATCGGCGTGTCCACCGCCAACAGCGTGCTGATCACCAGCTTCGCCCGCGACCGGCTGGACGCCGGCGACACGCCACGCGATGCCGCCCTGGCCGCTGCCGGCGCCCGCCTGCGGCCGGTGCTGATGACGGCGCTGGCCATGATCGTCGGCGTGCTGCCCATGGCCCTGGGCCATGGCGAGGGCGGCGAGCAGAACGCGCCGCTCGGCCGTGCGGTGGTCGGCGGCCTGATCTTCGGCACCTTCGGCAGCCTGGTGCTGGTGCCCTTGCTGTTCAGTCGCTGCGCCATGCCGCGCTGGCGCGCCTTGCAGCGCCGCGGCCTGCGGCCGGCGGTGGAGCCGCCGCCCGCGCCATGAACGACTTCGTCCGCCCCCTTCTTCCGGCCTCGCCCCCCATGCCCGACGCCCTGTCTTCCCGCCCGCCGCGGCCTGCCGCCGCCCGATCCCGCCGTGCCCTGGTGCGGCCGGCGCTGCTGCTGCTTGCCGGCCTGTTCGGCGGCCTGCCGGTGGCCCAGGCCCAGGGCGCGCCCGCGCCGGCCGCGGCCGCCTCGGCCCCGCCGCCCGAGGTGCGCACCGCCCGCGCCAAGCCGGTGGCCGCCGGTGCGCCGCTGCGCCTGCCCGCGCGCACCGAGCCCATCGAGGAAGCCCGGCTCTATGCCCGCAGCAGCGGCACCCTGGTCGAGCGCCGCGTCGACCTGGGCGACCGCGTGGCCGCTGGCGCGCTGCTGGCCCGCATTGCCGCGCCGGAAGTCGACCAGGCCCTGGCCAGCGCCCGCGCCGGTCTGGGCCAGGCCCAGGCCCGCGAGCGCCTGGCCCAGGTCAACCTGGACCGCAGCCGGCCCCTGGTCGAGCAGAACTTCCTCTCCGCCGTGCGGCTTGACGAGCTGAATGCCGCCCTGGACGTGGCCCGCGCCGACACCGCCGCCGCCCAGGCCGAGGTGCGGCGGCTGGAGGCCGTGCAGGGCTTCCAGCAGGTCCGCGCGCCCTTTGCCGGCACCATCGTCGAGCGCAGCGTCGAGCGCGGCGACCGCGTCAGCGCCGATGGCGCGAACAGCAGCCCGGCCCTGTTCCGCCTGGCCCGGCTGGATGCGCTGCGCGTCGTCGTCGAGGTGCCGCAGGCTGCGGCGGCCACCCTGCAAGCCGGCCGCCCGGCCGAGCTGCGCTTTGCCGAATTTCCGGGCGAGGTCTTCAAGGCCCGGGTCGAGCGCCTGGCCGGCCGCATCGACCCGGCCAGCGGCGCGATGCGGGTCGAGCTGAAGCTGCCCAACCCCGGCCAGCGCCTGCCCGCCGGCCTGCGCGGCGAGCTGGACCTGGCCGCCGACGCCGCCCAGCCCGGCGTCACCGTGCCTGCCAATGCCGTGCTGCTGCGGCGCGGCCAGCCGCATGTGGCCCTGGTCGACGCTGAAAGCCGCTTGCGCTTCGTGCCCGTGCAGGTCGAGCGCACCGTGGGCCGCGAGGTCCACCTGCGCCGCGGCCTGGAGGCCGGCCAGTCGGTCGTCATCAATGTCAATGCCCTGCTTCAGGAGGGCAATCGCGTGAAAGTGGCGGCGCCGTGACGGCGGCGCATTTCGGTTGGGTGGGCTGCGGCGCAGCCGGCGGCCCGGGGCCGGTCGAGGCGGCCTGGCCGGCCGATGCCCAGGCCGCGGCCCGGCTCTGGCCGCAATTGCTGGGCCGCGCGCCAGCGGGTCTCTTGCTGCAGCCGCCCGACGCAGCCGCCCTGCAGGCCTGGGCCGACTGGGCCACGCCTGCCCTGGCGGCCGTCTGCGCGGCACGGCCCACCGTGCTGCTCTGCCCGCCCGATGCACCGGGCGGCGCGCGGGCGGCGGACCTGGCCCGCGACGAAGCCCTGGCCGCGCTGGGCCTGCAAGCCGTGCTGCCGGACGGCCTGCCGCCCGCCGCACTTGCCGCCAGCCTGGGCTTCGCCATCGTCCGCCACCGGCTCGACCGGCCGCTGCGCCAGCTTGCGCCGCTCGATGCCGCCACCGGCCTGCCCAGCCGGGCGCAACTGGTGCCGCAGATCCAGCAGATGCTGGCCCTGCGCGAGCGCGAGCCCGCGCCCATGGCCCTGCTGCTCATCGAGCTGCCCGAGCTGGCCGAGCTGCGCGAGCGCCTGGGGGAGGGCGCGACCGCCCTGCTGCGCCGCAAGCTGGCGGTGCGCATGCGCGCCAAGCTGCGCGGCAGCGATGTGGTGGCCGTCGACGGGCCGACGCGCCTGGCCGTCTGGCTGGCCCGGCTCGACCAGCCGGCCAGCGCCGGCATCGTTGCCGACAAGCTGATCGAGGCGCTGGCCCGGCCGCTGCAGCTCGGCGAGGCCGAGGGCCTGCGCGTGCACCCGCGCATCGGCTTCGTCGTCAGCGGCCCTGGCATGCTCGATGCCGAGCACCTCTGGCAGCGGGCGCTGGCCGCGCTGGACGGCGCCGCGCCGCTGGGCAGCAAGGTCTTCTTCGTGCCGGCCGAAGGCCGCGCCGACGCGGCGGCCAACGACCCGGGCGATCCGGCCGTCTGAAGTCGCTCGCATCCCTGTCAGCCGGGATCGCCTCCCGGCGCGGCCTCGGCAGATGCATCCGGATGTTGCCGGCGCCCGCGCGCGGGCCGGCTGCCCCTACATTCGCCGCCGGCGCCGCCCTGGGAGGGGGCGGGCGCCGGTCCTCTCCACGACATGCAAGGGAGCTGCACGATGAAGCGATCGCTGATGGGCCTCGGCCTGGTCCTGCTGCTGGCAGCTTGCGCCAACCTGGGCCGCGAGGGCGGCAGCGCGGCAACCCCGCCGGTCGGTGTCGACGGCCAGGCCTGTGCCGGCCGTGCACCGCAGGCCGTGCCGGGCCTCAGCCCTTCAAGCCAGCCGGTGCTGCAGCGCCAGGTCCAGTTGCCCAGCGGCAAGGGCGGCGTCTGCGATGCGCAGGTCTTCGCCGTCAGCGCGCAGCCGATCAAGCTCTACCGCGTCTTCGATGCGTCCAAGCCCTACACCAAGTTCGGCGGCTGGTGGTCGCTGGAGCGGCCGGCCGGCAGCAAGGACAGCTACCGCGCGGCCAACGCGATCTGCCCCGAATGGAGCCCGCTGGACCGGCTGGCCGTCTGCGAAGTCCATCCCGGCACCCAGCTCGTGATCGGCAGCACCCAGAGCGCAAGCTGTGCCGACGGCTCCACCTTCCCCAAGACGGCCGCCCAGCAGGTCTTCGTGCCCAACAACGGCCGAATCGGCATCGTCCATGTCGGCGCCTGCACGGAAGAAGCGATCTGGGCACCCTGAGAAGCGGGCCATGTGCCGGCAAGGTGGTCGCCAACCATGAAAAAGGCCGCCCGAGGGCGGCCTTGCGATGCCGGCTTGCGGCGGCCTCAGGCCGCCGCGGGGCTCAGACGCCCCACCAGCTCACCGGGTGGGCGCGCAGCGCGCTGGCCTGGCCGGCCGGCAGTGCGGCGGCCTGGCCCAGGGCCGGGTGCAGCTTGCGCTCGGCCAACGGGGTGGACTGGTAGCTGCCGACGGCGATCAGGGTGTCGCCGACCCGCAGCACCTGGCTGCGCTTGGTCTCGATGCGCCAGGTCTGCGGGTTGCGCCAGTGGTAGCTGACCTGGCTGATCGCGTCCTTGGGCAGGTGCAGGAAGGCCTCGCCGACGGCTGCGCCGCGGGCATCGCGCAGCACCGCCACGTCGCCGCCGGTCAGGCCCGGGAAGCCGCCGTTGGCCAGCATGCGGCCCGTGCGGGCGTGGATGGCAAAGACATAGAGGTCGGCCTGCTGGAAGGGCGCGAGGCCGTCGTTGAAGGCGGTCAGCGCGCGGGGCGGGTCGGCGCGGTAGGCCTCGGCCGCGGCGGCCAGCAGGTGCAGGGCCGAGGCAGTGTCGGCGCGGCCGGCTTCGCCGACCACCAGGGGGGCGGCGGGCTGGATGCCGTCGATCGACGAGGCAGCGAAGGCCGGAAGCAGCGCGCCCAGGGTCAGGGCGGCGGCAGCCGCGGTGCGGCGCAGGGTGAGCGTGGCGATGCGGGTCATGGCAGAACCTCCAGGGGATGAGAGCTTGAGAACCGTTGGGGCTGCAGGGAAGTGCAGCCGATGACGAGACTCTAGGGTTAACCCCTGTTCATCACAAGACACAAGTTCTGACGGGTCAGGTCAGAAGCCTTGATGAACCGAACGTTTGCAATCGTGAAAACCCTTGGTCATTGGGTTGACCCATCCCACAAGCACGGGGGGTTCGCTCGACACCGCTGCCGCTTCAGCGGTCCAGGCCACCCAGGCAGACGTATTTCATCTCCAGGTACTCGTCCAGGCCGTGGTGCGAGCCCTCGCGGCCCAGGCCGGACTGCTTGACGCCGCCGAAGGGCGCCTCGGCGGTGGAGATGATCCCGGTGTTGACGCCGACGATGCCGCTTTCCAGGCCCTCGCTCACCCGCATCACGCGGCCGATGTCCCGCGTGTAGACGTAGGCGGCCAGGCCGAATTCGCTGGCATTGGCCGTGGCCAGGGCCTCGGCCTCGGTGTGGAAGCGCAGCACGGGGGCGACCGGGCCGAAGGTTTCCTCCCGCGTGCAGCGCATGGCCGGCGTCACGTCGGCCAGCACGGTGGGGGCGTAGAAATGGCCGCCGACATGGTCGGCGGGCTGCACGCGGTGGCCGCCGGCCAGCAGGCGGGCGCCGCCGGCCAGGGCATCGGCGACATGCGATTCGACCTTGGCGAGCGCGGCCGCATCAATCAGCGGGCCCTGCTGCACGCCCTCGCGCATGCCCGGGCCCACGCGCAGCGCGGCGGCCTTCTCGGCCAGGCGCTGCACGAAGGCCTCGTAGATGCCGTCCTGCACATAGAAGCGGTTGGCGCAGACGCAGGTCTGCCCGGCATTGCGGTACTTGGCGGCCAGGGCGCCCTCGACGGCGGCCTCCAGGTCGGCATCGTCGAAGACCAGGAAGGGCGCGTTGCCGCCCAGCTCCAGGGCCAGCTTCTTGACCGTCGGCGCGCACTGCGCGGCCAGGATGCGGCCGACCTCGGTCGAGCCGGTGAAGCTCAGGTGCCGCACCACGGGGCTGGCGCAGAGCACGCGGCCGACGGCGATGGAGCCCGGCCCGTCGGCCGTCAGCACATTCAGCACGCCGGGCGGGAAGCCGGCACGCTGCGCCAGCTCGGCCAGGGCCAGGGCAGTCAGCGGGGTCTGCTCGGCCGGCTTGATGATCACCGGGCAGCCGGCGGCCAGGGCCGGCGCGACCTTGCGGGTGATCATGGCCAGCGGGAAGTTCCAGGGCGTGATCGCCGCGCAGACGCCGATGGGCTGCTTGAGCACCAGGATGCGGCGGGACGGGTCGGTGGCCGGAATCGTCTCGCCGTGCACGCGGCGCGCCTCCTCGGCGAACCATTCGACGAAGCTGGCGCCGTAGCCCACTTCGGCGCGGGCCTCGGCCAGGGGCTTGCCCTGCTCGGCGCTCATCAGCCGGGCCAGGTCCTCGGTGGCGGCGGTGATCAGCAGGAACCAGCGCTGCAAAAGCGCGGCACGGGCCTTGGCCGTCTGCGCGCGCCAGGCCGGCCAGGCGGCCTCGGCCGCGGCGATGGCGGCTTGCGCCTCGGCCTCGCCCAGGGCGGCCACCTCGGCCAGCGGCGCGCCGCTGGCCGGCGCATGCACGGTGAAGCGGCCGGGGCCGGCCTGCCAGGCGCCATCGATGAAGGCCTCGGTGCGCCAGAGGCCGGCGTCGGCAAGCTGCAAGTCGGGTGGGGGCATCGTCGGGGTCATGGCGTGGGGACGGCAGGAAGCGAAGGGAGGGGGCCCGAGGCGCATGCGGCAGCGCGGTTCGGCGGCATCGCCGCAGCACGGCACCGCGGACCGTGCCGGGTGCTGCCGGCCGGGGAGACCGGCCCCCGATTGTCACCAGCGGCCAAACCTACAATTCCCGGCTTCGTCGAGACCCTGCCGACCCCCGCTGAAAGCCCCGGATGAAAGCCGCCGAGATCCGCCAGACCTTCCTGAAGTTCTTCGAGAGCAAGGGCCACCAGATCGTGGCCTCCAGCCCGGTGGTGCCCGGCGACGACCCGACCCTGCTCTTCACCAATGCGGGGATGAACCAGTTCAAGGATGTCTTCCTCGGCTTCGACAAGCGCGCCTACACCCGCGCCACCACCTCGCAGAAGTGCATCCGCGCCGGCGGCAAGCACAACGACCTGGAGAACGTCGGCTACACCGCGCGCCACCACACCTTCTTCGAGATGCTGGGCAACTTCAGCTTCGGGGACTACTTCAAGCGCGACGCCATCGCCTACGCCTGGGAGTTGCTGACCGAGGTCTACAAGCTGCCCAAGGAACGCCTGACCGTCACCGTCTATGCCGAGGACGACGAGGCCTACGGCATCTGGCGCGACCAGATCGGCGTGCCGGCCGAACGCATCATCCGCATCGGCGACAACAAGGGCGCCCGCTACGCCAGCGACAACTTCTGGATGATGGGCGACACGGGCCCCTGCGGGCCCTGCACCGAGATCTTCTACGACCACGGCGACCACATCCGCGGCGGCCCCCCGGGCAGCCCCGAGGAAGACGGCGACCGCTTCATCGAGATCTGGAACAACGTCTTCATGCAGTTCAACCGGGACGAGGCCGGGGTGATGCACCCCCTGCCCAAGCCCAGCGTGGACACCGGCATGGGCCTGGAGCGCATCGCCGCCGTGCTGCAGGGCGTGCACGGCAACTACGAGATCGATACCTTCGTGGCGCTGCTCGCGGCGGCCAAGGCGGCGGTCGAGGCCTCGGCCGGGGGCGTGGCGGTCGATGCCGACAGCCCCAGCCTCAAGGTCATCGCCGACCACATCCGCGCCTGCGCCTTCACCGTGGCCGACGGCGTCATCCCCGGCAACGAGGGCCGCGGCTATGTGCTGCGCCGCATCGCCCGCCGCGCCATCCGCCATGGCTACAAGCTCGGCGCCCGCGCGCCCTTCTTCTTCAAGCTGGTCCACGCCCTGGTCGGCCAGATGGGCGAGGCCTACCCCGAGCTGGCCCGCGACGAGGCCCGCATCACCCAGGTGCTGAAGCAGGAGGAGGAGCGCTTCTTCCAGACCATCGCCAACGGCATGGAGATCCTGGAAGGCGCCCTCGCCGGTGGGGTGGGCACCCTCGACGGCGAGCTGGCCTTCAAGCTGCATGACACCTACGGCTTCCCGCTGGACCTGACCGCCGACGTCTGCCGCGAGCGCGGCGTGACGGTGGACACCGCTGCCTTCGAGGCCGCGATGCAGCGCCAGCGCGAGCAGGCCCGCGCCGCCGGCAAGTTCAAGATGGCCCAGGGCCTGGCCTACAGCGGCGCGGCCACCACTTTCCACGGCTACGAGCACTTGGCGCGCGAGGGCGCCACCGTCACCGCGCTCTATGTGGACGGCAGCCCGGTGCAGGCCGTCGAGGCCGGCAGCGATGTGGTCGTCGTGCTCGACCACACGCCCTTCTATGCCGAGAGCGGTGGCCAGGTCGGCGACACCGGCGAGCTGCGCAATGCCCGCACCCTCGTGCGCGTGGACGACACGCTGAAGATCCAGGCCGATGTCTTCGGCCACCACGGCCGCGTGGCCGAGGGCCGGCTGGCGGTGGGCGATGTGCTGAGCGCCCGGGTCGATGCGGCCCGCCGCGCCCGCACCGTGCGCAACCACAGCGCCACCCACCTGATGCACAAGGCCCTGCGCGAGGTGCTGGGCGCGCATGTGGCCCAGAAGGGCTCGCTGGTGACGCCGGAGCGCACGCGCTTCGACTTCTCGCACACCGCGCCGATGACGGCCGAGCAGATCGCCCGCGTCGAGGCCCTGGTCAATGCCGAGATCCTGGCCAATGCCGCCACCGACGCCCGCGTGATGGCGCTGGAGGACGCGCAGAAGAGCGGCGCGATGATGCTCTTCGGCGAGAAGTACGGCGAGACCGTGCGCGTGCTCAGCATCGGCTCCAGCAAGGAGCTTTGCGGCGGCACCCATGTGGCGCGCACCGGCGACATCGGCGTCTTCAAGATCCTGGCCGAGAGCGGCGTGGCCGCCGGCATCCGCCGCGTCGAGGCCACCACCGGCGAAGGCGCGCTGGCCTACATCGGCGAGACCGAGAAGAACCTGCAACGCGCCGCCGCCCTGCTCAAGGCCGCGCCCGAGGAGCTGGAAGGCCGCATCGCCAGCCTGGTCGAGCAGCTTCGAGCCGCCGAGAAGGAGCTGGCCGCGATCAAGGGCAAGCTGGCCAGCAGCCAGGGCGACGAGCTGATGGGCCAGGCCGTCGACGTGAACGGCACCAAGGTGCTGGCCGCCGTGCTGGACGGCGCCGATGCCAAGGCCCTGCGCGAGACGATGGACAAGCTCAAGGACAAGCTCAAGACGGCGGCCATCGTGCTGGCGGCGGTCGAGGGCGGCAAGGTGCAGCTCGCGGCCGGCGTCACCGCCGACCGCATCGGTCAGCTCAAGGCCGGCGAGCTGGTGAACTTCGTGGCCCAGCAGGTTGGCGGCAAGGGCGGCGGCAAGCCGGACCTGGCCATGGCCGGCGGCAGCGACCCGGCGGCCCTTCCGGCGGCGTTGGCCGGCGTGGCGGCCTGGGTGGCGCAGCGGACCTGAGGGGGGCGTGAGCGGCCTGGCCCGGTCCGGCCTCGGCACCTGAGTCGGCGGGTCGGCGGCAGCAGCCATGGTCGGCAAGCGCGCCCTGCGCGGCGGCACGCCCTTCGGGCCGCCGCCCGCACCCCCGCCGGCGGACTGCCCGCTCTGCGGCCGGCCCATCGTGCCGGGGCCCAGCGCCGACCTGCACCACCTGCTGCCGCGCAGCCAGGGCGGGCGCGAGACCTTCCTGGTTCACCGCGTCTGCCATCGCAAGATCCACGCAACCTTCTCCGAGAAGGAGCTGGCACGGCACTACGCAAGCTGGCCCGCGCTGCATGCGCATCCCGAGATCGCCACCTTCATCGCCTGGGTCCGCCGCCAGCCGCCGACCTTCGTCGACGGCAGCCGGCCGCCCCGCCACCGGCGTTGAGCGGCGCGCGGCCCGGTGGCCGGTCGACCGGTCTGCCCGCAGGGCCCGGGGCCGTCTGCCCGTCCCGCTTGTGGCAGGCTTGCCCCATGCCGATGAACACGCCTTCCTTCCCACGCCCCGCAGCCCGCCGCGGGCTGTGCTCCCTGCTCGGGCCGGTGCTGGCCGCGCTGCTGCTGGCCGCTTGCGCGGTCGGCGTGTCCGGCTCGCCCGCCGCCGCGCCGCCCGCCGCCCCGCCGCCGGCCGCGTCACCGGGCAGCGCCCCCAGCCCGCTGCCGGAGGCGCTGCGCAAGCCCATCAGCTTCCGCGTGCACCGCGTCTGCGGGGCCGATGCCCAGGGCCTGCCCGGTGCCGAGGCTGCGCCCGACGGCTGCGTGCGCCTCCTGCTCGGCCGCGGCCAGATCGACCGCGAGGCCGTCGCCCGGCTGCGCGATACCCTGCGCGCCCAGCAGCCCGCCCGCAGCCTGCGCGGCCAGGCCGCCAGCCTGGCCGCCCTGCATCTGGACAGCCCCGGCGGCGACCTGCGCGGCGGCCTGGAGCTGGGCCGCGAGCTCCGCTGGCTGGGCCTGGCCACCCGCACCGGCGGCGACCTCTGGGTGCAGACCGAGGGCCCGCGCGAGCGGGTGGCCGCCGCCACCCGCTGCCAGTCCTCTTGCGCCTATGCCTTCCTGGGCGGCCTGCGGCGCGATGTGCTGGACGACCGCGCCTACGGCGTGCACCAGTTCCGGCCCGCCACCCCGGCCAGCGGCGGCGTCGATCCGGTGGCCCAGGCGCAGGCGGCTGTCTCGGTGCTCAACCTCTACTTGGACGAGATGGGCGCGCAGCGGCGCCTGCTCGACATCGCCAACCTCACCCCCAACCAGCGCATGACCCTGCTGAGTCGCGCGCAACTGCGCCAGCTTGGCGTGGACACCGGCGGCGAGCGCCTGAGCCTGCCGTTGCCGCAGACGCCCTGGGCCAGCGGCCGCAGCGAAAGGGGCCGGCCCTTCGTGCAGTCGCGGGTGCGGGTCGATCCGCGCTGCCATGTCAGCATGGTCTTCTCGCGCGATGTCGGCGGCCGGCCGGTGCTGGCCCTGACGCTGGAGTACGCCTCCCGGCCCGGCGATCCGCCGCGGGCCGGCGACTTCCCCACCGCCCTGCGCGAGGCGCTGCGCCTGCAAGTGGCCGACAGCGGCGAAGCCCTGGTGCTCGACAGCATCGCCCCGGCGCTTGCCTGGCAGCGCCGCGAGCGCCCGGGCGTGAGCCTGAGCTATGCCACCGCCTTCCTGCTCGCCCCCGACGCGCTCCAGCGCCTGGAGGCCCTGGCCCGCCAGGATGCGGTGCTGGAGCTGATCGACGGCCTGCCCGAATCGGCCAGCGACTGGCGATTCACCGCCCGCTTCACGCTTGATGGCCTGGAGCGCAGCCTGCCCGCGCTGGAGGCAGGCAGCGCACCGGCCTCCGCACCGGCTTCGCGCTGAGTCTCAGCCGCAGCCGCCAGCCTCAGTTCGCGGCCGCCTAGCGCGCGGGCTTGTTGGCCGGCTTGGCGGCGGGTTTCGCAGCCGGCTTGACGGCCGGTTTGGCGGCCGGCTTCGGCGCCGGCTTGCGCAGCACCGGCGGCGGCGGGGCGCGCCGCGCGGCTTCCACCGCCTGGCCCAGCTCGATCACCGCCATGGCGTAGTAGCTCGACCAGTTGTAGCGCGTGATGGCATAGAAGTTCGAGGTGCCGGCGATCAGCGTGGCCGGCGCCTCGCCGTTCTCCAGCTTGACCAGGGCCAGCAGGCCCGGGCGCTTCATCGCATCTTCGGGCAGGCGGGCGCCGCGCTCGGCCATCTCGCTGGCGGCAAAGCTGGGCACGATGTCGGGCGCGAGCAGGGTCGAGAGATCGGCCGCATCGCTGGGCGGCTCGATGTGGAAATGCGTCGGCAGCCGCGGCTCCCAGCCGAAGGCTTGCAGGTAGGCGGCAACCGAGCCGATCGCATCGGCCACGCTGCCGTGCAGGTCGATGCGGCCGTCGCCGTCGAAGTCCACCGCCAGCCTGCGCAGCGAGCTGGGCATGAACTGCGGCAGGCCCATGGCGCCGGCGAAGCTGCCGCGCACCGCCGTCGGGTCCAGGCCCTGGCTCAGGCAGAGCTCGATGAATTCGCCGAGCTCATCGCGGAAGTAGCTGCTGCGGTCGCGCCGGCCGGTGGGAAAGTCGAAGGCCAGGGTCGCCAGGGCATCGAGCACACGGAAGTTGCCGGTGTCGCTGCCCCAGCCGGTCTCGACGCCGAGCACGCCCACCACGATGGCCGGCGGCACGCCGTAGCGCGCCTCGGCCTGTTCGAGCAGGGCGGCATGCTCGGTCCAGAACTTCAGGCCCGCCTGGATGCGGATGGGCTCGACGAAGCGGGCGCGGTAGGCCGCCCAGTTCTTCTTCGCGCCGCCCGGCGTCGGCAGGATGAGCTGCACCACGCGCGGCTGGTAGCGGGCCTGGGCGACGATGGCCGCGGCCTGCTCCGCGCGGAAGCCGTGGCGGCGCGACAGCGCGTCCAGGATGCGGGCCACGTCCTCGCGCTGGGCATAGCCGCCGGGCTCGGCCGGCGGCGGGATGCCGGGGTCGGTGCTGATCACCGGCGGCGGGGGCGGCTGGCGGCTTTCCAGCGCCCGGGTGGCGGGGCCGGGCTTGTCGGCGATGGGCGTGGGGGCGGCGGGCGGGGGCTCGTCGGCCGCGTGCAGGGGGGCGGCCAGCAGCAGGCCCAGGCCGGCCGCCAGGGCGGGGGAGAGAAGGAGCCGTCGGTGCATGGATCGAGTGTGCCGCATGCCTTGCGCCTGCCCGCGCGGGCGCAGGCTTCAGCTTGCGGGTGGGGGCAGGGCGCGCAGGGCGGTGCGCAGCCTCCGCGCCAGGGCTTGCAAGGCCGGGGCCTGGCCGGCGCCGGCTTCCTGCGGCCGCCAGCGCCAGCGCTCCAGGGCCTCCAGCGCGGCCACGGCCTCGTCGGCCTTCGCGCCGTGCTGTGCCCGCAGGGCGGCGGCCAGGGCCCGCGGGCTGGCGGGCTGCGGGCCCGGCCCCAGCACCCGGCCGGCTTCGCGGCGCAGGCGGGTCCAGCAGGCGGTCCAGGCCTCGGCGCGGCGTGGCCGGCCCCATCGCCAGGCGGCCAGTCCCAAGCCGCCCAGCAGCAGGCCAGCGCCCATCAGGCTGGGCAGGCGGGCGCCGAAGCCGGGCGGGCCGGCCTGCAGCACCTGCTCATGCCAGCCCAGCTCGAAAGCCTGCCAGCCCTGCTGCCAGCGCGCGCCCATGTCGCCGGGCAGCCAGCGCAGCCAGGCGGCGGGCTCGGCCGGCGGCGGCCCCTGCTGCAGACGGGCGGGGGCCACGGCCTGGGTCGGGTCGATGCGCAGCCAGCCTTCGCCGGGCTGCCAGATCTCGGCCCAGGCATGGGCATGGCGCTGGCGGACGATCCAGACGCCCTCCGCCGCATCCCAGTCGGCGCCCTGGTAGCCGGTCACCAGCCGGGCCGGCACGTCGAAGGCCCGCATCAGCACGACGAAGGCGGCGGCATAGTGCTCGCAGAAGCCGGCCTTGCGCTCGAACCAGAAGCGGTCGATGGCGCTGCGCGGATCGCCCATGGCCCCGGGCGACAGGGTGTAGACATAGCCCCCCTCGCGCAGTTGCTGCATCAGGCCCGCGGCCAGGCTGCGGGCATCGGCCTGCTGCCAGCGCGGCTCGCGCCGCATGCGGGCGGCCAGATCCAGCAGGCGGGGGTTGTGGCCGGGCGGCAGTTCCAGGAAGTCTTGCAGGCCGACCACCAGCTCGACCGGACCATGCTGGAACTGGGTCCAGAGCCGGGCTTGCAGGCTGGCGCGGCGGCGCAGCGGTTCGGCCAGCGACCAGTGCAGATCGTCCTCGCGCCGCGCCTCGGCCAGCTCGGGCGCCCGGGTGAAGACGCCGTCGCTGGCCTCGGGCAGGGGCAGCACGGGCAGGCGGGTGGCCTCGACATGCAGCTCATAGTCCAGCGCCTGGCCCGACAGGCGCAGGTTCAGCGCCGGCCGAAGGGCCTCGGGAAAGCTGGCTTGCAGCACCGTCCAGCGGCTGCCGTCGAACTGGCCGAGCACCGGGCCGCGGAAGTAGCGCGCCTCGGGCGGCAGGGTCTGGCCCGGCGCCAGGCGCAGGCGCAGGACGGGCTGTGGATCGAGCGCGAGCTGGCCCACATCGCCCCAGGCCAGGCTGTCCGACAGGCCGGTGCGCGCGCTGCCGCTGCCCGGCCAGAAGGGCTGGGGCCGCGGCAGCAGGGCGAAGAGCAGCAGCATGGGCGGCAGGGCCAGCAGCAGCAGGCGGCCGGCCAGGCCGGCGGCCTCGCGCAGCGGCGGCTTGCCGGCCGGCAGGCTGGCCAGCACCAGGGCCGTCAGCAGGCCCCAGACGGACAGGGCCGCGGCCAGCGCCGTGCCCGGCGACTGGCTGCCGAGGAACTGCGCCAGCACCAGGAAGAAGCCGAGGAAGAAGACCACCAGCGCATCGCGCCGGGCGCGCAGCTCCAGGGTCTTGAGCGCGACCAGCACCACCAGCAGGGTGTGACCGGCCGCCCGGCCGACCAGGCTGCCATGGGTCCACAGGCTCAGACCCAGGGCCAGCAGCAGCAGGCCCAGGAGCAGGCCGCGGCCGGGCAGGGCGGCGCCGCGCAGGGCGAGCTGCGCCCGCCACAGCAGCACGGCCAGCACCAGGCCGCCCGTCCACAGCGGCTGGCCGGGCAGGTGGGGCGCGACGGTGAAGCCCAGCACGGCGAGCAGGAAGAGGGTGTCGCGCACCTCGCGCGGGGCCGCGGCCCGGCGGGACGGCAGCCAGCGGCTCACCACCGGGCCAGCCTTTCCAGCGCGGCACGGCGCTGCGCCGGGCCCTGGCCGGGCGGCAGGGTCTGGCCGGGCAGGCGCAGGCTCCAGGCCGGGCCGGCGAGGCCGCGGTCGAGCACGGCCTGGGTGAGCTGCTGCAAGCGGCCCTCGTCGTCCAGGCCGGGCTTGCAGTCCTGCCAGTCGATCAGGGCCGCGCCGGCCGGCTCGGGCAGGCGCTCGCGCACCAGGGGCAGTTCGTCGCGCGCCAGGGCCGCGGCCGAGGCGCGCCAGGCGATCTGCCCCTGCGCATCGCCCGGGCGCCAGGGCCGCAGGCCTTCGATGACCGCGGTTTCGAGCCGGCGACCGCCGCCCGCGCCTTCGGCCCGGGCCGGCGTGCCGGGGCCGGGCCGGGGGCTGGGCCAGACCCACAGCCGGCCGGGTAGCTGCCAGTCGGCCGAGACGGTGAAGAGGCCGAGCGGAAAGCGGGTCTCGACCCGCAGCGGCGGCAGGGCATGGTGGCCGCGCCGGGGGGCGGGCAGGCGCAGTTCCAGCTCCAGGCCGTCGTCGGCGGGCAGGTCGGTCCAGACCGGCTCGGTGGCGGCGGCCAGCAGCGGGCCGCCGTCGGGCCGCAGGCTCAGGCCCAGGCCGTGGCGCCGGCCGCCGGCCAGGGTCGGTCGGCCGCCGCCCTCCAGCCGCAGCCGCAGCCGGGCCAGCTCGCCGGCATGCACCGGCTCGACCGGCCGCAGGCTCAGCCGCAGGCCGTGCACCGCCAGCACGCCGACCAGCAGGGCCACGCCGGCCAGGGCGATGAGCAGGTCGGTCAGGGCATGGCCCAGGCTGAGCTGCTCATTGATCGAGGCCAGGCCCAGGCCGGCCACCGTGAGCGCGAAGACCTGGCCCGCGCGGGTCGGCCGGATGCGCAGGCTGCGCCAGCCGATCTGCAGCGCCGGGCCGGCCCGGTCGGCCGGCGGGCTCACGCCGCGGGCAGGGCGTCGAGCATCGCCCGCAACTGCTCGCGCGGCCCGCGGCCGGCGGCCGGCAAGGGACGCAGGCGGTGGGCGGCGGTCTGGATCAGGAGGGCGTCGAGATCGTCCGGCGCGACATAGTCGCGGCCCTCGAACAGCGCCCGGGCGCGCGCGGCGCGCAGCAGGGCCAGGCCGGCGCGCGGGCTCAGGCCCTCGACGAACCAGCGGCCGTCGCGGCTGGCGGCCAGCACGGCCTGCAGATGGTCGAGCAGGGGCTCGGCCACGGCGACGGCCAGCACGGCCTGCTGCGCGGCTTGCAGCTCGCCGGGCTGCATGCAGGGCCGCAGGCCGGCCAGGGCGGCGCGCCGGTCCTGGCCGGCGAGCAGGGCGCGCTCGCTGGCGCGGTCCGGGTAGCCGAGCTGGATGCACATCAGGAAGCGGTCGAGCTGGCTTTCCGGCAGGGGGTAGGTGCCGGCCTGGTCCAGCGGGTTCTGGGTGGCGATCACGAAGAAGGGCGCCGGCAGGGCATGGGTGGCGCCGTCCAGGCTGACCTGGCGCTCCTCCATCACCTCCAGCAGCGCGCTCTGGGTGCGCGGCCCGGCGCGGTTGATCTCGTCGGCCAGCAGCACCTGGCTGAAGACCGGGCCGGGGTGGAAGACGAAGCGACCGCCCTCGCGCTGGTAGATGCTGGCGCCGAGCAGGTCGCCCGGCAGCAGGTCGGCGGTGAACTGCACGCGCTTGAATTGCAGGCCCAGCGACAGGGCCAGGGCCTGGGCCAGGGTGGTCTTGCCGACGCCTGGAAGGTCCTCGATCAGCAGGTGGCCGTCGGCCAGCAGGCAGACGATGGCGTCTTCGACCTGCGGCCGTTTGCCGACGATGATCGTGCTAATCTGATCCGCAACCTGCCGCAGCCTCTGGGTCCATGCCATGCGGCGCACCATAGCTGATTCGTGCCCGTCCTGCGGGTCGATCCCCTGGGATGGCCACTGCCTATTTCACGCATCCGGACTGCCGCAAGCACGTCCAGAGCCCCGATCACCCCGAGAGCCCGCAGCGCCTCGATGCGATCGCCGACCTGCTGATCGCCACCGGGCTCGATGCCTTGCTGGACATGCGCGAGGCGCCGCTGGCCACCGAGCTGCAACTGGCCCGGGCGCACACCAGCCTCTACGTGAGCACGCTGCGCGAGCTGTGCGCCGAGATCGACCGCAGCGGCACGCCGCGCCGGCTCGACCCGGACACCCGCGCCGGCCCGGGCAGTTGGCAGGCCGCGCTGCGGGCCGCCGGCGCGGCGGTGGCGGCCACCGACCTGGTGCTGTCCGGTGGCGCCGAGAACGCCTTCTGCGCGGTGCGCCCGCCCGGCCACCATGCCGAGAAGGACAAGGCCATGGGCTTCTGCCTCTTCAACAACGTGGCGGTGGCGGTGCGGCATGCGCTGGATGTCCACGGCCTCAAGCGCGTGGCCGTGGTCGATTTCGACGTGCACCACGGCAACGGCACCGAGGACATCCTGGCCAACGATGCGCGCACCCTCATGGTCGGCTTCTTCCAGCATCCGCTCTACCCCGGCAGCGGCGAGCTGCCCAAGGGCCCGAACATGCTCAACCTGCCGGTGCCGCCCTACACCAAGGGCGCGGCCATCCGCGAGCTCTTCAGCTCCCGGCTGATTCCGCGCCTGGATGCCTTCAAGCCCGAGCTGCTGGTGCTCTCGGCCGGCTTCGATGCGCACCGCGACGACGACCTTGCCCAGCTCATGCTGGTCGAGGACGACTTCGCCTGGATCACCCGCGAGCTCAAGGCCTGCGCGCAGCGCCATGCGCGGGGCCGCATCGTGTCCTGCCTGGAGGGTGGCTACAACCTCGGCGCGCTCGCGCGCAGCGTGCTGGCCCATCTGCGCGTGCTGGCCGGCATCGACGGGGGGCGCACCCGATGAGCCGCGGGTTGGCACTTCTGCTGGCCGTGCCCGCAGCCCATGCGGGATCGGCCAGCGCCCCGGCTGCGGCGGCCAGCGCGGCCCCGGTCCCGGCCGTGACCGAGGATCTCAACCGCCTGCTGACCGCCCTGACCCAGCCGCATGCCCTGAGCGAGCTGGCCGTGCTGGCTGCCAGCCTGCTGCTGGCGGCCCTGCTGGTCTGGGGGCTGCGGCAGGCCCAGCTCAAGGCGGGCCGCATGCTGGTCGGCCAGCGCCTGGTCGACGGGGCGGTCTTTCCGCTGCTGGCCTTCCTGTTGGCGGCGATCGCGCGGCGCCTGGTCTTCCCGGGGCAGACGCTGCTGCCGGTCTTCCAACTGGCCCTGCCCATCCTGTTCTCCCTGGCCGTGATCCGCAGCGCCGTGCATGTGCTGCGCATGGCGCTGCCGCAGTCGGGCTGGGTGCGGGTGGTCGAGCGCTGGCTGTCCTGGCTGGCCTGGATCGGCGTGGTGCTCTGGGTCACCGGCGTGCTGCCGCTGCTGCTGGCCGAGCTGGACCAGATCAGTTGGACGCTGGCCGGCAAGCCGGTCACCCTGCGCAAGCTGATCGAGGGGGCGATCAGCGCCGCCGTGGTGCTGATGGTGGCGCTGTGGGTGTCGGCCGCGATCGAGTCGCGGCTGCTGGCCGGCGCGGTGGGCGAATCGCTGTCGCTGCGCAAGGTGGCGTCCAATGTGGTTCGCGCGCTGCTGATGTTCGTCGGCTTGCTGATCGCGCTGTCGGCCGTGGGCATCGATCTCACGGCCCTGGGCGTGCTCGGCGGCGCGATCGGCGTCGGCATCGGCTTCGGCCTGCAGAAGCTGGCGGCCAACTACGTCAGCGGCTTCGTCATCCTGGCCGAGCGCTCGCTGCGCATCGGCGACTGGGTGCGGATCGACAACTTCGAGGGCCGCATCGCCGACATCTCGACCCGCTACACCCGCGTGCGCTCGGCGGGCGGGCGCGAATCGCTGGTGCCCAACGAGATGCTGATCACGACCCGGGTCGAGAACCTCTCGCTGGCCGATCCCAATGTGCTGCTTCAGACCGTGGTGCAGGTGGCCTACGGCACCGATGTGGCCAGCCTGCGCGCGCGCATGGTCGAGGCCGTGGCCCGGGTGCCGCGCGTGCTGGCCAGCCCGGGGCCGAGCTGCCACCTGACGGCCTTCGCGGCCGACGGCCTGGAGCTGACGATCTTTTTCTGGATTGCCGACCCCGACAACGGCCAGGCCAATGTGCGCGGCGACGTCAATCTGGCCGTGCTGGCCCTGCTGACCCAGATGGAGATCGACATTCCCTTCCCGCAGCGGGTCGTCCACCTGGCCGCCGGCAGCCGCATGCCGCCGGCTGAGGGCAGGCCGGCCGCTGAAGCGGGATCGCCCGCCGCCTGAAGGGCTGGAACCGGGCCGCCGGGCCCTTCATGCCGCGCCCTCGGCATGGATGCGCTCCAGCGGCAGCCGCACCGTGCAGACGATGCCCCCGCGGGCCCGCGCCTGCCAGCTCACCTGCCCGCCGAGCTGGCGCATGCGCTTGCGGATGCCGCCCAGGCCCAGGCCGGGCGCCCAGGCTTCGGGATCGCGGCCCTGGCCGTCGTCGCCGATCGACAGGCTCAGCTCCTCCGCATCGCAGTGCAGCGTCACGCTCACCGATTGCGCGCGGGCATGGGCGATGGCATTGCTCAGCAGCTCGCGCAGCACGCGGGTTAGGGCCGACCAGGCGGCCACGCTCAGCAGCGGATCCAGGTCGAGCTGCTGCTGCCAGTGCAGGTTCAGCCCGGCAAGCTGAAGCCGGTGCGCGGCATCGGCCTTCCAGTCGGCCGCCGCCTCGCCCAGGCGCGGGTTGCCGGTGGCCAGGCCGCGGGTGAGCGTCTTCAGGTCCTGCAGGGTGTGGCGGATGTATTCCTCGCGCTCGGGCGTGCCGGCGCCGTACATCAGCGTCAACAGCCGGGCGCCGATGTCGTCGTGCAGGTCCTGGGCGATGCGCTCGCGCTCTTCGCGCCGGCCGCGCTCCACCGCACGGTCGTAGGCGATGGCCCGGCCGAGCTGGGCCGCGAGCCCCGCGGCCAAGCGCGCATCGGCCCGGGTGAAGACGCGGCGGCCGCGTTCGGCCAAGTGGAGTTCGATCCAGCCCGGCGCGCCGCCGCCGTCCAGCGTCGGCAGGGGCACGGCCAGGCCGGCGCCATGGTCGAGCAGCGTGACCCGCGCCGGCCGGCTGGGCTGCGGCCCCAGGGCGCGTCGCTCCAGCGGGTCGAAGACGCCCTGCAGCAGCCGGCCGAGCAGCTCGGGCAGGGCTTCGGGCCGGTGCTCGGCGGCCCGGGCGCTTTGGTAGAGGGCGTCGAAGAGGCGCCCGGTGTCGTCCAGACGCGGGCCGCGCAGGCGCGAGAGCAGCCAGGACCGGCCGACCAGATAGGCCACCACGCCCAGGAAGGCTGCCAGGCTGGTGCGGGCGCTGGCGCCGCCGGGCAGCAGGTTGAGGAAGAGCAGGTCCAGCGAGGCGGCCACCGTGCCCGCGCCCGCCACCAGGCTGAACTCATGCAGCAGGCCCTGGCGGTCGCGCAGAAAGGGCAGCAGGAGCAGCAGCGAGGCGAGGAAGACCGTCCACCACAGCGAGCCGCTGCCGGCGATCTCCTGGGCATCCAGGCCCGGGCGGCTGGCCGCCACCGACACGCTCAGCAGCAGCCAGGCGCCCATCACCAGGCTGAGCATGCGCCGCAGCAGCAGGGCCTGCGGATGCAGGCCCTGCGGCCCGTGCCGGCTCAGCGCCAGCATGGCGGCCAGGCCCAGGCCGGCGACGCCGATCTGGTTGAGCAGCCAGCCCGGCCCGTCCGGCCAGCCCAGCACGGCCAGCAGGACCAGGCCGGCCAGCAGCCAGCCCAGCAGGGCCAGGCGGCCGGCACGGGGATGGCGCAGGGGATGCAGCAGGGCGGCATGGAAGGTGGCGGCGGCCGTCGCCAGGTCCAGGCCGCTGCGCAGCGGCAGCTCGGCCTGCGCCCAGCCCGGGGGCAGCACCAGGGGCGAGGCCTCGCCCACCAGAAGGAAGAGCAGGTGGCCGATCACGCAGGCGGTGATGAGCGCAAACAGCGCGCTGCTGGCCTGCGGCCGCACGATCAGCACCCAGACCGCCAGGCCGTAGAGCAGCAGCACCAGAGCCGCCAGCAGCAGCGGCCCGGGGCCCAGGTGCAGGCCGGGCGGGGCGTCCACGGTGAGGCGCCGGCCGTCGGCCAGCACCAGCACCAGCACCAGCCGCTCGGCCCCGCCCAGGGCCGCCAGCCGCTGCTGGGTCTCGACCCAGGCCTGGCGCGTCGGGTTCTCGGTCAGCCAGCGCGCCGAGGGCAGGCGCATCAGGCCGTTGACCGGCCAGGCCGGGCCTTCGCCCCGCGCGATCGCCACCACGCCCTGGCCGGCCTCGCCGCGCAGGGCCGGCGCGCGGCTGCCCTCGGCCAGCACCAGGCCGCCGTCGGCGCTCAAGGCCCAGGCGATGCCCGGTTGCGGCAGCCGGGCCAGGCTGAGCAGCAGGGCGGACAAGGCCAGGATCGCCGGCAGCAGGGCCAGGGACAGGCTCAGCAGCTCGCCGCCCTTCAGGCGCGCTTCGCGGCCGTCCGGCAGGGCCGGTCCGGCGGGGCGCAGCCGCCTCATCGCAGGGCTTTCGCGCCGGGCTGGTCCCGGGCTGCCGGCTGCCTCACGGCCGCATGCTCACCGTCTCACACCAGGCCCTGCTTGCTCGCATAGACGGCCGCCTCGGCGCGGCTGGAGACATCGAGCTTGCGGTAGATGGCCTTGATGTGGTCGTTGACGGTGAACCACTTGATGCCCATGAGCCCGGCGATCTCCTTGATCGTGAAGCCCTTGCTGAGCAGGGTCAGCACCTCGCTCTCGCGCGGCGTCAGGGCCGGCGGGTCGACCCGGCCGGGGGTCGGCCGGCTCGCGGTCGGCGGGGGCGGTGCGGCCTTGCCGTCCTCGCCCTGGCGGAAGTGCGAGAGCAGGCGCCGGGCGATGGCCGGTGAGAGCGGCGGCTGGCCGCGGACGATCTTCTGCATCTCCTCGACCAGCACCTCGAAGCGGTCTTCCTTGAGCAGGTAGCCGTCGGCGCCGCGCTGCAGGGCCGGGAAGAGGTGGTCGTCGTCGGAGTACAGGGTGGTGACGATCTTGGTGGCGGGATGCTCGACCAGCTCGCCCAGCAGCTCCAGGCCGCTGCCATCGGGCAGCTCCAGGTCGAGCAGCATCAGGCCGTGCGGCGGCAGCTTGGGCCCGCGCATCAGGCGCTGGCGGGCGGTGTGGAGGTCGCTGGCTTCGTCGACCGACTTCACGTCGGAGAAGCTGGCCCGCACCACGCGGCCCAGGAAGGCCCGGGCGACCGGGTTGTCTTCGACGATCAGCACCTCGACGGACATGGCAGGCAGCGGGCTCGCTCGGGCAGTGAGGGGAGGGCGGGTGCAGCCCCCGGGCTGTCCGCCGGGTCGCATCGCCGTATGGCTGCGAGCTTAGCGGCTGCCCGCGGCCCCGCCGAGCCCGGCGGCCCCCCGGACGTGCGGGGCGGGTCCGGCCCAGGGGTCGGGTGCCCTGGCGCCCCGACCCTGGCGCGGGCCGGGCGCGGGTCGGCCCCTACACTGCGCCGCATGCGCATCCTGGTCAGCAACGACGACGGTTATCTCGCCCCCGGCCTGGCCGCCCTGGTCGAGGCCTGCCGGGCCTACGGCGAGGTCGACGTGGTCGCCCCCGAGGCCAATGCCAGCGGCACCTCCAACGCCCTGACCCTGCAACGGCCCCTGACCGTGCAGACGGCGGCCAATGGCTTCCGCTATGTCAACGGCACGCCCTCGGACTGCGTGCACGTGGCGCTCACCGGCTTGCTGCCGCAGCGGCCGGACCTGGTCGTCTCGGGCATCAACAACGGCGAGAACATGGGGGACGACACCCTCTACTCCGGCACCATCGCCGCGGCGACCGAGGCCTATCTCTTCGGCATCCCGGCGATCGCCTTCTCGCTGCAGCACCGGGGCTGGACCGGGCTCGACACCGCCGCCGCCGTGGCCCATGAGCTGATCGGCCGCGTGCTGCGGCGCCCGCCCTCGGCCGGCCCCTGGCTGCTGAACGTGAACGTGCCGCAGCGCCCGCTGGCCGATCTGGCCGGCTGGAAGCTGACGCGCCTGGGCAAGCGCCACGCCAGCGAGCCGGTGATCCGCCAGCTCAACCCGCGCGGCGATCCCATCTACTGGATCGGCGCGGCGGGCGGGGCGCGCGAGGCCGGCGAGGGCACCGATTTCCATGCCGTCGAGACCGGCCATGTCTCGATCACCCCGCTCCAGGTGGACCTGACCGACCATGCCGGCCTGCCCGGCTGGTCGGGCTGGCTGCAGGGCTGAGGCCCGCGCCGCGCCGATGGCCTCGACCCGGCCCCGCTTCCCCCTGCCGCTGGATGCGTTGCGGGGCGGCGAGCGTCCTGCCCCGATCGCCCGGCCCGGCAGCCAGGCCTTGCTGCGTCCGCAAGCCCCGCTGGACGCCGCCGCGCGCGACCGCGCTCGGCAGACCGTGCCGGCCGGCCTGGGCCTGGATTCCGAGCAGGTCCGCGAGCGCCTGATCGGCCGGCTGGAGGCCCAGGGTCTGCGCGATCCGAGGGTCATCGCCGCCCTGCGCGCCGTGCCGCGCCACCTCTTCGTCGACAGCGCCTTGGCCCAGCAGGCCTATGAGGACACCAGCCTGCCGATCGGCTGGGGCCAGACGATCTCCAAGCCCTCGGTCGTCGCCCGCATGCTCGAGCTGCTGATCGCGCTTCAGCCCGCCGGCCGGCCGCTGTGCTTGATGGAGATCGGCAGCGGCTGCGGCTACCAGGCGGCGGTGATGCTGAACCTGGGCGTGAGCCGCCTGGTCAGCATCGAACGCCTGCGGCCGCTGCATGAGATGGCCCAGGCCCGGCTCGCGGCCTGCCGCGGCGACCGCCTGCGCCTGGTGCACGGCGATGGCCGGCTCGGCCATGCGCCGCTGGCGCCCTACGACGGCATCATTGCCGCGGCCGGCGGCGAGGCCTTGCCTGAGGCCTGGCTGGCCCAGCTTGCACCCGGTGGCCGGCTGGTCGCGCCCGTCGCGCGCAGCCCGGGCGGGCCGCAGTGCCTGGCCGTGGTGGATCGCATGGCCGATGGCCGCCTGGTCGAGCAGCGCCATGAAGCCGTGCTTTTTGTCCCCCTAGAATCCGGCCTCGCCTGAACGGCCGACCCGACGGCTCGCCGCTGGATGCGGCCCCACGGGGCGCGACAGACGATGCGGCAGCCCCGTCGGCCCGGGCAGGAGACCCTGCACGATGATGCCCAGCACCCCGTTCGATCCGGCCCCCCGGGGCCCCCGCCTGAAGCGCCACGGTCTGGCCCTCGGCCTGATGACCCTGGCCCTGCTCGCCGCCTGCGACACCACGCCGCGCCGAGCGCCGCCCGTGGTCGACCGCAATGTCGGCCGGCCCCAGCCCCCTGTGGCCGGCAGCCCGCGCCCGGCTGCGCCGGTTGCGGGGGAGCCGCAAGCAGGCGATTCGGACGTGGCGACCGCCACGCCGCTGGGCAGCCCGTCCAGCGTCAAGCCGCAGCCGCCGGGCTGGGAGAACGCCGGCAAGCCGGGTTACTTCACCGTGCGGCCGGGCGACACCCTGATCCGCATTGCGCTGGAGAACGGCCAGAACTGGCGCGACATCGCGCGCTGGAACAACCTCACCGACCCGAACCGCCTGGAAGTCGGCCAGGTGCTGCGCGTGCTGCCGCCGGGCAGCGGCGCGATCGCCCTGGTCACGCCGCCGCCCGCAGCCCCGGGCCTGACGGCGCCGGGCGGCGCGCTGCCGGCGCCCGCGGCCAGCGGCAGCTCGGCCCCGGCGGCAGCCTCGGCCGTGCCTGCGGCACCGGCCGCCACCCCGGCGGGCGACGACGAGCCGGTCTGGATCTGGCCCGCCAGCGGGCCGGTGCTGGCCGGCTTCGACGACGCCCGCAACAAGGGCCTGGCCATCGGCGGCAAGGCCGGCGACCCGGTGCTGGCCGCGGCCGACGGCCGGGTGGTCTATGCCGGTGCCGGCCTGCGCGGCTACGGCAACCTGGTCATCGTCAAGCACAACGCCAGCTACCTCAGCGCCTACGCGCACAACCAGAACCTGCTGGTCAAGGAAGACCAGCCGGTGCGCAAGGGTCAGCGCATTGCCGACATGGGCAGCAGCGACGCCGAGCGCGTGCAACTGCACTTCGAGATCCGCCGCATGGGCAAGCCGGTCGATCCCGGCCGCCTGCTGCCGGCGCGCTGAGGCGCGCCGGCGCGGGCCTCAGCACGACTTGCGGCCGGGCGGCATGCCCGGAAACAGCGGACCGCCGATCCGCAAGGCCTGCCGGTAGGCCGGCCGCGCGTGCATCGCCGCCTGCCAGGCCGCCAGGCGCGGGCGCCGGGCCAGCCGCTCGGGCTGCTGGCAGGCGGCATCGACCGGATAGCCCATCATCAGGTCGGCCAGGCTGAAGGCCTGGCCGGCGAAATAGGGGCCGCCGCGGGCGAGTTCGGCCTCCATGGTGTCGAGCTGCGCCTCGACCTGCGGCGCCAGCCAGCCCTGCTGCACCTTGTCGGCCAGGGCTCGGGCGATGGGCTTGGCGAAGAAGGGCATGGGCGCGCTGCGGATGCGGCCGAAGACCAGGTCCATGACCAGCGGCGGCATGGCCGAGCCTTCGGCGAAGTGCAGCCAGTAGGTGCAGCGCCGGTCCTCGGCCGTGCCGGGCGGCGGGCGCAAGCGGCCCTGGCCGTGGCGGGCATGCAGGATCTCGACGATGGCGCCGGATTCGGCGAGCACCTCGCCGTCCTCCACGACCAGCGGCGACTTGCCGAGGGGATGTACGGCCCGCAGGCTGTCGGGCGCCAGCAGAGTCTTGGGGTCGCGGCGGTGGACCACCAGGGTGTACTGCAGGCCCAGCTCTTCCAGCAGCCAGAGGATGCGGTGCGAGCGCGAGTGTTCGAGGTGGTGAACGGTCAGCATGGGTGCAATCTTCGCCGCGGCGGGCCGCTGCGGCCACGGTTCCGGCCCCGCTTGCGGGTGCATGCGCAAGGCCCGGCGCTTTCCGGCGAGCTTTGAAGGATCATCGCGGGCCGTTGCTCGACCGACTCCCCGCCCCGCCCCGCCGCCCCGCCCGCCGAAGATGACCCTGCCTGCCGTCCCCCTGCCGTCCCCCCTCGGCCTGCTTCGTCTGCCGGCGCTGGCTTTCCTGATGCTCACGGGCTGCGCCAGCCTGCCGGCCGGCCCGGCCGGGGCGGTGGATGCGCCCCAGGCGGCCGGTGCTGCCGGTGCTGTGGGGGCCGCGGCCCCGGCGGCTGCGGCTTCCGCCCCGGGCGCGCCCACGCTGGCGCGGGCCGGTGCCGAAGCCCCGGCGGCCGGCGCGCCGCCCGCCTTCGCCGTGGTCAGCCGGGGGGCCGAGACCCTGCCCGGCCTGCTGACCGTGTGGCGCAAGGACGAGCGGCACTGGATCGAGCTGCGGCCGGAGGACTTCGAGCGGCAGTTCTTCCTCAGTCCCAAGATCGCCACCGGCATCGGCAGCGCCGGGGTCTATGGCGGCCTGATGGCGAGCAGTTCGGGCCAGTCGGTGGGTCGGCCGCAGATCGTGCAGTTCCGCAAGGTCGGCAACCTGGTGCAGTTGCTCGCGCTCAACAGCGCCTTCATCGCGCCTGGCGAGGGGGTGGCGGCCAAGGCCGCGCTCCAGGCCGGTTACTCGCCCAGCCTGATTGCCAGTGCGGCGCTGGCGAGTTCGCCGCATTCGGAGCGCAAGTCGGTGCTGGTCGACCTGGGCCTGCTCTTCCAGGGCGACCTGGCCGGCATCGGCGCGGCCTTGCAGCGCAGCTACCGCCAGTCCTATGCCCACGACACGCGCAACTCGGCCCTGGTCCGCCTGCGCAATGCCGAGGGCCTGCTGGCCTTCGAGATGCGCAACCACTACGCCGCCTCCAGCCTGGCCAGCCCCGGCGCCCCGGGCGCGCCCGCGCCCAGCCTGCCGCCGACGCTGCCCGAGCTGCGCAGCCTCTTCGTGACCCTGCACTACTCGCTGACCCCGCTGCCGGCCGAGCCCCTGCGCCCGCGCCGGGCCGATGCCCGCATCGGCCATTTCGTCACCACCGTGCATGACGTGGCCGACGAGCTGCCGCGCTCGCCCAAGCGCCGTCATGTGAACCGCTGGCGGCTGGAGAAGCAGGATCCGCAGGCCGCGATGTCGCCGCCGAAGAAGCCCATCACCTTCTGGATCGACCGCAGCGTGCCGCTGCGCTACCGCGACAGCCTGCGCGCCGGCATCCTCGAATGGAACAAGGCCTTTGCGGCGATCGGCTTCCAGGACGCGATCCGCGTCGAGCAGCAGCCCGACGACGCCGCCTTCGACACCCTGGACGGCGACAAGGCCTCGGTGCGCTGGATGAGCAATGCCGAAGCGAGCTTTGGCGCCATCGGCCCCAGCCATGTCGACCCGCGTAGCGGCGAGATCCTCGATGCCGACATCGCCTTCGAGAGCCTCAGCTCGCGCGCCCTGCGCACCCTGCGCTCGCAACTGCTCGGCCCGACGGCTGCTGCGTCCGAAGGCTCGGACCACGCCGGCCACGACCCCGCGATGTGCCAGCACGGCGACCATGCGGCCGAGCAGCTCGGCTATGCCCTGGACCTGCTGTCCAGCCGCGGCGACCTGGACCCCGACAGCCCCGAGGCCGAGGCCTTCGTGCAGGCCTACCTCAAGGACGTGGCCATGCACGAGGTCGGCCATGCCCTGGGGCTGCGCCACAACTTCCGCGCCTCGACCATCTACACCGAGGCGCAGCTCGCCGACCCGGCCTTCACCGCCGTGCACGGCCAGACGGGCTCGGTGATGGAGTACGCACCGGTCCATCTCGCCCCGGCGGGCCAGCCGCAGCCCGAACCCTTCCAGAGCACGCTCGGCCCCTACGACTACTGGGCCGTCGAGTACGCCTACAAGCCGCTCGCGCCCGAGGAGGAAGAGGCCGAGCTGCAGCGCATCGCCGCGCGCAGCGCCGAGCCCCAGCTTGCCTTCGCGACCGACGAGGACAACGCGGTCGGGCTCGACCCGGAGGCCCAGGTCTTTGACCTCGGCGCCGATCCCATCGTCCACGCGCGCAAGCGCTTCGCGCTGGCCCGCGAGCTGATCCAGCGCCAGGGCCAGCGCGCCCTGCGCAGCGACCAGGACTATTCGGTGCTGCGCCGCTCGGTCGCCTATGCCCTGCGCGACATGGGCCGGGTGTCGACCGTGCTGCTGCGCCAGATCGGCGGCGTGCGCACCCTGCGCGACCATCCCGGCAGCGGCCGCGACCCCCTGCAGCCCCTGCCGGCGGCCACCCAGCGCGAGGCCCTGGGCCTGCTCATCCAGCAGGTGCTGGCGCCGGATGCCTTGCAGCTTGCGCCCGCGCTGCTGCGCCGCATGGCGCCGGACTTTGCCGAGCGGCAGGACGCCTTGCGCCTGGGCGGCCCGGTCACGACCGATTACCCGCTGACAGCCGCCGTGCTGGACTTGCAGCGCGGCGTGCTGGCGCCCGTATACAGCGATGCGCTGGCCAGCCGCCTGCTGGACGCTCACGAGAAGCTCGACGCCGGCCAGGAGCGACTGGGCCTGGCCGAGCTCTACCAGCGCATCGGTCGCGCCGTCTGGGGCGATCTCGACGGCACGGCCGACCTGCCGCCGCTGCGCCGCGAACTGCAGCGCGACCAGGTCAACCGCCTGGCCGGTCTGCTGCTGCGCCCGGCGTCGCTGAGCCGCGCCGATGCGCGCAGCCTGCTGCGCCAGGAGGCCCTGGGCCTGCGCCAGGCCGTCGAGGCCCGACTGGCCCGGCCCGGCCTGGGCGCCGAGGCCCGGGCCCATCTGCAGGACACGCTGGAAACCCTGCGCCAGGCGCTGGACGCGACGACGCTGCGGGCCGGCGGCTGAGCGGGACGCGGGGGCGGCCGGCCCCAACGGCCGGGGCCGGCGGAACGGCCGGGCTCCGTGCCTTGCCACGTCCTGTCGGGCCGACTGCGGGCTGGACCACCCCGTCGGGGGGGTTGCTGGCGTGCAGGGGCCTGGGCAAGGCTGACGCGCCCAGGGTCTGCCCTTTCGCATGCCCTGACTGCCCGGCGCCGGCCCACGGTCCGCCAGCCGGTTCCGCCCCGCCCACGGAGTCCCCATGGCCAGCCGCCGTCGCCCCCTCGCCTCCGCCGAGCCCGCAGCCAGCCCGTCCGACCGCAAGGCCGCACCCGCCCCGGCAGCGAAGGCGGCCCGGTCCCTCAAGCCAGCCAAGTCGTCCAGGCTGGCCAAACCAGCCAAGAAGTCGGCCCAGGCCGCGCCCGCCTCGGTCTGGAAGCGGGTGGCCCGGCCCGATGCCATCGACTTTCGCGACCGCAGCTACCAGCCCAGCGTCGCCACCGTGCCGCCGCTGAGCCTGATGCCCGAGCCCGGCCTGCCGGTCGAGAACCAGGGCGAGACCAATGCCTGCACCGGCTTTGCCCTGGCCACCGTCGTCAACTAGTTGCTGCGCCGCGCTGGGCGCGAGGCCAAGCCGCGGGTCGCGCCCTTCATGCTTTACAGCATGGCGCGGCGCTACGACGAGTTTCCCGGCTCGGTCGCCGACGAGGGCTCCAGCGCCCGCGGCGCGCTCAAGGGCTGGTTCCGCCACGGCGTGTGCCGCCAGGCGCTGTTCGATGGCCTGGAGCCGCCCGCCACCCCCTTGGAGCACAAGGAGGACTGGTGGCTCGACGCCGTGTGCCGGCCGCTGGGCGCCTACTACCGCCTCGACCCCAAGGACCTGCCCGACATGCATGCCGCGCTGGCCGAGACCGGCGCGCTCTTCGTCACCGCGGGCTGCCATGCCGGCTGGGATGAGCTCGTCTTCGACAAGGCCCAGGCGCCAGCCAAGCGCCTGCAAGACCTGCCGGTCATCGAGCGCAAGCCCGGCAGCGCGGCCCACGGCGGCCATGCCTTCGCCATCCTCGGCTACGACGCGCGAGGCTTCATCATCCAGAACTCCTGGGGGCCGACCTGGGGCCACCACGGCCAGGCGGTGATGAGCTACGAGGACTGGCTGGAGAACGGCTGGGACTGCTGGGTGGCCCAGCTCGGCGTGGTCACCCACACCCATGAGGCCCTGGCCAAGACGGGCCGCCTGCGGCTGGCGGCCGGCCCCGCCGGCCAGGCCCGCGTGACGCTGGCCCGCGACCCGGTGCTGCGCGACCGCGAGCTTTCGCCCTACATACTGAACATGGGCAACAACGGCGACCTGAGCAACAGCGGCAGCTTCCGCACCCTGCCGGGCGATGTCGAGTCGCTGATGAGCGTGCAGCTTGCGCTCGCCCGCGAGGCCTGGGGCCTGAGCGACGAAGCGCCGCTCGATGTCTGCCTCTATGCCCACGGTGGCCTGGTCGATGAGGCGGCGGCGGCCGACATTGCGGCACGCTGGATCCCCGCGCTCTATGCGCGGCGCATCCTGCCGATCTTCCTGATGTGGGAGACCGGCTTCCTCGACACCCTGGGCCACCGCATCGAGGATGCGCTCAAAGGCCGTGAGCGCAGTGCCAGCCGCGGCCTGGGCGAGAGCTTCGAGCGCATCTGGAACCGGCGCCTCGAACAGGCCCTGGCCCGACCCGGCACGGCGCTGTGGGGCGAAATGAAGCAGAACGCCGAGGCCATGAGCCAGGTCCGCCGCGACGCCACCGGCCAGGACAAGCCGCTGGCCGAACAGGCTGGCCTGGTGCAGCTTTGGCGCCACTACCAGCAGGCGGCGGGTGGGCAGAAGCTGCGCCTGCATCTGGTGGGGCATTCGGCGGGCAGCATCGTCGCCAGCCACATGGCCGCCCATCTGGCGGGGGCCGGCGTGCCGATCGAGTCGATCAGCTTCATGGCCCCGGCCATCCGGGCCGATGCCTTCCGCGAGCTGCTGGCCCCGCTGCTGATGTCCGGTGCGGTGCGGCGCTTCCAGACCTTCCACCTCGACGAGCGCACCGAGGAGGCCGACCATGTCGGCCCCTACCGCCGCTCCTTGCTCTACCTGCTGCGCGAATCCTTCGAGGGCGGCAGCACGGTGCCGATCGCCGGCCTGGCGATCGACTGGCAGGCCCAGCTTGCCCCCGCGCTGCAGGGCGCCCAAGCCGAAGTGCGGGTGCACAGCGCGCCGGGCGAAACCAGCCGCAGCCTGTCGCACGGTGGCTTCGACGAAGACCCGCCGACGATGGCCGGGGTGCTGGACTTCATCCGGCCGGACGGGGGCTGACCGGGCGGGGCCTCCGGCCCGCCCTTCCTCGGGCGGCCGGGCCACCCGGCCGGGCCGGATCGGCTTGGGTATGCTGGCCGCATGAACCTGTTGCTCGATGCCTTCTGGCGGGCTGCCGCCTATTGCCTGCATCCCCGGATCATCCTCTGGGCCCTCGCGCCACTCGCGCTGACGGCGGCTTTCGCCGGTCTCTTCGGCTGGCTGTTCTGGGAGGACGCCATCGCGGCCGTGCGGGCCTGGCTGGACGGCTGGTCGCTCGGCGCCAGCGCACTGGCCTGGCTGGACAGCGTCGGCGCGTCCGGCATGCGGGCGCTGGTGGCGCCGCTGATCGTGCTGGCCCTGGTGGTGCCGCTGCTGGTGATCCTGGCCCTGCTGATGGTCGCGCTGAGCCTGGCGCCTTCGGTGGTGCGGCTGGTCGCCGCGCGGCGCTTCCCGGACCTGGCGCGGCGCGGCCAGTCCAGCTTCGTCCGGTCGCTGCTGTGGTCGCTGGGCTCGACCCTGCTGGCCCTGCTGGCGCTGATCCTCAGCCTGCCTTTCTGGCTGATCCCGCCGATGGTGCTGCTGCTGCCGCCGCTGATCTGGGGCTGGCTGAGCTACCGGGTGATGAGCTACGACGCGCTCGCCGACCATGCCGACGCGGCCGAGCGCCAGGCCATCCTGCGCCAGGAGCGGCTGCCGCTGCTGATCATCGGCATCGTCACCGGCTACCTCGGCGCTGCGCCCTCGCTGCTGTGGGCCTTTGGCGCGGCGGCCGTCATCCTGGCGCCGGTGCTGCTGGTGCTGTCGGTCTGGCTCTACACCCTGGTCTTCGCCTTCTCCTGCCTGTGGTTCACCCATTACGCGCTGGCGGCGCTGAGCGCGCGGCGTCAGGCCGAGTCGGCCCGCGCCGCGCGGGATGCCGCCGCCGCCGGACCGGTGATCGACCTGCTGCCTGCATCGGCCGGCGCAGCCCCCGCGGCCGCGCCGGTGCCGCCGCCGGCCCTGCCGTTCTGAGGCCGCTGCCATGCGTTTCGGTCTCATCATCGTCGGCGACGAAATCCTCAGCGGACGGCGCGAGGACAAGCACCTCGCCCAGGCCATCGAGCTGCTCAAGGCCCGCGGCCTGGCCGTGGCCTGGGCGCGCTACCTCGGCGACGAGCCGGACCGCCTGGCCGCCACCCTGCGCGAAGCCTTCGCCGGCGCCGAGCCGGTGGTCTGCTTCGGCGGCATCGGCGCCACGCCCGACGACCACACCCGCCAGGCCGCCGCCGAGGCCCTGGGCCGGCCGCTGCAACTCCATCCCGAGGCCAAGGCCCTGATCCAGCAACGCATGCGCGAGGTGGCGGCCGAGCAGGGCCAGCCCTTCGAGCCCGAGCGGGCCGACAACCTCCAGCGCCTGCAGATGGGCGTCTTCCCGGCCGGCGCCGAGATCATTCCCAATCCCTACAACCGCATCCCCGGCTTCCGCTGCACGGCCGAGGGCGGGGCGACGGTGCATTTCCTGCCCGGCTTCCCGGTGATGGCCTGGCCCATGCTGGCCTGGCTGCTCGACACGCACTACGCCGCCCACTTCGGCGCGGCCCGCCGGGTCGAGCGGGCGCTGATCGTCCACGGCGCGATGGAAGCGGCGCTGACGCCGCTGATGGAGCGCATCGAGGCCGAGCATCCCGCCGTGCGCATCTTCAGCCTCCCCAGCGTGGACCACCCCGTGCACGGACGCCACATCGAACTGGGCGTGAAGGGCGACGAGGACGCGACGGCGGCGGCTTATGCCGCATTGCGGGGCGGATTGGCAGCCCTGGGCTGCTCGACGGGCCCCGAGTCTGTGCGAGAAGCCTGATCCGGGTGCAAACAAGCCCTCGGATGGTGCGCATCGCGGGGTGCGCGCCCGTCGAAAACAGCCTGCGGCAAGAACCTGTCTTGGGCATGGATTCTGCTAAATTCTCGGCGCCCCTCTCGGCCTGACCGGTGCTCCGATGACCGGTCAGCCTCATCCCAAGACACTCGACCAAAGCGTTCCGCTAGGAGATTCCTGATGGCCAAGACCGTCGCCGACGTGATGAAGATGGTGAAGGAAAACGAAATCAAGTTCGTTGATTTCCGTTTCACCGACACCCGCGGCAAGGAGCAGCACGTCTCCGTGCCCGTCTCGCATTTCGATGAAGACAAGTTCGTCTCGGGCCATGCCTTCGACGGCTCCTCGATCGCCGGCTGGAAGGGCATCGAAGCTTCCGACATGCAGCTCATGCCGGACCCGAACACGGCGAACATCGACCCCTTCTTCGAAGAGCCGACGCTGATCCTGACCTGCGACGTCATCGATCCGACCGACGGCAAGCCCTACGAGCGCGACCCGCGCTCGCTGGCCAAGCGGGCCGAGGCCTACATGAAGTCGACCGGCCTGGGCGACACCGCCTACTTCGGTCCGGAACCCGAGTTCTTCGTCTTCGACAGCGTGCGCTGGAACGTCGACATGTCGGGCTGCTTCTCCAAGATCGAAGCGGAAGAAGCCGCCTGGAACACCGGCAAGGACTACGAGCACGGCAACAGCGGCTTCCGCCCGGCCGTCAAGGGCGGCTACTTCCCGGTGCCCCCGGTCGACAGCGGCCAGGATCTGCGCTCCGAGATGTGCCTGGTGCTGGAATCGCTGGGCATCCCGGTCGAAGTCCACCACCACGAAGTGGCCAACGCCGGCCAGATGGAGATCGGCACCAAGTTCAGCACGCTGATCCAGCGCGCCGACTGGGTCCAGTTGCAGAAGTACGTGATCCACAACGTCGCGCACTCCTACGGCAAGACGGCCACCTTCATGCCCAAGCCCATCGTCGGCGACAACGGCAGCGGCATGCACGTGCACCAGTCGGTCTGGAAGGACGGCAAGAACCTGTTCGCCGGTGACGGCTACGCCGGCCTGAGCGACTTCGCGCTGTACTACATCGGCGGCATCATCAAGCACGCCCGCGCGCTGAATGCCATCACCAACCCCGGCACCAACAGCTACAAGCGCCTGGTCCCGGGGTTCGAAGCCCCGGTGAAGCTGGCCTACTCGGCCAAGAACCGCTCGGCCTCGATCCGCATCCCCTACGTTGCGAACCCCAAGGGCCGTCGCGTGGAAGCTCGCTTCCCGGATCCCTTGATGAACCCCTACCTGGGCTTTGCCGCGCTGCTGATGGCCGGCCTGGACGGCGTCGAGAACAAGATCCACCCGGGCGAAGCCGCCACCAAGGATCTCTACCACCTGCCGCCGGAAGAAGACGCGCTGATCCCGACCGTCTGCCACAGCCTCGACCAGGCGCTGGAGCATCTCGACAAGGACCGCGCCTTCCTGACCAAGGGCGGTGTCTTCACCGACGCCTACATCGACGCCTACATCGACCTGAAGATGCAGGAAGTCACCCGCTTCCGCATGGCCACCCATCCGGTCGAGTTCGACATGTACTACGCGCTGTAATCCCTCCCGGGACCGGCAGATCCGAAAGGGCGGCGCAAGCCGCCCTTTTTCCATGGATCTTCATGGATCGCTCCCCCGCCTCGCGCGCGGGGGGCTGCGGGATACTTCGCAAGGACTGTCCCTGACGATGGATGCCGCCATGAGCGCCCCCCTTTTCGCTGCCCTGGCCCTGGCCCTGCCGGCCTGGCTTGCCGCCCCCGCGGCGGCCTGGGCCCAGGCCCGGCCGGTCTACCGCTGCAGCGGCAACCTCTACACCGACGCCCTCGACGCGGCCGAGGCGCGCCAGCGTGGCTGCAGCCCGATCGATGCCGTCCTCAGCCTGCCCGCGGCGCCGGCTGCGGCCCGGGCGACCGGCTCGGGCCGGCCGGCCGAGGCTGCATCGTCCGCGACCCAGGCCCGCGTCGACCCGGCCCAGCAGCGCAGCCGCGACGAGGACAAGCGCCGCATCCTCGAAGCCGAGCTTGCCGCCGAGCAGCAGCGCCTGGCCGCCCTGCAGCGCGAGCTGGACGCTGTCCTTGCCCCGGCCCGGCCGGGCGAGCCGCTGCCCGCCGAGCGCGCCAGCCGCGGCCAGACGATCAAGGCCAGCATCGAGCGCAGCCAGGCCGACCTGGCCGCCCTGCGCCGCGAGCTGGCCAAGACGGCCGGGGGGCCGGGCTGATGCCGGCGCCTCCCGCCTACGACCGCCGCTTCGACGCCTTCGACCAGCTTGCGACCATGGTGGCCGTGGTCCAGCCCGACGGCCGCTGCCTGTTCGCCAACTCGGCCTTCGAGCATGTGATGGGCCTGTCGCGCCGCAACATGCTGCGGCGCTCCTGGTTCGACTGGTTCGTCGAATCCGAGCTGCTGGCCGAGACGGTGGCCGCGGTCGCGCGCAATGAGTTCGCCACCAGCCGGCTCGAAGCCCAGCTTCACCGGCCCTTCCTGAGCGTGCCCAGCCCGGCCGAGCCGCTGCAAGTGCATGTCATCGTCAACCAGATGGACGAGCCCGGCGCGACGGTGATCGAGCTGATCGAGATCGAGCAGCAGGCCCGCCAGGGCCGCGAGGAGCGTGCGCTCGAACAGGTCGAGGCCAACAAGGAGCTGATCCGCAACCTGGCCCACGAGATCAAGAACCCGCTGGGCGGCATCCGCGGCGCGGCGCAATTGCTGCAGATGGAAGTCGAGTCCAAGCGCGAGCTGGCCGAATACACCCAGGTCATCATCCACGAGGCCGACCGGCTGCAGGCCCTGGTCGACCGCCTGCTGGCGCCGCATCGCAAGCCGCTGGTGGTGGGCGACATGAACATCCACGAGGTCTGCGAGCGGGTCCGCTCCCTCGTGCTGGCCGAGTTTCCGCGCGGCCTGGCCATCGAGCGCGACTACGACGCGTCCATCCCCGACTTCCGCGGCGACCGCGAGCAACTGATCCAGGCCGTGCTGAACATCGTGCAGAACGCGGCCCAGGCCCTGGCCGAGCGGCGCCAGGCCGGCGATGCCCGCATCGTGCTGCGCACCCGCATCGCCCGGCAGGTCACGCTGGGCAAGCAGCGCTGGCGATTGGCACTGGACTTGCATATCGAGGACAACGGGCCGGGTGTGCCCGAGGCCCTACGGGATCGCATCTTCTACCCGCTGGTGTCGGGGCGGGAGGGCGGCTCCGGCCTCGGTCTGACGCTGGCCCAGAGCTTCGTCGCGCGTCATCAAGGCACGATCGATTGCGAGAGCGAGCCCGGGCGCACGCTGTTCCGCATCACGATTCCCTTGCCCTGATCCCGCGCCGGCGGGGCCCTGGGCCGGGCGTTCCGGCTGCAACGATTCCATGTCCCGGACCGAGCGCCTTCATGAAACCCATCTGGATCGTTGACGACGACCAATCCATCCGCTTCGTGCTGGAGAAGGCCCTGGCGCGCGACGAGCTGCCGGTGCGCAGCTTCTCGAACCCGCGCGATGTGATCGCGGCGCTGGATGCGGAGGACCTGCCGCAGGTGCTGGTCAGCGACATCCGCATGCCCGGCGGCTCCGGCCTGGACCTGCTCGCTCATGTGAAGGAGCGCCTGCCCGGCCTGCCGGTCATCGTGATGACCGCCTACTCCGACCTGGACAGCGCGGTCAGCGCCTTCCAGGGCGGCGCCTTCGAATACCTGCCCAAGCCCTTCGACCTGCCCAAGGCCGTCGAGCTGATCCGCCGCGCCGTCGACGAAAGCCTGCGCGAGGACGTGGCCGACGAGCGCATGGCGCAGATGCCCGAGATGCTCGGCCAGGCGCCGGCCATGCAGGACGTGTTCCGCGCCATCGGCCGCCTCAGCCAGAGCAATGTGACGGTGCTGATCACGGGCGAGAGCGGCTCCGGCAAGGAGCTGGTCGCCCGGGCGCTGCACAAGCACAGCCCGCGCGCCAACGGCCCCTTCGTCGCGATCAACACCGCGGCCATCCCCAAGGATCTGCTGGAGAGCGAGCTCTTCGGCCACGAGCGCGGCGCCTTCACCGGCGCGCAGACCACCCGCCGCGGCCGCTTCGAGCAGGCCGACGGCGGCACGCTCTTCCTCGACGAGATCGGCGACATGCCCTTCGACCTGCAGACCCGCCTGCTGCGGGTGCTGTCGGACGGCCAGTTCTACCGCGTCGGCGGCCACAACCCCATGCGCAGCAATGTGCGGGTGATCGCCGCCACCCACCAGAACCTGGAGGACCGCGTCAAGCTCGGCGCCTTCCGCGAGGACCTCTTCCACCGCCTGAACGTGATCCGCCTGCGCCTGCCCGCGCTGCGCGAGCGCCGCGAGGACATCCCGGCCCTGGCCCGCTACTTCCTGCAGAAGAGCGCGAAGGAACTGGGCATCGAGGCCAAGCGCATCGCCGAGCCCGCGCTGGCCCGGGTGGCTGCCTTCGACTTTCCGGGCAATGTGCGGCAACTGGAAAACATCTGCCACTGGCTGACCGTGATGGCGCCCGCCCAGGTCATCGACGTGAAGGACCTGCCGCCCGAGCTGATGGGCCTGATTCCCTCGCCCGCGCCGCGCGCGCCGCTGGCCGCGCCGCCCGGCGACAGCCCGGCCCCGGCCGAGCCCCTGGGCCTGGCCGAGGCCCTGCCGGCCAGCGTGACCGCGCCCAGCCCCTTTCCGGCCTTCCCCGGCCCGGGCGGCAGCCCGGTCGGCCTGGGCGGCGGCTCCTGGCTGCACGACCTGGAACGCGAGGCCCGCGCGATGCTGCAGGCCGGCATCCCCGAGGTCTGGGACACGCTCACCCGCAAGTTCGAGGCGCAGCTCATCCATGCCGCGCTCGACATCACCCGCGGCCGGCGCATCGAGGCCGCCCACAAGCTCGGCATCGGCCGCAACACCATCACGCGCAAGATCCAGGAGCTGGGGCTCGACGACTGAGCCCGGGCCGGGCAGGGCGTCACAGCCCTGCCACGGCGCTGGGCTGGAATGCCGGGATTCCTCCACGGCTTCCATCCCCCCATGCGCCTGACTGCCCCCTTCAGCCTGCTCCTGATGACCGCCGTTCTGCAAGCCTGTGGCGGAGGCGATGACGAGGCCCTGCGCACGCTGGGCGGCGAAACACCCATCGTCATCGGCCACCGCGGTGCCTCGGGCGAGCGGCCCGAGCACACCCTGGAGAGCTATCGCCTCGCCATCGAGCAGGGTGCCGACTTCATCGAGCCCGACCTGGTGCTGACGAGCGATGGCGCGATGGTGGCCCGCCACGAGCCCATGCTCGACAGCACCACCGACGTGGCCAGCAAGTTCCCGGCCTCGCGCATGCGCACGAAGAACGTCGACGGCGTGCCGACCACCGCCTACTTCGCCAGCGACTTCACCCTGGCCGAGATCAAGACCCTGCGCGCCGTGCAGCCGCGCGCCAGCCGCCCGCAGGGCTTCAACGGCCTCTACACCGTCCCGACGATCGAAGAGATCATCACCCTGGCCAAGACCGAGGGCGCCCGCGTCGGCCGGACCATCGGCATCTATCCCGAGATCAAGCACTCCACCTTCCATGCGGTGGAGGCCGGCTTCGGCGCCAATGCCTTCGAGGACAAGCTCGTCACCCTGCTGCACCTTGCCTATGGCAACACCGCCAGCGCGCCGGTCTACATCCAGTCCTTCGAGGTCGCGAACCTGCAATACCTCAACGGCCAGACCAGCTTGCGCCTGGTGCAGTTGATCGATGC
The DNA here is from genome assembly GCF_016735685.1 of Piscinibacter lacus. NCBI lineage: Bacteria > Pseudomonadati > Pseudomonadota > Betaproteobacteria > Burkholderiales > Sphaerotilaceae > Aquariibacter > Aquariibacter lacus. The sequence goes on from NZ_JAERRA010000001.1 coordinate 1,797,695, forward strand.
CGACGATGTGCGCGACGACGGCAGCTTGTCCCTGGTGGCGCCCTACCGCCAGCCCTACGACTTCGTCGTGCGCGGCGATGCCCGCACCTTCGCCGACCTGCTGACCCCCACCGGCCTGGACTTCGTCAAGACCTATGCCGACGGCATCGGCCCCTGGAAGCCCTATCTCGTCCGCACCGTCAACGACGGCGTCGACCGCACCGGCGACGGCATGGTCGACGTGCGCGACCGCCGCGTCGAGGGCAGCACCGGCGTCGTCGAAGCCGCCCATGCCCGCGGCCTGCGCGTGCATCCCTACACCTTCCGCGACGATGCCGGCATCTACGGCTTCAAGGACGGCCGGGCCGAGATCGACTACTTCTTCAAGCTCGGCGTCGACGGCCTCTTCACCGACTTCCCGGCCACCGGCGCGGCCGCTCGCAACGCCCTGCGCTGACCGGCCTGCGGGCCGGGATGCAGGCGCCGGGCGCCTGCATCCCGCCGCTGCGGCAGCCAAGCGGGCCGCGCGTTCAGGCCGTCGCGTCGCCCAGCGTCACCAGCACGGGCGCATGGTCGCTGGGCCGCTCCAGCTTGCGCGGCGCCTTGTCGATCACGCAGGCGCTGGCGCGCGGCCGCAGCGCCTGGCTCAGCAGGATGTGGTCGATGCGCAGGCCCTGGTTCTTCCGGAAGGCCAGGTTGCGGTAATCCCACCAGCTCCAGCTCTTGGCCGGCTGCTCGAAGAGACGGAAGGCATCCACCAGTCCCAGGTCCAGCAGGCCCTGGAAGGCCGCGCGCTCCTCGGGCGTGCAGTGGATCTGCCCGGCCCAGGCCACCGGGTCGTGCACGTCGGCATCGGTCGGCGCGATGTTGAAGTCGCCCATCAGCACAAGCCGCGGGTGGGCAGCCAACTCGCCGCGCAGCCAGTCGCTCAGCGCGGCCAGCCAGGCGCGCTTGTAGACGAACTTCTCACTGTCCGGCGCCTGGCCGTTGGGGAAGTAGGCGCCGATCACCCGCAGCGGCGCGCCGTCGGCATCGTCCAGCGTGCCGGCAATCACCCGCGCCTGCTCGTCGGCAAAGCCGGGGATGTTGCGCTGCACGTCCCGCAGCGGGCCACGGCTGAGCAGGGCGACGCCGTTGTAGGTCTTCTGGCCGAAGAAGGCGACTTGGTAGCCGGCCGCCTCGAGCTCCGCCGCCGGGAACTTGTCGTCCGTCAGCTTGGTTTCCTGCAGCACCAGCGCATCCACCGGATGGGCTGCCAGCCAGTCCAGCAGATGCGGCAGACGCACGTTGAGGGAGTTGACGTTCCAGGTCGCAAGCCGCATGATCAAGAAAATTCTATTTAAAACAACGACTTGTAAAGTGGTAATGCCATCTAGCTACGCATCTAGCTACACAACTTGGGCTTGCGCCCACCTTGCGGCTCGCTGATCAGCCTTCACAGGCAGCTTAGTTCGTAGATGTCGTCCCGCTACCTGCCTTGTTGCTGTACAGGTGCCGCTGGAACCCGACGAACACCTGGCGCACCTGCTCCGGCTTGCCGAGTTCAGCAAAGGCATCGTTCAGCGCCTTGTAGCGAAGCCGCAGCAGCGGCGAGAGCTTCTCGGCGTCGAGCTCGTCCACACCTTGCTTGACGTACTGCGCTAACACGAAGTCGACGAAGGCCTGCTGCTTGTCGGTGAACTCACCAGCCGCCGCTACTCGCGCTGCTTCCGCCCGCGCTTCGCGTGTGAGCGGATCGCGCGCATAGGCCACATAGGCCAGCACGTCGAAGAGGTCGCTCTTCTCGGTTTCGATGATCTTCTGCATCTCGGCCAGCGGCTCCTTGCCGAAACCGCGATCGGCCAAGTCGGCCAGCAGCTTCTTGCGCGTCTCGGGCGCGCTCCAGATGCGCCGCAGTTCGTCTTCGTCCTTGAAGAATTCGGGCAGGGTGCCGAACAGCGCTTCGAGAAACTGTGCGGCCGACATGGGCCGCCCGTCCGCGCTCCAGAAGGTGGTCGCCGTCATGCTCTGGATCATGCGTGCCTTACCGTCGGCGAGCTTGATCTTGGTCTTTGGCTGCGGCGGAGGCGGATCCTCCAAGGTGTCGGGACCTGGCGGATCGGGATCGTCCTCACGCGGACCGCGCCCTCCACCCCCAGGTTCTGGCTCCTGCGGCTCACCGTCCCACTCCGGGTCGCTGAAGTGGTGGTGGGCCTTCACGAAGTCATAGATCGTGAAGTGGTCCTTGCCGTCGTACAGGCGTGTGCCGCGGCCGACGATCTGCTTGAACTCGATCATGGAGCCCACCGGGCGCATGAGCACGATGTTGCGCACGTTGCGCGCATCCA